>JABWBP010000128.1 GCA_013360445.1 Calditrichaceae bacterium | reverse complement strand
TGGAACATCTTTTTCTACCAAACAGGTTTTTTTAGCAAGCTTTTTATATCTCTGTGCTCTCTGTGCTCTCTGTGGCAAGATGCCTGAATAGTTACAATTCAATCGAGATGAACGTTCAAAACCGGCAGCACTTTGAGGAATTTGGGGTTGTCGCGCACGTAGTTGATCACCCCGATCTGCACGCCGTTCAGCCGCCGGGCGTAGTTCACGATGCCCAGGGCGACGCCGCTCTGGGTTCCTTTGATTTGATTGAAGGCGCTGGCGCTGAAACCGCGCAGCCGGCCGTCGTCGGCGACGGTGACAAACGCGGCGGCCAATATGACCCCATCCAGGTAAACGCCCCCGGCGCCCACTCCGCCAATCGCCAATCCCTGCACCCGGGGCGCTCCCGCGCCAATTCCGCCAAAGGAAATCCCGCGCAGCGCGTTCCCGCTGAGTACCCCGATTCCTGCGAGGTTAATCCCGCTCATGTTCCTCCCCGCACCCGCGCCGAGCAGCGCAAGGCTGATCCCGGTTAAATCTCTTCCCGCGCCCACTCCCAGGCCGCCAATATTCAAACCCAACATATCCCTGCCGGCGCCCGCGCCCAACCCGCCGACGGTAATCCAGCGCACGTCGCCGCCCGCGCCCGCGCCAATTCCGCCGAAGTTAATCCCCTTCAGGTTTCCGCCGGCGCCCACCCCGATTCCTCCCAGGTTAACGCCGCTGACGTTCTCTCCCGCCCCCAGGCCGATCCCGCCGAAATTCAACCCGGCCAGGGATTCTCCCGCGCCGATTCCCACCACTCCTACGTTAACACCGCGCATTTCTCGCTCCGCGCCCATCCCTAACGCGCCCAAGGAAATCCCGTTCAACTCCCCCGCTTCATGCAGCAAGCTCAGCGAGAGACCGTTCACCACCGCGGTCTTGTTCTGATCGGAGCCCCAGATGGTGAGGTTGATGCCGTTGATGCGCTCCACGTTTTTATCGCGAAAGTTGATCCGCAGCCCGTTGAAATTGGCGGAGTTGCCGATGCTTAGGCCGTAGCCGTGCGCCGGAAGGTCCAAACTGCCGGAAGACGCCCGGTTCTCCCCCGCACAAACGCTGCCCGCCGCTGCCGCCAGCGCCAGGAGTACCGGAAAAAAGAGGTTGATTTTGTTCATGGCGACTCCTTCTCGTGTTACGGAGTGGAAAACTTCAGTTTTGCATGGAATGCAATTTTGCATATGCAAAGCTAAAGCTTTGCACTCCTTTTTATGCCCCCCTCGCAACATAAAAGCAAGGGGTATTTACGCGGGCGGCGGCGGAAGGTTTTTTATTCTTCCAGATCGGCATCGATGTCCGCAAACACGTCTTCGATGGATTGCTCCCCGTCGATGCGCGAGAGCAGCCCTTTTTCTTCGTAATAGCGGATGGCCTCAACCGTCTCGGCGTGGTATTTGGCGATCCGGTTTTTGATGGTTTCCTCGGTGTCGTCGGCGCGTTTGCGGGCCAGCAACCGCTGCATCATTTCCCGGTCGGAAACTTCTAACAGGATCACTTTCAAACCCGGGTGGCCGCGTTTTTGGAGGATCGGTTCCAATCCCTGCGCCTGGGCGACGGTGCGGGGAAAACCGTCGAGAATGAAACCCTTCTGGCAATCCGGCTGCTTCAACCGGTTTTCCACCAGCGCCAGAACGATGCTGTCCGCCACCAGCTCGCCGCGCTCCATCACCTCTTTCACCTGCATTCCCAGGGAGGTGCCCTTAGCCACTTCTTCCCGTAAAATCTCCCCGGTAGAAATGTGGGGAATGCCATATTTTTCCTTGATCTTTGCCGCCTGGGTGCCTTTCCCCGCCCCCGGCCCGCCGATGAGGATGACTTGCAGCGGCTGCCGCGCGGGATGAACCGTGCGAACCTGCTGCGGCTCGCCCTGTCCCCCGCCGTTGCAGGCGAGCAGGCAGAGGGCGAAGAGGGCGGTTATAGCCAGGGATGCTATGGTTTTCATGGGTACATCTCCTTGGGTAAAATGAAAAATGCAAAGTGAAAGGCCTGTCCTCGCGAATGCGGGAATGAAAAATCAAAAAATTATGATGCGCGTTGCTTGTTTTTATTTTGCCGGGCGGTGATGATCGACTTCGCAGTGATTTTGGCAAGCTCTTCAGTTTCCTGCAAGATATCTAATAAACCCGGATCATTTTCCGGAAGCAATTTACTCCCCTGGATAAGCCTTAACCAGAATCGCGCTTCCCTCAATTCTTTCAGAACCACCCCTAATTTATGTACGAAATCCGGGCGGCTCTCCGCGCCGCACGCTTCTTCGCAATTCGATCCCGCGGAAGTTCCTGCCCGGAACAACTGCCCACCAATATGCCTTCCCACAAAGCTTTTTTCCAGGCGTTCAACAAAAAGCACTATCCTCACCGCATAATTCAAAAACCTTTCCGAAAGCCCTTCGCCCTTATTCCCCATAATCCCTCCATCTTTTTCACTTTTCACCCTTCGACCCTTCGACTGGCTCAGGGTAAACTATGCTCAGGCTTCGTCGTGAGCTCAGCCGAACGGGCAAGCTTTTGCACTTTTCACTTTTCATTTTCAATGCGCTTCCAGCCAGTTCTTCCCCACTCCCACGTCCACTTTCAGGGGCACGCTGAGCTGCATGGCGGATTCCATCTTCTCTTTGATCAGCGGTTTGAGCATATCCACTTCGTTTTCCGGCGCTTCGAAGACTAACTCATCGTGCACCTGGAGGATCATTTGGCTATGCAGCTTTCGTGATTTGATCTCCTTATAAATATCAATCATGGCGATTTTGATCAAATCCGCGGCGCTGCCCTGGATGGTAGTGTTGATGGCCACCCGCTCGGCGTTCTGGCGGATGGCGGCGTTCTTGTCGGCGATTTCCGGCACGTAGCGGCGGCGGTTCAGGAGGGTGGTCACGTATTTGTTCTGCCGGGCAAAGGCAATGGTGTCGATCATGTACTGATTCACCTTCGGGAAGCGGATGAAATAGTGGCGGATGATCTCCTCCGCCTCGTCCGGGGAGATGCCCAACCGGTCCGCCAGCCCGAAGCGGGAGATGCCGTAGATGATCCCGAAATTCACTTCCTTGGCCTTGCGGCGCTGCTCCGGGGTGACCTGGTTCAGGGAGACGTCGAAAATTGCCGCGGCAGTGGTGCTGTGGATGTCTTCCCCCCGGGCAAACGCCTCTTTGAGCGCCTCGTCGCCGGAGATGTGCGCCATTACCCGCAATTCCACCTGGGAATAATCCGCGGAGAGGATGTAATGGTCGGGAGCGCCGGGAATGAAGGCTTTGCGGATTTCCCGCCCTACTTCCCCGCGGATGGGAATGTTCTGCAAGTTGGGATCGCTGCTGGAGAGCCGCCCGGTGGCCGCGATGGTCTGGTTGAAAGAGGTGTGCAGCCGCCCGGTGCGCGGGCTGATGAGCGCGGGAAGAGCGTCCACGTAAGTGGATTTCAGCTTGGCGAGCTTGCGGTACTCTAAAATTTTATTCACCACCGGGTGCTCGCTGTAGCGCAGCAAGATCGCTTCGGTGGTGGAATACTGCCCCGTGGCGGTGCGGGCGGGCTTGCGCTTGTTCAATTCCCGGTGGATTTCTAACTTGTCGAACAGGATTACCCCTAACTGCTGCGGTGAATTGGTGTTGAATTCCTCCCCGGCTAATTGATAGATCTCCTTTTGCAGCCGTTCGGCGTTTTCGCCCAACCGGGCGGACATTTCCTGCAAAAAGGGCACGTCGAGGCTCACCCCGCTCTTTTCCACGTGCAGCAGCACTTCCACCAGGGGCATTTCCACCTCACGGAACAACTCTTCTGCGCCGGTTTCGCGCAGTTTCTCCTCCAGCATTAATTTCAATTGCAGGGTAATATCGGCGTCCTCGCAGGAGTAGGCGCTCACCTGCTCCACCGGCACGTCCAGCATAGTTTTCTGCCCCTTGCCCTTCTTACCGATCAGTTCCTCGATAGGGATCATCTTGTAATTCAGGTATTTCTCCGCCAGGGCGTCGAGATTATTTTGCCGCGCCCCCGGGCTGATGAGGTAACCGGCGATCATGGTGTCGAAGTCGATCCCCTGCAGCTCGATGCCGTGCTGGTAGAGCATCAGGGCGTCGAATTTGATGTTCTGCCCCCCTTTTTTGATCTGCGGGTTCTCGAACAGCGGCTTGAAGGCGGCGATCACGGCCTGCGCGGGCAGGTTGGCGGGATCGTTCAGGGGAACGTAATACGCCTCACCCTTTTCCCAGGCGAAGGAAATCCCGATCACTTCGGCGTTGAAGGTCTCCAGCCCGGTGGTTTCGGTATCGAAGATGAAGAAATCCCGCCGGCGAAGCTGTTCGGCCAATGTTTGCAGCGCTCCCGGGGTATTCACCAAATGATAGTTTTGTTTTTGGGCGTCGAATTGGGTTTGCAGGGACGGCATTGCGGCGGATTGCGCACCGGCTTCCCGCAGGCGCGGGATCAGGCTGCGGAATTCCAGGTGCTCGAACAGGGGAACTAATTTCTCCGCCTCCACCGCGGGGCGGCGCAGGGCTTCCAGATCTATCTCCAGGGGCGCGTCGGTATCCAGGGTAACCAGCTCCCGGGAAAGCTCCGCCAGGCGGCGGTTTTCCGCCAGGGTATCGTGGATGGCCTTTTTGCTGATCTTGTCGAGATTGGCGTAAATTCCCGCGACGGAGCCGTACTGCTGCAGCAGCTCCCGGGCGGTTTTTTCCCCGACTTTGGGCACCCCGGGCACGTTATCGCTCTTGTCGCCCATCAGGGCCAGGTAGTCGATCACCTGCTCCGGGCGCAGCCCCAACTCCTGCTGCAAATGCGCCGCGTCGATGATCTCCGGGGAATCCTTGCCGGCCCCCGGGCGCATGTTGAACATTTTGATCATGGGGGAGAGCACCTGCATCATATCCTTGTCCCCCGTGGCCATGTAGGTTTCGATGCCCTGCCGCTCCGCCCGCTTCGCCAGGGTAGCGATAAGATCGTCGGCCTCGTAACCCGCTTTTTCCAGCCGCGCCACCCCGAAGGCTTCGGTCAGCTCCACAATGCGGGGGTACTGGGCGGCCATTTCCTCGGGCATTTTTTCCCGGGTAGCCTTGTAGGGGGCGTATTTATGATGCCGGAAGGTGGGTTCTTTGGTATCGAACACCACCGCTAAGTAATCCGGCTTCTCGTCGAAGAGAATGCGCATCAGGTAAGTGGTAAAACCGTAGGTGGCGCTGGTATTCTCCCCTTTGGAATTGATGAGGGGATTGCGAATGAACGCAAAATAGGAGCGGTAATACAGCGCCGATCCGTCGATGAGAAAGAGGCGTGGAGGGGCCATGGTCATGTTCCCGGGGTTGGGTTAGGGATTCTTTTATTGCGATAGAGCCGAAGCGGCGCTTTGGCGTGACAGGTGAAACGTGATGCGTGAGACGGCGGCGCGGCTTCGCTCCCTGGCCTTTTATGGATATTGCGCCGGTTAATATAAGCAAATTTATCGGGATTGAAAACAGGAAAGGCGGGAAGGATTGACCATCATAGCAGATCGTTTAACTCTTCTTTACTGATACCCGCCTGTTTCAGAATTTCAAGCAGTGTTCCTTTAGGCAAATCTTTTTTATGGAGCGGAACAACGGCTCTTTTGTGGGTATCCGGGTGGTAGTAAATATGATGGCTTCCTTTAGTCCGGTCCAGAACAAAGCCTCTTTTTTCCAGTATCTTGATAACTTTCTCAGGAGTAAGGGAGGGAAGCTTAGGCATGGGCTTCTACTGTTATGGTATATTCCAGCATTTTTTCTTCCGTGGGTATTTCCTCTCCATGCTCTTTCAGGCTTTCCAGGTACAATTCAATCGCTTCTTTTGCCATTCTTATCGCTTCTTTGATGGTATCTCCATAGGTAACACAACCGGGAAGAGAAGGAATCAACACGGTATAGCCCCCTTCAGGTTCTTCGCGAAGCATAATTTTATAACTCAACACTTTCATATCGCCGCCTCTCGTAGCAATTTTCTTTTGTGATTATTTGTAAAACCAAAACCATCTCAAAACAGCGCCTTGTAAAGATATGCGCCGGTTAATATAAACAAATTTGGTGGGATTGAAAACAAGAAAGGCGGGAAGGTCCGGGGGCTGGTGAAAGCAGACAGCCAATTGTGGTAGTATCGCTCATTCAGCAGAAAAGTTGTATATTCGAGGCTCCCCCTTTTTCGACTCCGAAAATAAAAAACCTTCCGGCTCGAGCTGCCGCAAAGGGCGGCTCTCGCCGGAAGATGTAGGGAATACTTAACAACCAACCGCCAACCGGCCATTGGATTTTATTTCATCAGCACCATCCGCCGCACCATCCGGTAACTGCCCGCCTCGATGCGATAGATGTACACCCCGCTGCCCAGCGCCTGGCCCTGATCGTTCAGGCCGTTCCACACCGCCTCGTAAAAACCGGCTTCTAAACGCGCGTTGACCAGGGTGCGCACTTTCTGCCCTAACACGTTATACACCGTTAAAGTGACCGTCTCCGCCGCGGGCAGCTGGAATTTGATCCGGGTTTCCGGGTTGAAGGGGTTGGGATAGTTTTGCTGCAAAGAGAATTCCCGGGGAAGCTCGCCGCCGAGCGGTTCGATAATCCCCACCACGGGATTGACCACCACCCGCAGGGTCGCCTGGGCAAAGGCGTTCTGCGGATCGGTCGCTTTGATGGTGAGGAACGCCTCTCCCACAAAGCCGGGCTGCGCGATCAGCAGGAGTAGGCCGCTGACGGGATCGTAGCTGTACGCCACTGCATTGGTGGAAACCGTGAACGCATAGCTCAACAGGGAATCCGGCGTCTCCACGTCTTCCACATAATCCCACACGTTCAGGGTGGCGGAAGAATCCGGCGTAAACGCCAGGGAATCCGGCAGCCCGCTGATCGCCGGGGGATCATTTACGGACAGCACGCTCAGCGCCGCGACCTGCTGATCGCAATCGTTGGAAACGTCGCAGACCGTGAAGCGCAGATCCAGGTTCGAGACGTAATAATTCGGATCCGGAATAACCGAGAGCACCCGGGTGAGCAGGTTCAACAGCACCTGGATGCTGTCAGCAGCGCCGCCGCCGCTTAAAACTTCCACTTCCCAGATCAGGCTGTTCACCGGATCGTCGATGTCCGCCGCCAAAGTATCCAGGTCGAAGGAGAGGGTATCATCTTCCGGGATGGTGTAAGCGGGGGCTAAGTTGATGATCGCCGGGGGATCGTTGACCGGGGTTATCGTGACCGCAAAGGTGTCGCTGACGCTGAACACCCCGTCATCCGCGCTGACGATGGCGGTTCCGCTCCCGAAATAGTTCAAACTTCCGTCCACCCACAAACTGTCGTTCTGCACCACAACCTGGATGTCCGGGTTATCCGACTGCGCCGTGAACACAAAACCGCTGCCCGGATCGGGATCGAAAAACATGGTATTCAGATCCGCGACCACCAGGTGCGGCCCGCTGTCTTCCGGGAAGCTCAGATCCGGGATGGGGTTGACCACGAAGGGCGGGTCGTTGGCCCCGGTAACGGTAACCAGGATGGTGTCGATATCGCTCAACCCCGCCGGGTCGCTGACGGAA
>JABWBP010000041.1 GCA_013360445.1 Calditrichaceae bacterium | reverse complement strand
TACTAAGCGCATTTTAAAATTTCCGTTTCTTATTCAAGGAACCCCGGTAGGGGTTCAACATTTGTAGCGGCAATAATACCAATACGAACCGCAACCCCGGCCACGAAGTGGCTCCTTCGGAGCAGGGGTTGAACCCCTTCGGGGTTCCGGCGGTTATTTGAGGCTGGTGAATTCTACAAATGTTGAACACCTCCGGTGTTCGGGAAAGAATCCTGGCTACAAAGTGGCTCCATTACCGGTAAATGGAAATTTCAACCTGCGTTTGGTATAATAATGCCCGGCGGCGGCGTTCGTTCCGGCCTGCCGGAACTACCAGCCGCTTCCGGGCTATTTTATTTTTGGCCCCGCGGTTGCGGGACGCCGGACAGACGCTGTGAACACCCATTGTTCCGCGCTCCGGCCACCCGTGAGCCGCCGGATTCCGGGAAAATGGGCCTCAAAAGGCAAACGAACGATGCAAATGCCCCCGGGTGTTTTGGCGCACCGAAACCCGATATTGTTGTTGAGATTGTCGGGTTGGTTGTGGTTGCGGATGGCGCCGGCCACGTTGTGTGGTTGATTGTTCCACGCGCCCCCGCGCAACACGCGCGTTAAGCCCCTGCCCGTGAGATAATAGCCCCTGGCGAAGGAATAATCAAATTTTAAAAAAAATTTTCGCCAACGCGCTATCGCGCGTTGAAAGTGAAAAGAATAAAAGAGCAAAGTGCAAAGGGTGCTAAGTTCTGGCGCACCGAAACCCGATATTGAGGCTGAGATCGTCGGGTTGGCTGAGGATGCGGATGGCGCCGGCCACGACGCGTGGAGGATTGCCCCACGCGCCCCCGCGCAACACGCGCGACTCCTGTTTTTCGTCATAAAAGTCCTCACACCACTCCCAGACGTTGCCGGCGCTGTCCACACAGCCGTAGGGAGAAATATTTTCGGGGAAATCACCGACCGATGTAGTCATGGCCTTTTTCCCTGATAATTTTTTCAAAAACTCCTCGTCTCGCCATCTTTCCCAATCTTTATCGTTGAATAAATCCCGTTTTGCCCACCAACTGGCGCTGTTGCAGTAGTCGCGGTTCCAGGCGTTGCCCCAGGGCCAGCGCCGCCCGTCGATTCCCCGGGCGGATTTTTCCCACTGCTGCTCCCCGGGCAGGGTTTTTCCGGCCCAGCGGCAGAACGCCTGCGCGTCGTTCCAGCTTACCAGCACTACCGGGTGGTCTCCTGTGCCCCTGGGAAACTCGCGCCCGTTCCAGTTGTAAGGTTTGGCCCAATTCTCGTTGTAAAACGGCGCAGGATGCTTGGGATTGGCTTTCAGGAACTCCCGGTACTGGGCGTTGGTCACCGGGGTTTTGTCGATCCAGAAGCCCTTTTCCAGCACTGCAATCTGCGGCGGTAAGGCATATTCTCCTTCCTCGCCCAGTACAAACGGCCCGGCGGGCACATAGACCATTTCCACTTCCATGCCTGTGGCTCCGTCGCTGCCGGGCAGGCGCTGCCAGTAGCCCCCGTTTTTGGCCTCGATCCACTGCGGCAACCCCTCTTTGGCCAGGGCGTTCTTTACCTGGCGGCGGTAAAATTCCGCGGTGCATTTTTCTCCTAACATTTCCGCTAAAAAACCGATGCAGTCCTGGTCGATGGGCTGGGGCCGGGCGCTGCCGTCCAGCAGCCGCGGCAGGAACTCTTTGGCGGCAAAATAACCCCGAAAGGAGCGGTGCGAGAAGATGAACAGGTCGCCGGGGCCGGGGCGTAAAAAAGAGCAGCCCAGGAACTCCCGGGTGTGCTGCTCGGTCTTTACCGCGGAAACGGCCTCTTCCGGGGGCAGCTTCGGTTTTACCCGCTCGGCCGCGGCGGCGCAGTGGATCCCCCCGCCTTCCATGGCGTAAGAATCGGCCGCTAATTTTTGCAGCAGCTCGAAACGGGTGTGGTCATCTAACAGCAGCTCCCGGCCTTTCTTGAGGCGCTGGCGTTCCAGCTCTTTGCGCAAATAAAGCTCGTAGAGGTTCGGGCGGGTAACCGGGGTCTTTTCATCGAATAACGGCAGGGTGCGGGCGATCATTTCTAACAGCACCGCGCGCTGCGCCAGGTCGTCGGCAAAGCCGGGAATCGCCTGAATCCGGCGGTAATATTCTTTTCCACTGCCCAGGCGGTTGGGCAGGTGCGGCGCGAAACGATTCAAAAATTCCTGAATTTGTTCATCATCCCAGAGTTCTAATTGCAGGGCGTTATAATTTTTGAAGCGTTCCGGCAAAATTCGCTCGCGCGGCCAGAGGCTGCGCTCCATTTCCTCGCGGCTCATAAAAAATTCCGGGCGGCCGGTCAGCAGCACCCGGCTTTCCCGCGGCGCGGCCAGTTGTTCGATTTGCTTCAGATGCTTTTCGACGGCGGCGCTGTCCACCCGCACCGCCATTTCATCGAACCCGTCCAGGATAATGACGAAGAAACCCGCTTCGTTGAGGGCTTCGAACACTTCGTAGCGCGGGCGGTCCACCCCGCAATGATAGCCGAGGTAGTGGGTAATCAAGGCATCTAACTTGCGAATTTCCACGAAATCCAGCAGGTTGATCAATAGCGGCAGGCGCGGGCGGGGAGCGTTCAGGGGATGCCCGGCGGCGACGCGGTCTTGCGCCTGGCGGTAGTTTTCCGCCAGCTCGTAGGCTAACTTACGGCAGAAGGTGGTCTTGCCGGTTCCGTATTCTCCTAACAGCATCAAAGGCTGCGCGGGCGAGGGGCGGGAAATCCAGTTTTGCACGTACTGGAACAGATCGACGGTTTTGGCATCCTTAGCGGCGCGTTTCTCCTTGGCTTTGAGCGCCACGTAGTACTCGCTCAGCGCGGGCAGGTCGCGGTCCGGGCGCGGTTGGGTAAAGTCATCGCAGCGTTTTTCTAAGTAAAGGGTGAAATCCATCAGGTCGGCGAGCAGGCCGTCGTAACGGCGCACCTCCCAGCCGAAATCTTCTGCCAGGCTCTGCGCCTGGGGAGAAAGGCCGCTGTCGGTAATGATGATGCCGAAATCGGCGCGGCTTTCCTTCTGTGCATTGTGCAAGCGGCGGAGGATGGGATCGAGCAGTTTTTCATCGGCGCGCCCCTGGGTGGTGGTCACGCACTGCACGATGGTGCGTTCGCTACGCGCAAAACCCTTGTGGGTCACCAGGAAATCGGCGCGGTGGTCATCGCTCAGGCGAAAATTCTCCTGAATATGCGCTCCTTGCAGCCGGAGCAGCTTCTTCACTTCCCCGGCAAAGCGGCGGTGAGTGGAAAGGTCCGCGGGGATCAGCCGCAGCGCCAGGAATTGCTCTCCCAGCCATTGGGCCTCCCGGGCTTCCACGGCTTCCTGCGCCGCTGCCAGCGCATCTACTTTGTCCAACAACTCTTGCAGCGCAGCCAGTATATTCCGGCTATTTTGGGATTCCTCGTGCAAATGGCGGTTGATCTCTTCCAGAATCGCCTGTTTAGCAGCTTCGTCGCCGGCAGAATCCGCGTCGTAATAACGCTGGATAAAGTTGGCCAGCAGATTCCCGCCTACCCCGCTGACAATCTGGGTGATGATCCCCGCCAGCGGCCCGGCCCCCAGGGCGGCCAGCGGCGCGGCGATGCCGCCCAGGAATACTCCCATCAAAGCGCCCTGGCTGATCTCTTTTAAGGCCGGCCCGATTTGGCGAATTCTTTTTTGAAGCTGCTGCCGTACTTTCGGGCGGGCTTCCGCCAGCAGTTTTTCCGGCTCGGGAAGGGAAGGTTGCTTGACCGTGGGCATCGTTTCCTCCTTTTTAGGATCACTCCAAAGGTGGGGAATTTTTCGCAGAAATTCAAGAGATTACATCCGGTTTTTCCCCAGCGCCGAAAATAAATCATCTAACACAATCGCCTCCCGCACCCAGAACGGCTCCGCGTAGCGCACCCCCGCCTTCCAGCCGTAATGCCGGGCGCGGAATTCCAGCGCCTCTAAGTAGTCTTTGGAGGAGATGAAGGTCTCCTCCCCGTCGTAGGCGGGGTTGTAAAACTGGGAGCGGTGCGCCTTGATCGCTTCCAACTTCACGGCAAGCTGTTGGGAAATATCCACCAAAAAGCTGGGGGTGAATTCATAGGTCACCATGTAGTAGATCAAGCGGGCGGGGCGGTGAGGAGGCGGGCCGGCGGGCGCAATCTTCTTTACCCCGGCGTAAAAACAGGCTTCGGTGACCAGGAGGCTGGCGTGGCCGTGATCGGGGTGGCGATCCTCCGGGTAGGGCGCAAATACCAGCGCGGGGCGGTATCTCCGGATCACTTCGATCACCTTGAGGCGGTTCTCCGGCGAAGCGGTGATGCCGGCGTCGGGAATGTGCAAATTCAGGCGGATTTGGGCGTTCAGAATGGCCGCGGCGGCGGCGGACTCCCGGCAACGCTCTTCCACGGTACCGCGAGTGCCCATTTCTCCCTCGGTAAGGTCAACGATGCCGCAGGCGTAGCCCTGCTGCGCCAGTTTGACCAGGGTCCCCCCGCAGCCTATTTCTACGTCGTCCGGGTGCGGACCAAAAGCGATGGCGTCTAATTTTTCCGGTTCCATGTTGAGATTGATGATTGATGATTGACGATTGATGATTGACGGTTTATCTAAAGCTGCCGCTCCGCGGAAAGAGCGGGGAAAAGAGTGCGGTCAAAAATAACCGGCTCCCCCCCGGCGGGCAAGGCAAATTATACTTTGACCAGGAAAGCAAAATAGTCTTGAAGAAATCTCGCTGCTTCGCTATACTGGAAGGCTGGAAAAATGAGCGGGATAGCAGAATGGCGCAGCAAGCGGAACTTGCACGGCTTATAGGGGAATACCGGGGCGGCGTTCCCGGCCCCCGGGTCATCTTCCTGGGCGGGGTTCACGGGAATGAACCGGCAGGGATCATCGCGCTGGAGCGGGTGCTGAGCGTGCTGCACGCTGCCCACCCGCCCTTCCGGGGGAAAATGCTCGCCCTGCGCGGCAACCTGGCCGCCCTCGCCCGCTCATCCCGTTACGTCGATGAGGATTTGAACCGCATTTGGACCCTGCCGCGCCTAAACGCCCTGGCAGAATGCCCGCGAAAAGAGAGCGCCGGAACCGCAGAAGAAAAGGAGCAGCGGGAACTGTTCCGCATCCTCCAACCGATATTGCACGATTGCAGCGCCCCGGTTTATCTGGTAGATCTGCATACCACCTCGTCGGAAAGCCCGCCCTTTCTGATCCTGGCGGATACCATTCGCAATCGCAAGCTGGCGCGGCAGGTTCCCGCGCCGCTCATTTTAGGCATGGAAGAGCTGTTAGAAGGCACCATCCTCAATTACGTCGGCGATCTGGGCATTTCCGCATTGGCGTTCGAGGCCGGGCAGCACGGGCAGCAGCGCTCCGTTGAGCACCACGTGGCCGCGATCTGGATACTCTTATCCGCCGCCGGCTGCCTCTCCGCCGCCCATGTTCCCGGCTTTGAAGCCGGTCGCGCGCTTTTAGCCGAATCCGTAGCCGGGCTTTCCCGGGTGTTCGAAGTGCGTTTCCGCTATGGGGTTCAGGCGGGAGAGGAGTTTCGCATGGAGCCGGGCTACCGGAATTTCCGGAAGATCAAACGCGGAGAGACGCTGGCCCGCAGCCGCGCCGGGGCAATCCGCAGCCCTTTCGACGGCCATATTTTTATGCCTCTTTACCAATCCCAGGGAAACGACGGTTTCTTTGTCATTCGCCCGGTGGCGAGTTTCCGGTTGAAATTATCCGAATGGCTGCGGCGCTTGAAGATCGACAAACTTCTCCCGTTTTTGCCGGGAATTTCCCGAAATCCCTCCGCGCCGGATGAAGTGACCGCCAATCCCCTAATTGCCCGCTGGTACGTGCCGGAGGTCTTTCACCTGTTAGGCTACCGCAAAATCCGAATCGAAGGCCGCCGCCTGATTTTCGTGAAGCACCGGTATGATCTTTATGGGCCGGAGAAGGAGCAAGTGAGAAGTAAGAAGTGGCAAGTGGCAAGTGTGAATGTTAGTGAACCGATTACTTTCGCTCACTCCCTGCAACTTCTACTTGCGACTTCTCACTTGCAACTTGCAACTGCGCTGCTTTGTAATTTACCGCTTTGATTCCCCGCGGGAGATACCCTATTTTCCCATTGCCATTTTTGAAGAATTTCGATTAATTTAGAACCCGATGTAAAGAATTGGGTTAAAGGTATCAAAAGTTAAGGAGTGAGAAAGCCTGCCCTGAGCTTGTCGAAGGGTGGCAAGTGAGAGGTGAAAGGCGGTCTTTAAACCGCCACCCGTTTTTTTCTTGCAACTGATCAGGTTGAGAAATTAAGCAGGAGTTTTCAATGATAAAGCATGTCGTAAGTATCGTCGTTTTATTAACCGCGTTCGGATTTGCCCAGACCCGGGTGTTGGACCACTCTGCCCAGCGCATTACCCTGGAATTCCAACTGCCGCAGCTAACCGCCAACCCGGTTTCGCTGCATGGCCGGGAGTACACCCTGTTTCAATACGAAGGCAGCCAGCCCCTGGCAGAAGAAGGCGCGCCGATCATCCCCTATACCATTGCCCGGGTGGCCATTCCCCCGGCAGCTACCCTCTCTTCTCAATTCCAAATCCTGGAACAAAGTGAGCTGAACCAAACCGAGGTGCTCCCCGCGCTGCTGGTCAACGGGTTAAGGGAGAGCAATCGCCCCCAAATCGATCCCGGGATATACGGATCCGCCGCGCCTTATCCCGCGGAGATCGTGGAAGTAAGCGAGCCGTACATCTTCCACAATATGCGCATGGTGGACGTGAAGATTTACCCCTTGCAATTCTATCCCGCGGAGCGCCGGGTGCGCCTGCTCAAGCGCGTATCCATCCAACTGGCCCTGCGGGGGGGGCAGCCGGGCGAGACGCTTTCCCGGATCTCGCAAACCGGCAGGGAATTGTTGCGACAGCGCCTGATCAATTTTGAGCAGGCGCAGAACTGGGCGCTCCCCTCTCCTTCCGCTTTTCAGCGGGTGATCCCGAATTATGATTTCAGCGCGGGCAACTGGTATAAAATCCCGGTCAACGAAGAGGGCATCTACCGCGTCACCGGCCAGTTCCTGCAGGACCAGGGTATCGGCATTTCCGCTATCGAGCCGGCCACCATCCAGGTGTTCAACTACGGGGGCGCCCCGCTCAGTTACAACACCGCGGTTCCGCGCCCGAGCGATCTCAATGAAATTGCCATCGAAGTGATCGACCAAAACGGCAACGGCGCCTTCGAGGCTGATGACGCCATTCTCTTTTACGGCCGCAGCGTGACGGGCTGGGAGTACGACGCCATCCAACGCAGATGGATCAACTACCTGAATCCTTACTCCTTCAACAATTATTACATTTTGACATTCAACCAGAATATCGGAAAACGCATTCCGGCGGAGAATTCCAACCAGTATCCCGACCCGGCAGCGGCGGTTTCGTTCTTCGACCAGCGCCGTTTTGAGGAAGAAAAATACAATATTCTGCAATCCGGCCTCGACTGGTACTGGCTGAAATTCCAGGGCAGCTCCGGCGAAACCACCTTGAATATCCGCCTGCCGCAGAACGTGCTTCCGGACAGCCAGCTTTTCTCGGCGCGCTTCAAAGGGGGATCGGGAAGCCATTACTGGGAACCGACCGGGTTCAACTACAAATTTTCGCTGTTTCTGAACGGAGCGAACTTAGGCAATATCGCTCCTTTTAGCGATGACACCGAGCGCCAGGTGAACAACCTCCCCCTTACCAGCCTGCACGGCGGCGATAACCAACTCCTGGTTAAATATGAGGGCAACCAGGAAGGCTGCTATGCGTACTTCGATTTCTTTGAAGTGCGTTTTAAGCGCTCCTTCCAGGCGGAGAACGGTTTTTTGAAGTTTTATTATGACGTTCAGCCCACCCCGCGGGAATTTTTGATCACCGGGCTGCCCGCGGAAACCAACCGGGTGTGGAACGTTACCGATTTTGCCAATGTCAAGTCGATTATCCCGCTGCAGAACGGGAGCACGGTGCGTTTCCACGCCCAGGAGAACGTGAAGACCGCGAAAGCGTATTACGTGTTCAGCGCCGCGGCCATCAAATCCGTAAGCCAGATCATGGCGTTGGAAAACAGCGCCAACCTGCGCAACCCCGACCGCCGCGGCCAACTGCTGCTGATCACCGCGGATGAGTTCTACGACGTCGCGGAAGATTGGGAAAATTTCAAGGAGAGCTATCTCCTGCACCCCATAGAGACCGAACGGGTGAAAGTGAGCGAGATATTCCGGGAATTCTCTTCCGGGGTGGCGGATCCCACCGCCATTCGAGATTTTATCAAGTTCGCTTATGAAAACTGGACCGTGCCGCCGGATTACGTGCAACTGATCGGCGACGGCAGCTACGATTACCGCAATATCGAGCTGACCGATTATGAAAACCGCGTACCGGTGTTCGAGATTACCGCAAATGACGACGTTTCCAGCCGGGTCACCGATAACTTTTTTACCGCCATCTATTCCCAGGGATTGAGCAATTTGACCCCGGTGTTGGCGGTGGCGCGGATGCCGGCCAATTCCACGGGCGAGGTGCAAAACTATCTCCGGAAAATGCGCGCCTACGCCGAAGCCTACCGGGGCGGCAGCGCCAGCAACGGCTGGCAGACGGTGCTCACCTTTGTGGCCGACGATGAATGCCGGAGCGCCGCAGTCTGCAACGAGTGGTTCCACCTGCAACAGACCGAGAATATCGTCAGCCATGTGCCCGGGAAGTTCGACACCCGGAAAATTTATTTAGTGGATTACGATCCCCAGGCCGGGGGATTGGGCCGCCTGAAGCCGAAAGCCACCGCAGACCTGCTCGACCAGATCAATCGCGGCACCCTGATGATCAACTTCTTCGGGCACGGCGACCCCACCACCTGGGCGCACGAACAGGTGCTGACCAAGGCCCGCGATCTTCCCCAAATCGACAACGGCGCCCGCCTGCCCATCTGGGTGGCGGCTACCTGCACCTGGGGCAAATACGACGATCCCCGCATTCCCTCCATGGCGGAAGAAATGATCTGGGTGGACGGCGGGGGAATCGCTTCCATCGCCGCCTCGCGCCCCTCTTTCGCTTTTCAGAACGAAGTTTTTGCAGAAAACCTCTACACCAGGCTCTTCCGCAATCGCAGCGACAACAAACATTCCCTGTTATTAGGGTTGGCTACCCAGCTTTCCATGGGCGGGGGAACCAACGACCAGAAATACCATCTCTTGGGAGACGTGGCCCTGCACTTAGCCGACCCGATCCACGTCATCAAAGTGACCGCGATTTCCGCGGACACCTTGAAGGCGCTCTCTACCGTTACCATCAGCGCCAGCGTGTACGATTCCCTGGACAACTTCCTCCCCGGCTTTAACGGGAAGGCGCTGCTCCGGGTGTACGACGCGGTGGACAGCCTCACCCACGCCCCGCTGGGCGCAAATTATTACTATACCTACCTCGGCGGAACCATCTTCAAGGGAGTCGTTTCCGTAGAGAACGGGCAATTGCAGGGCAGTTTCATCGTTCCCAAGTCCATCAAGTACAAAAATTCCCGCACCGGGCGGGTGAGCATCTACGCCTGGGACGAAAACGGCGAGATTCAATCCGATGCCGTGGGGTATAACAACACCCTGCTTTTCACCGGAACCGTCTCGCTTTCCGACACCCGGGGCCCGGATATTCAATTCGGCTTCCCGGATCAACCGGATTTCTTCGACGGGGATTACGTCAGCTCCCAACCCACCCTTATCGTGCGCCTGAAAGACGATAACGGCGTCAATCTTACCGGGGAAACCGGCCACCGCATCGAGCTGACCATCGACAACTCCATCAAAAAAGACGTGACCGAATTTTTTGTGTACGACGAAAACAGCTACACCGAAGGCCAGCTTCAGTACACCCTCCCGGCGCTTTCTTCCGGCCGGCACCAATTGACTATTTCCGCCTGGGACAACCTGAACAACTATTCCGAGCAGCAAATTTCCTTTACCACCGCCGTCTCCAGCGAGCTTACCCTGGCGCAAGTGGTAAATTATCCCAATCCCTTTGCCCGGGAAACTCAATTCACTTTCCAGTTCCAGTCCCCCAATGGTCCCGGGGAAGTGGAGATCAAGATCTATACCGTCAGCGGGCGATTGATCCAGATCATCGAAGATATTGCCCGTCCCGGCTTCAACAAAGTTTACTGGGACGGCCGCGACCGCAACGGCGACGTGCTGGCAAACGGGGTATATCTCTATAAAGTGACCGTCAACGACGGCCAGCGCAGCATCGAAAAAATCGAGAAGCTGGCGATTGTAAGATAGTGTTCGAGTGTTATAGTGTTATTGTGTTCAAGGAATACCACCAAAACACTATAACACTCGAACACTAAAACACTCGCATACGAAACACCTCAGGAGACAGCATGAACCTGTCCGAAATCCAACAAGCGTTGAGAGAGCACAACCTGGAAGGCTGGCTGTTGTATGATTTTCGCGGGCGCGATGCGTTGGCGATGAAGATTTTAGGGCTGGACCCCGCCAAATTCGCCACTCGGCGCTGGTATTATTTCATTCCCCGGGAGGGGGAGCCGGTCAAATTAGTGAGCATGGTGGAACAAACCACCCTGGACGCCCTTCCGGGCAAAAAACTGCGCTACTTAGCCTGGACGGAGATGCACGCGCAGATCAAGGCCATGTTAGGCAATCGCAAGCGCATCGCCATGAATTATTCCCCCCTGAACCATATTCCCTACACTTCTATGGTCGATGCCGGCACCATCGAGCTGATTCGCAGCTTGGGCTACGAGCCGGTGAGCGCGGCGGATTTGATCCAGCAGTTCGAGGCGCTCATCGACGAGCAGGGCTTCCGCAGCCACGCGGAGGCGGGAGAGATCGTGCTGAAAATTAAAGACGAAGCGTTTGCCAGGATCGGCGAGGCGGTGCGAGGCGGGCGGAAGGTTACGGAGTACGAAATCCAGCAATTCATCATGCGCCGCTTCGAGGAAGAGGGGTTGACCTGCGAAGGGCACGGCCCCATCGTGGGCATTAACGAGCATCCCGCCAATCCCCATTTCGAGCCGACCCCGCAAAACAGCTACGTCTTCAAGCCCGGGGACATGGTGCTGATCGATCTGTGGGCGAAGCAGAACCGACCGGGCGCTATTTATTACGACGTAACCTGGTGCGGCTACTTAGGCGACAAACCCCCGGCAAAATACTTAGAAATTTTCAACACCGTGCGCGACGCCCGCAAGGCCGCGAAGCAGCTCGTTGTGCAGAAATTTGCCGCCGGCGAGCCTTGCTACGGCTGGGAAGTGGACGACGCCTGCCGCAACGTGGTCAAAAAAGCCGGTTACGGGGAATATTTCATCCACCGCACCGGGCACTCCATCGGGGTGAACGTGCACGGCAACGGGGTGAATATCGACAATCTGGAGACCAGGGACGAGCGCCGTTTGGTACCCGGGGTATGCTTTTCCATCGAGCCGGGGATTTACTTAGAAGGCGAGATGGCGGCGCGTTCGGAGATCAACGTGTTCATTACCCCCGGCGGCCGGGGCGAAGTGGTGGTGTGCGGGGAAGAGCAGGAAGAGTTGATCCTGGTCGGTTGCTAATGGGCAACCGAGCGTTGGATAATTTCTTGAATCGCCGTGCGAGATAGACCTCAAAGGTTTTGTGGCGTAAGCCATCCCTTACGGGAGAAACCTTTGAGGTCTTTGTTTTTTTGATAAGGTTACGGAACCAAAACGATTTCGTACACCACCGGCGAACGATCAGGCCGGGCGGTGCTCAATCGCGCTTCAGCCTGCCAGGAACCGGATAACAATCCCGCCGGGACGGCAAGCTGGGAGCAGTAAACGTCTTTCCTTAGCATTGTTCGATTTTCTTCCAACACACACGGATAAACTTTCTGCGAAGCCGCATCCACCAGGCTTACGGTTAAAACGGTCTCCGGAGGTTGCTCGTATTTAATGCCCAGCCGGGTAAATTCCCCCTGCACCGTCCGGGAGCGCCACACCCCCGCGCTCTCGAACTGCGCTTCCGCGGAGGCCGCGCCGATGCTCCAGCTTCCTCCCCCGGCGCAGTAGTAAAGCTGCACCCTCCCTTCGAAATAGGAAAGGTTGGGGCGCATCAGGCGGCGGCGCTCCCATCTTTCCGTGGGCAGCAGCGCATCCTGAACGTTTTCCCAGGCGATGCCGTCGCGGGACTCGGCGCGGCAGATTTTGGTGGCCATTCCGCCGCGCAAAAACTCCAACTGCACGAAATACATCGCGTAGCTTTCCCCATTGAAAATGACCTCCGGGGCGATCACCCCCGGAAATAGCGCCAGCGCCGGCCCCTCCCCTCTCTTCTCCCAGCGCAATCCGTCAAAAGATTCCGCCAGGCCGATGGAAGCCAGCGGCCCCTGGAAGCCGGTGTACCACATGCGGTATTTGCCCTCTTCCGGGAACCAGAGCACGTCGCCGTAGGCGTTCCCGGCAAAATCCCAGTTTGTGGAATCCAGCGCCAGCAGCGGCCCGTTTTGCGCGGTGCGCCACTCGCCGAGAGGCGCGGAGGCGGATGGCCGCTCCCGCAGCGCCAGCCCCCACTGGTAACCCAGTTCGCTATCCTCGCGGTTGCCGTTGTAATAGAGCAACCAGCGCTCCGGCTGCAGCAGCGCCGCCGGGGCAATTTGATGAAACGAATCCCATTCCTCCCCGCTGCCGCCTAAGATCAAGCCCCTTTTTTGCCAGCCCCAGCCCAGGGAATCCTGCACCGCGTAGCCAATGTGGTAACGGTCGTTATCATCCCCGTCGTAAAACAACAGGATCGAATCCGCAGTCACCGCCACAAAGGGATCGGCCACGTCCTTGCTGTCCCAGCTACCCCGGGTGGGAGTTAGAACCGGGTTTTTAGGAAGTTTCTGAAAGCGGTTGGGAATGTGGTGTTGCAGCAGCAGCGCCGGGGCGAAGGAGTGGTAATCCACCTTTTCGGCGAATTGCGGGGAGTGGAAGGGAAGCGTTGCCACCTGCCCCGCAAGGGGATGGAAACCCGCCAGCGCCGCGGCCAGCAGGATCAGTATCGCCAGCATTTGGTAAATCGCCATGCCCCTTTATCGACAAAAAGAGCGCGCCAAAGGAGTGCAAAATTTATTTTGCATGTGGCAGCCGAAAAAAACGAATGTTGTGCTTGACAGTAGCCAATTTTTCCTCAAGCCAGCCGAAAGTGGGTTTGCGTGTTATTTAAAATCTCTTCAGTTGTCAAAACCTTCAGTGTTTTTTATATTTCAGATGGCTTAAGCTTTCAACTGATTTGTAAAATATAGAATTAAAAAGCATTTTAGATATTTTTGAGAGAAACATAAGGACTCGTTCTGCGATGCTACAAAGACTGTATGTGCACAACTTCAGATGTCTGGAAAACTTTGAGCTGATCATTAAAGAAATGTCATCTGCTCTCTTGATTGGAAGAAACGGTACGGGGAAATCAACTACTGCTGCTGCATTAGAGGTACTCCAGGGTATCGGTCGAGGGGTAAATAGAGTCGGCAGACTTGTCCAGTCGAAAGATTTCACTCGCGGAAGGTCTGATGTTCCGATCCGTTTTGAAATAGAGGTATTACTTGACCGCAAATTATACAAATATGTCCTTGCATTGGAGTTGCCAGGACGGTTTAGAGAACTTCGCGTCTCTGAAGAGCAGCTGTTAGTTGCTGGCAATCCAATTTACTCTCGCGAGGCAGCTCAAGTCACACTTCAGGCCACTCCACACAATCGTGAGGCTCAGTTTCTGGTGGATTGGCACCTTGTTGCCCTTCCAGTAATTCAGGAGCAATCGGAGAAGGACCCGCTTCATGTTTTTAAGACCTGGCTTGCCCACACCATCATTTTAGCCCCGATCCCAAGTTTGATGACCGGAGAATCCAGCGGCGAAACTTTGGAGCCAAAGCGAGAGGGTTCTAACTTTGGGGAGTGGTTTTCTGGGCTACTCAGTCGCTATCCCGCCGCGTACACACAAGTTGAACAATATCTTCGGGAGCTTATGCCGGACATTAGAGATTTCCTGAATGAGCTTATCGCCAAAGACTTCAAAAGTATGTTTGTTCGATTTGAAAACAGTAACGCGAATTTCCAGGTCGCTTTTAAAGATTTATCTGATGGTGAGAAATGCTTTTTCCTTTGTGCTGTCGTCTTAGCTGCTAACAAATTCTATGGCCCACTTTTTTGCTTCTGGGACGAACCTGACAACTATCTGTCGTTATCAGAAGTTGGGCATTTTGTTACAGCGCTGCGACGCTCATTCAAGGATAGTGGGCAAATCATAGTGACCTCTCATAATCCTGAAGCAATCCGAAAATTTTCAAATGAGAACACCCTGGTACTCGATCGGAAAAGCCATCTAGAGCCAACTTTGGTCAGACTGCTCAGCGAAATACCGGTTAAAGGGGATCTTGTAGATGCCTTGATTCGCGGCGATGTAGAACTATGAGTATAAATAAATATAGACCGCACATTCTTGTGTTGCCGGAGGATGACGCTAATCGTCAGATTGCAAACGGTTTTATCCTCGATTCAAATCTTAATGACCGTGCTATTCAAATCTTGCCGCCTGCTGGCGGTTGGAGAAGGGTTGTAGATGCCTTCAAGGACATTCATGCCCATGAAATGCAAAAATACTCACAGAGGAGGATTGCTTTGCTTATTGATTTTGATCAGCACCGGGAGAAGCGATTGGTGTCCATAAGAGAGGAAATTCCACCTACACTAATTGATAGAGTATTTATTCTCGGCGTGTTATCGGAACCAGAGGATTTAAGGATACGCATTAATAAAAGTTTCGAGGATATCGGAAAAGTCCTTTCACAAGATTGTGTCGAAAATACTCGCAGCTTATGGGGGCATGATCTTCTTAAGCACAACGAAACTGAATTAGACCGAATGATTCAATCTGTTAAACCGTTTTTGTTTAATTAGCCGGTTTGAAATTTTTTTTGAAGCCCCCCTAAACCAGCACGCCCCGCTCGTGCCGCAGCAGCCACTCTTTGCGCCACACTCCCCCGCCGTAGCCGATCAATTTGCCGCCGCTGCCGATGATGCGGTGGCAAGGAATAATGATGGAGATAGGATTCTTCCCGTTGGCGCTGCCCACCGCCCGCACCGCGTCGGGATCGCCCAAGGCCAGGGCAATGTCGCGGTAGGAAGCGGTGCTGCCGTAGGGGACTTTCAGCAGTTGCGCCCATACCCGCTGCTGGAATTCGGTGCCCCGGGGCAGCAATTTCAAGGAAAAAGCACGCCGCTGCCCCTGGAAATATTCTTCGAGCTGGCGCACGCATTCTTGCAGGCAGGGCGGGATTTCCCCCGCGCTTGCTTCCGGGTCATCCACAAAATACAGGGAGGCAATCCCCTCTTCCGTTCCGGTAATCCGGATCCAGCCGATGGGCGAATGATAGTAAGCGCGGTATTCCTCGCTCATAACAGCGACCTCCATAAATAGAAAGTTGCGTAGGCTTCCCAGCCTTTCCACCCCCGGGCCAGCGCTTTGATTTCCGCCAGGGACGGTTTGCGCGAGAGACCTAACTGAATTTTCAAGGCGTTGTGCAGCCCCGCGTCCCCGATGGGAAATGCGGAGGGAACGCGAAAGCACTTCATCAGCACGTAATCGGCGGTCCACTCCCCCACCCCGCGGATTTGCTGCAAGCGGCGGCGCATGTTCTCGATCCCGCCGGATTGGCCAAGGATTTTTTCCCGGCTGATCTCCCCGCCGGCCAGCAGTCGGGCGATGCCGATGAGATACTCCGCTTTTCTGCGCGAGAATTGCATTCCCAGCAAATCCTCCGGCTTGAGTCTCGCTACCACCGCGGGGGCCGGAAACAGCCAGTACTCCCGCTCCCGGTGAACAACCTTCTCTCCGAAAGCTTCTACCAGGCGCTTTTTCAGGGTGTAGGCAAATTGCAGGTTGATCTGCTGCCCGATCACCGCCCAGCCCAGCGCCTCGAACAAATCCGGAATTCCGATCAGCCGCAATCCGTAATACTGCCGCGCCAATTTCTCCAACAGGGAATCATTATTCGCTATAGCGTAGAACGGTTTCAAATCCCGCTCCAAATCCAGCCATTCGCAGATATAATTCGCGGCGGCGGCCCGGAAAGTTTCCCCGGCGGCGCCCTGCGGAAAATCTATCGCCAATCCCCCGGCCCCATTTTGGCGCACCCGCAGCAAAACCGCGGCATTCCCAACCTTCAGCGGTTTGAATAATTCGCCGTCTGCGGCGTAGTGCAGGCACTCCCGGGGGGAGCGGTTGAGAAAGCGCAGGCATTCTGCAAAGCTGAACTCCGGCGGGGTTGAAATAGTCATCATTGGGAGCGCATTTGAAAATTCGATTGGGGACCCCTAAAACGCTTCGATGGAACGCGGATGACACGGATGAGACGGATTTTCGCGGATAAATCGACAAAATTTTGTAACTATTCAGGCGTTTTGCCACAGAGGCCGCAGAGAGCACAGAGACAGGGATATAAGGCTCTAAATGCTCTCCACGAAGTGGTGGATACCCCCAAATCTTCCTCTGTGACCTCTGTGGTCTCTGTGGCTGAATAGTAACAAAATTTTTAAAAAAATCTGTGCAAATCGGTTTCATCCGTGTCATCTGTGTTCTATTTTTTCTGCTTTAGACTGTTGCAAGAGATTTTTCAAACACCCTATGACAGACGCAGCCTGGCGGAAATACTCCGCCAAACGCCGGTTTACAGTATCTCCAGGGGATCCATGTCGATCTGGATTTCCACCGGCCATTTTTTAACCGCGGGGTTCTTGTAAATCCCCTCTTTGAGAAGGCGGCGCACGGCGCTCATGGAGGGATCGCTCTCCCGGGGCTGCTTGACCAGGATATGGTAGCGGTAACGGTTGTTGATCCGCGACAGCGGGGCCGGGGCCGGCCCTAACACCCCGAATTTCTTCTCCCGGTTGGCCTGCCAGAGGTAGCGGGCGATCTCCTGCCCGTAGTGCAGCACCCGCTCTTCCGATTCCCCGACCACCCGGATCAGGCACAGGCGCGAAAAGGGCGGGTAATTCAGGGTTTTGCGGGTTTCCACTTCCCGCTCATAGAAGCCTAAGTAGTCGTGGGTGAGCAGGTATTTGAAAACGTAGTGGTTGGGGTCGAAAGTCTGGATGACCACCTCGCCGCTGTGCGCTCCCCGCCCGGCCCGCCCGGCCGCCTGCACCAGCAACTGGAAGGTTTTCTCGCTGGCGCGGAAGTCCGGGAAGTGCAGCCCCTGGTCGGCGTTGATGATGCCCACCAGGGTCACCCGCCCGAAATCCAGCCCCTTGGCGATCATTTTGGTGCCGATGAGAAAATCCGCCTTGCGGCTGCGGAATTTTTCCAGGATCGCGGCGTGATCGTGCCGCCGCCGGGTGGTATCCTGGTCCATGCGCAGCAGCCGGGCGTGGGGAAAGCGTTGTTTGGCCTCCTCTTCGATTTTTTGAGTGCCCACGCCCTTATAAATAATATCGATTCCCTTGCACTGCGGGCAGAAATCCGGCGCGGGGGCGATAAATCCGCAATAGTGGCAACGCAGGTTCTTGCCGGCCAGGTGATAGGTGAGGGTGATGTCGCAGTTGGGGCATTTTTCCACGTAACCGCACTCCTGGCAGAGAATGTAGGGCGAAAATCCCCGGCGGTTTTGCAGCAGCATTCCCTGTTCCCGGCTGATCAGGCGGGATTCCATTTTCAGCAGCAGGTTTTCGGAAAGAATTTGCAGCGCCCCGGTGCGCCGCCACTCCTCTTTGAAATCCAGCAACTGGGCGCGCGGCAAATTGCGGGCGCTGATGCGTTTGGAAAGGTGAAAATACTCATACTTCCCCGTGCGGGCGTTGTACAGGCTCTCTAAGCTGGGGGTGGCGGAGCCTAACACCACCGGAATCCGGTTCAAAAAGGCGCGGTAGAGCGCCACGTCGCGGGCGTTGTAGCGCGGCGCGGCGTCGTTCTGCTTGTAGCTGCCCTCGTGCTCCTCATCAACGATGATGATGCCTAACTTCTTGAACGGGGCAAAAATAGCCGAGCGCGGCCCGATCACGATGTTGAACTTGTCTTCGCGGATTTTTTGCAGTATTTCCAACCTTTCTCCCCCGGAAATGCGGCTGTGGATGACCGCGACCCGCTCCCCGAAGTGGTTGCGGAAGCGCGCCATGGTCTGGGGGGTGAGCACAATTTCCGGGATGAGCACGATGGCCTGCCGCCCCTGCTCCAGCGCGGTTTTGATCAACTCGATATAAACCTGGGTTTTGCCGCTGCCGGTAATGCCGTGCAGTAGAAAGGTTTTGTACTGCCCGCCGCCGCTAAGGCAGGGGGTTACCCGGTCGATGAATTCCCGCTGCTCCTCGCTCAGCGTTACCGCTTTGTTCTCTTCGTAAAAATGATCGCCCTGCTCGCGGAACACCTCGGTTTCTTCGCGCAGCAAAACCCCCTCCGCTTCCAGGCGCTTGAGCAATTCCGCCGGAAAACCCGCTTCCTTCAATTGCGGGCGGGCGGCGCGGCTGTTCTCCTGAGCCTGCAAGTAGGCAATCAACTGGCGGGCGCGCTGATATTTCCGGGCATTTTCGGCGAGGTATTTTTGCTGCGCCGGCGGCGGCCACTTTTCGGAGGGCTGCAATGCGAACCAATCCACGGTTTTGTAGATTTTGCGCGGCCGGGGCGGGGTGTAGCGGGCATCGATCAACCCTGCTTTTTTCAGACGGTGAATGCGATGCAGCAGGTTGGATTCGGCAAGGGCGGTTTCCACCTGCGGCAGGGAAATCCACTCCCCGGGGGGAAGCTGCGCCAGCACTTCCCGCAGGCGCGGGGGCAAATCTTCCGGGATTTCACCGGCGCGGCGCTGCAATTCATAAGCGGATTTTTTGAGATTCAGGGCGGGGTTGACCAGCCGGCAGGCCTCTCCCAGGTGGCAGATGTAGTAATCGGAAATCCATTCCAGCAGTTTCAGCAGGTCCTCCCCGATGAATGGCTCCGGGCTGACCACGTCGTGGATCGGTTTGAGATCGTAATCCGGCGTTTCCGGGCTTTCTTCCGCGCCCATTACGATTCCCGGCAGGTAGCGTTCCCCCAGCGGCGCGATCACCTGCACTCCCGGGCGGATCAAATCGGCCAATTCTTCGGGAACGGCGTAGGAAAACGGGGTATCGACGGGGATGGGAATGATGACCCGGGCGATTTTTGTTGTCTGCTCAGCCATACCTACTAATCAGGTTTTGAAACGCATGTATATTATTTGCTCCGAATTTAACACCGGGCGCGGAATTCGCAAACAGAAATTTCGCCAATAAAAAAAGCCGGTCCATTTAGACAGGCTTGATAAGAAGAGAACAGAGAATTATCCAATTTTCTTACTTCACAATATCAACCATTATTTGTTGAATGACGCGGGCTAACGTTTCTATATGATTTTTGCATACATCATATATTGCCTCGGCGTTTATATCAAAATAATGGTGGGTAATAATATCTCGCATCCCCTTGATCTTTTTCCACTCTACCTGGGGATACTTTATCAACAATGTATTACCGGATACCTTATCGAGATTTTTCAGACTTTCTCCGATAGCGATCAATTGCATGCAAATAGCATCCAATTTCTCCATACCCGATTCTGAATTTGTAAAATCATCCGGGAATTCAATCGGTTTAAACCGTTTTAGAATTGTTTGAGTGGAATGATGAACCTGTTTTAATATTTCCAATGCGAGTTCTTGATCATACATAAATTGCATCTCTGTCGATTCTCTGCTTCAGGAATTGATTCATCTTCTCACGATAACTTACCACATCAACTGAAATGGCAAATTGTTCTTCTAAATCTTGTTTAATCCCAATGATATTCATTAGATTTTGCTGTTCCAATTCTACCACCACGTCTATATCGCTTTGGGATTTCATATTATCATGGGCAGCAGAACCAAAAATTCCGATTTTGATGATGTGATATTTTGTCCGGTTATTTTCTTTGAATTGCCGCAATACGCCAAGAATTTCTTCTCTGCTCATGCTACACCTCTTTTTCTTGCTAAAAGCAATTTAGTGTGAGAATAGAAGCATTAGCAAAATAAAAAATTTTCGCCAATAAAAAAAGCCTGTCAGTCTCGACAGGCTTCACATAACCACGATTTATCGGATCAGAAATTTTGGTTCCTTCAATCCGAAATCCGCAATCGAAAATCCCCAATCGAATTCACTCTTTCACTACCCAGACCTTCACGTGCGCTTCCACTTCCGGGTAAAGCTTGATCGGCACCGAGTAAATCCCCAGGGCTTTTATGGGTTCTTCGAGCACGATTTTCTTGCGGTCGATCTCGTAGCCCTGCTGCGCCAGGGCATCGGCGATGTCCTGGGAGGTGACGGAGCCGAACATTTTGTCTTCTTCTCCCACGGAAGCAGAAATAGTGAGGGAAACATTGCCTAACTTTTCCGCCAGTTCCTGCGCCAATTTCTTCTCTTTGTGCTGGCGCTGTTGTTTCTGGCGTTTTTCTTCCTCCAGCATGCGCAGATAATTGGGCAGCGCCGGGTAAGCAATGCTCCGCGGAAAGAGATAATTCCTCGCGTAACCGGGCTTTACATTGACCACGTCGCCGGCTTTCCCCAAATTTTCATTATCCTGACGAAGTATGACTTTCATAATGGTTTTCCTTGCTAGGTTATCGCTGAATATCGGAGACGAACGGCAGCAGCGCCAAATGGCGCGCCCGTTTAATGGCCATCGCCAACTGTTTTTGCTGCTGGGCGTTATTCCCGGAGGTGCGCCGGGGAACGATCCGTCCCTGTTCGCTCAAATAGCGAACCAACAATTTGGTATCGCGAAAGTCCACAAATACCACCCCGTTCTCGCCTAACCGGCTGACGCGTTTTTTCCGGGGTTTGAGAGCGCCCCTGCTGCGCCCACCCCTGCTCCTGTTTCTATTCCTGGGTCTCAACATTACGCATTCCCCCTTTCATCTTCGGTTTTGTCTTCGACTTTGTCGGTTTGAATGGATTGCTCGCTCTCGGAAGCGGTCGCCGGCGCGGAAACCGTCGCTTCCCTGGGGGCTTTTTTGGGAGTTATGGGGATTCCTCTTCCGGCGCTTTCTTCCGCTAATTCAGCGCCGCCCTCCGCCCCGGCCGCTTCTTCTTCCTGGCTCTGGTATTGAGCGCGGCTGGCGTTCAATTCCCGCTGGCGCAATTCATCTTTGGTAACGACGTAGGTGAGGTAGCGCAGCACCCGGTCGTTGAGGCGATACTCGTTTTCCACGATCCCGGGAATATTCAAACGGCTCTGCGCTGCAAATTCGATCTCCACGTAATACCCGTTGGTGCGCTTGCGGATGGGGTAGGCCAATCGCCGCTTTCCCCAGCGTTCCTGGCGCTTGATAGAGCCGCCATGATCTTCGATGAGTTGAACGATCCGGCTGGTAATGGTCTCGACTTCCTCAGGATTCTGAGAAACATCGACGATAAAAATAGTGCAATACAGGTTTTCCATGAATTCTCCTCTGGTCTAACGGCCCCGCCTTCGTAAAGGCGGAGCAGGATTCAACGGTACTTAGATGCTTAAAAAAGCGGCGGAATATAATCTCCGCCGCCCTTGAATTCAAATAAAAAGTATTTTCACCCCCCTGCCCGGCGCGGCATTAGAGCATGGAAGCGATCACCAGGGCCACCACGCTCATCAGCTTGATGAGAATGTTCAAAGAGGGACCGGAAGTATCTTTGAAGGGGTCTCCGACGGTATCGCCGACCACCGCGGCCTTGTGCGGATCGGAGCCTTTGTAGTATTTCTCCCCGCTGAATTCGACGCCTTCTTCGAACATCTTTTTGGCGTTGTCCCAGGCGCCCCCGGCGTTGGCCTGGAAAATCGCCATCAACACCCCGGAAACAGTCACCCCGGCCAGTAAGCCGCCTAACATTTCCGCTCCGCCGGCAAAACCAACGACTACCGGCGCCGCCACGGCCAGGAGGCCGGGCAGGATCATCTGCCGGATGGCCGCCTTGGTGGAAATCTCCACGCACTGGCTGTATTCCGCTTTGCCGTCTGCGGCGTCAAAGATTGCCTGGTCCTGCGCAGACCACTCTTCGAACTCTTTGTCGCGGTTCTTCTTCATCACTTCCAGGGCGCTTTTCAGGGCCGGAATGGTGGAAAACTGCCGGCGCACTTCCTGGATCATGGACATGGCGGCGCGCCCTACCGCCTGCATGGCCAGGGAAGAGAACAGGAACGGCAGCATCCCGCCGATGAACAGGCCTGCCATCACTTTGGCTTTGGAGATGTCGATGGTGGTGATATGGGCGGTGGACATGAACGCTCCGAACAGCGCCAGGGCGGTCAGCGCCGCGGAACCGATCGCAAAACCCTTTCCGATGGCTGCGGTGGTATTGCCCACGGCGTCTAACTTGTCGGTACGCTGGCGCACCTCTTTGGGCAATTTCGACATTTCCGCGATCCCGCCGGCGTTATCGGAGATGGGGCCGTAAGCATCCACCGCCAACTGAATCCCGGTGTTCGATAACATCCCCACCGCAGCAATGGCGATCCCGTAAAGAGCGGCGAAATGAAACGCCCCGATGATCGAAAATGCTAAAATCAGCAGCGGCAGGGTGGTGGACATCATGCCGGTAGCCAGGCCGGCGATGATGTTGGTGGCCGAACCGGTGACAGATTGCCGGGCAATATTGATGACCGGGCGCTTTCCGGTGCCGGTGAAGTACTCGGTGATCACCCCGATCAGCACGCCGGCGACCAGGCCGATCACCGTGGCGATGAACACGCCGGTGGAGGTAATTTCCCGGAGAATGGGATTGCCGTCATTATCCCGGTAGAGGGGATCGAGAAAGGTCCAGCTCTCCGGCAGCATCCATTTGATGATGAACCAGGAGGCAATGATCATAAAGAATGAAGAGCCGAACTCCCCGATATTCAGGGCTTTTTGAGGATTCCCCCCCTCCTTGACCCGAACGAAAAAGGTTCCTAAGATCGACATGACGATGCCGACCGCCGCCAAAGCGAGGGGAAGCAGTATTGCGGACAAACCGCCGTAATTGTCGATCTGGATGAACGCCGGGGTCATAAATGCCGCGCCTAACACCATGGCGCCCACAATCGAACCGACAAAGGATTCGAACAAGTCCGCGCCCATGCCGGCCACGTCGCCGACATTATCGCCGACGTTATCGGCAATGGTAGCGGGGTTGAGAGGGTGGTCTTCCGGAATGCCTGCCTCTACCTTGCCAACCAGGTCTGCTCCCACGTCCGCCGCTTTGGTATAAATGCCCCCGCCGACGCGGGCAAACAAAGCGATAGAAGAAGCGCCGAACGAAAAACCGGTAATAATGGTGATGACCCTGGCCAGGTTATGCTCGCCGACCCCGAAATAGTTGCTATAGAAAAGGAACAGCCCGGCCAAACCCAAAACCCCCAGACCGACCACGCCCAGCCCCATCACCGAGCCGCCGGCGAAAGCGATTTGCAACGCCGCGCCTAAGCTTTTCCGGGCCGCGTTGGTAGTGCGCACGTTGGCGCGGGTGGCGACTCTCATCCCGATAAACCCGGCCAGTCCGGAGCACAATGCCCCTACCACAAACGACACCGCAATAAATGGATGGGAATCTTCCGAGGTTGCGCTAAACCCCAACAGAACCGCTACAGCAATCACAAAAATGGCCAGAACTTTATATTCCGCTTTCAGGAATGCCATGGCCCCCTGGGCAATGTAAGAGGCAATTCGCTGCATCCTTTCCGTTCCGACCTCCTGCCGGGTGATCCAGGACGTCTTCCAAACCGTGTAGAGCATTGCGAGAATTCCTGCCGCCAAAGTCGAGTAGATCAACATTTCCGCTGTCAAGGTAAAGTCTCCTGGTTAAATTGAATTCTCCAGTATATTGCGATTGTAGTGGCTCATGGTTTTATCGATCCCCTGAACCACGAACGATTCAATGGCATCCGCCGCCCAATCCAGGATTTCCGGCAGCACTTTTTGTTCATTTCGGCTGAAAGGAGATAAAACATACGAACTGGCATCTCCGAACGAGCCTCCGATGCCGATCCGCAGACGGGGAATCGCGTCGGTGTTGAATGTGCGAAGGATCGAAAGCAACCCCTTTTGTCCTCCGGCAGTTCCGGAAGGCTTTAAACGGAGCGTTCCAAAGGGAAGGTTGAAATCATCTAAAACGATCAGCACCCTGGAAAAATCGCTAATCTTGAAATAATCCAGCAAGTGCCGGGCGGCCTGCCCGCTTAAATTCATATACGTTAGCGGTTTTGCCACCAAAACCGGCAGGTTGGATATTACAATTTTGGAAAAGAGGTAAAGCCCTTTACTCTTCTTGAAGTCCCCCCGGAACCGGTCGCTCACCCGATCCACCGCCATAAACCCAATATTATGCCGCGACTGCTGATACTCTTTCCCGGGATTTCCCAGGCCGATGACTGCAAACAACGCACATTCCCGATTGTGATGAGATCAGTTGAACCGTTATTCCTGCTCTTCCTGCTCTTCGGCCTCTTTCCCCTTGCCGATGACTTCCGGTTCGGTAATCTCTGCTTCCTGGGGCATCTCTTCCAGCTCGCTGATGGCTGCTTTGGGCAACTCGACCAGCGCCACGGTTTCGTTCGGATCGTTTAATATGGCAATGTTTTCATATTTGAGATCCCCCACGCGCACGGATTTACCCACCGCCAGGCCGCTGACATCCACTTCCAGAATATTGGGAATGTTTCCGGGGAAACACTCGATGGTGAGCTGGCGAACCAGGTGCTCTAATATTCCCCCGGTTTTCACCCCTTCCGGGGTGCCCTTGAGAATTAGGGGAACCTGGATCTCAATTTTTTCATCCATCTTGACGCCCAAAAAGTCCACGTGCAGGGGTTCATCGGTAACGGGATGGTATTGCACTTCTTTGAGCACACATTCGAGGGCCGCTTTTTCACCGGAAATTTCAAGTTCCACAAGGCCGCGGGTATGGCTCAAAAAGTTGGATAAATTTTTAGCATCAAACAGCAGTGGGACAGCTTCTTTTCCGTCGATATAAAAAACACCCGGCACCAACCCTTCCCGGCGATACTGCCTCGCGTTCCGGGTGCCAGATTTGTCGCGTTTTCGCGCTTCGATTACTACCGTCGCCATAACATCTCCTTATCAATTAGAAAAAAATGCAAGCAGAAAACTGCTTGCATCCAGCAGTACTCACTTAATGATGAATTGCTGGGGTGCTAGGATTTGAACCCAGGATGCCAGGGCCAGAACCTGGTGCCTTACCACTTGGCTACACCCCAATCAGAAAGTAGAAATCTCTAACTGTGTCAGAGAATTTCATTGCTGGGGTGCTAGGATTCGAACCTAGGAAATGCCGGGACCAAAACCCGGTGCCTTACCGCTTGGCTACACCCCAAACCTGCGAAAAGTCGCACTAAATTTCTCAAAACGGGCAAGAATATAACATTTCGGCATTAAGTATGTCAAGCTGAAATATAAATTCGCACCACGCTTTTTGCGCTTCAGCAAGCCTGTTCAAAAGCCGCCCTGCTTCCATTCCCGGTTTAATATTCCAACGATCCGTTGATTTGCAGCACCGCGGCGCGGAGGCCCTTCCGGGAGACTTTTTCCACGAACTCATTGGGATTGGCAGCAATCACCTCGAAGGTTTTGTAGTGCATGGGCACGTATTTCTTCGCCTGGAGAAATTCCGCCGCTTTCACCGCGTCATCGATGCCCATGGTGAAGTTATCGCCGATGGGCAGCAACGCCAGGTCGATGGTGTTCATCTCCCCGATGAGCTTCATATCATAGAAAAGGGCAGTGTCGCCGGAGTGGTAAAGGGTTTTGCCATCCATGGTGATCAACAATCCCGCCGGCTCTCCCATATAAGCGCCGTCCGGAGAGGCGGAGCTGTGATGGGCCAGGGTTAATTTCACCCGCCCGAAGGGGAAGTTGTGCCCTCCCCCGATATTCATCCCGTGCGCCTTTACCCCCCGCGCCTCGCAGTAGCTGGCAATCTCATAGATGGCGATGACCGTGGCGTCGTTTTTTTGGGCAATTTCCACGGCGTCTCCCAAATGGTCGCCGTGGCCGTGGGTGATCAATACGTAATCTGCCCGCAGATCGGATGGTCTGGTTCTCGCCAGGGGATTACCGGTGAGGAAAGGATCGATGACCAGAGAATGATTTTTCCCCTCGACTAAAAAAGCGGAATGTCCGAAATAGGTTAGTTTGGGCATGGCTGCCTCCTGTCTTGAAACATCTGATCATGGTTACTTCTCCCGGCTTACAAGCTCCGGGAAGTTTTAGGGCTTTATCCAGGAGAAATTTAACCATTCCGCTGCCGGATTTCAGCACCTTTTCAAATTTCATGTGAATATGGGAATATAGCCGGAAACGTTCTGGCGGGATGGGATGATGGTTCAGCTCGATCAGGGAGAAACGAAAAAAGGGGAACCCTTGCGGATTCCCCTTCCAATCTGGCAACGTTGAAACCGTATCAGGCTACCGGGTAAACGCTAACCTTTTGCCGGTTTTTATCCTTGCGCTCGAATTTAACCACCCCGTCGATCACGGCAAACAGGGAATCATCCCCGGCGCGCCGCACGTTATTGCCGGGATGCCATTTGGTTCCCCGCTGGCGCACGATGATGCTGCCGGCGGTAACTACCTGCCCGCCGAAAGCTTTCACGCCTAACCGCTGGGCATTGCTATCGCGCCCGTTCCGGGAACTGCCGACGCCTTTTTTATGAGCCATACAATCCTCCGACGATATTATAATGCAAGATTTTCGATACGAATTTTGCTAAAACGCTGGCGATGGCCGTTTTTAACCTTATAACCCTTGCGGCGCTTTTTCTTGAAAACGATCACTTTTTTATCGCGCCCGTGTTCCAGTACTTTCGCTTCCACTTTGGCGCCTTCGAGCAAAGGTTGGCCGATTTTTACCGCCGAACCGTCATTAGCCATCAGCACCCGGTCAAATTCTACCGTGTCGCCCGCTTCTTTATTCAGCAAAGGCACTTTCAGGGTCATATCTTTTTCAACTCGAAACTGTTGTCCCGCAATTTCCACAATTGCATACATACCGTTTTACCTCAGCAATTCATTTGAGTTTAATTTTAAGCGGCGTGAATATAACTTTCAGGGGAAGGAGTGTCAAGACCAAAAAAAATCGGCTCATCAGGAATTTTTTCGGAAGAACCCAAACATCTCAGCTCGATAGTTCCTCTGTCAGAAGCCGCAACGCCTGGTCAACCCGGTTCAGTTCCGCGGCCAGCGCTGCAAAGGCGCTTTCAACCGTGGAGAAATCGCTTCGGAATCCCCCCATTTCCAATTGATAGGCCAGGTTAGCGGCTTCCTGCGCCCCGAAATTGCCCAGGGAGCCTTTCAGGGTATGGGCGGCTTTGCGCAGCCCCGGGGCATCCTGTCCGGCGATGGCGCTTTCGATCTCATGCATCAGGCGGTGATAATCCTCCAGGAAGAAGGCGATCAGCTCTTGCAGCAACTCCACATCCTGGTTGAGCCGCGCCAGCAGCGCGCCGCGATCCAACACCTCCTCGACGGTTATTTTTTCTTTCTCGATGGTAATAATTTTATGATCCTTTTGCTGCATGTCGAATTCCCTTTGTGAAGCGTTTATTCGCAGCCTTTCCCTGGCTGCGGCCAATGCCGGTTATTTTCCGGTTTCACCGGCCCGGTTACAAGATTAAGTTTCGTCAAATTTGCGGCAAACATGAAAAATTTATTGCATCCGCCCGGATTTCGGCTCTATCATCAACCCGAATCGCCGGAGAAAAATGTCTATGGACCATTCCGCCAGAAACGTTCATCTGCAAAAAGGGCTGGATTTTTTGCGGCACGGTGATTTCTTTGCCGCACATGAAGAATGGGAAATTCCCTGGCGCGAGATGGCCGGCCGCCAGCGAAGCTTCTGGCAGGCGATGATCCAGTTGAGCGTGGGCGTCTATCATTTCGAGAAACAGAACCGCACCGGCTGTTTGAACCTGTGGAATAAAGCCTTGAAACGCTGCAACCAACTCTTAGAGAACCACTCCGGGCCGCGTCTGGCTCCCGTTGCCGAGCTTCGGGAGGTCCTGCTCCTCTGCCTGGAAAAAACAGCCGCCGGAGAGGATCCCCGCCCGGAGATCCGCCGGTTTGCGGCGAATACCGTTCAGCCGGGGTGGTTTGAGTTTGCGTGAAACGTGGGGCGTAAAACGTAATACGTAATGCGTAAGACAATGGAATACGCACTACGCAATACCCAAACCTCGCAACCATTGCGCATTACGAGTTACGCATTACGCCTCACTTCTTCTCCCCGCTGTCTTTGCGGAGAAACGGCGCGAGGAGATCGATGGGCACCGGGAAGATGGTGGTGGAATTGTGCTCCGTGGCCACCTCCGTAAGAGTTTGCAGAAAACGCAACTGCACCGCCACGGGATAATCGCTGATCACCTTGGCCGCCTCGCTCAGCTTATAAGAAGCCTGCAATTCCCCTTCCGCATGGATGACTTTGGCGCGGCGCTCCCGTTCCGCTTCCGCCTGTTTGGCGATGGCGCGCTTCATCTCGATAGGCAGGTCGATTTGCTTGATCTCTACCAGGGTGACTTTGATTCCCCAGGGGTCGGAGTGATTGTCGATCATGCGCTGCAATTCCTTGTTGATCTTTTCCCGCTGCGCCAGCAATTCATCCAATTCTACCTGCCCCACAATGCTGCGCAAGGTAGTCTGGGAAAGCTGGGAAGTGGCAAACAGGTAATCTTCCACCTTAATGATGGCTTTCTCCGGGTCCACCACCCGGAAATAGACCACTGCGTTTACCTGCACCGAGACGTTATCCAGGGTGATGACGTCCTGCGGGGGAACGTCCATCACCACGGTGCGCAGGCTGACTTTTACCATCCGGTCCACAATCGGAATCAGCAGAACCAGTCCCGGCCCTTTTACTTTAACGAACCGCCCCAGGCGGAAAATCACCCCGCGTTCGTATTCCCACAAAATCCGCACCGCGCTGGTAATCAGCAGAATTCCCAAAATAACCAGGGTAATTATGGCTGGCATGGCTCCTCCGCTTTTTTGATTGTGTTCAGGTGTTCGTGTGTTCAAGCGTTCATGTTCGCGTAACTTGACCACCATAACACCCGACGAACACATGAACACGATTTAATTCCCGACAATCTTTTTGACAGTCAGCTTCAGCCCTTCCACTTTCACGACCTTCACCCGGTCCCCCTTGCGGATGGCCTCGCTGCTCTCCGCCTGCCAGATTTCCCCTTCGAAGCTGACCTGGCCTTTTCCAGCGCTAAAATCCTCTAACGCTTCGGCGCTGCTCTCGGCTAAAAATTCCCGCCCTACCACGGTTTTTTTCTTCTGGGCGCGGATGCCCATTCCCACCGCAAAGACGAAGAACAGCACCGTGGCGGCGGTGACCGTGATGATTACTTCCCAGGAAATTTTCACAAACGGCACCTCCGGATCGAATAACATGATCGAACCGACCACGAACGATATCACCCCCCCGATGGTCAGCACCCCATAACTGGGAATTTTGATCTCCAAAAGGAAGAGAACGATGGCGAGCAGGATCAGCAGGATGCCGGCGTAATTGACCGGCAGGGTATTCATGGCGTAGAAGGCTAAAATCAGGCTGATGGCGCCGATCACCCCGGGGAAGATCGCCCCGGGATTGTAGAGTTCGAAGAACAAACCGTAAATCCCGATGATGAAGAGAATGTAGGCAATGGTGGGATCGCTGATGACGTTCAGAATTTTAAAGCGCCAGGGCATTTCGATATGCTGCTTCTCCGCCTCGCGGGTCGCCAGCTTCACGGAATCCGCCGGGGTTTTGACCACTTTGCCGTCCATCAGGATCAGCAGGCTGTCGAGGCTGGAAACAACAAAATCGATGACCTGCAACTCCAGGGCCTCGGCGGCGGTTACGGAGGCCGCCTCGGTGACCGCCTTTTCCGCCCACTCCGCGTTACGTCCCCGCTCCTCGGCGATGCTGCGGATGAAGGCCACCGCGTCGTTGGTGGCTTTTTTCAACATGGTGGCGTTGGCGCTGTCTGCGCCCATGCCCATGGCCACCACGCTGGCCGCCCCGATGTTGGTGCCCGGGGCCATGGCCGCCACGTGCGCCGCCAGGGTGATGAACACCCCCGCGGAACCGGCGTGCGCCCCGGAAGGCGCCACATACACCACCACCGGCAGCGGTGAATTCAGCATATTTTGGGTGATGTCGCGCATGGATTCCATCAACCCGCCGGGAGTGTCCAACCGGATAATCAGGCAGTGGGCGTTCTCCATTTCGGCATGTTCGATGGAGGAGCGGATAAATTCGCTGGAAGCGGGATTGATGACCCCGTCGATGGTAATCACGTGCACCCGGTTTTGCGCCAGAACCGCCAACGCCGGAAGCAAAACCGACAGAATAAGCGCGATCCGTTTAAGGCTCATAGTTTTCTTCCAGTTTTAGTTGATGTTACGGCATCTTGAGGAATATGTCAAGCTCTTAATGCCGAGCGCATCTTCCAGAGAGAGGGTAAGCTTACCCCCCCATGTGCAACATAAATTTTGCACTCCTCCTTCAACAACTCAATTCTCTTTCGTCGCGGCCATTTGCTCCGGCGTAATCAGCCCCGCTTTTAAAAATTCCTGAATGACGATCTCGGTCATTTCGCTCATAAAGGCAAATTCATAACGCAAATCCAGCACGTAAGCCTTCAAACGCATTTTCAGCAGCGAGCGGCCTTCATGGATTTCGTTTTTGAATATCACTGCAATCGGTTTGTTGAGATAGACGTAGCGGGACACCGCCGCCGCGCGGTACGCAATTTTACGCGCCTTAACCAGGTCGAGGTCTGCCGGGAAATAGAATTCCGCCGCCACCTGGCAATTGGATTCCCCGGAATTGGAGTTCGACACCGCCTGGTTCATAATTTCTCCGTTGGGGATGGAAACCAGGCTGTCATCCGGGGTAACCACTCTTACGGTGCGCAGGCCGATCTGCACCACCTCGCCGTAAAAATCGCCCACCTGGATTTTATCGCCTACCTGGAAGGGGCGATCCAGCAGAATCATGATCCCGCCGAAAACGTTTTTCAGAATGTCCTGGGATGCAAACCCCAGTGCGATGCCGGCGGAGGCGGTAAATGCTAACAGGGTGGCAATAGGCGGCTGAATAATGCCTTCGATGATCACAAAAATAACGAACGTCCAGGTGAGCACGCGAAAAATGGGGATGAACCGCTTAATCAGCAAACGCAGATGCGCCCACCGCTCCGCAATCCCTTCTAACAGGCGGGTAAAATAGCGGATAACCAGTAAGGAGGCGAGAATCACCACAATGGTCCAAAAAATTTTGCCGAAGGTGAGGGACCAGGGAATGGCAGGCTTGTTTTGCAGGATGGAATCTTGCAATGGTTTTGCGGCGGTATCTGCGGCGGCGCTGTCCGCGGCAACCCGGGAAGTTTTGCTTAAAGAGGGCAGGTTCCCGGAGCAAGCGGTATGGCTCACCGATAATACTGTCATCACCAGTAGCAGCCAGGTTAGGGTGAGCGATTTTATGCCGGACATTTCTTAACTCCTAATGGATGATATTCAAACGTTTGAGCGCAACCAGCGCGGGCCGGTAAAGGAATGGATGGATGCGGCAACCGTTTTCATTCTCCGTTATGATGCCCTTGTTGATCAAGGAATTAAATAACATCACACTTTGCTGCCCGGATTGATGAAAAATTCGCGCATGTTCCTCCGGTTTCAGCATTTCGTGTTGAATGAGCGCCCCAATGGTAAACAATTCTTCCGCGGAGAGCTGGTACATAAACGAATAATCCTGCTCGATCAACGGCCAGAGGGTGAGGCGGCTGTTTTCGATCTTGCGGATGGCGCGTATCCAGTACAGGATGGCCACGGAAACATTGCCGCTGGCCACTTCTTGAAGCTCTTTGAAAAAAAGATCCTGCAAGTAGGATTGCTGCGCTTCTTCGCCGGTTAGTTTTTTGAAGCGGCGGTTTTTTTGAATTTTCTCCGGCGTTTCGAAAAAAAGCCGGTAACCGGTAACGCGGTGGCGGCGCAGAATGACGTTTTCCATTTCCTGGCGGGTAAGATTATCTAAGGAAAGCACCCGCCGGAAAAAACGGGAGATATTGATCACTTTATCCAGGTATGCCCAACTGTAGAGGGTGCAGGTGAGCACCCAGTAAACCTGGCGGTGGGTGCGGGAGATGAGCAGCAAAAATTCTTCCAGGAGATCGAAGCCGTCCACGGTTTTCAAAAACAGATTCTGAGTATTTTCCACAATACAAATCACCGGTTCATCAAGCTGCAAAAGGGCTTTCTCCATTTCCGGCAAAGTGCTTGCTTTGCATTCCGGAAAGGCGTTCTGAAGAAGGGAAATAAAGTCTTCCGCCCGCCAGATGGTTATTTTGACGTCGATCTCGCGCACCGGCTGGCCCGCAAAAACCCATTCTTTGGCAAAATGGATCACCGTGGTTTTACCGCTGCCGCGCTCCCCGGTGATGGCGGTGGCGACAGAATATCCCTGCTGCCAGGTTTTAAAATCTTCCCTTAATTCGGAAAGCTCTTCCTCCCGGCCGGCAAAAAAGCGTTCATCGGTGAGGGGGCGGTTCTGGAACAATCGTTGGTACACGTAGGGCAGGGAGGTTATTTTCCGGCGGGTTTCGGAGAGATATTGAAACAGCGCCGCCTGGCTGTCGAGGGCTGCCGGGGCCAGGCCGGTTATTTTGCGCAACTGGGAATATTTCCTGCGAACCAGGCCGGCGGTTTGTTTCAGGAAAGACCAGATGCGCGGAATGATCAGTTTGCAGAAACTCCAGATTTTTTGGCGGTAGATGCGAATCCGCTCTTTGGCTTTGGCCTGCGCCAACTGGATTTTCAGCTTAAGAAGCGCTTCGTTATCCAGCAATTCCTGCACGTCCTGCATAAATTTCCGGGCGATGCGGAACAGTTCGGTTTCCGATTGCTGCCGGAATTGGGTTCCCCGGTTGATGAACTGTTCGACCAGGCCGGCGGCGCGCTCCAATCCCTCCATGACGGTCTGAAAAGCCTCGCCGGTTTCTTTGCGCTCCTCCAACAGGTTCAAGGCCGCGTCCAAATTGAACTCTACTACCTGGTCAACTTCGGAAATGTCGCGGATAATATTTTCGACCGCCTGGCGCAGCTCCTGCCGGTACTCCTCGATCTGCCGTTCGAATGCCAACAGAAGCTTCTCATTGAACAATTCTCCGATGGGAACGTCATCCACCTTCGAATCCGGCGGTAAATGATCCAGGTCTTTTTTGCGGAATACGGTTTGTTTATCCGGGAGCGTTTTACCAAGCTGCCGGGTGGTTTCCAAAAGTGGGGTTAGCGCCTGGTCTAAGCGGGCCTCCAGCAGCGCATCCATCATTCCCGGCAAAATTTCGTCGCGCAGGGATTTTTGCAGGGCGCGATTCTCGGCGACGATAGCGCGTTTTAAATCCGCCCGGTTTTGCTCCACGCTCTTGAATTTATCCGTGGAAGTACGAATCGCTTGAATTGCGGTTGCAAAAACCGGGATGATCTGCCCGGAAATTTTGGCCTGAAATTGCTGCACTACTTGCAAATATTCTTTGCCAACGTTCAATTGAATGTTTCGCAGGGCGATTTCATTTACCCAGTCTTCCCGCTCCACGGAGAAATCCTGTATCCAGGCTTTTTTGTCGCGTTCGAACTGGTTTTGCACTCTCTTCCGGGCGTTACCCGACCGGCTGGCAATCCTTTTTTCCTTCAAAATATGCGTGCCGGCAAAACGCCATTGATCGTGGAAGTTCTTTTCCGTTTCCGCAAACCATTGTTCGAACCGTTCTAACATGGCCGGGCGGAATGCAGTGATCTCGTCGAACAACGCCGCGACGGTGGATGAGAATTCCCGCAGCGATTCGAGCCGGGCGGCAATTTTGGGTACATCGGTTTGAATCCAAACCTGGCCGGCTTCATCCAAAAATATCAGCCGGCTGTGCATTTGCTGAACAATTTTGTGCAACGCATCGATCTGGCGGCTGGCCAGGTGGAGGTATTTTTCCCATTCGCCCAGCAAAAACCGGTCAAAGGGAGCGCTCAAATAGCCTTCGGAAAAAACCGCCAGGGAAAATGTCTGGTAAATTGGAGGAACGGGCAGCGCCTGCCGGCGGAAAAGTTTGCGAAATCCGTTCCGCAGCGCATAGCGGGCGCGGGTAAACCGGTTTCTGGCCCGGCGCTGGTATTTCCAGAGCTTGACGTGCAGGGAATCGCCGGGCTGCGGCTCCCAATAGCTCTCCGTTAACCCAATCTTTATATCCTTCGGAAAAGGCTCCCAAAAGGCGGCAAAACGCGCCTTTTCTCCCTGCAGAACCTCGTTTAGGGCGCTCTCTTCGCTGAGGTAGGCAAGTCTGCCGGTCCATTCCTGCAAGGCGTGATAAAAGTCGCCAAGCTCGCTCCAAAGAGTGTGGAGCGCATCATCCTTCCGGGAAAGTTTTCCCAGGCGCGCCAGGGTTTGCCGGAAGCGGTTTTGGAAAGCGGAGAGATTCTGCTCATGCAATCGAAGCCAGCCGGAGACGCATTTGCTTAAATGTTCTTCGGCGACCGGCTTAAAGCGGGAAAGGATTTCATGCGGGGTTGTTTTCTGGCTCATTGCAGTAAGCTTGTTTTGTTCACTCACCATTCGCAATAGAATATATTCCCGAAAATCCATATTTCAAAATTGTTCTCAATCCGCAAAAAAACATGAGGCAGATGGCTTTTTTAAAAGAAAAAAATTTCTTTTCTGATTGGATTTGATTAAACTCTCTTAACCCATCTGATTGCGCTGAGTTTCAATTTGGCGGGGGTTGAGCATGGTCGGGGAAACAATCGCGCATTTTCAAATCCTGGAAGCTCTCGGCGGCGGGGGCATGGGAGTGGTCTATAAAGCGCGGGATTTAAAATTAGACCGCCTGGTCGCCCTCAAATTCCTCTCCGCGGAACTCAGCCTCGACAGCGCCGGCAAGGAGCGCTTTGCCCGGGAAGCCAAAGCCGCCTCCGCCCTGGACCATCCCAATATTTGCACCATTTTCGAAATCAACGAAACTGAAAACGGGCAAATGTACATCGCCATGGCCTATTACGAAGGCGAAACCCTTAAATTGGCAATTGACAATTGCCAATTGACAATTGACAATTCGATTGACGTTGCCCTGCAAATTGCCCGGGGGCTGGCGCACGCTCACCGGCAGGGCATCATTCACCGGGATTTAAAACCGGGAAACGTGATGATCGCTTCCGGCGGCGCGGCGAAGATTCTCGATTTCGGCCTGGCGAAATTCGCCGGCAGCGCCCCGGTTACCGGCAGCGGGGCCATGATGGGAACCGCCGCCTACATGTCCCCGGAGCAACTGCGCGGCGAAACCGCGGATCAGCGCTCGGACATCTGGTCTTTCGGGGTCGTTTTGTTCGAAATGCTGGCGGGAAAGACCCCTTTCGAAGCAGAGCATCCCCAAACAACTTTTTACCGGATACTAAATGAAAAGCCGCCGCCCCTGCGCAGCTTGAATCCCGAAGTTCCTCCCGAATTGGAGAAAATTGTGAACCGGGCGCTGCAAAAAGACTCCGCGCAGCGCTATGCCGCGGTGGATGAAATGCTGGCCGAGCTGGAAGCGGTTCAGCGACAGGCCTCCGCTTCTTCATCCGGCGAATTTACCGGCCTGAAGAAACCCCTTCCCGGAAAATCGCTTTTCTCCAAAATTCCGGCGGCGGCACTTTTGATATTTCTGCTGATTGCCGGAATTTACCTGCTAAATACCATCCTCCGCAATCGCGCCGACAAGGGCCCGCCGGAAATTGACCGCCGCATTGCGGTGCTGCCCTTCGAAAACATCAGCCCGGAAGCGCAGGATGAATATTTCTCCGACGGCATCACCGAAGAGTTGATTTCCACCCTCTCCAATATCCACGATTTAAAGGTAATCGCCCGGACATCGGTAATGCAGTATAAAGACGTTCCCAAAAGCATTTCTCAAATCGGCAGGGAGCTGAACGTGAGCCGGGTGATCCGGGGAAGCGTGCGTAAATATGCTGACCGCCTGCGTATTACCGTTCAATTGGTGGATGTCAGCAGCGAAACCAACCTGTGGTCGCAGGAATACGACCGGGAATTAAAGGATATTTTTGAAATTCAGCGCGATATTGCCCGGAGCGTGTCGCAAACCTTAAAAATTCACCTTAAAGAGAAAGAAAAGAACCGTCTCGCCGGAACCACCGCCGGGAACCTGGAAGCTTATGAATTCTACCTGAAAGGCCGGTATTATTTAAATAAACGGACCCCTTCTTCCATTCTTAAAGGTATGAAACACCTTCAAGCGGCAATCGCAAAAGATTCCTCCCTGGTGCTGGCCTACACCGGTTTAGCAGACGCCTACTCCCTGCTCGGCTCCACGGAGTACGGGGTCATGCCGCCCCAAATCGCCCGGCCCCGCGCCGAAGAAGCGGTTCGGAAAGCGCTCCGTTTGGACAACGCCTCCGCGGAAGCGCAACTTTCCCTGGCGAATATTCTCATGTTCTACGACCGGAACTGGCCGGAAGCGGAAGCGCATTTCCAACGCGCCGTCATCCTCAATCCCAATTTCGCCGCCGCTTACCACTGGCACGCCCTGTATTTTGTCAGCCGGGGCGAAGAGGAAGCGGCGTTCCGGGAACTTCGCACGGCGCAAAGTTTAGACCCGGTCTCCCCGCTCATCAACCTGGATATCGGCTGGACCCACTACTATTTCCGGCAATATGACCTCGCCGTTCAGCAACTCCTGCAAACCGTGGAATTAGATGAATATTTCATCCTGGCTCACATCGCTTTGGCGTTCACTTACGACGCGCAAATGCGCCATCCCGAGGCGCTTGCCGCCATCGAAAAAGCGCAGGAATTAGCCGGGGATTATCCGCTGCTTACCGCGGCGCGAGCGTATATCCTGGCGCGGGGGGGCCAAAAAGCGCAGGCGAGCGCCTTGCTGCAGGAACTGCTCCCCATTGCAGAGGGGAATGACGTCTATTTGCCCCCGCTGCTCATCGCCCTCGTTAACCTGGGACTGGAAGACCGCGAGGGCGCATTCCGCTGGATCGAAAAGGGATACCGGGAGAGATCCGATTACCTGCTCTATTTCAAAGTAGATCCGAAGCTCGACCCCTTGCGCTCCGACCCGCGCTTTATTCAATTAACGAAAAAAATAGGGTTCAAAGACTAAGCAGGCAGCCATGAATTCATCGCATAACCTTCATTCGCCCGATTTGCAGGATAAAATCCGCCAATTAGAGGAACAAGTTGAGGATTTCGAGAACCTGAACGCCGCCCTGGAGACCATCTGGTCGGCTGCCGGGGTGGAGGAGGTTTTGAAATGCATTGTCGAGGCGGTCATGCAGGTTTGCCGCGCCGGACAGTGCTCCATTGTGCTGGTCGGTGGCGAGGATGAAGGAGAAGCCAGGACGCTCATCCGCGCAAGGGAAGCGGGAGAAGAAATGCTGGATAAATTCCTGCACGACCTTTTGGTGGGCTGGGTTTGCCATCACCGCATGCCTCTGTTAACGGACGCGCTGGCAGAAATCTTCGGCAAGGCGAACATCAAGGGGAAATACGCCGGCATTGCCTCGGCGCTGAGTTTTCCGCTGATTTCCGAAGAGAAAATCACCGGGGTCATCAATTTGATTTCCGGGGACCCGGCCCGCAAATTCGGGGAGCGGGAACTGCGCCTGATGCGTATCCTGGCCTCCCAGTGCGCTCAATTCATCCGCAACGCCCGCCTGCAGGAAGAACTATTCGATGAAACCCGCCGCCTGAAAAAAGAAGTGCTGGACAAATACGCCCTTTATGGGATCATTGGCCGCAGCCCGGAGATGCAGGCGGTGTTTTCGCTGTTGGAGCGAGTCATTCCCACCGACGTGCAGGTGCTGTTAGAGGGAGAGAGCGGAACCGGCAAGGAGCGCATCGCCCGGGCCATTCATTACAACGGCCCGCGCCAGGCCGAACCCTTTGTGGCCCTGGATTGCGGGGCGCTCCCGGCCAGCCTGTTAGAAAGCGAGTTGTTCGGCTACGTGAAAGGGGCGTTTACCGGGGCGCAAAAAGATCGCAAAGGATTATTCGAGGAAGCGCACGGGGGCACGTTGTTCATGGATGAGATCGCCAACATGCCTTCGGAGATTCAGGCCAAATTCCTGCGCGCCATCCAGGAAGGGGAAATCCGCCCCCTGGGAACCAGCCAGATGCGCAAAGTGGACGTGCGCATCATCGCCGCGGTGAGCGGGAATTTGCAGGAGCGGGTGGAAGCGGGAAAATTCCGCCAGGATCTCTTTTACCGCCTGAACGTGGTGCGCATTACCCTCCCGCCGCTGCGGAAGCGGGAAGAAGACATTACCCTCCTGGCCGACCACTTTCTGCGCACCATGAATGAGAAATACCACAAACGCATCAAAGGATTCAACGCGGAAATCATTCCCCTGTTAGAAGCCTACCCCTGGCCGGGCAACGTACGGGAGCTGGAACACGCGGTGGAGCGGGCACTGGTGTTGTGCGACGGGGAGCAGCTTTCCCGGAAAGATTTTTCGTTCCTGGAACCCACGCCCGCCGGGAGCGACGCGGTTTCCGCAGCCTTGCCTTCTCCCGCCTTGCAGGATGCCATCACTGCTTTCAAAAAGCAATACATCGAGCAGGTATTGAAGCAGACCGGGGGAAATCAGAAGAAAGCCGCGGAGATGCTGAATATCCAGCGAACCTATTTGAACCGGCTGATCAAGGAATTGGGGGTTGGGGAGTAGGATTTTCGATTTTCGATTGATGATTTTCGATTTTCGATTGAGGATTGAGGCAGGATGCCGAAATCCCGGTTTGTATCCAGGGAGGGATACGCTTTTGCCGGGATTGACGATTTTCGATTGCAGGTTTGATTGCATAATTGATAATAACTATGAACTAAAACGCAGGAGGGGTAAGATGGATAATGAAGAATTGAAGCGCAGAACCAAATCTTTTGCGCATCGCTGCGTCAAATTGTGCATGTCATTGCCCAATACCTATATGGAGAGAAGCCGACGAATTAACGGCTATCTTTATCTCATCTCGCAAAACGGCGCGAGGGATTGGGTGAGGATTTTCGATTGACGATTGAGGATTTTCGATTGAAGCAATGATTTTCAATCGAAAATCGAAAATCGAAAATCGAAAATCAAAAATTATCCTTTTTCATACCCCCTGTCTAAAAAATCATAACTCTTTACCCTCCCGGCGTTGTTCGCTCCCTGCCCATAACTCCTTATAAACTTGCCGCTTATAAGCCATTCCTGACTTTTGGCATCGAATTTGGTTTTCTGTTGGAAAAGAAAAATGAGAAATATTTGACAATACGCTGTCATTTAAAAGTGAGGACACTATTGCCATTAAAAAGTGAGGACGCTATGAAACTGTCAATTGCTCTCAGTTGCTTTTCTCTTATAATTTTTTTGATGCTGGCATCTTGCAGCAAAAGCCCCGGCGAGCCGGAGTTTATTTCCCCGGTTGCGCCGCTGGTGGGAACCTGGGATATGACGGAATCTAAAGTCATCAGCAAAAACGATCCCGGCACGTTTTTCGATCTGATGGACTTCTTTGGAATTCAGCTTTCCGTGACCATCGTTGTACAGCCCAGCGGGGATTACACGATTACATTTATGATGGCCGGTGTTACCTTCGCCACGGAAGCGGGCAAATTTATGGATATGGAAGATTTTGAGGAGCAAATGACCCAGGGCGATCCTGACAATACGGTTACCATTGAAGGGAATACCATTACCGTAACCAGGGATAACCAGACCTTTGATTTTGGCAACGGCGAGGAGCCGGCGCTGGAGCGGACGGTCTATACGCGGCGGCAGTAGGGTGGATTTATGATTGATGATTTATGATTGATTATTCTAATTGCAGAGAAGGGTCTATATGCGGCGGGAGTAGGGCAGCGGCGAAGCGGGAAATTTGGGGGCCATGTCACCCGTTCATTCAACCTCGCTCCCGGAAAAGGAAAGAATATGAAAAAAGGTCAATGCAATTCCATCACATAAAGGAGGGATATTATGTCACGATTCTTATCTCTTGCCCCGGCGGTAGCAATAGCCATTGCCGGTTTAGTTCTTCCCCAAAGCGGCCTGGCGCAGTCCTATTGGGTCAATCGCAGCCAACCCAAAACCATCTCGCTGGAGATTCTCAAGCCGGATTTTGCCGGGGATGCTAATACCACTTTTACCACTTCGGTGATCTTCCTGGGAATTCAATTTCCGGTTGCGAAAAAGACTCTGATCGTAGCCGAACTCCCCTTTGCTCATTTCGGATTGAACGAGGAAGGTTACGACGGTCAATCTGAAAGCGCGATTGGAAATCCCTACCTGGGGCTGGAGTTCGGCGCAAAGAATTCCGGGGTTTCGGGAGAAATCGGGGTGCGGGCGCCACTAACTTCTAATGAAAAAATATCTGCAGTTCTTACCGGTTTTTTTACCGATTTTGACCGTTTGGAGGCCTTTGTACCGGATATACTCTCCCTGGCCGGGATGGTAAACTATAAGTACAAATCCGCGGGAGGGGCTTTTGCGCGGCTGCGCGGCGGCCCGGTGTTTTGGATACCTACCGGCGACTCAGAAGCTGATAATGAGCTATGGCTGGCTTATGGTTTCCAGGCGGGCTACGAGTCGCAACAGGTAGGGTTCAGCATTGGATTTACCGGGCGATTGCTTGCCACGGAAGAAGACCTGGAACTTGGGGAGCGCACCTTTCACCAACTTGGATTGGCCGCAGATTTTGGCCTGGGCAACGTTCGCCCGGGTGTTCACCTCCGCCTGCCGCTGGATGAGGATCTAAGCGATGTAATCGACATGGTATTCGGAGTGAACCTGGCGATCCAACTTCAGTAGCGGCAAGAGTATCTTTCAAAACCGGAGGTGTGCTATGAAAAACCAATTGTTCATCTGTGAGCATAAACTTATTGTGTTAGGCCTGGCGGTTATGTTGGTTATGGCGCTGCTGCCGGGCTGCAGCAGTTCCGGGGCTAACCGGCGCGGAAAGCTGAGCGATGCCATGGGAAAGGCTTCCGGCAAACATGAGGGGGATCGTAAGACTAACACTGAACCGCCCCCCCGTTGGGAGACGGGGGAGGATGTTGAGAAGGAAACAGTTCCTGCCAAATCTGCCGGAAAAGCCAGGGTGAAAACCGCTTCGCCGCCGGATTCTGGAGTTGCCGCTAACCGCCCGAATGTTGAGGAAGCAACCCTTGCAGGTAAAGATACTGCTATTGACAGTGTATTGGCCAGGCCCAATTGGTTCTCTTTATCATTCGGAAAGGCGCTCACCACCCAGGATGGTTTTGCCGGGTTGAACCAGTTGGATTTTACTCTCGGAGGTTATATTTCCCAACGCTGGCGGGGAGAAATCGTTATTGGGGTGGGTTGGGCCCCCGTGGAAGAAGGCAGCGAACTGCGCAATTCCCTGGAGGATAATGTGATTATCCTGAGCATCGGCGCGGCAAGCAAATATTACTTCACCCCGCAGCATACCTTCCTGGGAAATTATTTTCTGGGGGGATTAAACTTAAATCTCATGCTTTGGCAATACAAAAACTCCATTGAAGCGGACGTTTACGATGAGAATGGAAATGTGACCGGCACGGAGGAAATTGATTTCGACGGTATCGGCGGGCTGGAAATTTACCTCGGAATGGGATTCAACCTGGCGCAGACCCGCCATTTTCAATTGGGCTTAGAGGTTGTGCCGGGCATTTTCTTATGGAGCTGGCAAACCACGGAGGGATTTGACAACGACGTGTTCAAACCTGCTACCTATATCAAATTGAAAGTGGTAGTCAATTTCCGGAAGTGAAGGCCCGGTTATGCCCAACACCGCCTCCGGCCATCGGATTTTGTATTCGGCTTAACCCAACGATTCGACTTAAATAACGTGAGGAGAAATTTCATGAAGCGCTTATTGCCTTTCCCAGGACTCATTCTGCTTGACAATATTGAGCAGTTTGGGTGTATTTTTGCCGTTCATTTCCAGAAGAAAACAATACGGTGAATTTTAAGACTAAGAGAATTCATGAGTCGCAATGTTGTGAATGGACTGTAAAAAGGTCCAAAAATTTCCGGATTTCGGTAGCTGATTATTATTCGACCTTCTCTCACTCTCTTATCCTTTTATATAAATTTGTTCATTAACTACGGGGGGTATCCGCCGTGGACAAAATTTTCACCTGTGGCTTTGGCACAGCGAATTGGGCATGGACGGCAGCTTCGCTCCTTTTCCCGCAAATTTTGCCGACGCGGGTTTTGCTTGACGGAACCAAACACACGGAATTCCCTCCATGGAAGGTCCTGTCCATTGCCGCGTTAAGGAATCGCATTACCACCAGGCAACCCTTCCACGATTACTGACCTCCCTCTCCCGGAAATCAAATTCTCCAATACATTCAAGCATTAGAATCGCTGGTTTAGCAAGAGCGGTTTGACCAATGCTGATGGCAAACTGCTGCGACGCCATCCGGCAATGTTCGGCGTTGCCGGACATCAAAGAAGAAAATTTTGAATAATCCTAAAAGTGGAGGTAATCAGCCATGAATAGAATATTTATATTCTCAGTATTTTTTCTTTTTATTGTTCGAAATCTTTGCGCCCAACCCAACTTTTGGGAGCTAACCAATGGGCCTGGGAATAACCAGGTCAATAGCCTTGCCAGTGACCCAACAACTGGATTTATTTTGGCGGGTACGGGCGACGGTGTATTCGGCACGGGTACCAATGGTAATAATTGGGTACCGATGGGGTTGACAAATCTATATGTTTTAAGTATTGCCGTAAATTCAAGCGGTCATATTTTTGCCGGTGCTTCATCCACCGGACTTTATGACGCTTATCGCTCAACAGACTTTGGCAGTAATTGGACAATGCTTTCTTTAACCGCTAATGGTATTTGGGAATTTGATATAAATTCTCAGGGACATATTTTTGCTGCAACCGGAGCAGGAATCTTTCGATCCACCGACAACGGGGATAATTGGACAGAAGTCGGCTTAGCAGATACATGTGTAACGTCATTTGCCATTAATTCAAACGGGGACATATTTGCCAGTACCTGCGGTGATGGTATTTTTCATTCCAATGATAACGGTGATCATTGGATGCAGGTGGGTCTGGTCGATACAAATGTAAAAACGATAGATGTTTCTCCAAATGGATATGTCTATGCGGGAAGTTGGATGCAAACAGGCATATACCGCTCCATTGACAACGGTAATACATGGACACAGACCGGGTTGCAATCAACTCCAATTAACACCCTGGTCATTAATTCCATTGAGCATATCTTTGCGGGAACAATAGATGGTGTTTATCGCTCTACCGATAACGGAGATAGTTGGGTTCAAATCAATTCCGGTTTGACAAGTCTTGATGTCGGCTCTTTCGCTATTAAACCTGACGGGATTATTTTTGCCGGCATTTGGGGGAGTGGCGTTTTTCGCAGTACTGAGACAACGCCTATTGAAAATGATCGGGATAATAGTGTAATCACGTTTTCCTTAGATCAAAACTACCCCAACCCCTTCAATCCGGCAACCACCATTGAGTTTTCTTTACCCACTGCCGCGGAAGTTTCCCTGGTCATTTACAACGTGGCCGGGCAGGAAGTGGAACGGTTGATTGAGCGCCGCACCATGGCGCCGGGGCAATATAGCGTGGAATGGGCGCCGCGTGCGCTGCCGAGCGGGGTCTATTTCTACCGCTTGACTGCCGGGAGTTTTACCCAAAGCCGCAAGATGGTTTTGATGAAGTAACTAATCTTATATAATTCAGCGATGAATTCCATAAAAAATTTAGGGGGTAATATGAAAGCAATAATTATGATCGCTCTGCTTTTAACGGCTGTTTGTTTTTTTCAGCCGGGTTATACACTATTTGCCCAGGAGAAACAGGAGAAAGAAGAGGGGAAGTTAGGAAAACTGGAGAAAGAAGTGGACAAAAAAGAAGACGACAAGGATAAAGACACCGAAAAAAAAGAGGAGGATTCCAATAAAAACAGCAGTGAAAGCAACGATGCTTCCGCGGTCGCCGAGACCCTGGCTGATCCGGAATTCTGGGAATATGCCCTCACGGCGGTGGTTGTGGTAGTGGCCGGGGTATATGTGGTTCTGATCAATGTTCCCGGTGAAGACAGTTTGCTCTACCTGGGGGATTACGGCAATTGCTACTTTTCCCAATACCCTTACGTTTCTTCCGAAGAAGGGTTTTTCTCCCAGGTAATGGGCAAGCGCTTTTCCGTCAATATTTCCGGGCATTATTTTTATGATGAATCCGACCTGACCGGCTACGGGGTGCGGGCAAAATATTCTCCCCACCCCTTTTTCAATGCCGAACTGCACTTTACAGACCTCACCGAAAAACTGGAAACCCGCGAGGATCACCTGAAGCTCTACAACGTTTTTATCAATTACAATCGCTTGCGCTTAGAGCGCTGGGCATTCTGGTGGGGGCTGGGGCTGAAAGGCTTGCAGGGAGATAAAACTTACAACGGATTTGCCTTCAATATCGGCACGGAAATCTACCCGGTCAGGCCCATTAGCATCGGTATCAATTACAGCGGCGGGTTTATCAGCGGAAATTATGTGCCGGAGTTTTTTGGCTCCTTGAGTCTGCACCTGAATCGTTTTGCAGTATTTGCCGGGTATCAATACTGGTCGGCGGGCTCCGCCAAAATCGACGGACTGGTGGGCGGGATGAAGGTGTTCTTCTGAGCAATTGTCAACTAATCGAAAAAGAAACATTCAAATACAAGGAGAAATGGTTATGAAACGGTCGTTTTCGTTTAACAAGATTCTCACGCTGTTTGCCTTGATAGCGAGCCTGCTTGTTTTTGCCCCGCCAGTCTATGCGCAAACGGTCGCAGCAACAATACCGATATCCAGTGGAGATGCTATCGCGGTTGGGGTCAATTCCAGCACCAACCGTATCTATGTCGCTGACCAGGCCGGCAACACTGTCTTCGTAATTGACGGCGCTACCAACTCGGTGGTTGCTATCGTGCCGGTAGGACAGAGCCCCATCGCTGTGGGTGTTAACTCCAGCACCAATCGCATCTATGTCGCTAACCGGTCAAGCGATGATGTGTCTGTGATCGATGGCGCCAGCAATTCGGTAATTGCCACTATACCAGTGCCGCCGATAGAGTCAAACACTTCCACGCACCCCGGTATCGCGGTCAATCCTGCCACCAATCGCGTCTATCTATCTCATTTTTCATTCGGGTATTTTTCGGTAATTGACGGTAACAGCAACACGGTAATAACCAACGTGCCAGTACCCGGCAGTGCCGTGGGAGTGGGGGTTAACCCGGGTACTGATCGCATTTATGTGGCCAATCTTGCCGGTAATACCTGGGTAATAGACGGCGGGACAAATACAATTATTGCTGATATTCCGACCCCTTTAGCGAATGGCGTCGGGGTCAATCCCAACACCAACCGTATCTATGCTGCAAATCTTTCTAATACAGTCTCGGTGATTGACGGCGGAACAAACAGTATAATAGCCAGTCTGCCGGTCTCCCAGTCTCATACTGTAGCGGCTAACCCTGCCAGCAACCACATTTATACCGTGATTCCATTCTCCGGGACTGTCTCTGTGTTTGATGGCGGGACAAATGGCTTGATCACAACCTTGCCGGTGGCGGCTATTTATGGACCTTCCAGTATCGGGGTTAATCCCAACACCAACCGTATCTACGTGGTCGGCGTCAATTCCGTATCGGTGATTGATGATTTCCCCCCATTCACCGAAGATATGACAGCATCCGCGGCGCTGGCTGATGCTTATTACAGTTCAACCGCCTGGGGCGACTATGATAATGACGGCGACCTGGATATTCTGCTCACCGGTGACACCGGAAGCGGATATATTTCAGTTGTGTATCGCAACGATGGCGGGGGTGTCTTTACCGACATCAATGCCGGGCTGACCGGCGTCCATTATGGTTCAACCGCCTGGGGCGATTATGATAATGACGGCGATTTGGATATTCTGTTCACGGGAAATACCGGAAGTGGATTGATTTCAGTTGTGTATCGTAACGACGGCGGGGGTGTCTTTACCGACATCAATGCCGGGTTGACCGGCGTCTATTTGAGTTCAACCGCGTGGGGCGATTATGATAATGACGGCGACCTGGATATTCTGCTCACGGGAAATACCGGAAGCGGAGGTATTTCAGTTGTGTATCGCAACGATGGCGGGGGTGCCTTTACCGATATCAATGCCGGGCTGACCTGGGTCTGGGTCAGTTCAACCGCCTGGGGCGATTACGATAATGACGGCGACCTGGATATTCTGCTCACCGGCGGCACCGGAAGCGGGTATATTTCAGTTGTGTATCGTAACGATGGCGGGGGTGTCTTTACCGACATCAATGCCGGGCTGACCGGTGTCGCCGCTGGTTCAATCGCCTGGGGTGACTATGATAATGACGGCGACCTGGATATTCTGCTCACAGGTTATACGGCAAGCGGAGGTATTTCAGTTGTCTATCGCAACGATGGAGCAGGTGCTTTTACCAACATCAATGCCGGGCTGACCGGCGTCTTTAATAGTTCAACCACCTGGGGCGATTATGATAATGACGGCGACCTGGATATTATGCTTACGGGTGAAACCGGAAGCACACGTATTTCAGTTGTGTATCGCAACGATAGCGGGGGTGTCTTTACCGGCATCAATGCCGGGCTGACCGGCGTCTCTAATAGTTCAGCCGCCTGGGGCGACTATGATAATGATGGCGACCTGGATATTCTGCTCACGGGTCTAACCCAAAGCGGAGGTTTTTCGGCTGTGTATCGCAACAATTCTCCGGTTGCCAATACCGTTCCCGCTTCCCCGGCTAATTTATCGGTATCCTTAAGCGGCAGCAGCGCAACATTTAGCTGGGATGCCTCCACAGACAACGAGACCCCCCAGGCCGGATTGACCTATAACCTGCGCATCGGTACCACGCCCGGCGGTTCGGAAGTGATGTCCGCCATGGCGGATGCCAGCAACGGTTATCGCGAAGTTGTGCAGTTGGGAAATACCAACCACAACACAAGCCGGACGGTTAACCTCGACCTCCAGGCCGGCGTCTATTACTGGAGCGTGCAGGCGGTCGATCACGCTTTTGCCGGATCACCGTTTGCGGCAGAAAAGATATTTTTCATCCCATTCACCGAAGATATAACCGCATCCGCGGCGCTGGCTGATGTTTGGTCCGGTTCAGCCGCCTGGGGCGACTATGATAATGACGGCGACCGGGATATTCTGCTCACCGGTTATACCGGAAGCGGATTTATTTCAGTTGTGTATCGCAATGATGGCGGGGGTGTCTTTACCGGCATCAATGCCGGGCTGACCGGCGTCAGTGGCAGTTCAGCCGCCTGGGGTGACTATGACAATGACGGCGACCTGGATATTCTGCTCACGGGTTATACCGGAAGCGGAGGTATTTCGGTTGTATATCGCAACGATGGCGGGGGTGTCTTTAGCGACATTAATGCCGGGCTGACCGGCGTCTATTATAGTTCAACCGCCTGGGGCGACTATGATAATGACGGCGACCTGGATATCTTGCTTACCGGTGGTATTGGAACTAATGTCGGAGTTTCTTCCGTGTACCGTAACGATGGCCAGAGCATTTTCACCAACATTAATGCCGGGCTGACCGGGGTTAGGCAAAGTTCAACCGCCTGGGGTGACTATGATAATGACGGCGACCTGGATATTCTGCTTACAGGTGATACCGGAAGCGGAGGTTTTTCGACTGTGTATCGCAACAATTCCCCGGTTGCTAATAGCGTTCCCACGGCTCCGGCTAATTTATCGGTATCCTTAAGCGGCAGCGGCGCAACATTTAGCTGGGATGCCTCCACAGACAACGAAACCCCCCAGGCCGGGCTGACCTACAACCTGCGCATCGGTACCACTCCCGGCGGTTCGGAAGTGATGTCCGCCATGGCGGATGCCGGTAACGGTTATCGCGAAGTTGTGCAGTTGGGGAACACCAATCACAACACAAGCCGGACGGTTAACCTCAACTTCCAGGCCGGCGCTTATTACTGGGGCGTGCAGGCGGTCGATCACGCCTTTGCCGGATCCATGTTTGCAGAGGATTCGATCACTTCATTTTCTGCGACAATCAATTCGGTTGCCGATGTGCCGTTGGATGATGGCAGCCAGGTCGCCCTGCAATGGGATGCCTCTTTCCTGGATCAAAGCCCAAACCTGCTGCCTTCTTATAGCGCCTGGCGAGCTAACAGTAAATTCGGCGGTAACAGTTTTATTTGGGAATGGCTGGCTACCATGCCGGCGCTCACTCAACCCGCTTATCAATACACTGCCGAAACTTTATATGATTCCTCTTCGGTCACTAACGGCAAGCATTATTTTATGGTGGTTGCCCATACCAGTGATGCCAATACTTTTTTTATATCAGACCCGGATAGCGGCTATTCGATTCACAATACTCTTTCCGCAAGCTCACAAATTCTACATCCGGCCATCGATTCGTAACGAATTCTCGAAAGGCACTGCCGGCTCCAATGGATATGATGGATTGCTTTCTCAAAGCAGTTCCGGTGTCATTACCCTGGCGCAGGATGTTCCTTATGACCAGGGCGGCAGGGTGTTCATCCACTGGCAGGCGTCGGAACTGGATACCAATGTAAGCACTCAGCCCTATTACACGATCTGGCGCTCCTCCCCGGGAAGCGGTGCGCTGGCGCTGACAACACCCACACGGGGAACCCCCCCCGGGAGGCAATTAAAATTCGCTAAGGCTGATGACGTCTCCGGGGACCTTTACCAGGGCGAAATCACCCGGGTAACCGAATTCAACGGCCAGCAGTTTGTCTGGGAATACCTGGCAACTTCCCCGTCATTGAAGCTGCCGATGTACCAGTATGCCGCGCCAACGCTGTATGATTCCAGCGCCGCCGGCAGCGCCGTTCACTATTTTATGGTAGTCGCGCACACCGATGATCCCTCGGTTTTCTATGAATCCGATCCGGACAGCGGCTATTCGCTGGACAACCTGGCGCCCGGCGCGCCGCAAAACCTGGCCGGCCAGCTTGCAAACGGCGAGGTGGCGCTCTCCTGGGATACCAACCTGGAACCCGATTTGCGGCAATATTTTCTCTATCGCAGCAACTCGCCCATTGTCGATCCGGATTTGCTGGCGCCATTTGCCATGACCGGCGGGAATAACTTTATAGACAACAATCCGCTTCCCGGCGACACTTCCTACTACATTGTCCGCGCCGAGGACATTCACGGCAATCTCAGCGCCTCCAGCAATGAAGTGCCGGTGTTCACTTCCGGGGCCACCCCGGTTGGTAACGATATCGTCGTTCAACTGACGGGCTCCACAACCGGCGCTTCGCTGGTAACCATCACCTTCGCCAATGTAACGCAGGCCGGCACGACCACGTTGGAGACCAGCAGCTCCGGGCAGCCTCCCCCGGCGGGATTTCGACTTGGCAATCCGCCTGTTTACTATGAAATTGCTACTACCGCGATTTTTTCCCCTCCCGTCATAATATGCATCGACTATACCGGGGTCAGTTACAGCAACGAAGCAGGGTTAAAGTTAAGACATCGCGAGGGGAATAACTGGCCGGACCGTACCGTTTCCCTGGATACCTTAAACAACACCATTTGCGCCGAGGTCACTTCCCTGTCGCCGTTTATCATCACCGAGCCGAACTTTGAAGAGTACGTGGCATTTGCCACCAATAGCATTTGGATGCAGCAGGGCGCGGACATTCTTTCCGGCAGCGTGGGGGTTAATGATAGCAGCGCGGGGCCGTTCCTGGATTCGCAAGTCGAACTGTCAGTCGGCCAGGCAGTCACCACGCCGGCCGGCTTTGGCTTGAAAGGGCATCGCATCAAAGTCAAGCAAAATGCCAACGTTGCCAGCGATGTTTTTTTTAACGAGTTGACCAACAACGGCACGATCAGCGGCTTGCTGGAGTCGCCTTTGGAACTGCCGCTGTTTACGGAGTTGCCGGTCTTTAAGCAAGCAGCGGCAGGAACGGTGAACATTACCGTGGAGCAGAATGAATCCATAGTACTGGACAACACCACGGCCTATGGTGACATTACGATAAAGAAAAACGGCGTCATTCTTTTCACCGGCGGCGGGGAGTTTATCACTGGTTCTATCAATGGGGGAGCCAACATCAAACTGTTGTTTGATGCGCCTACCGAAGTGCTCATTGACGGGAAATTCGATACCGATGAAAACTCCTTTGTCGGCCCTCTTGACGGTTCAGGGCTTGTGGCTTCGGATATCATTTTCTATGTGGCCGGCATCAACGGCAATAACGGAAATTTGGGAGCCACCCCCAAAGCCGCCCAGTTGGGATTAGGCAATACCGTTTCCGCTAACTTTTATGTGCCCAATGGCACGTTGTGGCTGAGGCAGGGAACCGAGGCCAGCGGGGCGTTTCTCGCCAGGGATGTCAATATCGGAGAGAATGTGCAGTTAAGCATCGAAAGCGCCTTCGATAAGGAAGCAGCCTTTACAGAAGTAGATCCTGATGATAACGAAGTTTTGTCTTCAGTGCCTTTACCTGATCATTTCGTACTGGAGCAAAATTATCCCAATCCGTTTAATCCTTCCACCACCATCGAGTTTTCTTTACCAACCAACGCGGAAGTTACCCTGGTGATTTACAATGTGTCCGGGCAGGTGGTGGAGCGGCTGATTGACCATCAGAGCATGACGCCGGGAAGCCACAGCGTGGAATGGGCGCCGCGCGCGCTGCCCAGTGGGGTTTATTTCTACCACCTGACTGCCAGGGGCCCTTCGGCAGGCTCCCCGCAGGGGCAGGCAGGGCAGGGATTTGCCCAAAGCCGTAAGATGGTTTTGATGAAGTGAGTGAGGGGAGGAGAATTCACTACCGAACGGAGGAAAAATATCATGAAAGCAATTCTTAGCACCATAATGATAGTGATCTTCCTATCAGGATCGTTCAATTCCGCCCGCGCCTCGGATGGAAATAGTGCAATAGTCGCGGCGGGTATCGGTGTCGCCGTTTTAAGCGGGATAGGATTTCTATATTCAGTGATATACGACATCGGAAAGGCTCCGGCATCGGCAAGAAAATACAACGAGAGCCACTATGGCGCATTTCCGCTCAAAAGTGAACGAATAATCCGGGTGACGAAAAATATCTTCGGCCAGCCCCAATTTTCGCGGGAGGCCCTGGTACACAATTACTCCCCTGTCTTATCAAGTAATTACGCTGCGATACCCCAAGGGCAGGAAAAATCACCCTAAAGCGCTTTGTATTGGTCCCTTGGGGCAACTTTAATTCCGGTCTCAATGGGTTTGGGGGGCCTCGCTATACCGGATTCAAATACTAAATCGAGAGTTGCCATTTTGGGTTTCTCTTCCGGCCTGATAATTGGTCCGAGTGCGGGCCACTGGTATGCTCAACAACATTCCCGGGGATGGAAATCGTTAGCGCTGCGCGCCGGTCTTGCAGCGCTGGGAATTGCTTCCTTTTATCTGGCTTATGCTGCCACAGGGTCATCCAGTAGTTAGCAGATAAGTTTCGGAACTATGAGAAATTCTTTTTCCGGCTAAATGAAGAGATATATCCGTGGAAAAGCACAAAAATTATTTGCGAAAGGGGGTAATAAAATAGACCTTATTCGTAGGTAAATATTTGATTTTTATGAAAAATTGAATAGCCCCGATCTTCAGATCGGGGGAAAAAAATAAGTAAACTTATGCCTTTT
>JABWBP010000127.1 GCA_013360445.1 Calditrichaceae bacterium | reverse complement strand
ATTCTTTGTAAAAACTCATCAAACGAAGAAACTCTTTCTCGAATTCTTTAGATGTGATTATAACTTTCATAACTATTAGATTTTAGTAAGGGTATAACGTGGCGATCAGGCGAAAAAACGCCGCCCCGATCTTAGCACCGAATTTTAGAAACACTCTCCACCCGAATTTACCACAAAACTTAACAAACGCAAGCGGCGATTTTTTCGCCTGGATTGGAAGTTAGGCGACTGGGCGCACCCAACGTTAATTTGACAACCAACAAAATCTAATTAATACCGGTGGCAGCGTTTTTTGCTGCGACCGGATACCGCAATCTTTTGAAAGCATTTAATCTGGCAATAGCAAGTGCGCGTTTTTTGCGCTCTTGCGGAATTTGATTGTATTAGTTCACATTTTTTTAGCCGCGAGGTTAATTTTCCATTGCACGTTTTCGTTCATGCATTTTTGAACTTTCTATTATTTCTAGATGCTCCTCTCTACTGTAAATTTCATGGATGTATCTCTACAGGGTATTACTATTGCTTTTCTAACTATCGTCGTATTTTCAAGCCAGACTTTGTAACTCGTTTATTGCACCAAAACCAACTTTTTAGAATCTGTAAAATTGTTTGATTGTAATCTATAAAAATAGATACCGCTTGTTAAACCAGAGGCATTCCATCTTATCGAATAAGAATCAGCTTCTAGATGATCAGCAATAAGAGTTTCGACTTTTTGTCCAAGTGCGTTAAAGATAGTCAATGTTGTAAAACCCGTTTGAGGAATAGAAAATTCGATTGTGGTAATTGAATTAAAAGGATTAGGATAATTTTGGTTTAAAAAATAAGTGGCAGGTAAAGGTTTTCTAAAAACTATCTTAGAAGAACGATACAATCCATAATTTTGTGTTCCCGCAAATAGATATCCTTCAGGGCTTATGGCAAGTGATCTTAGAAAAAGGGTTCTTAATCCATCGCTGATTTTGATCCAACTTCTGCTCTCTTCGTTATATTGATAGACTGATTTTGTGACTGCTGCAAATGTATTTCCTGTGCCGTCATCAATTTGAATTGAAATTACGGCATCATCCTCTAAGCCCTCATTACATTCCTCCCAATTATTGCCATCGTTTTTCGATCTAAAAATCCCTTTACCCCAGAAACCAGCGTATATGGTTCCTGAAGGCTGGGCTGCTAAAGACCTTATTGTTCCATTTACACCTACGTCTAATTCAATCCAATTATTACCGTTGTCCTGTGAATAGTAAAGAAAACTCCCTATACCCGCATAAATTTTATCTCCTCCAGCCCCCGCCATTGTGTTTACAAATCCATTTGTGCCAATTGGTGTGATGTTAATCCAGGTTACTCCATCATTTGTAGATCGATAAATCTGACCGGTAGAAGTGCCGAGAAAAATTGTCATATCTGAGTTAATTTCAATTGATGAAACAAAATATGGTGAAACGTCAAAATTTAATCGATTCCAGGAATTGCCTGAATTAGTAGAACGAATAACTCCGCTTTCTGCGGAAATGTAAATATTATCATGCGCGTCAATTTTTATCGCGTCAACCTGGGTTGGTGAGATATAGGAATCAATCCAGGTTTCACCATTGTCTATTGAAAAAGAAATTTTTTTAGCATCGGTGGTAACAAATATATCGCCGGTAGAATTGATATCAATGTGTCTGATTGTGGTGGCTGATAAGCCAATGTTCTCTTCGACCCAGTCGGTGCCGCCCTTTTCCAGATAGAAAAGCCCTTTTCCTAAAGTTCCTGCAAAAAAGTTTTCTAAAGAATCCTGCTTTAAAGAAAGGATTAATTTACCCTCCATTCCAAACTGATTCCATGTTAATCCCTTGTCGTATGAAGAAAACACCCCTGAAGCAGTTCCCACAAATATTTCATTGTCATCATTTACATAAATATCCTCCAAATATGGGCCGAAATAGTTTAGTTGATTCCAGCTTTTTCCATAATCTGGAGACATGAATATCGCATAATCAGCACAAACATAAATATCTTCCTCACTACTTAAAGCAAAGTCTTTGAACGTCATATTAGCAATATTTGAAAATTCCCATGTTGCTCCTCCATCCATAGAACGATATATACCATCTCTCGTAGCAGCGAGTATTTGATGATTACTACCAATGAATATATCAAATATTGAAATGTTACTTAGCGCAAAATTATTCCATGTTTTGCCGAAATCTTGTGAAATTAAAATTCCATCTCGGTATGTTCCGGCATATATATTCTCTGAAGAGTCTTTTGTAAATGCCCTAATATCTTTACCCGACGAAGATCCAGGTATCGACCAACTATTCCCATTATCAGTAGATCGAAAAATACCAAAATCTGATCCTGCAAGTAATAGTTGAGAAGAATTAATATAAATTGTTCCTATGGTATTAAAACGAGTGGTATTTAATTCCAGATGCTCCCAGGTTGAGGAGCTATTTATAGAGCGATATATTCCACCATCCGTACATAAAAATATTTGCCCATATTCATTCATTGCTATTTCTCGAACACTTCCACCATAGGGTCCATTAACCAGTTCCCATTCGACCTGTGAAAAAACAGTAGTCGACTTCAGGATGAAAAAAAACGAAATAAATATGCTGGCTACTCGAATTGATTTCATAGTGTTATATTTATTCACTCTGGCCTAACGTGACGATCACGCGACCGAGGGCATCGACCACTGAATTTAATAAACACTCCCAACTTAAACTGATCGCCAGAACTTTAAAAGGACTCCCAACCGCCCTCGGTTCGCGTGCATTGAAAGTTATACCGTGCCCTTTGAGCACAGCACCGAAAGTTAACATACTACCAAACCAATTTTTTGATCGATTATAATTCCCCGATCTTCTTCAAGAAACTTTCATACACTTTTTTAGAATACCATCTGCCTTTCAAAATCATCTCATCCAATAAAGGTTTTATTTCTTCGATAATTCCTTTGTCTTTTGCCTTTAGTAAAACCGATAGTGTCCGAATTACGTTTAATCCCGAATTCCTGGCGATTTTGTAACCAATGTTATCATCGATAATGACATAATCGGCATTGATTTCTGTGGCAAGTATAATGGTTTCTGCTTCCCCCAAATCCAACTGGTTTAAGAGTAAATCCCGGTATTTTGTACCCTTAATTGCCTGAACTTTTATGTAGTCTGAATCTACTTCTTTATAGCCGTAGCTCTCTTTTGCTTTGATTTCATTATATACGGATTGAGGGATGATTATTTCTCCGAATAATTCTTTCAGCACATTCAATTTGCCGATAGAAGCTAAAGAAATTATCGGGGTAGTATTCGATACAATCTTCATCTCATTTTATCTTTTCAGCATCTTCATAAATTTCGTCGATCTCTTCGTCGGTATAATCAAATATGAATTCCTCTTCCTCCTGGAGTTTTTCTATGAATTCGATCTTATGGTATCCGGCTAATTCCGCCGCTTTACCAAGCGACAGCTTCCTTTTTCGGTAAAGTACTAATGCTGCAAAGAATAATATTTCCTTCGCAAATTCATCTTTCGACTCCTTAACTGATAGAAGGATATTTTCTTTTACCGGAAATGAAATATTTATGACTCTCTCAGACATCTTTTCTCCAACTTTGTTTTTTCATTAAAAAGGTAGGCAAAACATCCATCAAAGTAAACAAAAATATCTGGTATTTCATTATGCCAACGAATAATCAAGAGTACGTGGCGGCATTCAACTTTGTGATACATTCGCGTTCTTAACATTTGACGGTATAACGGCTTGCATAACCCGGAGCCGATTTTAACACTACAAATGGCATTGAAAGACCGAACTTTACAAACACACAAGCCTTTAATCGACTGCCAGAGATAAGGCGATCGGGTTGATGCAATTGTTATGCCCTGCCTTATGGCAAGCACTGATTTTATTAAACTTACTAAACCAATGGTGCGTTTATTTATGCGACCGCCGATGACAGACCATTTTTAAAGAAACAGAATATCTATGTCTTTGATACTTTTAAAATCCTGATCCATTGTTGCCAGTTTAAATCCATAGTGCTTGCAAACTGTATATTGATAGGCATCATCAAAATCTAACTTCTGCTTTTTCCTGTTTGTTAGAACCTCTTTATACTGTTCTTTTGGTAATGAAGTGAGATTAACTTTGGGTAACGTATCATTCAAAAACTTCAAAAACAAGTCATCCTCACTTTGCTTGAATAGAATTACCCCAATAGAATGAAGAGAAAAATCAGTAATACTGAGATCACTGACATTCTGGTCAAGAAAGTCTTTACACTTTTGACTCTTTGCCTGTTTTAGGAGAATTTCCAGAAATATATTGGTATCAACCAAATACATTATCGCCAATCCATAGCTTTATGTTGTAATTCCACCGAAGTATACTGATCTTTTAATTTTGACAATCCACCTTCCCAATCGAATTTAAATTTATTTTCATTTTCACTTTTAACTGTTTCTTTACTTCCATACTTATTCAGTAAAAACTCAATATAATCAAGAACCTCCGGTATCAAGTGGTCGGGAAGTTTTCTTATCTTGATTCCTATTTCGTTAATGTTCATGGTAATTCTCCCATAAATTCATCATCAAAATTTTACAATGGCGATTCAATGTAAACAATAATGGCGCCTTATATCAATAAATTTTTTCTGCGAGGTCATCGCTCCGTCGTGGTCAAGACGATTAATTTTAATTGAGCCCCTCATTGGATAGATAGAGGAAACCAAACGATGGTTTCCCTAAATACATGTTCTTAATCTATATCGCAGACTTGCTTAAGGGCATAACGACTGCGCTAACCCGAAACGCCACACCAACCCACAAAACTTATTTTGACCACTGAATTTGAGTAGCGCAACGCCTCATCTCCAAGCACCAACTGTGGCGTTTTCGGGTTGAGCGCAATGTTATGCCCCGACTTTACCACGACACGACAAAATTGGCAAAATTTTATTTTGCATAACCAGACAGTTAATATTCCTATCCTGATTATCTTCGTTAGTCATCTTCAATAAAAACAGCAGGAGAACAATGAAATCTTTTGCTTAATGCCCTGATCTGCCTGACATTCAGTTTTCTTTTTCCATTTAGAATTTCAGATACAACGCCCTGGCTGCCAAGTTCTTCTAAATCGCTTTGTTTTAATCCGTGTTCCTCCATAAGAAATTTTAAACATCCGATTGTATCTCCTTTAGGCTCCGGTACGGTTCTATCTTCATAATCTTTAATGAGAGTTCCCAATGTGTCGATCAGAGAATCAATTAAAGGGTCTTCCTTTTTGCTGACTTCATCTATCAGTTTATCTAATAGTTTGACAGCTTTATTATAATGCTCTTCCGTATGAATAGTTGAGATTACCTTCGATACAGTCGGCCAAACTTTGATAGTTTCAGTTAATTCTTGTTCTAAAACTTCCATTTTATTCCTTCCATTTTCCCTTGTCATACTCTTTGTGAGTTAAAATATCTCTGATATAGATCCGGTTCTTCTCATAAACGATATATGTGATCAGCCTATATTTATTTCCGCCAATATTGAAGATTGTCAATCTTCCTACCTGATCCGCATGGGGAAACATTTTTCGTAACTCTGAAAATGAATCAAAATCAGTACGTTTTACTGCTCGATACCAGCGATCTAAGGGTTCATATGCATTCGGATGTATTTCACTAAATTCCAGCAACCGTTTCCGCGTAATAACATGCATAGAACAATCTATCTCAAATAGAGATATATGTCAAGAGATATTTTTATGAATTCACTTACCATGCTAAGGGCATAACACGATGCTAACCCGGCCAAATGCACCGGCTACAAAACTACAAAAACACTGTTGATTTGAACTTACGAAAAGCCTTGAAAAACAAGCCCATACTGCATTTGGATCGGGTTGAGCAAAAGTTATATGCTACTGCCAGCACAGACTATATTTATAGCACCCAACCAAAACCAATTTGAATTTACCACTGAACCTTCATAAAAACAAGCCGGGTTTTAGTGAACCACCATATAATTAAACGCGGTGGTGCGTTTTTCAGCACGACCGCGATACCTATTTCTTTTTCTGATGACTTTTAGGGGAGATAGCAAAGGTAGGTAATTTATTTTTTAAATTACCTACTTTTGCGTTAATGTTGGGGAAGTCTTCGATGCTATACCGGAAAATTTTCCTTATTTAACGAGCAGCATCTTCTTTACCTGCTGGAAATTTTTGCTCTCCAGGCGATAGAAGTAGACCCCGCTGGATACTTTTTCACCAAATTCGCCGGTGCCGTCCCATTGCACCTGATGATACCCGGCTTCAAACTCCCCGCTGGCCAGGGTGCGCACCAACTGCCCGCTGATGTTGTAAATCTTCAAGCTGACCTGAGCTGCTTCCGGCAGGGCAAAGCGAATGGTCGTCGTGGGATTGAATGGGTTGGGAGAATTCTGCTCCAACTGAAATTCCGTTGGCAGTGCGCTATCGATAGCGCTGAGGCCGTCACCGGCGTCATTTTTGTGACTGGGCGCTTGAGTGGGATTACTCAGCGCCGCAATGATCGCCTCGGCGGCATCGATCAGCGGCTGGCCTTCATCCCTCGTAAGAATTCCGTTGCCAATAAAGTTCTCCACATGATCGATGAATTGTTGCAGCATTTCAATAGCCTTGTCAATGCGATTATCGTTCAACCTTTTGATGACGACTTTCAGCATGCCGATCAAGCCATTCAACTGTGGTTTGTTCAACGCCTGCACCTGGACGATGAGGTTTTGAGTAACCTGTTGAGCGGTGATGGCAGTGATGATCACTTCATCCGGGGCGCTGTTCACTGTGCCGTCGTTGACGACCAGTGACACACTGTACTCGCCTGCCATATCGGCGACAAATGTTGGGTTGACAATGGAAGGATCGGAAAGCGTAGCGTTGCTCCCGGCGGGTTTGGATGTGATTTCCCAGGCGTACGTCAGCGGGTCGCCATCCGGATCGCTGGAGCCGCTGCCATCGAGTTGCACCGTCTCATTGACGATGACGGTTTGATCTGAACCGGCATTTGTGATGGGTGGCTGGTTCAGTGAGTACCTGCCAAAATATGAAGAGGGTTTGGCCCCCGCGGTGGTGAAGTAACCTCCGGTGTACACTTCGCTGCCGCTTGCGACGATGGTACGGACGAAATATTCATTCATTCCGCTTCCCAGTGCCGACCAACTCGTGCCATCCCATTTGGCAATATGGCTTGCTACAACTCCCCCCGCAGTGGTGAAGCCGCCTCCCGCATACACCCCGCTGCCGCTGACCGCGATGGCATAAACATAATCATTCATTCCGCTTCCCAGCGCCGACCAACTCGTACCGTCCCATTTCGCAATGTAGTTTGCCGTAACTCCCCCCGCGGTGGTGAAGTATCCTCCCGCATACACCTCGCTACCGCTGACGGCGATGGCCGTGACGTGATAATTCATTCCGCTTCCCAGCGCCGACCAGCTCGTGCCATCCCATTTCGCGATATAGTTTGCCGCAACTCCACCTGCAGTGGCTGCAGTGGTGAAGCCGCCTCCGGCATACATCTCGCTCCCACTGACGGCGATGGCCCAGACTTCACTATTCATTCCGCTGCCCAGCGCCGACCAACTCGTGCCGTCCCATTTCGCAATACGGTTTGCCGCAACTCCCCCCGCGGTGGTGAACCAGCCTCCCGCATACACCTCGCTGCCGCTGACGGCGATGGCATTAACAGGCCAACTGAAACCATTCTGATTCAAAACATTCAGTCCAAACCAATTCGTGCCATCCCATTTGGCAATAAAGTTTGCCGCCACTCCCCCCGCGGCGGTGAAGTTGCCTCCGGCATACACCTCGCTGCCGCTGATGGCGATGGCATAAACATAATCATTCATTCCGCTTCCCAGCGCCGACCAGCTCGTGCCATCCCATTTCGCAATACCGTTTGCCGCAACTCCTCCCACGGTAGTGAAGCCGCCTGCCGCATACACCTCGCTGCCGCTCACGGCGGTGGCCCGGACATAATTATTCATTCCGCTGCCCAGCGCCGACCAACTCGTGCCGTCCCATTTCGCAATACGGTTTGCCGCAACTCCCCCCGCAGTGGTGAAGTTGCCTCCCGCATACACCTCGCTGCCGCTGACGGCGATGGCATAGACATAATTATTCATTCCGCTGCCCAGCGCCGACCAACTCGTGCCGTCCCATTTCGCGATGCGGTTTGCCGCCACTCCCCCCGCGGTGGTGAACCAGCCTCCCGCATACACTTCGCTGCCGCTGACGGCGATGGCATAGACATAATGATTCATTCCGCTTCCCAGCGCCGACCAGTTCGTGCCGTCCCATTTCGCAATACGGTTTGCCGCAACTCCCCCCGCAGTGGTGAAGTTGCCTCCCGCATACACCTCGCTGCCGCTGACGGCGATTGCCAGGACATCACCCTCCATTCCGCTTCCCAGCGCCGACCAGCTCGTGCCGTCCCATTTCGCAATACCGTTTGCCGCAACTCCCCCCGCGGTAGTGAAGCTGCCTCCCGCATACACCTCGCTGCCACTGACGGCGATGGCATAGACATAACCATTCATTCCGCTTCCCAGCGCCGACCAGCTCGTGCCGTCCCATTTCGCAATATAGTTTGCTATCTCTCCCCCCGCGGTTGTAAACCCGCCTCCTGCATACACCGCGCTGCCGCTCACCGCGATGGTGGTGACAACATAATCTGGTCCTGGCGCGCCGAATCTGTCATCCCAATTTTCATCGCCCGGCACAGTTATGAGTTCGACGCCGCCGGCGGTTTGTGGCGCGGCGCCGGCCGGCACAAAGCGTGGCTCGCCATTGGGGCCGGTCACCATCTGCCAGCCGCTTGGAGCCAGGCTGCCCTGAAAACCACGTTTAAGATCAAGGGTGCCGTCGGGGTTGAGCAATTGCTCCAGCGGCACCGTGGGTTGGGTTAATTCCTGCTGCTCTTGCGCCAGCACGCCGCTGCCCGGGCCCAAAACCAATAGCCAGCTCAAACACAACTTCAAAATCCAATACTTTTTCATAAAGCGCCTCTCTTCCTTGAAAAGGGGTTAAATGGATAGAATGTTTGAGATCGGTTAAAACAGTCAAGTGCAATATAAAACTAACCAGTCTAAGGAAAGAATGACAAATATCAGCCTGCAGTATGATTTTTGTCATATTTTTCTGCGCTGCGCCCCCAGCCCCTCAAAAAAGATTTGATTTTATGGGAATATTTTCGGCGAGTATCGGGTCTTGGGTTTCCGGCTAATTCGGATAATCTATTATCCGAGGTAACCAATTATTCTCCAAGACCTACCGGAAGATATTCCTTATTTCATCAACAGCTATTTCTTCGTTTGCGTAAAACCTTCCGCTTCCAAACGATAGATATAAACACCGGACGCCAATCGGTTCGCATCCCAATTGATGCAGTATTTGCCCGGAGTCAAGGTCTAATCCAGCAGTGTGGCAACCGTTTGCCCGATGAGATTATACACCTTCAGCGTGATATAGCTCTCGCGCGGCACAGAAATTGGATTGTCGTGTTCGGATTGAATAAATTCGGATAGTTTTGCTCAAGGACATATTCCAGTGCGCGCGCTTGCGGGACAGCCCAATGCTGCCCAAATGCATCCACTAAGGAAAATTATGTCAAAAAAGTCGGTCTTAGGATGGGTAGTAAATTGGTATAGAAGTCAAAAACGCATTTGCTCTGAAGCACAGAATTTGAAATGGGGTTTTGGTGGGAATTTAGTTTGGCATATAACGCGATGCTTAGCCGAACAGCCGCTAAACCCACTGAACTAAATGTAACCACCCAATTTTATTTGCGCAACCGACTAAAATTCAGGCACAGACTGC
>JABWBP010000126.1 GCA_013360445.1 Calditrichaceae bacterium | reverse complement strand
TGTTTTCACAATATCTGAAAAACGATAGTGTGAAAACACCTTTTTTTAAATCTAATGGTCTTTGCGGTGATTTTTTACTTAGGTTAACGCGAATGCGGATGGCCGGGATTGAACCCCTACCGGGGTTCCTTATAGAATAAGAAACGGAAATTTTAAAATGCGCTTAGTATAGCTTACACCCTATCCCCATGCCTCAACTATAAAAACTCAACCTCTGCCCTCGAGGAGAATAGGAGAAAGGGAACAACCATGCGCTTTCCTTACCGCCCGGTCGCCAAACGCAATCCCCGCAAGCCGGGGGAATCCCCCCGCTATTATGCCCAGGACCGCTACACCGGGGGAGTGGACTTGCGGGAGCTGGCCAGGAGAATCGCGGTTATCTCCACCCTCAGCGAGCCGGATATGGTCGCCGCCCTGGAAGCATTGATCTTCGCCATTCCCCCATACCTCGCGGAGGGGAAGATCGTGCGCCTGGGCGATTTCGGAACCTTCCGCCTGATCCTGAACAGCCGCAGCGCGGACAGCGCGGCGGAAGTGAGCGCCGGAAACATCCGCTCCTGGCGGGTGCACTTCCGCCCCGGCAAAGTATTCCGGGAAAAGCTGCGGCCGCTGCAATACCGGCGCATCTCCCCCCCGAACATGACAAAAATCATGTTTAAAGCTAACCAAACTCATTGTTTTGGAGCTATACCGACATATATTTTCGACTCAGCCGGGGGCCGGGAAATGGCTGCGGGGTAAGCAAAACGTTTTTTCCAGGCCCCGGATAACATCAACCTTAAACCGATGGGGTGATAGATTGGCGCGCTTGCATGAATTTCAAGGCAAAATGTTATTGAAGGAAAACGGCATTCCCATTCCCGAGGGAAAAGCGGCGCACTCCCCGGAAGAGGTGCAGCAAATCGCCGCGGAGATGAACCAGCCGGTGGTCATCAAGGCGCAGGCCTGGACTACCAGCCGGCTGGCCAAGGGGCTGATCCAGTTTGCGGAAACCCCCGCGGAGGCGTTCCAAAAGGCGCGGGAGCTGTTCGGCAAGTCGGTCAACAACTTCCCCGTGGAAGTGCTGTTGGTGGAAAAACGGCTGAAGATCGAGCGGGAATTTTACGGCGGCGTCATCATCAACGACGCCGCGAAGGCGCCGGAGATCATTTTCTCTTCCAAAGGCGGCTCCGGCATCGAAGAAATTGCCCTCAAATATCCCGACCGGGTCGGGCGGATGAAAATCGACGTAGTGGAGGGCCTGAAGGATTACCACGCCCGCAACTTGATCCGGCGAACCGGCATTCACGGGAGCGAGCAGGGCAAATTAGCGGACATGCTGGTAAAATTATGGAAGGTCGCCCGGAAATACGAAGCGCGAACCGCGGAGATCAACCCCATGGTCATCACCAGCGAGGGACAGTTCCTGGCCGCGGACTGCCGCATCACCGTGGATGACTACGCGGTGTTCCGCCACCCGGAATTGGGCATCGAGATCGCCCGGGAGTTCGACCATCCCCCCACCCCGCTGGATAAAATCGCTTACGCGGCGGAGAAGAACGATTTCCGGGGCACTTTCTACTTCATCCAGTTGGAACAGGGATTCAAAAAGGGCGAGGGATTTATCGGCTTCCACGGGGCCGGGGGCGGCGGCTCGATGATGTCCATGGACGCGGTGCAGAAGCGGGGGTTCAAGATTGCTAACTTTACCGATACTTCCGGCAATCCTCCCGCCTCGAAGGTTTATCGCGCCGCAAAGATTCTGCTCTCCCAGAAAAATATCGACGGATACTTCGGCAGCGGCTCCGGGGTGGCCTCCCAGGAGCAGGTCAACTCCGCGCGCGGGCTGGTGAAGGCGTTCCGGGAGGATAAACTCGGCGTTCCGGCGGTAATCCGCTTAGGCGGCAACATGGAAGACGAGGCCGTGGATATCCTCACCCGCTACACCGCGGACCTGCCGGTAAAAGTGGAGGGCTATAAAAAGGACGATCCGGCGGATTTCTGCGCGGAACGGTTAGAGGCGCTGATTGCGGAGCATAAAACCCAACAAGTTCGCTACCCTGAAAACGGCCTCACCGCCGGCCATCTGCCGGCAGACGCAAAAAAACCCTATGAATTCAAGACCCTTACCGGCAGGGTGTTGTTCGACCACGCCCTCTGCGCGGAATGCAAAAACCCGGTCTGCGTCTCCGCCTGCGGCCCCCAAATCCTCAAATTGGAATCCGGCAAACCGGTATTGGCAATCAGCGAAGCGGAAGCCGCCAAAGGCAAGTGCACCGAATGTTTGGCCTGCGAGCTGGAGTGCTATTTCCACGGCAACAAAGGGGCGTACGTGGAGTTGCCGGTTCCGGGTTTAGAAGAATACCGAACCAGGGTAAATTGAAAATTGAAGATTGAAGGTTACTATTCAGCCACAGAGACCACAGAGGTCACAGAGGAAGATTTGGGGGTAGAGCCTTATATCCCTGTATTTGTGATTTGATTAGGAATTTTTTTATGTCTCTGTGCTCTCTGTGGCCTCTGTGGCAAAACGCCTGAATAGTTACGATTGAAGATTGATTGCGGGTTTCGGAATGCGGATTTCGGATTTGTTTTCTCCAACCCCTTAAGTGTTTCTATTATATAATTCTAAATCCGCAATCCGAAATCCCAAATCTGAAATGAGAAGCGGAGCGATACAATGAGCATATTGATCGACGAAACCAAACGGGTCTTGATCCAGGGCATTACCGGGCGGGAGGGCATGAGCCGCGCCAAACTGATGATGGAGTACGGCACTAAAGTGGTCGCCGGCTGCACCCCCGGCAAGGGCGGGGAAGAGGTGTTGGGGGTGCCGGTGTTCGATACCGTGGAAGAAGCGGTGAAGGAGAGCGGCGGCATCGACGTCAGCGTGATTTTCGTGCCTGCTCCAATAGTGAAGAACGCCGCGCTGGAAGCCATCGAGGCCGGCGTTAAACTGTTAGTGCTGGTTCCCGACCGGGTTCCCATCTACGACGTGCTGGAAATTTCCCGCAAAGCGAAGGAATACGGGGCGCAGTTCCTGGGCCCCAACACCTTAGGGGTGCTCAGCCCCGGCAAAGGGGTGTTGGGGATGATCGGCGGGCGGGCGAAGGCGGCGCGGGAGTGGTTCAAACCCGGCAGCGTGGGGGTCGCTTCCCGCTCCGGGGGGATGACTTCCTCGCTAGCCTACTATCTTTCCAAAAGCGGCATCGGGCTGTCCACCATCGTGCACGTGGGCGGCGACGCGGTAGTAGGGCTGCCGCACCCGGCGATCATCAAACTGTTCGAGCAAGACCCGGAGACCAGAGCAGTGGTGATGTTCGGGGAGATCGGCACTTCCCAGGAGGAAATGGTGGCGGATTTGATCCAAAACCGGGAATTTACCAAGCCGCTGATCGCTTACATCGGCGGGCGGGCGGCCAAAAAAGGAACCCGCTTCTCCCACGCCGGGGCGATTGTAGAGGGAAATTCCGGCACCTGGGAGGGCAAAGTAAAGCGCCTGCGCGAAGTGGGCGCTCACGTGGTAGAGAATTTCAACGACATTCCCGCGGAGACGCTGGAGCTGCTGGGACATTTTTAGTGACTAAAGTGAGCTAAAGTGAACTAAAGTGAGCTAAAGTGACTGAAGTGAACTAAAGTGGCTGAACAGTTCTTAACTTTAGGCACTTTAGTCACTTTTAACTTTAGTCACTCTTAATCCTGGAATCTAAAAAATTGAGGAGAAAAAACCATGGGCGAGCTTCATTGGAAAACCTCTATTACCCGGGTAGAGCCGAACAAGTTACTGGTTCGCGGCTACCCGCTGGAGGAGTTGATGGGGAAAGCCGGTTTCGGCCAGATGGTCTATCTGTTGTTCAAGGGCGAGCTTCCTTCTCAAAACGCCGGAAAAATGATCGAGGCGCTGCTCACCTCTTCCGTGGATCACGGGGCAACGCCGCCTTCGGTGTTGAGCGCCTTGACCGTGGCCTCCACCGGCGCGCCGCTCAACGCCGCGGTGGCCGCCGGCATCCTGGCGATTTCCAAATTCCATGGCGGGGCCATCGAGGATTGCATGTATATTCTGCGCGAGGCCAAAAAGATCATGGCGGAAGAAAACCTGGGCAGGGAAGCGGCGGCGGAAAAGTTAGTGCGCGCTTACAAGGAGAAGAAGAAAATCCTCTCCGGCTTCGGCCACCGCCTGCACACCAAAGACCCCCGCACCGCCAAACTTTTCCAATTAGCAGAAGAATACGGCGTCGCCGGGGAGTATATCGCGATGGCCCGGGCGATCGAGCAGAAATTTGCCGAGATCAGCGGCAAAGCGCTGCCCATCAACGTGGACGGAGCCATCGGCGCGGTGCTCTGCGAGATGGATTTCGATCCCCAGTTAGCCAACGCCTTTTTCATGATCGCCCGCCTGCCCGGGCTGGTGGCGCACATCGTAGAAGAAAAAACGCGGCAAAAACCCATGCGCGCCATCGATCCGAAGGATCACGAATACGACGGCCCGGGGGAGCGTGCAGTACCGAAGGATTTGTAAATAACCACAAAGGTGTTGGTGCAGTAAGTATTTGGTAATTGGGTGATTGGGTGATTAAAAGGCGAAATGGCGTCTGAATATTGAATCGCTAAATCACCAAATCGCAAAATCGCCTGAACACCTGAACACAATTCATTTGAACGGAGAAGAAATATGAATCGCGAAGAGATTTTGAATCTGCTGCCGGAGATAAATGAAATAAAAGATGGATCCCTGCGGGAAAAGGTTGTCAAGGTCTGGAACGATGCGATAAACTATCGCCAGTGGACTGTAGCGGAATTGAAATCCATCCCCTTCACCCTGTTGGCGGATAATGTGAAGATCAGCTTTTTGGAGCACGTGCGGGTGGTTTGCCGGATGTGCATCGCCTGCGACGACATCCTCAGCGAAGCCTACGGAAAGCGCAAAACCCCGGTCAATCGCGATTATTTAGTGGCCGGGGCGCTGTTAGCGGACGTGGCGAAACTATTGGAATTCGAGAAAAAGCCCGACGGAACCATCGTCAAATCCGATTACGGGATGAAGCTGCGTCATCCCTTCAGCGGGGTGGGGCTGTCCTTCAAGCACGACGTGCCCGCGGAGGTCATGCACATCATCGCGGTGCACAGCAAAGAGGGCGCGGGCGAAAAACGCTCCCCGGAAGCGATCATTTTCCACCACGCGGATTTTATTGATTTTGAATTGGTGAAATGAAGAGTGACTAAAGTTAAAAGTGACTACAGTGAGCTAAAGTGCCTGATGCTGCTTTTCAACTTTAGTCACTTTAGGCATTTTAGTCACTTTAGTCACTTTAGTCACTTTAGTCACTTTAGTCACTTTAGTCACTTTTTAAAGGAGGAGGCCAAATTGGACAATAAACAGTTTGGAAAGGAACTGGAGAAGCGCACCCGGCTATTTGCCGTCAGGATCATTCATCTCTCAACCAAACTGCCCAATACCCCGGAAGGAAGAGTGGTGCGCACTCAAATTACTAAATGCGGCACGCGGCACCTCAATAGGTGCAAATTACCGCGAGGCCAACCGGGCGCGGAGCAAGGCGGATTTCAGGAATAAAATTAAAATCTGTGAAACGGAGGCCAGCGAAACCCAATATTGGTTGGAAGTAATCATAGATGTAGGTTGGTTTTCCAGAGAAGAGGTAAAAGCCGACTATGATGAGTGCAGCGAACTCCTGGCAATCTTCACCTCAGCTCACTCCAAATCACTTTAGTCACTTTAGTCACTTTAGTCACTTTAGTTCACTTTAGTTCACTTAATTCAAGGAGATCCCCCCTATGGCGAAGTACCGCATTGCCTGGCTGCCCGGCGACGGGGTTGGCAACGACGTAATGGAAGCGATAAAAATCGTGCTGGATGCGCTGAAATTAGACGCCGAATACCTTCACGGCGACATCGGCTGGGAATTCTGGTGTAAAGAGGGCAACGCCCTGCCGGATCGCACCATCGAGCTGATGAAAAAAACCGACTGCGCCCTGTTCGGGGCGATCACCTCCAAACCGAAAGAAGAGGCGCAGGAAGAGCTGGATCCCAAATTGCGCGGCAAGGGCTATGACTATTTCAGCCCCATCGTGCGCCTGCGCCAGGAGTTCAACCTGCATACCAATTTGCGCCCCTGCAAAGCCTATCCCGGCAATCCCTTGAACTTCAAAGAGGGCATCGACCTGGTGATCTTCCGGGAAAATACCGAGGGAATGTACGGCGGGGTGGAATTCCATCCCATCCCGGAAGAGGTGTTCAACGTGCTGGATAAGCACCATCCCAAGATGAAGAAGTTCAAAAAATTCGGGCTGGAGAATATGGCCATGTCCACCCGGCTGATGAGCCGCCAGATGTGCGCCAACATCGTGCGCCAGGGATTCGAATACGCTAAAAAATATAACCGCAAATCCGTTACGGTGGTGGACAAACCCAACGTGCTGCGGGAAACCGGCGGTTTGATGCTGCGCACCGCCCGCCAGGTGGCCAGAGAATATCCCGGCATTCCTTTCTATGATACCAATATCGACGCCCAGTGTATGTGGCTGCTGAAAAATCCTTTCGATTACGACGTGATGGTGGCGGAAAACATGTTCGGGGACATTCTCTCCGACCTCGCCGCGCAGTTGGTGGGGGGGTTGGGATTCGCTTCCGCCGGCAACATCGGCGATAACTACGCGGTGTTCGAGCCTACTCACGGCTCCGCGCCCAAGTATGCCGGGATGTACAAGGTCAACCCCATTGCCACCTTCTTAGCCGCCAAGCTGATGCTCGACTGGTTAGGCGAGTTGGATATGGCCAATCGCCTGGAAAACGCCATTGCCGCGGTGATCCAAGAGGGCAAAGTGCGCACTTACGACATGGGCGGGAAGAACACCACGCTGGAGATGGCGGAGGCGGTAGCTGCTAAGCTATAACCCTTAATATTGGGCGATTGGGTGATTTCGTGATTTGGCGATTTGGCGGAAAAAATACCCGGAGCATCTATGAATGCGGATGAATTGGAGGATCGCACAAAAAAGTTTGCGTTGCGAATAATCAAGTTGGTAGAAAGTTTGCCGCGGACATTTGTGGCATTACACATCGGGAAACAACTGTTGAAAGCGGGGACTTCCGTCGCCGCAAACTACAGAGCAGCGCGCCGGGCAAGATCCAAAAACGAGTTCAACTCCAAACTAAGCATCGTTGTCGAGGAAGCTGACGAATCCGTTTTTGGGATGGAAATGCTAATAGACGCCGGAATCGTCAAAAAAGAATTGTTGGTGGATTTGATTCCAGAGGGAACCGAAATCCTGAAAATCATGTCACGTTCTCGCAAAACCGCCAAACAAAATCACCCCGCCTGAATGACGTAGGCGGTCAGGCTAATCACTAAATCGCCAGACGCTAAATGATTCGATTATTAAATCTGAAAATCGGGAAGAATTTCATCCCGACAATTACCAGGATGGTAATGCCTTTGTCGGGAACCCAATCACCCAATCACCAAATCGCCAAATAGGAGAAACCATGGAATACATCACCCACAAAATCGCCGATTACGCCCTGAATTTGAAATACCAAGACCTCTCCCCGGAAGCGGTGAAGGAGGTGAAACGCTATTTGTTAGACTCCGCCGGCTGCGCCTACGGGGGAAGCGTTACCAAAGACGTGAATATTTATATTGATTATTACCAACACCTCGGGGGGAAGCCGGAAGCTTCTATTTTCAACTCGAAGCTAAAATTCCCCAACGAGCACGCGACCCTGCTGAACGCCCTGATGATCCGCGCCCTGGATTACAACGATATTTACTGGGAAGAAGACCCCTCCCATCCCTCGGACATCATTCCCGCGGCGCTGACCCCGGCGGAAATTTTGGGCAAAAGCGGCAGGGAGTTGATCGTGGCGATCATCTTAGCCTACGAATTCGAAATGCGCATGTGCGAGATCGCCCACCCCGGCATCCGGGAGCGCAAGTGGCACCACGCCACCCTGACGGCGTTCGTTTCCCCCATCGTGGCGGGGAAAATCATGGGATTGAGCAAGGAGCAGATGGTGCACGCCATCGGCATCTCCGCTTCCAAACACGCCACCTTCGGCTGCGTCACCGCCGGGCATTTGACCATGATGAAGAATACCGTCGATCCCCTGGCCACCCAGAGCGGGGTGATTGCCGCGGAATTGGCCCAACGCGGCTACGAAGGCCCCGCCCACGCCATCGAAGGCAAGGAAGGAATGGTGCAGACCATCGTCGGCGGGGCGTGGGACGTGGAAGGGCTGGTGCGCGGGCTGGGCAAAGATCCCTACCGCATCCTGCGCTGCTCCATGAAGGCCTTCCCCACCGAGGCGCTCACCCATTCGCCCTTTTCCGCCCTGCTGAAAATCCGCCGGGAGCATGAAATTGCCAGCAAAGACATCGAGGAAATCACCATCAAAACCGTGGCCCGGGCGGCGGATATTCTCTCCGATCCCTCCAAATACCACCCCACCACCCGGGAAACCGCGGACCACTCCCTGCCCTACTGCGTCGCGGCGCTGATTTTGGACGGCAAGCTGACCTCCGAGCAGTTTACTGACGAGCGCATCAACGCGCCGGATATCCGCGATATGATCCACCGCGTCAAAGTGCTGGCGGAGCCGCGCTACGAAAAGATGTTCCCGGCCAAGAAACCCGCCGGCGCCGTCATCCGCACCAAAGACGGGCGCTCCTTCGCAGCGGAAGTGGATTTTCCCAAAGGCGACTACCGCAACCCCCTCAGCGACGAGGAAATCACCGTGAAATTCGATTCCATGGTGTTAGATAAAATCTCCCAAAGCAAACGCGACCGCATGGTGGATATGATCTGGAACCTGGAAGAGGTGAAAGATGTGCGGGAGTTGATGAAGGCGTTTGCGGGGCAGTAGTATTGGGGGATAAGACCTCAAAGGTTTCCGAAACCTTTGAGGTCTGCTAATGCACGCTACCCTTGGCAGCCTCTACAAATGCCGGGTAATCGCAAAGGCAATCCGCCAGTCGCCGTCGCTGACCGATCTATCCGCCCCCACCAGGAACTGGGAGGGATTCAAATAGGAATTATTGGTGATGAACAGATGAAAGAAGTGCCCCCCGGTTTCCACGTCGAACCCCAGCGCCAGGGAGTTGTGGAGTTTTTCGCTTTTCCCGTACTCGATCGGCCCCTGGTAGCCGGTAATGATCGGGTTGTATTCCACCCAGACGCTGTATTTCATATTGAAATAGTATTGATAATAGTTCCCTAAGGTGAAGGTGTATTCATAATCCTCGCTGAAAATATCGCTGTTATAGAGGTACGAAGGCACCACGCCGACCCCGAATTTTTTGTTCAGGAACATTACGTTGTAGATCAACTGGGCGTAGTACTGAAAATTTTTCGGATCGGCGTCATCCCGTCCGAGGTTCTCGGGAGCATTGCTATTCCAGGCTGCGCCGCCCTGCAGCGCCACCACCCCGGGTAAAGTATTATTGCGGATTTGCAGCAGTTTATAGCGCAGCTGCAAATCCAGGTTGCCCATCACGTTGCTGCGCGAGAGCGTGGCCATCAGCCGGTTGGTGATGCCGTACCCCAGCCCGATGCGGATATTCACCGGGCCGTCCAATCCCCATAAGGCGTCGTACCCCTCGCTAATGGGGGGCAGGAAGCGGTGAGAGATTTCAAATTGAAAATCTCCCTTATTAATGGTTTCGGTGGTGGGAAAATTGCCGGTCATGGTGGCGTGGAACAATTCCAGATCGACTTGTTGGGCAGGCTCGCTGCGTTTCCACTGCGGCTGGGCGAAGACGAGCAGCGCCGGGAAGAGCAGAAAAACCATGGTGCACAAAATTGTAGATTTCAAGGCGTTTCCTCCAATATTTGGGTTGTTGAGGAGCTAAACCGGTTGCGGTATGATCGATTTCAGCGCCTTAGAAGCTGTTTTATGGGAATCCGTCCCTTTGAGAAAAGTCCAAATTTTTGCCACGAAGCCACAAATCCCGGCCAACCGCACAAGCGTAAACCTTAGGTATTTTTTACCGCAAAGACGCTAAGACGCAGAGGTTTTAGAAAATTTTCGCCTGAAATTCCTACTGATATTCACAAAA
>JABWBP010000125.1 GCA_013360445.1 Calditrichaceae bacterium | reverse complement strand
TTCCATCATTTGAAACTCCTTTGCTTGATCCCGAAAAACAAAAATATAGCTCTGCCAAAAGAGTTTCAACAGTCTCATTTATTCCCGCGCAAAGTATATTTACCCCGAATATTGTACCTGGAAGTACACGCGAAATGATAAAAGACAAAGATGAAGAACGTTGAAAATGCTGTTTATGTTGAAGAGGATAAATGCCGTCTCAGACTATCTTTGAAGCAGAACGCTTGCGCCGGCGGGGTGGATTGCCCGGAAAAAGCAGCGCAAGGTACAAAACGAAACCGGCAGCAGAAAAGATAAAATTCTACCTATTTTTTGCGGTACTATCCGTACCGTTGAGTAAGGTCCCCCCAAAAAGACCCGCCAAATTTAGATTTCTTATCCTCCATGAATGTTGATGAATCTCACCTTGGAGAAGAGGATGGAAAAAAAGGGATAAAGGTTGAAGTATAGAGGATAAATAAGGTATTTAAAATCAATCATTTACTTGTGCCTAACTGCTCAGGCAGGCAGAATTTATTCTGCATAACAAAGAACTTATAATTTGTGCAAAATAAATTTTGTGGCATTGATGGATTTTTTCAATAAGCGGCTCCCCGGCCTTCCCGCGAAGTGGCGGCTTACGTGGCGGGGCAGGCTCTCCGGAGCAATGCTCCATCGCTCCATCACTGCCGGAAACCGTGGCAAGAACATTTTCGGGGGTTTACTATACTGAGAACGGTCAAAAACTTATATTTTCTCGCAAAGCCGCTAAGACCGCCAAGTATTTAAAGAATGGAGTGGTTTAAATACTAAGTTATTAAGGGTGCAGGTTCGATTGTACGTATTTTCCATCAATTTTAGCCCCGGCAGGGGCGTCTGAGAATTCCCCCCCCCGCTACTTCAGCGGGGGGGAATTCAGAAATGCCAATGCCTCAAAGCCCCGGCAGGGGCGATTGAAACTTGATTCGGGCATTCTCCATCGTCCCTGGCGGGCTACGGTTTATACACAACTTTACATGCACCCGGAGAAGGGCGACAGTTAATATACACAGATGTATATTTTGCCCTGCCACGTAAGTGGTCACTTTGTGAAAAGGGTTTAATTCCATAGCCCAGGGTAAGCGACGAAGTCGCGCCACCCTGGGGTAAATCATACCAACCAACCGCACTCTGAAGGCTTGTCCTGAGCCTCGTCGAAGGGGGTGCAACAAAACCATAGTGAATTGTGCAACCCCTTCGAGGTTGATTTATATGGAATTTCATAACCCAGGGTGGCGCGCCTATGGCGCTTACCCTGGGCTATGGTGTTTAACACTTTCAGCGTTGGGGCTTCAAAAATTTGTCAAGTTTTGTAAAGCTGTGTATAAACCGTAGTAGAGCCGAAAGCAGTTCCCACTACGTCAAAAGTCGAAAACACCTGAACACTACTCCCTTTGCGCTTGTTGCCACTCATCTTGAAGTTTGAATTCTTTTATTTTTTCCTCTAAAAATGGAAAGTCGATTTCTTCGCGCGATGTTTCCAGCATATTGCGAATATCCTGTAAATGTTTTTCGGAACCGCCTTCCCGGTAGTATTGCAGCTTCCGCACGATCACATATTCCGGCGGGGCAATCCAGACCGTTTCTCCGGCAGCAGTAACGGGGCGCCGGTGTTGAATTGCCCAGTGGTGTAAATTGTCTTTACCCGCCAGGTAAATGTCGGCCCGCAGCCCACTATTTAAATGGATGATGTTCATGTGGCCCCGGGAAGCCCGGCCAACTTCTACCCGGATCACCTCTTCCGGCGGTACATAAAATTCTGTTTCGGAAAATTGCCGGATAAAGCGATCTACATCTTTCCGCTGGAGGTGGAGAATAAGGTCGAGGTCGTGGGTCATGCGCGGTTCGCCGTAAATGATTGCCGCCACAGCGCCGGTAATAACATAGGGAATGCCCAGATCGTTTAACGGTTTAAGAAAGATATTGAAGGCGTCAAGTTCTTGCATACAAAAACACCTTTTTTACTTCTTCCTGCACTTTTTCTTCCGGCCAGTGCGGATGTTTATGGCGAAACCAGGCAGCCTTCAGGGCGCGGGCGTTCCAGTAGAGCCGGCTGGCGATACGGAGCTTCTGTTCCGCGGTCATGCTGCGATAGATCGCTCTTTGAATCTCGCGAACTTCCGGCGGCAGACTGTCGCGGCGCTGCGGTAATAATTTGCCGGATTGGGGCTTTTTCATATAAGATCATTTTTTGTGGTATTTTCGAATCCAGTTTATGTCTTCCAGGTCTTTTGTTCTGCCGCTGGATTTTTTGTTCTGCAAAATATCATCAATCGAAGCAAAATGAGCTTCTACGCCAAGATATTTCCCGTTCACTCTATTTTGATATGCCTCGTTGAAATTCAAGCCGCTTACTGACATCATAATATCAATTCGGAGAGGTGCATATCCCAATTGTATCACCCGATCAGGAGAGGTTAGGTCCTCTATGCGAATATCCAGTTCCTCAAAACCGAAGACCTTGAGAACATTTAAGACCTTCCCGGCGTTCTCAGGGCTATTATCAACCCATATATCCAAATCGTTGGTAAATTTAGGGCGGCTGTGAAATCCGACCGCATATCCCCCGACGATGAGATAGTTAACTTTGTGAGCGTTTAACAACTCGATAAACTCTTTGAAGTCTTCCGGGAGATTCATTCTTCAGGGCCCAATAGTTTGCGCGAATCATTTCCAAAATCTCCAGTTTTTTCTCGCCGGGGAGATTTTGCCAGTATTCAACGTCGGCAGCTTCCTGTTCCTCAAAAGATTTGAATATTTTAATGACCTTTTCCATTTTTAACCCGGTTTAGTGTTGTGGCTACCGGAGCATAAGCAAATGTGAACACCTGTTCCGAAGGTGTTCCTTTACACCAGAATTCTGTGCCGCCCAAAGGCCTGCCGGCGGCAGGCAAAGATAAGCCTTCGGAAATATAGCCCCATTTTTTCGGAAAATGAAGGCTCATTTTTTAACCACGAATCACGCGAATTTTCACGAATTATATTCGCGTAATTGGCGGTTTATTTTTGAATCTGCAAAAACTTTCCCTATATCTGCCTTGTCGTGTGGTTTTTGACAATTGCCGGGATGAACAGGAAGCAGAGCTTCCCTCCCCCGGCATCACGATGCAGAGCATCGTGACGAGCATTGTACCTTATACCCTATACCCTGTACCCCACACCTTATGCCCGCCTGCGTGGCGATCACATGATAAGAAACCCCTTTATCCTTTTCCCTTCTCCCTTTTTCCTTTTTCCTTTTTCCTTACACCTCTACCCTAACAACCCCTTAATGATATAATCCTGCTCGGCTTCCTCCAAATAGGGGTGCATGGGGATGCTGAAGATGCGCCCGGCGCAGCGCTCCGTAACCGGGAAGTCTCCCGCGGAGTAGCCGAGGTAACGGAAAGCCTCCTGCAAGTGCAGCGGTTTGGGATAGTAAATAGCGGTGGGAATGCCCAGCTCTTTCAGGCGGGCCAGCTCTGCGTCGCGGTCTTCGCTGAGGAGAGAATACTGCGCCCAAACGCTGCTGCGATCCTCTTTGACCGCGGGGGCGACGAATTTGCCGGACAATTGCTCGCTGTAACGCCCCGCCGCGCGGTTGCGCAGGGCGATTTCCTCGTCGAAGATCTCCAATTTGGCCAGCAGCACCGCGGCCTGCATGGTATCAAAACGCCCGTTGATGCCGATGCGCACGTTGTCGTATTTGTCGCTGCCCTGCCCGTGCACCCGGATGGAGCGCAGCTTTTCCGCCAGATCATCGTCGTTGGTGAAGATTGCGCCCCCGTCGCCGTAGCAGCCGAGGGGTTTGGCGGGGAAGAACGAAGTGGCGGCGACGTCGCCGAAGCTGCAGGTTTTGCGCCCGTTGTATTCCGCGCCGAAGGCCTGGGCGGCGTCTTCTAACACCCATAACCCGTATTGGCGGGCGAATCGTTCGATCTCTTCATAATCCGCGGGCTGGCCGAAGAGGTCCACCGGGATGATGCCTTTCACTTTCAGGCCGTTTTTTTTCACGCGCCCGGAGCGCAGTACTTTCTCCAATTGGGCGGGATCGAGGTTGTAGGTCAGCGGGTCGATGTCCGCGAACAGCGGGGTAGCGCCCAACAGCGCCAGCACTTCCGCGGTGGAGATGAAGGTGAAGGGGGTGGTGATCACCGCGTCGCCGGGGCCGATTCCCCAGGCCACCAGGGGCATGAGCAGGGCGTCGGTGCCGCTGGCGCAGGTGATGCAGTGCTTAACGCCGGCGTAAGCGCTCAATTGGGCTTCCAACTCCCGCACTTCCGGCCCCATGATGTACTGGCCGTGATCCAGCACCTTGCGGATGCGGGTTTCGATTTGCCCGCGAATGCGGGCCTGCTGGGCTTTCAAGTCGATGAACTGGATGTTTTCTCTTTTTGTCTTTATCATGGCTTCCTCGGGGGGTTAGGGGTGCAAGATTACAAGAATTCAAGAGGACAAGATACAAGGATTCAAGAATTCAAGAGGGCAAGAGGCAAGAGGGCAAGAGGCAAGAGGACAAGATGCAAGAATTCAAGAGGGCAAGATTACGGAGAGTTTAAAAGGGGTTGGCGGACTTTATTGGAGATGGAGGCGAATATTAGTTTGATTTCGCGAGCTTCCCGGAGTAAGCGAGCCAATTCTTTCCGATATTCTGCTTCTTGACTAATCTGCAATCGTTCAATGACTCTAAGCCAAAAGAGAGATTCTTTGGATTCCCGAGGGCAAATTTGAATCCGCTGTTTAAATTCTGCATAGCTGGCAGCCTGGCTTTCTTCATAATTCGCCCCCATGGATGTTCCAGATTTCGATAACTGATAGCGAATAACATCAAATTCTTTACGATTCGGCAGCTTCATCAGAAATTTCAGAATATCAACCGCGAAGTTTAGAAGTCTTTCCGCTAAATTCACCACATACTTTCCGCTCTTCTCCTTAATAATTAGCTTTTTACTCTCAAAATAAACCTCATAGTTCACCCCATTTGAATCCTCCTTATATTTTTGCGACCCACCTTCCTTATTCCTGTCATCTTGCAATCTTTCCCTCTTGTAATCTTGCAATCTTGTAATCTTGCAATCTTGTAATCACTTCACTCTTTTTCGTACACCACTTTATCCCCGGTTTTATGGTATTCCCGGCTGCACTTGCCGCAGATTGCGTGGTCTTTTTTGAATTCCAACCGGGTTCCGCAGCGGCACATCCAGCCCACGATGCGGGCGGGATTGCCCACTACCAGGGCGTATTCGGGCACGTCTTTGGTTACCACCGCCCCGGCGCCCACAAAGGCAAAGCGCCCGATGGTGCGCCCGCACACGATGGTCGCGTTGGCGCCGATGGAAGCGCCGTATCGCACCAGGGTTTTGATATAGAACTCCGCCCCGCGCTGGGGAAATTCGCTGCGGGGATTGAGAATGTTGGTGAACACCATGGAGGGGCCGCAGAAGACGTAATCTTCTAACTCCACGCCTTCGTACACCGAAACGTTGTTCTGAATCTTCACGAAATTGCCGATCCTGACGTTGTTGCCCACGTTCACGTTCTGCCCCAAGCTGCACTTTTTGCCGATTTTAGCGCCGCTCTGCACGTGGCTGAAGTGCCAGATTTTGGTACCCTCCCCTACCTCGCAGCCCTCATCCAGGCGGGCGGTGTCGTGCACAAAATAATTCGCTTTGGCGGATGGTTCCGCGACCGGGGGCGCAGGGGGCAGTTCATGGTCGTGTTTTTCCAACTTCGCCTGGGCCTGCTCCAGGATTTCCAGCACTTTGGTTCCGTTGCTCCCGCCGGTGAGCGGGGCGGTTCCCTTGAGCACGCACTCCCGGAAGTGCGCCAGCTCCGCTTGCAAGGGCGGGGTATTCTCGTATTCGACGGCCTGGAAGCCCTCGTCGCGGGGAATCGGCTGGCCCTTGATCCAGTCGATTCCCTTGGGATAGAGGGCCAGTTTATCGGCCGGCCTGGTATCCTCGAACACCACCATGCTCCGGTCGCCGATGACCACCAGGCGGTGCTCCTTGAAGGGGTGCAGCCAGCTTACGTGAATGTGCGCCTGGATGTTATCCGGGTAAGTGAGGGTGGTGAGGGTGACGTCGTGGATGCCGGGCTGCAAAAAGATCCCCCCTTTGGCGTCGATTTCCAGGGGGTCTTTCCCGATAAAATATTGCAGCACCGAAATATCGTGCGGGGCAAAGGACCAGAGGATATTTTCCTCCTTGCGCACGGTGCCTAAGTTCAGGCGGTTGCTATAGACGTATTGGAGCTTTCCCAACGTTCCTTCCTGAATCATTTGCTTGATCTTGCGAATGGCGGGGTGGAAGAGCAGCAGGTGGCCGACCATGAGGATGCGTCTCTGCTTCGCGGCTAACTGCTCTAACTCCCGGGCCTGGTAAGAGAAGAGCGCCAGGGGTTTCTCCACTAACAGGTGCTTTCCGCTCTCCAGAAGAGATTTGGCCAGGGGATAGTGGGTTTCCGCGGGGGTAGCCAGGATGGCCGCGTTGACGCCGGGGTCGTTCAAAATGTCGCGGATATCCGTGGTAAAGCGGATTTGCGGGGAAGAAGCGGTCTTGAGCGAAGTTGTGAGATTCTGCACGGTTTCCTGCTTAGCGGGGTCGATGTCGCAGGCGTATTTTACCTCTTTGCCGAAAATTTGCAGCGCGGTTCGGAGATGGTTCAATCCCCAGCGCCCGCAGCCGATGACCGCCAGATGAAAGGTTTGCTTCATGTTGGGTTTGCTCCTGATTGCGGTTGGAATTCGTGAGTGCTTATAATATGAAATTCCATATAAAATCAACTCTGTAGGGGGTTGCACAATTCACTATTGTTTTGTTGCACCCCCTTCGACGAGGCTCAGGACAAGCCTTCAGGGTGCGTTGGTTTGTATGATTTACCCCACCAGGGTGGCGCGACTTTGTCGCTTACCCTGGGCTATGGAATTAAGCCCTTTTCACAAAGTGACCACTTACGTGGCAGGGCAAAATATGCATCTGTGTATATTAACTGTCGCCCTCCTCCTCCCCGATGATGAATCACTGGATTATTTTCATACCGTCACTCCGTGACTCAAAATATACCAGCGGAGCAGCGTAAGGAGTTGAAGACCGCCGCAAAATAAAATTTGTGGCAAAGCCACTCCCTTGGAGCACTCCTTTCTTCAATCTTCAATCGTCAATCGTCAACCGTCAATCGTCAATCGTCAACCGTCAACCGTCAACCGTCAATCGTCAATCGTCAATCGTCAATCGTCAACCGTCAATCGTCAATCGTCAATCGTCAACCGTCAATCGTCAACCGTCAACCGTCAACCGTCAATCGTCAATCGTCAATCGTCAATCGTCAATCGTCAATCGTCAATCGTCAACCGTCAATCGTCAATCGTCAACCGTCAATCGTCAATCGTCAATCTTTAACGGGCACAGCTCCGCCCCGTCACTTACAGGCCGTCGAAAAACAACCTGCACCGGGGCGCGGAAAATTTAGGCTTCCGCCCCCGGGTTTGCAATGGTTTTTTGCCGGGAATGCAGGAGGGGTCAGTTATCAGCTTTCAGCGGCCAGCTTTCAGGTCAGCCCGGCTACCCGGCTGCAAGCCTGATCTTTACCCACATCTTTTGGGTGCAAGCTCAATTGTACGTAGTTTAGTATGCCTGCAACCTTTGGGTCTATTCTGGCCAACGCATTATTTTCACTCAACCAACGGGGTTGATACGAGGGCGCAGCACAAATTGCACTTCATTTCCCCGAAGGGGAAAAATACCATAGCCCAGGGCAACGCCCTGGGGGCGGGAATCAAAAAATGTTTAAAGCC
>JABWBP010000040.1 GCA_013360445.1 Calditrichaceae bacterium | reverse complement strand
CATCTCCTGGGCCATTGAACGCGCTATCCTTGATGGTTGGCAACCAAACAGAATCAAGGCTCATCTGGGACTCGCCTAAATTTGCAAAAGTTCAGTTAGAAGATTATCCCCGCGGTAATCCCCACAAAACTGGTTGTTCCGCCTACCTTTTCCGTGGTTCCATCGCCCAGGTCGATTTCTTCCGAAGATGTGAAAATAAAATTGGCCAATCCCTGGAAAATCAGGTTGATCTTCTCGCCCGCGGGTATTTCGATACCCCCGCCAATCGCCAAACCAATTTTGCTTTCATCACCCTCGCTGGAGCCTCCTTCTAACTCTAAGGTCTCCGTGTTAATCCCATCGGTAACGGTAACGCTTCCACCATTCAACTCAGTTTTGGATTTCAGAATGTTGAAAGTGGCGTTTCCAAACAGGAAGAACTGGGTTGAGGCTTCCGGCGCGGTCAGGTAAGGCCGTACCCCGGCGCCGAATCGTATAATGCTGGCGCTTCCGCTTACGTCCAGATTGGAACTCACCAATTCCAATCCGCTTCCTTGAAAGACAGATCGTAACGCCGATTCAAAGTCATCATTGATGGCGTCAGAATTAACCGAAAAGAATTCATAGCCTGCAAAAATGGGAATGCCCACCCGTACTGAAGGGAAAAACACATATTGGCCATTGAGGCTGAAACCCATCTTGTAATAATCTTTAAATCCCTCCGGTCCCAGGGGGATATTGGCCCCGGCATAAATTTCAAACTGCCCCCGCCGCGCCTGGGCAAAAAGCTGGCTCGCTCCAACCAACATTACCAGCACCAGAAATAACAACCGTACACTTGTTTTCATAAAAATTTCTCCTGAATTGGGTTGAGAATTGAAGAGAATTAGGCGAAAGAGCTATCTCATGCTGAATGTTCCGTTTCCAAATCACATGGAGCAGAAGTTTCTCTTCACGCAGGATGAAGAATCTACTTGGTAATAATCCGGTCGCGCGACATCGGGTCGCCGTTTTTCGGTTTGGTAATGGTGGCCACCGAATAGGCGTCGAACACTTCGCTGACCTGCACTTCGCAAATTTCCTGGATGCTGCGGGAGATCACTTCACCGGTAACCGGGTGTACTAAAGGAGCGCCCTCCCGGAACACGTGGCACTTGATCCCCTTGCGCACCCCCTGGTTGTAGCCTATGTCCAGGGTGATCCGGGAACCCTCTACCTGCACCACGTATCCCTGCACTAACGGCAGGTCCTCTTTGATTTTATTGGCCATCTCGTTGATCATATTGGAGAGACTTTGCAGGTTCACGCTGTTGCTGAAAGCGTCCTTGGCGGTAATGATGGCGGTAGTTTCGGTGTCGATCAAGCGCGCGTCCACGCTGACGGAGTTGCCGGCCTGGGTAATGCTGCCCACCACCACTGCATCCACCCCGATGCCTTTCCCGAACTGGGCGGCAGTAGAGATGTCGATCACCCCGGAAGCGCCCAATTGCTGCTCTTCCAAGATTTTTTGCAATTGCGCCCGCTCGAACACTTTGAAGCGTTTGGTATTGACGAAAGCGGTAATCAGTTTATCGAACAGGTCGATTTCGCCCAATTCCCGCCCGATGCCCTTGCTGGCAAAGGGGAGCACCGCCATGCTCAAGCGCTCTCCCACCAGGCTGCTGGAAGCCGGCTCAGGCGCCGGGGGAGCAGCGGGTTTGGTACTACCCGCGGCGGGAGCGAGAGTTGTGGTAACCGCGGGAGTTGCCGTATCCATAGAAGGCGGTTGGCCTTCGGCAATCCGTTTCAAATACTCCTTTGCCCGCAGGGAGGTACTTTTGGAGACCGAGTATTCCAATTCCTGCCGGGCTTTCGACATATCGCCGAGATGATAATAGGAAATCCCCAGTTCCCGGTGGGGATAATATTCCATGAACATTGTCCCGTAAGCGCGCGTTTTGGAGGTTTCGTCATCTTTCAACCGGATCGAAGCCTGAAAATGTTCCACCGCGGCCTGCCAGTCCCCGCGATCCTGCGCCTCCTGTCCCGCTTTATAATATTCATGCCATTTTTTCTGGGCGTGAAGCGAGGTTGACAATCCCCCCAGAATTATGAGAAACGTAAAAATGGGTACTAAAATTTTTTTAGGATTCATGGCTATTCATTCTATTTGGTTGAACTGGTTTCCGCTTGCCCCAACAAGCGATTAACGGCTGGAAAATCAGAGCAATTTCAATTAGACCACGCCAAATATAAATAACCCCTTCCAAAAAAACAATGAAAGGTTAAGGAAATTGGGCGGCAGAAAGGAGGACAGAGCGGAATACACAATACGTAATGCGTATTCCGTTCTACGTTTCAGCCCGGTGAATCCCGGAGTTCTCCCAGGCGCTCCGCGATAATCCGGGCATGGTCGAAGGCCAACTCCGGCAACTGTTCCGCCGGAAACCACTGCGCCTGGCCGGCGTCGCTGCCGGCCACCGGTTGAACCGGCTTATCAGTCTCTATAACGCCGCCGTAAACGATGGTAACGGTATGCCCGCGGGGATCGCGTCCCGGGTCGCCGTAAGCGCCCAATTGCCGGAGAGGGAGATTCTCCTGGCCGGTCTCTTCGCGCAATTCCCGGCGGGCCGCGGCTTCTAAGGATTCGTCCCGGTGAATGTAGCCTCCTGGCAACGCCCAACTCCCCCGGAAGGGCGTTTTATCCCGCCGGATCAATAGTATTTGTAATTCTCCGCCTACACGGCGCAGCAAAAGAATATCCACCGTAACCATGGGGCGGGGGTATTTGTAAGTGTAGGGCATCGGGATAAGAAAGTGCAAAATGAAAAGTGCAAAATGAAAGGTATGTCCTGGGTTTAGCGAAGGGGTTAGATTCTTCTTGATGAACCCTGGCTCAAAATTCTCAACTCGAAACCCGCAACTCGCAACCCCTAACCCATATTACTTCACATCCACGAACACGAACTGGGTTTCCCGGCGCTGCTGCACTTGCAGCATAATTTTGCGGGGATTTCCCTCGTTGGCCCGTTTTATCATCGCCGCGAAGGATTGTAAATCCTGCACCGCCTGGCCGTCCACCCGGATGATGATCCCGCCCACTTCCAGCCCGCCTAATCCCGCGGGAGAGGCGTGGTCCACCTGGTAAACATAAACGCCTTCGGTGTCCAGGGGCAGGTTGTAGTCATATAAAATATCCCGGGTCAGTTCCCGCACTTCCACCCCTAATTCGGATAGTTGAATTTTTTCCGCCAGGTCGATGGCCCGGGGGGCGGCGTCCAATTTAACTTTCTGCTTGCGGGTCTTGCCCTCGCGGAAAAGCGTAAGCTCCACGCTGGCGCCGGGCGCTTTGGCGGTAATCATCTCTTTGAAGCGGTTCAAATCCTCGTTGCGCTTGATGTCAACCGGCTGGTAATCAAAGGTGAGGATAACGTCTTGCACTTTCAGGCCGGCTTTCTCCGCCGGGGAGGCCGGGTAAACCCGGTTGACCACTATCCCGCCTTCCGAAGGCGTCTGCCAATAATCGCGCAGCTCCGGCGTCAACGCCTGCATCCCGATTCCCAGCCAGGCCTTGCCCTGGTATTCTGCTTTTCCTAACATGGGGGGATTTTTGATCAAATCGCGGAACCATTCCGAAGGGGCAATCTCCAGGTACTCCTTGTGGAATTCCTCGAACTCGGAAGGGGGCCGGAAGCTAAAATCCATACTGCTGCGCAGGGTCACGCCCACGGCCTCGCCGGCCGCGGTAATCAGCAGCCCCCCGGCGGAAAGCGCATAGTTCTCGGCATTGATCAGCAATTTCCGGCGCGGGGTCGGGATTACGGCATTAATGGTGTAAGGGGTGAACAGCGGTTCAAAATTATAGCGCTCTTGCAGCAATTCCAATAGATATACCGGCTGGCCAACCTCTATCTCCTCCCCGGAAGCAAAATCCACATAGGGGAGCGGCGCGGGAAGCGGCGCGGTAATTTTCAGAAAAGCGGCTTGCACCTGGTCATCCTTTCCGATGAATTCCGCCTCGTATTCCTTTTCATCGAACAGTTTAACCTTGAAATCGCTGGGCTCCCCAAAGGAGAACGAAGCGCCTTCACCGGAGATAATATCCAACGAAAGGGGGTACACGTCGCTGTTCACCATTACCAGCCCGTCCGGCGCGACGATGACCCCGATGCGGTACTGTTTCACTTTGAAATAAGAACCGATTTGCGACTGCGAAGAGACGTTTTTGTAATATTGCACCAGGCAGATTTTGGGGCGAAATTCCTGGAAAAGCGCCCGGGAGGGCTGGCAGACGCCGGGGGCCATAACCGCCAGGATAAGAAAAATTACCAGCAACAGGTTGCGCTTCATTTTATCCTCTTCTTGAATGAACCGTATTCTATAATTCCGCGCGCGGTTTGATGACTGCAAAATAGGAGTGGCCGCCGCGGATCAATTCTAAAAACACCGGGCTGGTATTGCTCTCCTGGAATTGTTCGTAGAGACGCTGGAAATCCTGCCGGCCTTTCACCGTCTCGCCGTTGATTTTGCGCACCACGTCGCCGGCCCGTAAATCCGCGTACTCTCCCGCGCTGCCCGGCTTCACGCTGGTAATATAGACTCCGTTAAAATCGGAGAGCATTTGCATCCGGTAGATGTGCCAGGACAAGTTCTTGATCACCATGCCCCACTTCGGCGCTTCTAATTCCGGTTCATCGATGAGCGGCTCCTCTACCGCCTGGATTTCCACGGTTCTTTCCTTGTTGTCGCGCCAGATTCGAAAAGCCGTTTTTTGATCCAGGGGCAGGCCGCTGATGATCTTGCGGATGGTCGGCAGGGATTCTTCGTAGAGAGCGTTTACTTGCGTATCCCCGATTTTACGGAGAACGTCCCCGGGGCGGAGGCCGGCTTTTGCCGCCGGGGAGTTTTCTTCCACCTGCACGATCAGCACGCCGGTAAAATCGGGCAGGTTCAGGTACTCTTTCAAATCCTTGATCTGTTGAATATCAATCCCGATCCAACTGCGTTTCACCGCGGTTCCCTTGAGAATCTCTTCCGCCACTTCCCGGGCCAGGTTGATGGGAATGGCAAATCCCAAGTTTTCCGCAAAGAATACCGCCCGGGCGTTGATGCCGATGACTTCCCCGCGCAGGTTGATCAAAGGTCCCCCGCTGTTGCCGGGATTGATGGCGGCGTCGGTCTGGATCCACAAATTGTAGGGGGAAATCATGGTTCCCTGGCTGGGAAAATAGCGGTCGATGGAGCTGATAACCCCCATGGATACCGAGCGGGAAAGCCCCAGCGGGCTGCCCAGCGCCAAAACGATCTGCCCTACCTCTAAGCTGTCGGAATTGCCTAACCGGGCGTGGGGGATGTTTTTGTCGGCAAGCTCCTCGGTGTTCAATTTCAGCACCGCGATGTCCGTGGAGGGATCGCTGCCCACCACGCTGGCGGTGATGCGTTCTTTACTGGAGAGAGTGCACCATACTTTAGCGGCGTTTGCGGCCACGTGGTGGTTGGTCACCACGTATCCATCGGGGGAGAAGATGACCCCGCTGCCGGTAACCACGGCGTGCTGCTCTTCACCGCGGGTGTAGATTTTAATGATCGGCTCCACGTGTACCAGGGCCGGCAACACCCGGTTGCGGGCGACAAACACCTGTTTTTGAAAGGGTACTTCCTCGGTCTGGGCCAATAATCCCGCAATTACTGCAAACCATAACAACAATACAACGCGCATGAGAACCTCACCCGGTTTAGAGCTAACGCCGCTTATTAATCGGCAAGTGACCAATATAATATGAGCGCACGATGGATGCTAACACGATTTTATCGCTGAGAATCGTTCCCGCACGCCCCGCAGGAGACTTTTTTGTTTGAAAAATCCCCGTGAGGCCGTAAGTTGCCCCGGCTATGGAAACTCTGGAAAACCAGCAAGCGCGGGTAATTTTGAAAAAAGGCCGCGCCAAATCGGCGCTCAACCGCCACCCCTGGATTTTCTCCGGCGCAATCGACCGGGTGGAAGGGGAGTGTGAAGGGGGCGAGGTCGTTCCGGTATATTCCGCGGAGAAGCGGCTGTTAGGCAAGGGGTTTTTCAACCCCCGCTCGCAGATCCGGGTGCGCCTGCTCAGTTTTGAAGACCAGCCGGTTAACCGTGAATTCTTCCGCAGAAAAATCCGCCAGGCGCTGGAACTGCGGGAAAAACTCATCCCCGCCCACACCACCGCCTGCCGGCTGGTGCATTCGGAAGGCGATTTTCTCCCCGGCCTGGTGGTAGATCGCTACGGGGAGGTGCTGGCGGCGCATTTCAGCTCCCTGGGCATGGCGAAATTGAAGCCGCTGATGGTGGAGATTCTGAAAGAGCTACTGCGCCCCGCGGCCATTTTCGAGCGCAGCGAAGGATCGGCCTTGCGGGAGGAAGGGTTAACGCCGCTGAAACAATCGCTTTGGGGCGAACCGCCGGGAGTGGTGGAAATTCTGGAAAACAACCTCCGCTTCCGGGTGGACGTGCCGGAAGGCCAGAAGACCGGGTTTTACTTAGACCAGCGGGATAACCGCCGGCTGATCGGCGAGCTGGCCGCGGGCAGCCAGGCGCTGCTGAACTGTTTCTCCTACACCGGGGGATTCAGCGTGTACGCCGCCCTGCAGGGCGCAGCGACCACATCCGTGGACGCCAGCGAACCGGCTTTGGCGCTGGCAAGAGAGAATTTCGGCTTGAACGGGTTAAACCCCGAAGGTCACCGCTTCGTCCCCGCCAACGTTTTCGAGTTCCTGCGCGAGCCGCCCGAAACCTACGACATTATCATCCTCGATCCCCCGGCGTTCGTGAAGCATAGGAAAGACCTGGAAAAAGCCGCCCGGGGCTACAAAGACATCAATCGCTTAGCCATCAAACAGGTAAAAAGCGGCGGGCTGCTGCTCACCTGCTCCTGCTCTCACTTTGTCAACCGGGATTTATTCCGCAAAATCGTCTTCTCCGCGGCGCAAGAAGCGGGGCGCAACGTGCAAATTCTCGCCCAGCCCGGCCAGCCCCCCGATCACCCGGTAAATATCTTCCATCCCGAAGGCGAATATTTGAAAACTCTGCTGCTGCGGGTGTTCGATTAACCGGCGCATAGATCATGGAGCATAGCGCATAGCGCAGGGTTAGGCGAAGGCGGTTTTTACTCCTTCTCAATCAGCTTAAAATCCCCCGAACGGGGAATTTTTTACCCTCCTTTTTATTCCTATGTTTAATCCGGCATTCAGGTAGATCGTGAGGCCCGGAAGGCAGGCGCCGCCTCATCAATTGCGCCACAATGCAAACCGAAACGAAACGTTAGAAGTACCGGGAACCGGAAAGGCGGAGAGGGAATTTATAGATATGCAGTTCTTCCCGGCAGCCTTCCGCACGGGGGTTGCGAAAAGCGGCGGCAAGATTCCAGAACCGGGGCAGAAATAAAGAGAAAACAGGAGAAACTCTATCGCAAAACGGATACGCTGGCAATCAACATTTTGAAGGAACCTTAATCCAAAGGAGGCATCAAAATGGCGCGTTCTAAAAATAGATTTATCGCCGGTTTTGCGATTGCAATGTTCGTATTAACCCCGCCGGCATTTGCGCAGGTGGGCTATTATTTCGGCCAGAACAAAGTTCAATATAAAAATTTCGACTGGGCGGTTTTCCGCACCGGGCATTTCGAGGTGCATTACTACCGGGAGGCCGGGCAGGCCGCCCACGACGCCGCCCGCATGGCCGAACGGGGCTACGCTTACCTCAGCAAAACCCTCGATCACCAGATCAAAGAGCGCATCCCTCTCATTCTCTACGCCTCGCTCAACGACTTCCAGCAAACCAACGTGGTGGAGGGGTTGATCGGCGAAGGCACCCGCGGGGTCACCGAAAGCCTGAAAAACCGGGTGGTGCTGCCCGTGACCGGCTCTTACCGGGAATTCAACCACGTGCTGGTGCACGAGCTGGTGCACGCCTTCCAGTTCGACATGATGTTTGGCGGCAAAATCCAGAACAACCGCTTCAACCCCCCGCTGTGGTTCGTGGAGGGGATGGCGGAATATCTTTCCAATGAGATGGACAACACCACCCGCATGTGGGTGCGCGACGGGCTGCTGCACAAAGATTTGCCCTCGATTGAGCAAATGAGCGGTTTGTATGATATCCGGGTGTACCGGCTGGGGCAGTCGGTGTGGCACTTTATCGGGGAGACCTACGGAAAGAAAAAAGTGGGGGATATATTCAAGTCCGCCATCCACACCGGCAACCTCGAGCAGGCGTTCCAGTCCCATACCGGCAAGAGCCTGAAGGAATTGAGCGCGGCCTGGCACGAATTTTCCCGCACGCTTGCCGTGCCGGCGGATTCCACCCTGCAAACTGCGGAACAGATTGCCCAAAAACTGACCCGCCGGGAAGCGTTCTACCATCGCATGAACCTTGCCCCGGCCCTCAGCCCGGACGGGAAGCATATTGCTTACGTCGCCAATAAGAACCTCCATGACGAGATTTACCTGCTCAGCCAGAAAGAGGACGGAAGCTGGGAGAGCCGGCATCTCATCAAAGGCGGGGCCGGCAACCGCTTCGAGTCGCTGCGCTTTTTCGACAGCGGAATCAACTGGTCGCGCGACGGCGGTAAGATCGCCTTTGTCTCCAAATCCGGCAAGGACGACGCGATATACGTGATGGAGCCGGAAACCCGGAAGCTGCTCAAGAAGCTAATTTTCAAAGAATTGAACGGTTTGCTCTCCCCGGCTTTCTCGCCGGACGGCTTCAGCCTGGTGTTCGTGGGCATTTCCGGGGGCGTTTCCGACCTCTATATCTATGACGCCGTTGTCGAATCCCTGCGAAGATTGACGCACGACCGCCATGCGGAGCTGCATCCGCAGTGGTCGCCGGACGGTAAATCCATCGTTTTTGCCAGCGACCGCGGCCCCGCAACGGACGAGAATCGCCTGCTCTTCGGGAATTACAACCTGGCGTTGCTGCACTTAGAGAGCGGCGCCGTCGAAGTGCTCACCCAGTTGCCGGGCGACGCCGTCAATCCCCAGTGGTCGCCGGACGGCAGCGAGATCGCTTTCATCTCCGACCACCAGGGAATTCCCAATATCTATCGCTTCAACATAGGTGATAAAACCATCACCCCCCTCACCGCGCTGAAAAACGGCGTTTCCGGCATTACCGCCACCACCCCGGCGTTTAGCTGGTCTGCCGACGGCCGGTCGCTGGTTTTTTCCGCTTTCGAGGAAATGAACTGGAGCCTCTACCGGCTGTCGCTCCCGCCGAACCACCCCGCATCGGCGCTGGGTGATAATTCCGAAAATCCGCAATCCCCAATCCGGCCCGCCCCTTCGGGGAATCCGCAATCGAGCGTTTATCTGCCGGCCCTGCGCGACCCCAACGCCATCTACGCCGATTATCGCCTGGCCAGCCCTGATTCCGTGGAGGCGCGGAATTACAGCAATCGCTTCAAGTTAGACGGGGTGGCGGTGGGCGCGGGGTACAGTAGCTTCTTCGGGGTGGAGGGCGGGGCGCAGTTTCTGTTCAGCGACATGTTAGGCAACCACCAGTTCTACCTCTCCAGCGGGCTGCGTTTCGACAGCTTCCAGTACTCGGACGTCTCCGCAACCTACTTCAGCCAGGGTAAGAGAGTCAATTACGGGCTGCAAGCTTTTCAGTTGAACAATCGCTACACCGTTTTTGGTACCTTTAATTCTCTGGGTACGCTCCGCGATACCTACCGGGGATTCAACGCCTTAGCGGCTTACCCCTTTAGCCGCTTTACCCGCCTGGAACTGAGCGGTGGATTTACCTGGCTGAACCGCGACCTGGTGGTGGAAACCTATACCTCCCGCGGGGTGGAGCGGGAAGATTTCGACGTGGCGCTCTTCAAATTCGGGCAGGTAGGCGCGGCGCTGGTGTACGACAACACCATCTACGGGCTGTTAGGGCCGGCCGGGGGCGTCCGCAGCCGAATCGAGGTGCAAACTACCAGCAATGATTTGCAATTTACCAACCTCTTCCTGGATCACCGGCGCTACTGGAAGGTGAATTCGCGCTCCTTCCTGGGCTGGCGGCTGTACGGGGGCGCCAGTTTCGGGAGGGACCAGCGCATCTTCGGCGTCGGGGGGCCGTACACCTACCGCGGGACGGATTACGACGCCCTGGCCGGCACCCGCTTTGTGGTCAGCAACTTAGAATACCGCTTTCCGCTGCTTCCTTTCCTGCCCCCGGGGGCGGATTTCCTGAGCGGGGCGGCGTTTCTTGATGCCGCGAGCGCCTGGGGGGTCAACATTCCCGGTCTGAGCAAAAAGGAGTTGCAGCTCTTTAGCAGCAGCGGAGGGTTCCATTTACAGGACCTGAACGCGGCCTTGGGACTGGGAGCGCGGCTGAATATCGGGTATTTCCTGTTCCAGTACGACGTAGCCTGGCCCACGGACGGGCAGCGCTTCGGCGAAGCGGTGAAACGGTTTTCCATCGGGACGTTTTTTTGATGGGCATGATTGGGTGACCGGGTACGTGGATATGCCGGCGCGGGCGTGGGTGAGGACGTGGGTCGTGGGTCGTGGTTGTAGGGGCGAAGCATTCGCATTCAGATTTGTAAACAAATTCCCGGATTTGAATGCGAATGCTTCGCCCCTACGGTTTACGGTTATCCTATCATCCCCCATGATCATCCCATACGACCATACCATTCATACGATCACCCCGCCGGCAAACCGGGATGGTTTGCCGGCGATTTTGGTAGTTCTATACAATTAATGCTGTTGTGCGTTGCCGACCCCGCAGAGAGCGGGGTCACACAGTGCGACAAGCATCCTTGCTTGTCGCAGAGCAGCATTACCTTTTTAGCACTACCAATTATTTAACCTCCCGGAGGTTTAGAACCTCCGGAAGGTTAAATCCTGGCGCGCTGCGAGAGCTGCGGCAGGGAGTTCCGGATCGAATCCTTCTTCTTCGTATGTCCCCATTGCGAGAGCGCCCAGGTAAAAGTGCTCAGCGGCCAGGAGCTGCAGGTGAGCGAGCTGGAAGTGGAGTGAGTTTTAAAAGCGCCGGGTATTCCGCGGCCAGGCGCCTCGATCTGCCCCAGCGTATCAACGATGAACAAAAAAGACTCAACATTCTATCCGAACGGTTCAGCGGTGAACTGAACAAGCGCATTATTCCACCCAAAAGGTTCAGCGACGGGATAAAAAGATTCATCGTTCCACCCAAAAGGTGCAACGATGAACCCCGAAGGCGAATCTTCGAGCCGGGCGGGGCTGCGGCAAGGTTTTTTTCGCTTAGGTTATTCCTTAAATTTCCGTAAATTATCCCATCCGGAAAATCGAATTTACCCGGAGGGAACGGAAAAAATGGAAAAGCCCGGCGCATATAGCCAGAACGCCCACGCAGTGATCATCGGGATCAACCGCTACCGGGATCACTGTACTACCTGTATGATTGTGCGGGAAAACGGGCGGGAATTATACCGCGCCAAAGAACGATTGCCGCAATTTCTGGTCGATTACCGGAGGGAATGATGTCTGCGCCCGAGAAAAAACCAAAAGACTATTATGATTATCCAGAAAAAAGACCCGGTGCCTTTCGATGTCAGCCCCTATAACTGCATTCAGTATGAACAAACCGAAGCGGGTTTTCAGTATTTAATCAATCGCCTCACCAGGCTGCTGGCGACGGTCGAGAAGTGGCGCTATCATCCCACCAATCCCACCAATCCGGTTCAACAGTTTAAACCGTTCAATGCTCTAATTCCCCGAAGCGAGCTGCGGCCGCTGGAACAGGCGCTGGAGGAAAAAGACCAACTTTTAGAGCAGAAAATAGACCTTATTCGCTAACAAGTTGTTAATAATCTGAGTATTACGTAAATTCTCTGAAAAAATCGAGGTTTGCATGTTACTTCAAGATTCTCCCCTGTCCAGCCGGAATCTGAGCAAGAAACTGGAACAGTTTTTCAGTTTGTTGGGAGTCACGGTCGAACAATTTGAGCAGATTTTTCAGGTATTGTTCCACCTCCATCTTCAGTATCAAATCAAGAAAAACTCGCTCCAGTCTGCCGAGCGGGTTCGACTGCGCAATGAAGCGCATCGCGACACCCTCAGAGAACATCTGACCATCACCCTGTTGTATTTGCGGCAATATAGCAATCAGGCGCTCATTGCCGCGGCCTTTGGTTTATCTCAAGGCCAGGTTTCCAGGATCGTTAGCCACATCAGTCTGTTGTTAGAACATGTCTTGCCAGTTCCTGAAAAGTTGTCGGGACTGGTGCTCAATTTCTTAAAGACCCTCGACCCTAAACTTCGCAATCAATATAAAGCCACCTTAATTATCGATGCCAGCGAACAGCGCATTCAGCGAAGTCAAGACCCGGCCCAACAACGAGAAGACTTTTCGGGTAAAAAAAGAGCCATACCCGCAAAAGCCAGCTAACTCAAACCCAAAACCATCTGATCGTAGACCTCAGCAAAATGGTCAGTGGTTCGCTTCATGATTTTAGAATACTGAAAGAAAAACCCTTTAATCGCCCTCTGAAGGCTATCATCAGACTTATGAAATATATCGTCATCTGGGCAGACAGCGCCTACATTGCCATCGTTCAACTCTACCCCCACTGGGAATGCCGGGTGCTTCAAAGAGCCAAACGTAATCATCCCCTCACCCGGGAAGAAAAAATGAACAACCAACTGAAAAGCAAAATACGCATCGCTGTCGAACACACCCTTGCCAGAATTAAAAGATTCCGCTGCTGTCAGGAACGAACCCGAAAAATAACCCCCGCCCGGCATTCTCGATACTGGAACATCGTGGCGGGTATCTGTAACATGCAACGAATCGAAGAACTCAAAATTACAAGCATTTATAACTACTCTCAAGAATATCAAACGCTTAGAAGAGAATAAGATCTAATTTCCCTGCTGGAGCAGAAAGAAAAACAGTTAAAGAAATCGGTTCCCCGGGAAGAATACCTGGCAATAGAGAAAGAATTAGGATCGGTTCGCGTGCAATTAAAAAACGTTCGCTCCAATTCCGCGGCTCGCCTGCAGGAACTGCAACAAGCCCTGGCTAAAATAGAGGCCGAAAACCGGGCCTTGCGCAAACAGTTGGAACCCTCTCCGCCGGAGCCGGAAAAACGCGAGGTTTCCCCCGCCGCGAAGCTGCGGTCTAAAGCGTTGGAAAGGCTTTCCAAAGAAGAAACCGCAAAAAATGATCAAACAAATACGATTTTTATTGTGCAGAATTATGATTGGAACAAAGGCTGGGCAAACCCGCGCGGAAAAGGAATTCAGCATCAATTTGAGACCGGAAAGGGAGGGCAGGTGGTAGTGGATAAAACCACCGGCCTGATGTGGCAGCAATCCGGTTCGCCGAAAAGTATGGTTTACGACGACGCGAAGAAATACATCGCGCAGTTGAACCGGGAGAAATTTGCCGGTTACAGCGACTGGCGCTTGCCGACATTGGAAGAAGCGATGTCGCTGATGGAGCCGCAGAAGAAGAATGCAGATTTGTATATCGACCCGCTGTTTGACAACACTCAGCGCTGGATTTGGACCGCCGATCTCTATAGCGCCTCGTCGGCGTGGGTCGCCTATTTCAACCTCGGTATTTGCGACCCCAACGTCATCGCCAGCAGCGGCTATGTTCGAGGCGTTCGTTCTGGACAATCTCGATAATTTGGTCATTTGAATTATTTGATCATTTAATTTTTTTTGATAATTTACCCCGCGAAGCGGGGTCGCCATATTTTTGAAAATTTGAGGCGGCCATGGTTGTTTTGTTGAACGCCTTCAGGGTTTTTCGCGGAATCCCGGAGGGGTTCAACATTTGTAGAAAATGATACCGTCGAATATCCCGGAACCCCGGCAGGGGTTCAACATTTGTAGGAAATGATACCGGTCGAAGGTCCCGGAACCCCGGCAGGGGTTCAACCCCTCCGGGGTTGCGGTTTTTATCGGTATATGTTTTGGCTACAAATGTTGAACCCCTGCCGGGGTTCGTTCCCGAACACCGAAGCGTCTATCCGCCACGCAAGTGGCCATTTCGGGGGAACGCCGGGATGTTCAACGTTTGTAAAATGCAAATGTCAAATGTTCGCAGGAACCCCAGGGGGGTTCAACATTTGTAGGAAATGATACCGGTTGTACATCCCGGAATCCCGAATGGGGTTCAACCCCTGTCGGGGTTCCGATTTATATCGATATATTTTTCAGCTACAAATGTTGAACCCCTGCCGGGGTTTTCTGCCGAACTCCGGCGAACCCATACCCAACCCCGAAGGAGTTTAACATTTGTTGTAGGATTCATAAACCGCAAATAATCGCAGGAACCCCGACAGGGGTTCAACTGGAAATACCTACCAAACCATGAGGTTTCCACCATGAGCACCTTCACCCAACTCTATATTCACATCGTCTTTGCCACCCGGGACCGCGCTGCCCTGCTGGATGGGGAAAAGAAAACCCGGGTTTATCAATACGTGACCGGAATTATCAAAAACCTGGGGCACAAGCTGATTATCATCAACGGTATGGCGGATCACGTGCATATTCTAATCGGCCTGGCTCCTGATAAAACCATCTCTGACCTGGTGAAAGAGGTTAAACGCTCCTCTACCAATTTCATCAATGAACAACGCTGGTTTCCGGGAAAATTCGCCTGGCAGGAAGGTTACGGAGCGTTCAGTTACGGGCAATCGCAGCTTCAAACGATTATTGGCTACATCCGGGATCAGGAAACGCATCACCAGTCCAAAAATTTCCGGGAAGAATATCTCAGTTTATTGAAGAATTTCGAAGTTGAATTCGATGAGAAGTGGATACCTTAATGCGTTTATCTGTGATTTTTGAACCCTACAAATTTTGAACTCCTGCGGGGTTTGTTCCCGAATGCCGAAAGGTTTATCCCGGAACACCGGGGAGTTTTTTCCGTCACGCAAGCGGCCATTCCATGGGAACGCCGGGATGTTCACCGTTTGTATAATGCCAAACGTCAAATGTTCGCGGAACCTCAGCAGGGGTTCAACATTTGTAGAAAATGATACCGGTCGAAGATGCCGGAACCCCGACAGGGGTTCAACCCCTCCGGGGTTGCGATTTTTTAACGGTATATGTTTTAGCTACAAATGTTGAACCCCCTCCGGGGTTCCTGCGGTATCGGAAAACACCCGAACACTCTAACACTTGAACCCCATGCCCACTTACGTAACCGCCTGCCCGCGCAACTGCTACAGCACCTGCACCATGAAGGTGCAGGTGGACAACGGGCGCCTGCGCCGCATCGAGGCGCACCCCGGCAACCGCGCCACTCCCGAAGGCCCCTGCCTGAAGGGGTTGAGCTACGTGGAGCGGGTGCACTCCCCCGAGCGCATCCTCCATCCGCTAAAGCGGATTTCCGGATCAGGGGGGTTTGCGCAAATCTCCTGGGAGGAGGCGCTGGAGACCATCGCCGAAAAACTGCGCTATTTCAAATCCGCCTGCGGCCCGCAGAGCGTGCTCTATTACTCCGCCAGCGGCACCAAGGGGCTGCTAAACGGGGTGGGAGCGAATTTCTGGCGGCTCTTCGGCGGCTACACCGCCACGTACGGGGACCTGTGCTGGCCGGCCGGGTTAGAAGCCACCCGCCTGACGTTAGGGGAAAACAAACACAACGCGCCCTGGGACCTCGCCAACGCCAAACTGATCATCCAGTGGGGCAGGAACGCCGCGGAGACCAATATTCACCAGATGCTCTTCATCAATCAAGCCCTGGAAAACGGGGGAAAATTGATCGTGATCGACCCCCGCCGCACCCAGACCGCGGAGCGCGCGGAATTGCTCATCCAGCCCCGCCCGGGCAGCGACGGGGCGCTGGCCCTGGCCCTCGCCAACCTGCTCATCGAAAACGATGCCATTGACCATGCCTTCATCGAGCGCCACGTGCTCGGTTTCCCGGAGTTCACAGCGCGGGCGCGGGAGTTCAGCGCGGAAAAGGCCGCGCAGATCACCGACGTGCCGGAAAAATATATTCACCGTCTGGCGGAATACTTAGGAGCGATCAAGCCGGCGACCATCAACGCCGGGTTCGGGATGCAGCGCTACACCAACAGCGGCCAGGCCCTGCGGGCGATTATTGCGCTGTTGGCGATTACCGGGAACATCGGCAAACCCGGGGCGGGGTGGATTTTCGCCAATTTGCAGAGCCACATTTTCGACGCGGTGCAGGATCCCATCGCCTTTTATCCCCCGGAAACGCCGGATGGCGTCGCCCGGGTGTGCATCTCGATCAGCAAATTGGGGCAGGACATGCTCGCCGCCGCGGATCCGCCCCTGAAAATGGCCTGGGTGGAGCGCGGCAACCCCATTCCCCAGAACCCGGAAACCCCCACGGTGCTGAGGGCCTTCCGGGCGTTAGAGTTCCGGGTGGTGGTGGAGCAGTTCATGACCGACACCGCCCGCGAAGCAGACCTCATCCTCCCCGCCAAAACCATGTTCGAGCAATCCGACGTGATCGGGGCCTACTGGCATCCCTACATCCAGTTGAAGCAGAAAGCGCTGGAGCCGCCCGGCGAGGTGAAGCCGGAATCAGAGATTTACTACCTGCTGGCGCAGCGGCTGGGCTTTTCCGAGGCGGAAATCGCCGCGGCGAACATTCCCGCCCCCGGCGACGAAGCCGTGGAAGCGTACCTGCGCAAAAAGTTAGCCCCCTTCCCGGAACTCACCCTGGAAAAACTGCGCCAGGGGCCGCAAATCGCCCCGGGGCACCAGGAGGTCGCCTTTTCAGATTTGGCGTTTCCCACGCCCTCGGGCAAGATCGAGCTATATTCGCAGGAAGCGGCGCGGCGCTGGGGCGTGGATGCCCTGCCGGATTACTTCGAGCCGCAGGAGTCGCTGCGCCGGGAGTCGCCGCAGTCGCAGAAATACCCGCTCTATTTTATGACCCCTAACACCAAGAACCGCATCCACTCGCAGTTCAACAATTTGCAGATGATCCGCCAGGTCAGCCCCGCGCCCTTCGTGGCCCTGCACCCGGAAGACGCCCGCCGGCGCAACATCGCCGAGGGAGAGAAGGTGCGCATCTTCAACGACCGGGGAGAGCTGCGCTTGCCGGCGCGGCTGGATTTCGGCCTCAAGCCCGGCTGCGCGGCGGTGACCAACGGCTGGTGGATCAGCGAAGGCGGCGCGGTAAACCTCCTCTCCCACGGGCGGGAAACCGACCTGGGCTATGGGGCGGCGTTTCATGATAATTTGGTGGAAGTGGAGAGGGTGGGGTAGGCGAGTAGGCAGTAGGCGAGTAGGCCGTAGGCGAGTAGGCGAGTAGGCAGTAGGCGAGTAGGCAAGTAGGCAGTAGGCAGTAGGCAGTAGGCAAATAGGCAATTAAAAGAAAGGAGGAGGTAGTATGAAGCAGAATTTCAAATCTTTGACGGTCTATAAAAAAGCCTTTGCTCTGGCGATGGAGATTTTTGAAATGAGCAAAGGTTTTCCGAAAGATGAAATGTTCGGATTAACCATGCAAATTCGAAAAGCGTCCCGGTCAGTTTGCGCAAATCTTGGAGAGGGCTATCGAAAAAGACAATATGAGGCGCATTTTATCAGTAAAGTTTCTGATGCGGATATGGAAAACAGCGAGACCCAGGTATGGTTAGATTTCGCGCTGGCCTGTAAATACATCTCAAAAGCGCTATAATCCGGCCTTACCGGAAAATCCGAAGAAGTTGGCCGTTTGCTAAACCACATGCTTGAACATCCCGAAAAATACCAGCAAAACCGCTTCAAAGAACCGTAACGCTGCAGAAAATTTAGGTGAAAATTTGCCTACTGCCTACTGGCCTACTGCCTACTCACATTCCGGCGACAAACCAACCCGGGGAACCCCCATGCAACACAGCTTCATCTTCGATTTGAACAAATGCACCGGCTGCCAGGCCTGCCAGGTGGCCTGTGTCATCGAGAACGAGCTGGCGCCGCAGCGCCCCTGGCGGGAGATTCACACCTTCAACGAGGCGCGCTACCCGGGCATTCCCCTGTTCCACCTCTCCCTGGCCTGCAACCACTGCTTAGATGCGCCGTGCATGAAATACTGTCCGGCGCTGGCCTATTCCCGGGACCCCGCCACTGGCGCGGTGATCATCGACCGAGATTCCTGCATCGGCTGCAAGTACTGCTCCTGGGTGTGCCCTTACGACGCCCCGAAGTTCAATCCCGCCGCGGGGGTGATGGAGAAGTGCACCTTCTGCAACCATCGCCTGCAAGAGGGGCAGGAGCCGGCCTGTGCGGCGCTCTGCCCCACCGGGGCGCTGCAAATCGGGGAGTACGCGGAGAGCGGGAACGCCGGGGCCATTGCCGGTTTCCCGGAGACCGGCATTCGCCCGGCGATCCGTTTCATCCCCCTGCGGGAGGGAACGCAGGCGCCGGAGTGCAGCGCTGCGCCGGCGGGAGAGGTGGCGGCCGGCATGCTCGACGCCGGGAATTTTCCGCCCTCACCGAAGGCGTCTGCGGCGAAGATCCGCCTGAAATCCGAGTGGACCCTGGCCGCGTTTACCCTGGTCGCCGCGGCGCTGGCGGGAATGACCGGCGCAAAGCTGCTCTCCGGCGTTTCTCTAAATCCAATCGCATTTTTAGCTGCGGGCATGGCGGGAATGGGCCTGAGCACCCTGCACCTGGGGAAGAAATTCCGCGCCTGGCGGGCGATTTTGAACTGGCGCAATTCCTGGCTGAGCCGGGAGGTCATTTTTTTCTCCGTTTTCATGGGTTTGGCGGCGCTGTACCTGCTGGCCTGGCCGGGCAGCAAGCTCATCGGCGGGCTGGCGGCGCTGGCAGGGGCTGCGGCGCTGTTCTCGATGGATAAAGTGTACCGGGTAATCCCCCAACCCCGCCCGGTCTCTTCCTGGCACAGCGCAAGCGTTCTGCTCACCGGCTTCTGCCTGGCGGGGCTTTTTTCCGGGAACGCGCTGCTCTTCGGGCTGGCGGGACTGGTAAAATTAGGGCTGTACGCCCGCCGGAAAATACGCTTTCAAAAACAGGGCCGCCCCGCCCGGCCAATGTTGAGCCTGCTGCGGGTGGGATTAGGGTTCGCATTGCCGGGACTGGCGGGGTTGGAAACTGCGGGAAGCGCTTTCAGCTATGTCGCCGCCGGGGTGATGATCGGAGAAATCATCGACCGCTGCGAATACTACCTGGAGTTGGAGGTGGTAACCCCGCGGCGGCAGATGGGCGCGGATATGGAAAAACGCTTGGGGGCAATGGCGCAAGAACGGGAGGCAGTATAAATCAAGCAACGTTTTGGTTACACTCAATTACCGTGCACTCAAATCAAACCCCCGGGAAGAATATGAAAATCGGCTACTACCAGTTCCGCCCCCGCTTCGGGCGGGTAAATCAAAATGTATCGAAAGTGATCCAGGCGCTGCGGCAGGCCAGCGCAGACCTCATCGTGCTCCCGGAGCTGCCCTTCAGCGGCTACTATTTCCGCGACCGGGATGAAGTGAAAACCCTGGCGGAGGACCCCCACCGCTCTACCACGGTAGAGAGTCTGGCGGCCCTGTGCCGGGAGCGGAATTTTTACCTCGTGACCGGCTTTGCGGAAAAGCAGAAAGATAAGTATTTCAACAGCGCCCTGCTGTTAGGGCCGGAGGGTCTGGCGCACACCTACCGCAAGCTGCATCTGTTCAATGAGGAGAAAAGCTGGTTCGACCCCGGGGATATCCCGCTAACGGCGCAGGAAGTGCGCAGGGCAAAGATCGGCATGATGATCTGTTTCGACTGGATTTTCCCGGAAGTCGCCCGCACGCTGGCGCTGGCCGGCGCGGATATCATCTGCCACCCCTCCAACCTCGTGCTCAGTTACTGCCAGCAATCCATGCTCGCCCGCTGCACCGAAAACGCGGTTTTTGCAGTCACCGCCAACCGTTTCGGGGCGGACAAACGCCCGCACGGGGAGCTGCGCTTTACCGGCAAGAGCCAGGTGGTCGCGCCCAAAGGGAAACTGCTCCACCGCGCCTATTCCCAAAAGGAAGAACTGTATATCACAGAGATCGATCCAGGGCTGGCGCGGGACAAGATGATGACCCCGCGGAATGATCTGCTGCAGGACCGCCGCCCGCAATTTTACAAGCCCTTGCTGCGCTGAGCAATCGAGTGCAAAACTGAAGTTTTGCACTCCTAATCGAAATCCGGGGCCAGCACAATCTTCCCGAATTGCTCCCCCTGCATCATGCGCTGGTAGGCCTCCCGGAAGCGGGAAAAGGGGTACACCCCGTCTATGGCCGGTTTGATGTGCTGGGTTTGGAAGAACTGCACCATCTGCGCGAAATCGGCTTCGCTGCCCATGGTGGTTCCCAGGATGCTGATTTGCCGCCAGTACACTTTGTTCAGGCTGATGCGGGAAAACCTTCCCGCGGTAATCCCGAAGAGAACGATCCGCCCCCCCGGTTTCACGATTTCGATCAATTTGTCGAAGCCCTCCCCCCCGGCGCTGTCGATGATCAAATCCACTCCCGTATCACCGGCCAGCCGGAGGATTTCCTGCTCCCAGCCTTCGGTTCTATAATTTGCCCCGCCTTTGGCTCCCGCCTGCACCGCCCGCTGAATTTTATCATCGCTGGCGGAGGTTACCAGCGCCGCCGCGCCGGCCGCCAGGGCCATTTGCAGCATCAGCGCCGCCACCCCTCCGCCGACGCCGGTGATCAGCACGGTTTCCCCCGCGGCCAATTGCCCCCGGGTAAAGAGGGCGCGGTAGCCGGTCAGGCCTCCCAGGGGCAGGGCGGCGGCCTCTTCAAAGGTGAGATATTCCGGCCTGGACCATAAATTCCGCGCCGGAACGCGCACGTATTCCGCCTGGGTTCCGTCATCCGGCACTCCTAAGATGCGGAAGCCGGATTGCTGCACCCGGGGATCATTCCCCCAATCCAGCGCGGGATTGATGATCACCGCCTGGCCCAGCCATTTGGGATCGACTCCCTCCCCGACCTGTTCGACGATTCCGGCCCCGTCCGAGCCGAGGATCAGCGGAACCCGCACGTTGGGGTAGCGCCCCTGGGTAATCCACACGTCGCGACGGTTCAGCGCCGCGGCGCGGATGCGCACCACCGCTTCCCCGGGCTGGGGTTCGGGATAGGGCGCTTCGCGAATTTGCAGGGAATCGAAGTTCTTCTCTTCCTGGAAAACGATTGCATGCATGGTTTTCATGGGTAGTCAGGTGGTTTAGGGGTTTGATGCCGGATGGCAGAAACGCCAAAGATATCAGACATTGGAGATCATCCGAAATGGGATCCCGGCTTTTCCGTGAAGCGCCCACCGGCGTGGCCGGAAAAGCCGCTCGCAGTATAACTCTCGAGTTTCCGGAAATCAAGCGGTGAATACAGCAACGCCGGGCGGTTTTACAAAGATTGCGCGGCTTACAGCATGGGAACCATAACCTCAATGAGAGCATTCGGTAATTCGCCGCCCGGCGATGCAAATGCAGGTTCCCCCTCATCTAAAATTAATTGCGATTGATTTTCGGGCAGTTTTTTCGCATACTTTTTCAGCAAGAATTCGGTTATCTTCCAGTTCAACAAAAAGGAATGAGTTTAAATCCCTGTGCTGCCGAAAAGTGAACGCACCCAATACATCCCATAAAATCAAACTCAAACCCCTCGCCCTGCCCGTGGAGCACGGCGGCTGGGGATTCCTGTTAGAGCCGGTGGCGTTAGGATTGTTAACAGCGCCCTCCTGGCCGGGTGCGCTCATCGGCGTCGCCGCGATTGCCGGATTCCTGGCGCGCCATCCCTTCAAAATCGCTTTTTCCGACTGGCGGCGGGGAAAACGCTACCCCAGAACGCCTTTGGCCGAACGGTTCATGGTGCTGTATGCGGCCGTCGCCCTGGCTGGCATTATTGCGGCGGGCATGAGCGCCGGTTTTTATGCCTTGCGGCCGCTGGTTCCGGCGCTCCCTTTCGCCCTCATCTACCTGGCCTACGACGCCCAAAAGCAGGGCCGGGAATGGATTCCCCAACTGGCCGGGCCGCTGGCGCTCTCCGCGGCAGCCTCCGCTATCGCCCTTGCCGGGGGATGGCCGGAGGGCAAGGCCCTGGCGCTCTGGACGGTTCTATTGGCGCGGGCGCTCCCCTCCATTGTCTATGTGCGGGTGCGGCTGCGCCTGGAGCGCGGGGGGAAAATTTCTGCTTTGCCAACGCTGCTCGCCCATCTCGCCGGCCTGGCGGTCGCGGTAGCGCTGGTGCGCCTGGAACTGCTGCCCTGGCTGGCCGTCCCGGCGCTAATGCTCCTTCTGCTGCGCGCGGCCGTGGGGTTATCGCCCCTGCGCCGCCCCGCCCCGGCGAAAAAAATCGGAATCCTGGAACTGGTATATGGCGCGCTGGCCGTTTTGCTGGTCGCGCTGGGGTATTGGATTGATCTTTAAAATAAGAGCCATTTAGTGTGATGTTACTCCGCTTGCTCCCGGTTATTCTTTCCGCGCTGCTCCTTGCCGCCCATTTTTTGCGGCGGGAAACCTACCTTCCGGCGCTTCTGATTCTTGCGCTGCTGCTGATCTTGTTCGTTCGGAAATCCTGGGCGCTGCGGCTGTGGCAGGCAATATTGGGATTGGGCGCAATGGTGTGGATCGACACCGCCCTGGCGGCGCTGCGGATGCGCCAGGCCGCGGGGCTGCCCTGGATGCGCATGGCCGCCATTATGGCCGCGGTAACTTTACTGGCCATTCTTTCGGCGCTCTGGCTGGAAAATCCCCGGATTAAAACGTTCTACAATCGCGATCCCAATCTCCCCCGGCCATAGGCATAATCAGGCTATTTTTTTCAAAAACATTCCCCGTCCCGCGAGCAAAGGGTTATATTAGCGCCCTTTTCGGGAGGAGTGAGAATCGAGTTCTTTGAATCAGTTTAGATGCAGGAGAATGCTTTCATGAAACGCATACAACCGATTGGCTATTCCATATTCGCCGGGCTGTTGCTGGTGTTTACCGCCGCCGCAGCGGGGGAATCCGACGCCGGCAAAGAATCGCAATTTTTATCCAACGTTCGCCAGTTGATTTACGACGGAAAACGCTCCGGCGAAGGCTATTTTTCCCCCGACGGAAACTTCCTGATCTTCCAGAGCGAGCGGGAGCCGGAAAATCCCTTTTTCCAGATATACATTCTCAGCTTCGAGAGCGGGGATAGCTGGCGGGTGTCTCCCGGAACCGGGAAAACCACCTGCGCTTTTTTCCGGCCCGGCGGCAACGAAGTGTTATTTGCCTCCTCCCACCTCGATCCCGGCGCCGTAGAAAAACAAAAAACGGAATACGAAATCCGCAACTCCGGCCAGGAGCGCCGCTATAGCTGGGACTACGACGTCCACATGGATATTTTCTCCGCCAACCGCGAGGGCGGCAACCTCAAGCGCCTCACCGCCTCCTACGGCTACGATGCGGAAGCCTCTTACTCTCCCGATGGCAAAAAAATCGCATTCTGCTCCCTGCGCAACGGTTACCCGGCAGAAAACTCCTTGAAAGGGCTTGAGCTTAGCGATCAGGAGAAGAAACGCTTAGCGGTGGACCCCTCCTACTTCGGGGAAATTTATATCATGAACGCGGACGGTTCCGGCCAGAAGCGCCTGACCGACTGGCCGGGCTACGACGGCGGCCCCTTTTTCAGCCCCGACGGCCAGCGCATCATCTGGCGGCATTTTGACGAGGGCGGCCTGTTGGCGGACGTTTATACCATGAAACTGGACGGTTCCGACCGCCGCCGCCTCACCGATTTCGGGGCGATGTCCTGGGGGCCTTACTACCATCCTTCCGGGGAGTACGTGCTTTTCGCTTCCAATAAATTGGGATTCAGCAATTTCGAAGTGTTCATGGTGGACAGCCGGGGCGAAAAAGAGCCGCTGCGGATCACCTTCACCGAGGGCTTCGACGGCCTGCCGGTATTTTCGCCGGATGGGAAAACGCTGGTCTGGACCTCCGGGCGCGCCCCCGGCGGGGAATCGCAACTGTTCACGGCGGGCTGGAACCACGAAGCGGCTTTGGCCGCCCTGAGAGCCGCCCCGGCAAGGAACGCCGCCTCTTCCAATCCTGCCCGGGATTCCGGCGGCGCCTCCCTGGACGTTTCCACCATTCCGGCGACCGTAACGGTAAGCCCGGTTAGTATTCCTTCCCCGCAAATTCTGGCCGCGGATCTGCTGGCCGGCGTGCAATACCTCGCCGCGGATGAATTGGAGGGGCGCATGACCGGCAGCGTGGGCGCCCGCAAAGCGGCGGATTTCATCGCCGACCACTTCCGCAGCCTGGGGTTGAAACCGGCGGGGGGCAATAACAGTTACTTTCAGGAATTCCCTTTTCCCGCGGGGGTGAAAATCCTTCCCGAAAAATGCCGGTTGGCGATTAGCGGGCAAAATGGAAAACCTGCTTCGCTGAAGCTGGAGCAGGATTTCCGCCCCCTGCCCTTTACCGCGGACGGCGAGGCGGAGGGAGAAGTGGTGTTTGTGGGGTACGGATTGTCCGTGCCTGGCGAATCCGGCAAGGGCTACGATTCCTACGCCGGGTTGGACGTGAAAGATAAGATCGTGCTGGCGCTGCGCTACGCGCCGGAGGCGGTGAGCGTGGAGCGGCGGCAGGAGTTGAATGCTTACGCGGGATTGCAATATAAAGCCATGGCGGCGCGCAAAAACGGCGCGAAAGCGCTATTGATCCTCAGCGGGCCTAATTCCCCCAACGCCGGGGAGCTGATTTCGCTCTCCGCGGATCGCAGCCTGGGCAGCGCCGGCGTCCCGGCGGCTTCCATCAGCGGTAAAACCGCGCAAATGCTCTTTGCTGCCGCAGGCAAAGATCTAAAAAAAATCCAATCGGAATTGGATACCGAGAATCCTCACGCGGAGAGCGGGTTCGTTTTCCCCGGGGTCAAGGTAAAATTTTCCGCCGCAGTGGAACGGGAGAAAAAAACCGACCGCAACGTGCTGGCGCTGCTGCCTCCGGCTGAAAGGCCCCCGGCGGGAGGCTCCGGTGAAAGCGAATATATCATTATCGGAGCGCATTACGACCACATCGGCTACGGCGAGATCGGCTCCTTAGCGCGCAAGGGCGAGGAGGGACAAATCCACAACGGCGCGGATGATAACGCTTCCGGCAGCGCCATGGTGCTGGAGCTGGCCGCCGCCCTGGCGGATGCCCGCCAGAAAAATCCCGCGGATTTCCGCAGGGGAATCCTGTTTGCTTTATGGTCCGGAGAAGAATTAGGCATTATCGGTTCCTCCTACTTTGCGGAAAACCCTGCCGTAGCGCTGGAAAAAGTAGTGGCGTACCTCAATTTCGACATGGTGGGGCGGATGAAGGATAACACTCTGCTGCTCCAGGGAATCGGCTCTTCCCCGACCTGGAAAAAACTGCTCGAAAAACGCAACGTGCCGGCCGGTTTCAACCTGGTGCTGCAGGACGATCCCTACCAGCCCACGGACGTGACCGCCTTTTATCCCCGCGGCGTTCCGGTGTTGGGCTTCTTTACCGGCAGCCACGAAGATTACAACCGCCCCAGCGATGACGCCGAGACCCTGAATTACCCGGATATGGAGCGCATCGGCAAATTTGCTTACCACCTCATCCTCGATCTTGCAAAGCAGGCGGAGCGCCCGGATTACGTGAAGGTGGAACGCAAACAGGCGCAAGGCGGGGGGCGGGAGACCCTGCGCGCCTACTTAGGGACGGTGCCGGATTTCGTTCCCGGGGAGATCGAGGGAGTGCGCCTCTCCAGCGTGCGCGCCGGGGGGCCGGCGGATAAGGCCGGGCTGAAAGAAGGCGACATTATCGTGGGGCTGGCGGGACAGAAAATCAGCAACATTTATGATTACACCTACGCCTTAGAAGCGGTCAAAATCGGGGAGCCGACCGGGGTTACGGCGCTGCGCAACGGCCAGGAAATCAAACTGACCATTGTGCCGGAAGTGCGGAAATGAGAGAGGAGTGCTCCGATCGTAGATTCCTTCGGAAAGGGGCGGCGTTGCCACATAATTCATTTTGCACGGTAAACTATGCGTTATATCAATACATTTTTGCTAATCAAGGACATAATAAGCGGAAAAAAACCGGACGCGAAAGAGTTTCTTGCCGGGGTGAATAGAGAAGAAGTGCTGAGCAGCATTCGAAAGACAAAAGCCGGCCTTCCGCAACCTTTCAAAGTTACCTGGGAACCCGTGGAAGAAGAAAACTTTGCAAAATTGCCCCGCTCCGCAAAGACAAATCTTATGCAGATCCTTGAAAAGCTGCCCCAGTTTGCCGGGGAGCAATTACCGGCGCTGCTGGAACTGAAAGAAAAATTTCCCAACGTCCCGCTAATTCACAATTACCTGGGTTTGGCTTATGCCTATACCGGCCAGATGGAGAAGCATTTTCAAACCATCAGTGAAACCGCCGAAAAATTCCCCCGCTATTTTTTCGCCAAAATAGCTCTTGCTGAATATTATTTGAATCGGAACGAGCACCAGAAAGTACCGGGGATATTCGATAATAAATTCGAGCTATATCAACACTTTCCCCCCAACACGCCGGTATTTCACATTAGCGAAGCGCGCGCTTTTTATAGTATTATCGGAATTTACTACGCCAGGGCGAACAAACTCCCGCGCGCTCTATTGTGCTATTTCACTTTGGAATCCATAGACCCGGATCATGCCGCAACCCAAAGATTGGCGGATGAGATCATACTGAAGGAAATAGAAAAACTGATGCACAAAATCAAACCGAAAAAAACTCGCCGGTAAAACAGGGTGTAAGTTCTGAAAGAAGCCGGGGTAGTGATTCAATGGCTGAAACTTTCCGGCGCTATGAGTCTGGCGATGCGCGCTCGAACGCTCGCATCAGCATATAATAAACCCCGAAAGAAACAATCGCCGCAGAAAACCAGGCGCCGTCGAACAAAAAAGAGATGCCCGGGTGAAGTTTGCCGCCCAGCGCCGTTAGAATTCCCGCCGCCGTTGCAATAACCGCACTAAGATTGAATCCGTTGGAAAACGCATACTCCCCTCTTTCCCGGTAGAGTTCGGCCAGGTTCAGTTGATAACGGCGAATGAACAGGTAGTCGCAGACAATGACCCCGCCCACCGCCCCCAACAACCCGGAATAGCTGATCAGCCAGGTGAGATACATTCCCAGCAGCTTCCAGGGCATGATCAGGATGCCGATGAAGCCGGCCATCAGCCCGCCCCTGCGGAAGGTGATTTTTTGCGGGGCCAGGTTGGAGATGCTGTTGGCCGGGGAAACCACGTTCGCAGCGATATTGGTGCTGAGGGTGGCGAGGATCAGCACCGCCATCACTAAAATACCCAGGAAAGGGCTATTGTAATCATCCGCCAGACGGGAAAGCAATACCACGGGATCCCAAATCGCCTCGCCGTAAAGTATCAGGGTGGCGCTGGTCACGGCAATGCCGATGAAGGCAAACAAGGGCATGGTGGTCAGCAGGCCGATCCCCTGGCCGATGGCCTGGTCCCTCTGACTGCGGGCGTAGCGGGTAAAATCGGGGATATTAAGGGAAAGGGTGGCCCAGAAACCGACCATCGCGGTCAACCAGGGAATGAACAGCTTGAAAATGAAATCCGGGAGAGACCGCTCCCCTTTTGCCTGGATCAATTCATCGGATTTTGCTAAAATCACGCCCGGGCCGCCGACCTTAACGGAGGCCCAGAAGAGCAGCAGCAAACCGGTTACCAACAGGAAAGGAGCGGCCAGGGTTTCCATCCATTTAATGGAGTTAGTCCCGGCCCAGACAAAATACATATTGATCAGCCAGAAAATCAGAAAGCTGGTATAATGCGGCAGCCCGTAGCCCATAAACTGCCATCCGCCGCCGATCTGGCCCCATCCCGCCCACAAAGTGGAAATGATCGAGTGAATGGCCATCCCGCCGATCCAGGTCTGGATGCCGAACCAGCCGCAGGCCACCAAGGAGCGCAGCAGCGAAGGAATGTGCGCCCCGTGAATCCCAAATGACGCCCGGGCATACACCGGAAACGGGATCCCGTATTTCGTTCCCGCGTGGCCGTTGAGCAGCAGGGGAATGAGTACGATCACGTTGCCTAACAAAATAGTCAACAGGCTTTGCCACCAGTTCATCCCCGCGCTGATCATGCTGGCAGCCAGCATGTAAGTGGGAATGCACACGCTCATGCCCACCCACAACGCGGCAATGTGCCAGACGTTCCAGGTGCGGTCTTTGATGGGAGTGGGAGCGATGTCGGCGTTGCTGAGATGGCTGACGGGAAGTGTTTCCGTAAGCTCCACCATCCCATTGGCATTTTTATTTTCTATTTTCATACGATTCACCCTCTTCTCGTTCCGCCGATCTCCGGCGGAACGCCTTGAGCAACGCTCTGCGTTGCCTTTATCTGATGCAAAGCGTCTTGCGACTTCCATTCCACGCGGAGCGTGGAACGAGGTCAGGCGCGACGGGCGCGCTCGTATGCCTGGTGCAACACCTGCACCGCTAACACCCGGGCCAGGTGGCGGCGAAACTCCGCGGAGGCGTGAATATCGCTGCCGGGATCGATGTCAACCGCAGCCGCGGTTTCCGCAGCCGCCCGGATCACTTCTTCCCCGGGGATTTCCCCGGCGAGCGCCTGCACCGCTCCACGGGCTTCCACGGGGCCGTCCCCCACGCTCAGGAAAACCAGCCGGGCTTCCCGGCAGCGCTGCTGTTCGTTCAACGAAACCACCGCGGCGGCGCCGGCCAGGGCGTAATCCCCGTGCCGGCGGGCGACTTCTTTAAACGCCCAGCCGCTGCGCGGCGGCAAAGGCGGAATGAGAATCTCCGTGAGCAGCTCTTCCGGCTGCATGGCGGTGGCAAACATCCCCACGAAGAAGTCCCGCGCGGGAATCTCCCGTTCTCCCTCCCGGCCGCGAATTTTGAAACCGGCGTTCAGCGCCAGCATGACCGCGGGAAGCTCCGCGGCCGGATCGGCGTGAGCGATGCTTCCCCCAAAGGTGCCGCGATTGCGAATTTGGGGATGGGCGACGTGCGGCATGGTCTCGCGGATCAAGGGGGCGCGTTCCGCGAAGAGGGGGTGGTACTCTCCTTCACGCTGGCGGGCCATCGCGCCGATGCACAGTCCCCCGGAATCACCCGGGCGCATGTAGGCTAACTCGGAAACGCGGTTGAGGTCGATGATCACCGCCGGCTGGGCCAGGCGGAAGTTCATGGTGGGAATGAGGCTCTGGCCTCCGGCTAACAGTTTGGCTTCGTAGCCATATTGGGTTAGCATGCTCAGCGTTTCTTCCACGCTGGCGGGCGCAAGATATTTAAAGGGTGCGGGTTTCATCGATATTCACCATTCTCCATTCACCATTCACTATTCACCATTCACTACCCTTCGACAAACTCAGGGCAAGTTTCTCCATTCAAACCTGTTAATAGTGAACTGCGAATAGTGAATTTTTAATTGATAGTGGAAAGAATTATCCAGGCCAGGAAGATAATGATCACCACCCCCGCGCCAATCCAAACCGCCGGCCGCGACCGGAAGCTCTCCCGCAGCACGTCTTTGGCCACCGCGCGGGCAAATTCTGCCTGGGTGGGCGCGGTATAAGTTTGCGCCGCCGGGGAATCGCCGGCGATACGCGCCTGCAACGCCTGGTTTAACGCCTCCAACGCCTGGCGGGTCATACTCCGGCCCACGGTATCTAACAGTCGCTGCCCCACCCCGGCCAGACGCCCGCCCACCTGGAGCTCCGCCTGGTACTTCATCAAGGTGGAATTTGCGCTTTGCGCGGCCAATTCCACCTGCGCAGCCCCATTTGCAAAACCCTGCGCTCCCTTGCTGTCCACTAACATGGTGTAGCGTTCCGGGGGCTGTTTATCCTTCAGGGTTACTTTGCAGGAGAAAACCCCGTTTACCGGCCCCACCTGAACCCGCATGGCGCTTTCGTACTGATCCTCCCCGGTCTTTTCTAACTTTTCGGTCCCGGGAAGGGTTTGCGCCAGCACTTCCGGGTCCTGCAGCAATTCCCACACCCGCTCCCGCGCTCCTTGAAACGTAAATTCGCCTTCGATTTTCATCATTTCCTCACAATGAGACTTGTGGGTTTTCACTTTTTGATTTTTAGCCACGAATGTTCACGGATGCACACGAATAGCTGTCTTGATCCTACCTGACCACTCTTTGAAATTCTAATTTTTCTTTACCAAAATTCAGGATGATTGCCAATCTTAAACCAGTCGCTTTCAGATAGTTCAATGCTTGTGCCCGGTGAATGCCGATGATTTTTTCAACTGATTTTATCTCCAAAATGATTTTCTCATCCACTAAAATATCCGCGTAGTATTCACCGACAATTTCTTCCATAAAATAAACCGGAACAGCCGCCTGCTGCCGGGCAGAAATTCCTTCCCGCTTCAAAACAACCATCAAAGCATTTTCATAGACCTTCTCCAAAAAACCATGCCCCCAATTCGTTATGCACTTGCATGGCAAACCCAATAATCCTAAAAGATAAATCCCGATAAAGCAGGTTTTCTTCATTCGTGTTCATCAGTGTTCATTCGTGGCTAACGTTACTTCAATATTTTGAGGCACTCTTTCCTTTACCAACTCGAACAGCCGGTTGGGGCTGAGGGGGATTTCGCAAATCTCCAGATCGTATTCGCGCAGGGCGTCTTCAATAGCCTGGGCAAACAAAGCGCCGGTAGGAATGGCCCCCGCTTCTCCCGCCCCTTTCACGCCCAACGGGTTCAACGGCGAGGGGGTCTCGACGTGGGCGTTTTCGACGTTGGGAACTTCGCTGGCGGTGGGCAGCAGATAGTCCATAAAAGAGGCGTTCAAAAGCTGGCCGTTGGGAGCGAACACCAATTGCTCGTAAAAAGCGTTCCCGATTCCCTGCGCCACCCCGCCGTGAATCTGCCCTTCCAAAATCATCGGGTTGATGACTCTTCCGCAGTCGTGAACCACCACGTAGCGTTGGATCTCCACCATCATGGTCAGGGGATCGACTTCCAGGATAAGAGCGTGAACCCCGCTGGCGGTGCAGCCGCGCTCCGGCCCGAAATAGGCCGTGGCCTCTAACCCCGGCTCGGTGCCCGGTTTTACCGCCCCGCGCAAAGGATTGGCCCGTGCGGCCAGCTCTCCCAGGCTGAGAGCCTTTTGCGGCGCATTTCGCGGATAGACTCGCCCGCCCTCCAAAATCAGATCTTCTTCGGGCGTTTGAAAGATTTCCCCGGCGAGTCTCAAAATCTTGCCGCGCACCATTCGCGCTGCGGCGTGGCAGGCGTTTCCCGCTACCACTGCCCCGCGGCTGGCAAAGGTTCCGGTCCCCCAGTTGAATTCCCGGGTATCTCCCGTCACCACCCGGATGTCTTTCACATCTACCCCTAACTGCTCCGCCACTACCTGGGCGAAGGCGGTAAAGTGCCCCTGCCCCTGGGTTCCCACCCCGGTGGCTAAGCAGACTTTTCCGCTGGCTTCCACGGTGACCCGCGCCCCTTCGTAGGGGCCGATGCCGGTGCCCTCCACGTAGGAAACGATTCCGATGCCCGCATGTTTTCCCTCTACACGCAGGCGCGGCTGCTCCTCGCGAATGAATTTTTCGTAGCCGATCATCTCCAGCGCCTTGTCCAGCGCCGGGGAGTAATTGCCGCTGTCGTACACCAGGGGGGCGAAATCCTGGTAAATGATCTGGTGATTATGGGGAAAATCTTCCGGGGAGAGGTAATTTTTGCGCCGGATTTCCGCCCGGTCGATATTAAGCTCCTTCGCTGCAAAATCCAGCAGCCGCTCCATCACGAACACCCCGTGCTGCCGCCCCGCCCCGCGGTAGGGGGTCACAATCGGTTTGTTGGTAAAAACCGCTTTGAATTCGCTGTAATAATTCGGCACGCTGTACGGCCCTAACAGGGTGCACTGGCTGTTGATGGGCACGGTCAATCCGTAGGGATCGTACGCCCCCGTATCGTGCAGGAACACGTCTTTCACCCCTAAGATGCGCCCGTCCGCGCTAAGGGCGATTTCGGCTTCGTGAACCTGCCCGCGCTCCTGGGTGGTGGCGAAGAAATTCTCCCAGCGGTCTTCAATCCACTTCACCGGGCGCTTCAACTGCATGGCGATCCAGGGAATGAGCACCTCTTCCGGGTAGAACATCATAATTTTGGGGCCGAATCCCCCGCCGATGAAGGGCGCGACCACCCGCACCTGCGATTCCGACAACCCTAACATCCGCGCCAGGCCGTTGCGAATGGGAATGGGCGCCTGGGTGGTGTCCCACACGGTTAATTGCTGGCTGGCGGCGTCCCACTGCGCCACCACCCCACGATTTTCCATGGCCGCCGCGGTGCCGCGGTCATAGAGCAGGCGCTTTTTGATAACCACGTCCGCCCCGGGGAATACGGAATGATAATCCCCTTTTTCCTGGATCACGTGGGCGGCAAGGTTGGAATTCAGGCCTTCGTGGATCAGGGGAGCGCCGGGGTCCAGGGCTTTTTCCAAATCCACCACTGCGTCGAGGGGTTCCACTTCCACGATCACGTCCGCAATCGCATCTTCGGCGAGGTAGCGGCTCTCCGCCACAATGGCCGCTACCGCTTCCCCGTAGTGGCGCAGTTTGTCCTTCGCCAGGGGAACCTGGGTGCGCTGATTAAAAACCAGTCGTTCAATGGGCGGCGGAGGAACCAGGAGGGGGCCGGGCTTCCAGTAGCTGCCTAAATCTTCGGCAGTAAAAACCGCGATAACGCCGGGACGGCGGCGGGCGGCGGAGGCGTCAACTTTCAAAATCCGGGCGTGGGCATACTCCCCGCGCACAAACGCGACGTGGAGCATGCCGGGAAGGTGAACGTCATCCGTGAACAGCGCCTGGCCGGTGAGCAGGCGTTCGTCTTCGTTGCGGAGAACGGGTTTGCCGATGTATGTAGTTTCCATGAAATAGCTCCTGTAGTTATCGCATAGAGCATGGCGCATGGCGTAGAGCAAAGAAGATATTTTGCGCTCTGCCCTATGCGCTCTGCGCCATGCGCTTTGCTGCCAATTGCACCGCCTTTACGATATTCTGATAGCCGGTACAGCGGCAGATATTGCCGGAAAGCGCCTGGCGAATTTCCGCTTCGGTGGGATCGGGATGGTTTTTCAAAAACGGGATCAGGGTCATCAAAAATCCGGGAGTGCAAAAACCGCATTGCAGGCCGTGCGCTTCCTTGAAAGCAGCTTGCAGGGGGTGAAGAGCGCCCGCCAGCGCCGGAGAGGCCATTCCCTCCACGGTGGTAATTTCCTGGCCGTCTGCCTGCACGGCTAACATCAGGCAGGAGCGCACCGCTTCCCCGTTCAATAACACGGTGCAGGCGCCGCACACCCCGTGCTCGCAGCCCACGTGAGTGCCGGTCAATTCTAACTCGTGGCGCAGAAAGTCGCTGAGCAGCAGCTGCGATTCTACCTCGCGTTCGAAGAGTGTATGATTAACCCTGACGGATATTTGAATTCGTTCGGCCATTTCGTAACCCGGGAAAAGTGTTGATGGATCAATGACAGATGAAACAATAAACTTGTTGCGAAATTTCGTGGCTTTTTTCTTACTTCGCAACAACTCTACTGAAAGTTGGATGTTCAAATGAGCAAATGCCCACAAAAAAACAGTAAAGGGATATAAGGCTCTAAATGCTCTCCACGAAGTGGTGGATACCCCCAAATCTTCCTCTGTGACCTCTGTGGTCTCTGTGGCTGAATAGTAACAATAAATCTATGATTTCAGGAGATGGAATTCAAGGAAAATCTTTGCGGATTGCGTCAGACGCTCTCTTTGCCGTTGGTGGCGTGGTTGGGCAGGGAGAAGTAGAAAGTGGAACCGACCCCTAACTCCGCTTCGCACCAGATGCGCCCGCCGTGGCGGCGCACTAAGGTTTGTACGTAGGCCAGACCCATTCCTTCGCCGGGGACGTCCGGGGGGTTCCCCACCCGGCTGAAGGGTTCGAAGACTTTGGGAAGGTCTTCCCGGGCAATTCCGCGCCCGTTGTCTTTGACGTAAAAAACCGTCTCGTGCCGGCCCCGCCGGCCGCCGATCTCGATCTCGCCCTTGCGTCCCGGAACCAGGTAATTCACCGCGTTCACCAAAATATTCCCGAAAATCTGCTCCAGGGAGGTGCGATCCGCGATCACCCGCGGCAGCGCCCCGATGCGCACGGCCACCTGGCGCTGCTCCACCTGGTGCGCCAGGCTCTCTAACATTTTCTGCACCAGCACCCGCACGTTGATGCGCTCGAAGCGCAGCTCCCGGCGGCCTAAGCGGGAAAGTTTCAATACCGCGTCGATGAGGTTGCCCATGCGGCTGGCCGAGGAGTCGATGAATTGCAGCGCCTCGGGGATTTCTTCCTGCAAGATGTCGCTCATTTCTTCCTGGCCGTCTTCATCCAGGTGGGGCAGTATTTGCTTCATCCGGGAAGCGATGGTGTGGTAGGCATTGCGCAGCTCCCCGGTAAATCCTTTGATATTCACCAGCGGGGCGCGCAGGTCGTGGGAAACGATGTAAGCAAAGCGTTTAACCTCGTCGTTGGCGCGCATCAGGTCTTCGGTGCGCTCGTTTACCCATTGTTCTAATTTGCTGTGAACCTCGTTGAGCTGCTCTTCGGCCTTTTTGCGCCGGGTAATGTCGCGAATGATGTTCAAAAACCCTAACGGCTGCCCGGGTTGTTTTACCGCCGCGCTCACCGTTTCACCGATAAAAATCTCCCCGTTTTTGCGCTGGTACTTGATTTCCAGGGGCGGAAAATGCTCTCCCCCTTCCCCGCCGAAGAGGGTTTTCTCATGAGCGAGGTAATCTTTTTTAACGGTGAAAAGAAAGCGCGGCTCTTTGCCGACCACCTCTTCCGGGTTAAAGCCGAATAATTCCGTGAAAGCGGGATTGACCATGACGATTTCGCGGTTGGTATCGGTGAAGAATACCGCGTCGGGAATGGCCTTGAACATGGCGCGGAATTCCGCGGTGAGCTGGCGCAGGATTTCCTCGGTGCGCTTGCGCTTGAGCAGATCGCGCTGGTAAAAATACAAGATAATGCTAAGCTGTATCGCTAACAGGAAGGAAATGAACACCAGGAAACTAAGCGATTTCCACTTGCCGGAAAGCTCCGCGGTGATTCCGCTCAGCCGGTCGCGCAGCAGGCCGGTCGCGGCTTTGACCTGGTCGATGGCGCGGTTCATTTCCTGGTGGAATTGAATATCCATGCTGCTGCGCCGAAAGGCCGCCGGATCATCTAACAGCCGGCGGGTAAAAAGCAGGTTCATCCGTACCGTCGAGGAATCGATCCGGCTAAAAAGCGGCTGAATCTCCGCGGGAATGGCCGCGCTTTTTTTCAGCACCTCCCTTTTCCGCTGCATGTAGCCGGCGTATTGCTGCTGCCAGCGCATCATCAGGGAATCCGCCGGCAGGGTCGCATTCTCTTCAAAAATCTCTTTTCCCAGGTCCCGGATGGATTCTTCTAAAAAATTCAAGCGCGAAATCAAGGTAACATGGTCGCGAACCTCATCCTGCCGGCGTTCCACCGAAATCAGCAGGGAAATTCCCCAACCTGCGAATACCAATACCAGCAGCAAAGCGCCCAACGGCCAGACCGGCGAGTTTTGCACGATTTTAAATTTGGCCATTACTCCCCCCCGGGAATCGTGAAATAAAACGTGGAACCCTGGCCAGGCTCGGATTCCACCCAGATGTCCCCTTTATGGATTTCCACGATTTTTTTGCAGATCGCCAGCCCCAGCCCGTCTCCGTTGAACTCCTTGCGGGGATGCAGGCGTTGAAAGATCACAAAAATCCGCTCTACGTGGCGGGGGTCGATCCCGATGCCGTTATCCTTGATGCTGAATTGCCAGAAATCCTTCTTCGCTTCCGCGCGCACGTGCACTTCCGGAGGGCGGTCTTTGCAGTATTTCAGGGCGTTGTCGATCAGGTTCAAAAAGAGCCGCAGCAGCAACCGCTCGTCTCCCAATACCGTGGGCAGGGGATCGTGGGTGACCCGGGCTTTCCGGGAATCTATAATGCCCTTCAAATCCTGCTTCACCTGCTCCACTAACACGTTGCAGTCCACCGGCTCCGGCTCGGTTTTCTTGAAGCGCACCCGGGAGTAATCCAGCAGCCCGTTTACCAGGCGCTCCATGCGTTTGGTTCCATCGATGATGTAGCCGATGAATTCGTTGGCCTGGTCATCCAATTGCTGGTGGTAATTTTCTTCTAAGAATTTGGCAAAGCCGCGAATGGTTTGCAGCGGCTCTTTCAGGTCGTGCGATACCACGTAGGCAAATTGCTGCAATTCTTTGTTGCTGCGCTCCAACTCTTTCTGCATGCGGCGCTTTTCTTCTTCAAAGCGATACCGTTGCACCGCATCTTTGATCACCAGGGGCAGCACCTCGAAATACTTATTATCCACGTCTTTGACGATGTAATCCGTCGCCCCTATTTTCATCGCCTCCACGGCGATTTCTTCCGTACCGGCCCCGGTAAGCATGATGACCGGCGGCAGGGAGCCGTTTTCGCCCAATTTACGCAGCACCTGCAAGCCGTCTAACACCGGCATCTGGTAATCGATTACCAGCACGTCAAAGGAATACTCATGGTAACGGGCCAGGCCTTCTCCGCCGTCCGCGGCAAGGGTTACCCGGTGCCCCAAACGGGATAGCCGCTTCTGGAACAGTCTCCCCAGGCCGGGATCGTCTTCCATGTAGAGAATTTTGAAGCTGCCGGTTTCTTTCATAGCGGGCGTTTCAAATGAATTAAGGTTTCAAATATCTATCTTCTCAACAGAAATCCGATTGCTGCCATTCCGGGATAACAGAACCGCCAAACCCCTCACTCATCCATCTCCGGGATTTTCACGATGGAAAGAAAATCCCCCAATTTCCGGATCGCCTCGCAGAATTGGTCATATTCCACCGGTTTGGTGATGTAGATATTGCAACCCAATTCGTAGCATCTGGCGATTTCCTGGGGGTCTTCCGTGGTGGTCAGAATTACCACCGGCACGTGGCGTGTGCGCCGGTCGTTTTTCATGCGTTCCAGAACCTGGTAGCCGTTCAAACCGGGCAGGTTGAGATCCAATAAGATTAGCATGGCCGGCGGGCAGTACCCCGGTTTATAGCTCGCATCTCCGAAAAGGCAATTTACCAGTTGCTGGCCGTCTTCAAACTTGATGATCCGGTTGGCGAAATTGGCCCGCCGCAGGTTTTTTTCGATCAGGCGGGCGTGGCCGGCGTTATCCTCCGCCAAAATGATGGTCACGGCCTGCTCATCCAACAATTGAAACTCCTTTTGCATCCTGAATCCCTTCAATGGTTGTGCAGGGAACGAAAACGAATCCTTGTTTTCTATACCGGGGGCAAATCCTGTCTGGGGTGCCGGCGGGCGCGGGCAGCCGCTGAATTTTTGCGGAAGAATATTCACCTGCTTCCCTTCCAGACTGCCTTCACGCCCGGCCGCAATACCCCGAAAAAGCCATCCTTAGCTCTTGCAAATCAGTTTACAGTATTCTATTTTGAGGTTGAAAAACTAAATCACAAATCTGATAAATAAAATTTAAGGGGGGAGTTTTTGAGTTTCGAGTTTCGAGTTTTGAGTTTCGGGTTGCGAGTTTAAAATGGCCACCAATGACGCGCAGCCCTCCATAAAGCAGTTCCTTCGGAAACAGGGGCAAGCAAATGACAATAAATGACGCATCGCAAATGACGCAAAGCAAATGACATTAACGACCTCTCTAAACCACGGATAGTCTATATGAAACTGATCTCCTGGAACGTGAACGGCCTGCGGGCAATTTTGAAACGCGGGTTTATGGATTTCTGGCAAAACGCCGACCCGGATATTTTCTGCCTTCAGGAAACCAAAGCCCATCCCGAGCAGGTGGATGAGCAATTTCCGCAAAATTACCACGCTTACTGGAGCGCGGCGGAGAAGAAAGGCTACGCCGGCGTGGCGGTTTTCAGCAAAATCGCGCCCCGCGGGGTGCGCTACGGCATGGGCATTGCGGAACACGACCGGGAAGGGCGGTTGATCACCCTGGAATTCGATGATTTCTTCCTGGTAAACGTCTATACCCCCAACGCCCAGCGCGGCCTCACCCGCCTGGAGTACCGCCAGCAATGGGATAAAGATTTCCTGAATTTCCTGAAAAAATTAGAAGCGCAAAAGCCCCTGGTCTTCTGCGGCGACCTGAACGTGGCGCACAAAGAAATCGATCTCGCCAATCCCAAAAGCAACCGCCGCAACGCCGGGTTCACCGACGAGGAACGCGCCGGGTTCGAGCGCATCATCCAGGCAGGTTTTATTGATACTTTTCGGGAATTCGTAACCGAAGGCGGGCACTACACCTGGTGGAGCTACCTGGGCCGGGCGCGGGAAAAGAACGTGGGGTGGCGGATCGACTATTTCTGCATCTCTTCGAGCCTGCGCCCGCGTTTGCAGCAGGCGTTCATTCTGCCGGAGGTGCAGGGGGCGGATCATTGCCCCGTGGGGGTGGTGGTGGAATGAATCCACCATAAAAAAATCGCGGTAGTGCTGGGGGAATGTCGAGACAGGCCGGGGCGCATGATCACCGGAATGCCCGGGTAGTGGGTCTTTGAGAGTTGTTTTGGCAGGAAGCAGAGCTTCCCCGGGCGCTTTTAAAACTCACTCCACTTCCAGCTCGCTCACCTGCAGCTCCTGGCCGCTGAGCACTTTTACCTGCGCACTCTCGCATTGGGGACACAGGAAAAAGAAAGATTCGATCCGGAACTCCCTGCCGCAGCTCTCGCAGCGCGCCCGCACCGGGATCACTTCGATCTGCAGTTCCGAGCCTTCCAGGGGCGTTCCCGCCGTGATGGCCTGGTAGCAGAATTGCAGGGACTCCGGCACCACCGCTACCAATTCCCCCGCTTTGACCACTACTTTTTTCAAGCGGCTGCCGGGGTTTTCGCTCAAGGCGCTTTCCACGATCTCCAAAATATTCTGCGCAATCGACATTTCGTGCATGGCTGATCCCGTTATCGAAGGTTCAATATAAGCCGCTTGCTCTCAAAAATTCCATTCGGAAAATAAATCGCAGGGCGGGTTCGGGAGGCGGCGGAGCGCCTCCGGGCTTTATGACATTTTTTGACAACCCTTTACCCTTGCATGACATCTCTTCCATCATCCCCGCCGTAAGCTATAACCGGATAACAAAAAGGAGAATGTCATGAAATCATTGATCATTACACTGGTTGCCGCCCTTTCCCTGGGCGCGTTCGCTCAAAGCAAGGCGGTGGTGGAAAAAGCTCCGCAGAATTACCTGGCGGCGTTGAAATCGGGTAACACCGGTATGATCGAGTCGGCCATTTTCCAGGTGGTCAAATATCAGATGTTCTACCCGGATCAATACAATTATGAAGTCGTCGGCCAGTTGATTCGCCTGGCGAACAACAGCCGTTCGGAGATTATTCGCGAGAAGGCGCGCCTGGCGGTGGCCTACATCCAACACGCCGAATGGCTGTCGAAGATCGAGAAGAAAGATTATAAGGATGGGGAAGAGTTGTTCACGCTTTTACGGGATCGGAACGCGGCGAAATAAATAATCGTGACATTCCCCGCCGGCACCCGCCCGGGATGATACAAATACCCGGGCGGGTGTTTTATTTTGAGGAGTTGGGAATGAAATATAGTGCCGCTGCGCCAATCGAATGCTATGGCACCTGGGTGGAGCGGTTGAGATTGGGGCGCCATTTCAGATTCATATCCAGCACATCGATGCCGCCGTCAAAATTAAAATCAGCGAACTTGCTGTAGTGATAGGCGGTGCCGTTTTGAAATCGCCAGATTGCGTCTTTATCGACATCATTGATCTCCCCGTCCGCGTTCCCGTCGCCGGCGATCATCCCAAATATTCCGCCAGCCAATTCCTTCATAGGGTTGAAACCGTAAGCCTGCTCCTGGGCAGTGGTAAAATCATAGAGGGCGCCGGAGGCGTCGAGCGCCTGAGCGCTGTTGCTCATAATCGCAAGATGGTTGCGGTGGCAAATGACCAGGTAATAATTACCGGGGGTTAGTCCCGGAAAACGCGCCCCGCTGCCGCCGTCGATATCCATAAGAGTGCCGTCATTTTTCAAAAAAGCCGCCCGGGCCGCCACCTCGCTGGCGGCGCTGGCGGCGCTGCGCAGTTTTATCAGCACCCAATCCACCACGCCATCCGGAACGCTGCTGACGCTCTCGGTTCCGCTATAGTTCCAGGGAGCGGCGTTGAATGGCTGGCCCAGGGGAAGCAACCCCGCATTGCTTAAGTAAGTGCTCATGGAATTGGAGACGAACGGTCCCTCTAAAAAAACCTTCGCTTTTACCAAAACAGAAAATTTCGCCATGGTGAAGCTGTCGATGAGGGAGCCGCCATTGGTGATCGAATAGAATTGAAAGGTGATGCTGTCCTCGCTGGCGAAAATGAGCATGGTTCCATAATCGGCGTTATACTGAAACATGGTGCCGGGAGCCGTAGGAGTGGAGAAGTTATTGATATCTGCCCCGCCCAGGCCGGTAACAAAATAGGGCAAAATAGCGCCGTCGCCATTGTCATCGCGGTGGATGCGCTGGTAGGAGTGGTGATGGCCCGCGAGCACTGCGGAAGCGCCCCAGTCTTCGAATGGCCAGCACATAATTTCTTCATCCTTTCCCGATGAGTAAGGGGGATGGTGCAGGTGAACGATCTTCCAGGGGGCGTTGGAGGCGGCTAACTGCGCCTGAAGCCACTGCGCCTGGGCGGAAGCGCTGGAAATTCCATCCGGCTCATCAGTGCAGCTATTGATGGCAAAAAAATGCACTGGCCCGCGAATAAAATCATAATAGCGTTCGTTCGCGGAGGTATTGCTGGTGGGAATATTTTCACCGGGCAGGGTGAAGAAGGCCAAATAGTTGGTCAAATTGTCATGGTTCCCTAAGGAGGGGAAAAAGCGGTTTACCGGGGATCCGCTGCCATAGTTGCCCTGGTAATTTCCGATGTAATTGCTGTAATACTGCCCCACTCGCTGGTCAAAATCGTTGCCGTAGCTATTGTCCCCCGTGGTGATGATAAAATCCACCTCCAGCATATCGATCAGGTCGGCTACCGCCTGCTCAGGCTCGTTATCCTCTCCGTAATCGCCGATTGCGGCAAAAGTGACCGTTGAAGCGCCGCTTATTCCCCCGCTGCGGGGATTCCAGTAGGCGGTGTCCGGCGGCAAACCGGTATCCGCAAATTTTGCCCCCAGAATCCGGCTTCCGTCGTGCGCCAGGAACAACCCCCCGGAAAACACTCCCCCTAAGTTGACATTGGTAACGTCGATGCCGTCGGTGCCGTTTGCGGATTGAACCGTAAAAGTCATCACGTAATTGTGGGGCGGTTTGCGCTGGTAAATGATAAAATCGTCGCTGCCCTGGCTGGAAGCGATCAAATATCCTTCTCCGTTGGCCGCATAATAGATGGTAATGCCCTCTATGTCTGCGGAAAGGCCGTTTTGCCCCACGGAGGCGACCAGCGTTGGGGAGGGAGTGGGATCCAGGGGGTCGGCGTCATATTTATAGATGGCGTGATCCTCGCTTGCGGCGTAAAATTTCCCGGTTTCGTCATCGGCGACAAGGCCCTCGGTCAAACCGCCGGCGCCATTGGTCCAGGTGCGTTTGTGAATGCCGGCGATAGCGCCGTTGCCGTTATCGACCAGCTCCCACTGCTCTATTTGCCCGCTTCCGCTATTGTTGCTTACCATTGCATAGTATTTGCCGTCGAAGGGGCTATGGTAGAGCGCAAAACCATATACATCATCCAGTTGGCTGCTAAAACTTCCCGCCGGGTTGAGTTCTCGCGTTGCCGGATCGACGGTATAGAACAGAATTTGGTTTACATCCATGCCAAACCCGACAATATCAACCGGCTGGCCGGAAAGAGGGAAATTATACCGCACATCGATGTTCCGGGAGGCGCTGGGAAGGGGAATAATTTGCAGCGTATTCCCTTGCAGATCATACACGATCACTTTATCCGAGCCTTTATCGGAGGCAATGATGGTGCTTTGGGCGGGCTGCGGGTGAATCCAGATGCACATATCATCCTGGTCGCCCGCGGCGGGATCATCCAATTCCAGCGCGTAGGGCAGGTTGGTTTGGGCGCTTAAAAACATTCCGGCGCCGAAAAAGAACCAAACAAATGCGGTTCTAACAGAGCGGCCAATAAAGCGGGGCATATCGACCTCCGGTTTGAGTGAACCAGGATGAACGCAAACGGGCACTTTTACGATATGTGGATCGCGCAGCTTCCGCTACCCGCATTCATTGCTTGAGCGAAAATCAGGCCCTTAAAGACATTCTTTTCCGGGATACTTCCGGGGAGGCAAGTTTCCCGGCTTTTTTTCAGCAACTCATTAATAAATTATATCTTGCTCATGTTTAGATTTGCCAAGATACCATTATATAGATAGTTAAGCAACCCTCCCGCAAAAAAAATCGGTTCGGCATCGAGCGATGGCTTATTGCGGATTGGCATGTTCCACCAGCCCCCTCTTACTTTCTCGACCGGCGGGATTTTCTTTTAATTTCAACCCTCAAATTATATTTGATATTGCATTACTTACCCGATCCGTTTAAATTTTGCAGCTTTGAAATAATAGCGGGAAGCCCCCTTAGCTCAGGCGGATAGAGCATCGGATTCCTAATCCGGGGGTCGCAGGTTCGAGTCCTGCAGGGGGCACCCATACTTATTGATGAAAATGCTTCGGGCAGGAGATGAAATGACATGTTAAAGGCGAAGAAGAAGTACACCAAACGGGAATTGAAGCAGGACCAGTTCGTGCTGGCCACCATGAAAGCAAAATCCTTTCTGGAAGACCATTCCCGGCAGCTTGTTTACGGCGTTTTGGGGGTGATTGCGGCGGCGGCGTTGGTCTGGTTCTACCTGAACTCTCAAAAAAGCGCCCAGAAAGAAGCCCTTTCCTTGCTCTCCACCGGCCAGGAACAGATCCGCAACGGCGACAAAGAGAATGGCATGGCGACCTTTACCGAGATCGTGGAGCGCTACAACGGCACACACGCCGCGGGAGAGGCGGCTTTCTTCCTGGCGAAATTTTATTGGGAAGACAACGATTTCACCCAGGCAAAAAAGTATTTCAAAGCGGTTACCGACGGGTACGCGGGCAAAAATATTATGACCCAGGCAGCTTACGCCGGCTACGCCGATTGTTTGATGGGCGAAAAGAATTACGCGGAAGCGGCGAAAAACTACGAAAAGGCTGCGACCATCGATCCCATGTTCCCCATGGCCGCGGATTATTTTTACAGCGCCGCCCAGGCTTACCGGGAAGCCGGCAACTTGCAAAAGGCGAAAGAATTATCCGACAAAGTCATCAAAGACTATAATAATCCTGCCTTGAAAAACCGCGCGGAAGTATTGTTGCAAAGCCTGGAATTGTAATCCCTCTCCCAGGTTTTAGACCTCAAAGGTTTTGAAAACCTTTGAGGTCTTTTACTGAACTTCAAACCTCAAAAGCTTTGAAAACCTTTGAGGTTTATATTCTACTTTAAGACTTTGCGCCCATGAGATTCCGGCACTTCTCCCGGCGCTCCGCATTCCCGTTAACCTTAGGTATTTTTAACCGCAAAGACGCTAAGACGCAAAGAAAACAGTGCTGATTTTTGTGAAGATCAGGAGGAATTTCAGGCG
>JABWBP010000039.1 GCA_013360445.1 Calditrichaceae bacterium | reverse complement strand
GAATTCTACAAATGTTGAACACCTCCGGTGTTCGAGAAAGAATCCTGGTTACAAAGCGGCTCCATTGCCTGTAAATGGAAATTTCGACGTGCGCTTAGTTTAGTTCACTTTAGCTCACTTTAGTTCACTTTACTCACTTAAGGAGTTAATTATGTCCCTCGCCCTAACAACCCGCAAAACCGACCTGCAAGGAACTGTTCGGGTCGTCTATTTGGATATTACTTTCGATTCTTCCTATCCGACCGGGGGGGAACCCTTCGAAACCGGCTTGGACACCGTCTTAAGCGCCAATATCGAACCTTCCGGCGGCTACATATTCAAATACGATTATACCAATCGGAAAATTTTAGCATACTACGCCGATTATGACGCCGTGGCCGATGGCGCATTAATCCAGGTAGCCGACACCACCGATCTTTCAGCCATCAGCACCCGCGCCAAATTCGAAGGCCAATAGCCGCATAAACTCCCCTCCCGGCCCTCCCCTCCTGGGAGGGGCCAGGGGTGGGTCCTCCCCCTTAAAAAAGGGGGATTCAGGGGGTTGTAACTTTAGCTCACTTTAGTCACTTTTAACTTTAGTCACTGAAAAACCATGGCTCTACGCTCCGCAATTAAATACATCGGCGAATTCATCCGCCTCCACTCCGGCGCCGCCACCTATCTCCCCGCGTCCGTTGAGGCTGGCTCCACCAAAATGCGCGTCCTCAACCCCAACATCTTCGACCCCGCCGGCGGCTCCTGCTTCACCGGCGATTCGCTGATCACCTACACCCACATCAACATCGACGTGCTCTGCGGCATCCCCTCGTTCGGCAGCGGCGCAATCGCCGCCGACCTCAACGAATACACCCACGCCGCCCCTTCGCTAATCTACATCCAGGGCCTCAGCGAAATCGAATTAGAAGAACTCATCGACCGCTTCCGCTTCTACGTCGATGCCGTCCAACTCAAACACGACGTCGCCAGAAAAATCTATTGGGGCGCCGGCCAGTGGTTCGATACCGCCGTCGAGATCCGCAGCGACAACGACAATACCTACACCGCCGTCACCCCCGACGTAATCGACTACGAAAACGGCACATTCCAATTCAACACCCCCCGCACCGAATCCGCCCTCTATGTCGCCGGTTGGAAATACAACCCCTTCTACGTATTAGCCGAAATCTACGAACGCGCCGCCGCCGATGATTCCCGCTTCAGCTACATGCAGCTCGGCCAATTGCAGCTCGGCAAAAAAGACATGAAAGCCCGCGCCGACGTGTACCGCCAGCGCGGCCACCGCCTCTCCCTGTAACGCGACCATCCTGGCCGCCTAAACCCAAAGGAGCCTCGCCATGACAAACGCATCTCAAAACTTCCCCTCCTGGGAGGGGATTAAGGGGTGGGTTCCCCCTTCGAAGGAGGACACCGGGGGATGTAAAGAAGGGGAATCAAGAAGTCGTAAAAAAAGGAACCACACTAATGAAACCACTATCGCCTTATATGTCTTGTCGATTTTCAATCGTCAATCGTCAATCATCAATCATCAATCGTCAATCATCAATCATCAATCGTCAATCATCAATCGCCTTCCCCCTGTCGATTTTGTCGATTTTCAATCTTCAATCTTGCAATCTTCAATCTTGCAATCTTCAATCTTGTAATCTTCAATCTTCAATCTTCAATAGGTGACCCATGCCCCTGAAATTCCCCCCCGGTACCGTCTCCCGCCGTGTAATCTTCAAAACCGCCGAAGGCGAGCTGATAACCACCGCCATCGCCTTTCACCATCCCCTCAGTTCCACCTACAGCGGCAACGAGCTCGGCGACTTCGAGATCAAAAACACCCGCATGTTCTTCGTAATGGGCGACCTCCGCGACAAAATCGCCCAGGGCGATCTTATTTATATTGGAAATGACTCCTGGGAAATAACCGGCTACAAACGCTTCTTCACCCACTCCGAAATCACCGGCCTGAAAGTCGTCACCATCCCCGACATGGTCATCCCTTCCGGCCAGACCCTCTCCAACGTCCTCAAACCCGATGATCTCCGCCAGGCGCCTTCCCTGCTCATCATCGCCCCCTCCTCCCTCACCGGAACCGTCTCCTTCCAGATCAGCGACGACAACACCGCCTGGGCCACCCTCACTGATGATAACGGCGCAGACATCACCCTCCCCGCTGCCAAAGCCAAAAAAGTCATCATCAACGAGCGTTCCTACGTCCGCCTCCAGTCCTCCGCTCCCGAAGGCTCCGATCGCACCTTCAAAATCCTCCGCCAACAAGCGTAACGCGGCCATCCTGGCCGCGCTTATCATAGCGGTAACATCCCAAAAGTTGCCCGTCCGGGGCAACTCCGCCTGGTTCGATTTCAAAAAAATAAGGAAGGGGGCTACTACGCCCGCTCCCGGCCACTCCGCGCCTGCAAAGCGCAAAGCAACACACTACGGGGCAACTCCGTGTGCTTGCCCTTTGCAGGCGCTGCGCTATCCTCCCGCGGGCGGCGGCTCAGGGCGCGGGGCGGCTGCGCAAAAAACGCTCCGCTTTTCGTCCTCGCGCCCTTCGCCGCATTTATCGCCGCCCTTTTATTTATTAGATTTTGATTCAGTGGCAAAAACACATCCTCCTCCGCCTGCGCTGCAATCGTCACTCCCTCAATCGGCAAAGGCAATACGCAGGCTGCGGTCGTTGCTCCCTTGCTGCCACTGGGAAACGCGGCGTTCGCTCAGTCGCAACCACCGCAAGACGCCCGCTGCCTATACCGCTTGCCTCCGTTGTGGTTTTCGCTCCGTCTCCGTGCGGTGTTTTGTTTTTCTCGATGCGCCTGCGGCGTGTAAATACTTTGCGCTTTGCTCTTTGCGCTCTGCACCAAAAGCAGAAAGGCGACCCTCCCTGGCCGCCCTTCTTCAATCTTTCCCCCTTAATAAAGGGGGATCAAGGGGGTTGTAAATTACCCAACTTTAGTCACTTTAGCTCACTTTAGACACTTTAGTTCACTTCTTTCTTTTCACTTCTCACTTTTTACTTCAACACCCCACCTCCCCCTCCCCATAAACCTCCACCTCCACCGGCTTCCCAATCCTGATCGTCCCGTCACTAAACGTAATATGCGGCCAGAACCGCCACCGTCCCGCATTATCGTTCTCCGTATCCTTCACATCATACGTAATCGTATTCGACGTCGCCGCCGGAGTTTTTGCCGCCGCCGTAAACTGCCCCGCTGCGCCGTCCGGCGGCTTCTGATACTTCAGCAAAATTGTAGTGGCATTGGTCAGATCAATATCCTCGCTCGATACATACTCCAGCGTAAAATCCTGTCCCGCCACAATATGATCCGCCATGGTCAAACTTCCCCGCTTTTAACAACTCTTTCCTGAACCTTCCCCCCAATCCCCCGGGTACTATTCACCTCTCCCGTCAACTCGACCGTTCCCTGGATTTTCCCTGATAATCCCAAAACTCCGCAGGTTTCACCCGCTAAAATAATCGTGCAATAAATTGCTCCCAACAATGTCACAATAATTTTTGTTTCCGCCTTAACGCCATAATAGCCAAACCCAATCACCTGCCGGTCCGCCGAAATCAGCGTCCCGTCCGGAACCACCACCGGCCCCATCGCATAGTGGCTAATCGCCGCAACACTCTTCCTCTTCCTCTCCGAATCAATCGCCATTTTTCCTCATTTCCTGTAATCTTGTAATCTTGTAATTATGAATCTTGTAATCTTATAATCTTTTTTCTGCCCCTTGAGCCCGGAGGGCGAAATCCCGACAAGCTACCGGGAAGGTAGCGTCATTGTCGGGATGCTCCTGCCCCTCGAGACACGACGTCGAAATCCCGTCTTGCTCCTTCGGAGACAAGCTACCAGGAAGGTAGCGCCTTTGTCGGGATGCCACTGCCACTTTCCCCCCAATCCGAAATCCTTCCTCACGGTCCCGTCTCCCCCTCATCCTCCGCATAAGTCGTCCCGTCATCCGTAAGCCCCTTCTTCCAGATCACCGTTCCCAAGCTATTAAAGAACTTCTTGAAAGTGCTCGTAACCTCGAGCCGGTTCGTCAGCGCCATATACAACCGCATAATCGCCTGCTCGAACGTCGGCGTCGCCGTCGGCTTCCCTTGCGCCAATTCCGCAATCATATCCGTCTTCAGCACGTCCGAAACCTCCGCGTTCACTTCCGCCGCAGCCTGGGCGCCCAGGGAAGGAATAGCGCACCGGTCGTTCACAAAATTCAAATCCTTGCCCGTTCCCCCGGATGCCGCGTTGAGCGCCATTCCATCGGCGTTTCCTTCCGTGCCGTTGCCCCGGATTCCCGAACTGTATCCGTCCCCCCGAATACCATCCTCCCCTTCGCCAAATATCCCTGCCTGCCCTCCGGAATTAACGTCCGCCTTGCCAAATATTCCATGGCCGTTTTGCCCGCTGATCCCCCAAATCCCGTGAGAGTCATAGTCTGCGCCCCCTTGTCCGACAATACCGCCGTAGGTATCCCCCGGATCGCCCGACGTCCTGCCATAGATGCCGTGCCCTTGCCCGCCTACAGACTCGATGCCGTGCCCGTTAGGGTTGCTTACGTGCAGGTTTTGCAATCGCACGACCGCGTTGAATCCGCTCAACAAACCGTCGTTCAGCGCATGAGCGTCAACCTTCGGCAATCCCGATACCGACCCGACCCCCACGCTCGTACCTGCCCATTTACTCAAGTTTACCTGCGGCTCCGCAGCGTCCAAATCAAACCCATGCTGCGCATTTGCATCGCCATACGTCTCGATCACTAAATAATCATCTAACCACGCCTTCGTTGCATCCTGGTCCACCAGATACACCACAATCCGCGCCGCCTCCATCTCCGTCGCCGAAAGAACCAGCGAATACCCCTTCCCTTCATCCGTGGGAAGATTCGCCGCATTCCCCTCCGCCCCCTCATCCCTCATCACCGTCACGTCCCCCGCCGCAAACGACGCATCCGCCTTAAAATCCACCCCATCCGGCTTGAACAGCACAAAATCCACCGTCGCCGCCTCCCCGTACTTCCTCAAAAACTTCTGTGCCATAACCCTCTCCTTTTGCCAATTTTATCCCGCGCCTTGAGCCCGGAGGGCGAAATCCCGACAAGTGAACAAGGAAGTTCACGCCTTTGTCGGGATACCCTGCTCCTATAATTGCCAATTGCCAATTACCAATTACCAATTGCCAATTTTATCCTGCTCCTGCCCCTGCCCCTAATCACCCCCCACACCCCTCCCGCCTCCGCCGCAAAACCCCAATCCCCCCGCCCGCCGCAGCCGGCGCAACCGAAACCGCCGCGCAGCACCAGTCCGTATCCGTACTCAAATCCGCAGTATCGCCCAACTGATAGCTCCCCGTCGAAGACGCCTGCTCGCTCCACACGCTCAGGCGCGTAGCGTCGCCGCCGCTGCCCGCCAAACTATTGATCGAAATCCCTGTCTCCCCGACCGGAACCGTAAAAGTGGCCGTTCGGTGCGATCCTCCCGCAATCACCAGCGCATTCTCCGCCCCCGTAGTGATGCTGATAATCATATCATCATCATCAGGGTCCGGCCCCCCATCCTGCGCCGACGTATCCACCGGCGACGTTCCGTCCGCCCCCGAAATACGCAGCGCCGCGCACACCACCGGCTTGGCATTCCCCGTCACCGTCACCGTAATCTGCCCCGCCGCGGGCGACCCCCCTTCACCCTTCCAAACCGCTATACCGCACTGCCCTTGCACGTTGTCGCAATTCTGCAGCTCCGTCCAGCTCAGGTTATTCCCCGAAACACTGATAGCCACGCTTTCATCCCGCTGCGCCACAAACAGCAGCACAAACTCCCCCGCCTGCGGCGTCCAGGAAGTCAGGCTCACGCTTTCCCCGCTCGTGGCCGATCCGGTTACAACCTCCTCTATCACAATCGCCATTAAGCCCCGTACCCCACTTCAAAATCGACTCAGTTATTATCCTCATCAAAACAGAAAATGCACCGCCCCGTTATGAAAACTGCCATCCCTGAACTCCTGAACCGGCATCTCAACTCCTCATATCAACCTGGCAAACCCAAGATAAAAAATCCCTCCCTCCCATTTCAAGCAAAACCGCCACCTCCAACCTCCACTCCCGATGCTCGGTCAAAAGCCATCCTCCGCGGCTACAGCTTTGCGGTGCTTCGGGCGTCAGTAAAGGCAATACGCAACCACAACCGTGTTGAAAAACACACCGTTGTTCAAAAACGTTGCTGCCTATACTGCCGCCCTGTGCTCCTCAAGCATTCCGCCTTGTGCGGTGGCTTTTCACCTGCGCTAAAAACAAACTTCTCGGCAACCGTGTAAAAAGCACACCGTTGCCTCGCCCTCCCTGGTTAACGCTGCATCCCTGCCGCGAATCCCAACTTTAGCGCGTCCCCGCGCTGCCCTCCCTGGCCAACGCTCCGCGATCCTAACCTCTAAAAACTGCAAGCCTCTAAAAAAGACCAAAAATCCCCCGCAACACCCCGGCAGTCGAACACCTCCCGCCGAATCCCCTCCACGCAGTGTGCCGCAGAGCGCAAACAACGCGCACAGCTGCATCAACCCGATACTGCCGCGGCAACAGTGTAAAAAACACACCGTTGCCTTGCCACAAACGGCGCTCCGCCGGCGCTGATGCCGCTTGGCCTGACGGCCTTCGGGCATCAGCGCCTCGCAAGCAGTCTCCTTAAAAAATGACGCGCGAAGCGCCAATGACGCCGCAGGCAATTGACGGGCAAAGCCCAACTGACGCACAAAGCGCAAATGACGCTGCAGGCCCCTGGCAGAATGCCGCAGAGCGCACAAAACGCGCACAGCGGCATCAACCGGATACTGCGCGGGCAAAGTGCAAAAGACGCACCTTGCCCTTGCCCGATCTCCATCCCGGATTTCAAAGACCCTATAAGGAAAATCCCCGTTTATTCCGCACCGCCGCATATGGCCGAAAAATACGTTGCCGTGCTCGTGTCGCAAGGTCAAGCCCTTCGGGTTTGCACAAAAAAAAGGCTGTTGGGCGCAAAAAACGCGCCCGCTTTTCCGGAGCGCCGCCGAAGGCGGCTCTTTTTTTTTGTGCAAAACCTTGCGCCCCTGCGCGCGGCAACAAAAACCGGCCATTAACAGCGGCGGCGCTCCGCCTCGGCGGGTGATCCGCCCCGGAGCAAGAATTCGCTATAACGGATTTATCATAACCAATGGAGGGAAAATGGAATCCTGCTTTTTTGCCAAACCCGCTCTTTCCGGCGGTTTTCTGGTTGTTCCCGGCCATTTAACCGGGAAAACCTGGGAGGGGCTGCACCAGGTCAAAGACCGCGAGGGGGAATATCTCATCGACCCTGCCCTTATCGCCCCCACCAAAAAACTGGCGCATCAATCCGTTGCCCGGTGGCTGGAAAAACTGGCCGGCCATCACCGGGCGCTGTCAAACGCACTCACTTAAACCGAAGGGAGCTTGTTATGTCAGCAATCAAATTTTTGGCAGAAGAATTCGCCGACCACCCCGCATTCTCCGGGCATCCCTGGGACCCTGCCGCCCCCGCCCACTACCAAAAAGAACCCGAAGCGGTCTGCCGGATCACCGGCAAACTGCTGCCCGTCTCGGAGCTGGTGCGCACCGCGGATCAGCAGATCATCGCCCTCAGCGAATGGGAACTGGCCGCCCAGCTGGTCAGCCGGATTCTCGACCGCGCCGGGCAGATCGACATGCGCATGGGCGAAGGCCTGCCCCCCGATTCCGCCCTGCTGCTGGAAATCAAAGAAGCCCTTGAAACACTCATTCAAAAATACTAGGGGGAGTCATGGCCGTTTACATTCTGCACTTCTCGGAAAAATATCATCACGCTTTGCACTATATCGGGTTTTCCGAAGACCCCGCCGCCCGGCTCGACAGACATATCGCCAGAACCGAACAGCCGCTCATCCGGGCGGTTGTTCGGGCCGGAATCGAAATTGAGATTGCCCGGGTTTGGCCGGATGCCGGGCGCAAATTCGAGCGCAAGCTGAAAAATCAAAAAAACGCCTCCCGCTTTTGCCCCATTTGCCGGAGCGGGAACCAGGCCGAAGCATAATAACCGAATCATATCAGGAAGGAGACGCCATGGAAATTATTACGCCGCAAATCGAAGTCGCAAAGGAGACCGCGCTGAAATGCCGCCGTCTCCGCATGCTGCAAAAGAAATTAGAATCCGCTCAGGCGCAGGTAAAAGCCCTGCGCGAGGAGATCGAAGCGGAATTTGGAGATACCGGAGAAGAAATCTACTATCGGGGGATACTGCTGGCGACCTTCAAAACCGTCATTTCCACCCGTTTCGACTCCAAAAAATTTCAGGATGACTACCCCGAATTTTGGGAACGATACACCCGCACTTCCGTAAGCCGGCGCTTCCTGCTCAAATAATCATTCTGCTAAACTTTTGTCAGCCTTACCTCCGCCGTCACCCGCTGCACTCCCTTCCGCAGCGCCGCCGACCATTGCTCGCAGCCGTCCGACTCGAATGTCTTTATCCGTCGCCGCAGCCCATCCTCTGTAAAAATATCCGGCCGGTGCAGGGTGCAAATACCGAAACCCTTCCGCGACCGCCGCCAGAATTCACACTTCTTGCAAATCCAGTCATCCTTGAATTCCTTCATATTCCAATCCCTTCATAACCAAAAATTACTCTCGGATTTGTTAATAAAAAAGTTCGATATGCGTCTATGAAGGGGTACCAGTAATATCAACAACTTCGGGCTGATTGTGAATTTCGCGGTCAGCCCTTGTTTTTTGTTAGTGGTAATAAAGTGGTAATGTAAAATACCTGCCAATGTGACCGTTCGCCATCTTTCTGCTGAATATTTTGTTGGCTGAGGCTACGCACTCGGCATGATTCGGAGATAAGTCCCCTCATCATTGTGAGAGAGGATTCACGCTCCACGCGATGACTCGCGGGGCTGTGCAAATTAAAATATATGAGTATTTTTAAAGATTTTTTTTTACCTTCGGAGGTGATTTTTTAAACTTTTTTCGACAATGGCAACTATCATGGAGCAGCTATGAAGCGGAATGACATGGATAAGATGAACATTGTTGCGCAATGGGCATTTGATACTCGCCCGCTATTGGGACGCTTTCATTTATGGCTGGAAGATATCGATATGGAATGGGCCCGCGGCAGCGACGGCAGGGAAGCCTCTAAAAATATTTCCTTCGTCGGCGGAAGGTTGGAAAGGCTTTTGATAATGACTGCGGCAGTAACCGCGTTGGGAACAAAGCTATTTGGCCGCTACGGGGAAGGAGAAGGGGCGGAAAAAAAAGCCCTGAACCAGGTCAAGAAAGATGCTGACGCTATTTCTGCCTATGCCATGAGTGAAAGCCTGTGGTATCTCTCCCGTTCTCTTCCGGAAAATCACGCGATTATGGTCTGCCTGGGCGAAGGGCTGATGCCCAAAGGCGGGGAAACTCCCGAAATGGGCTCTAACCCGATGTTAGGATTTGGCAGAATTTACGCCCGGCCCCAGGTTGCCCGATTTTTGGATGGTTGCGTCCAAAAGTTAATCAATGCCAAAAAATATGATTGGGCTGATTTTCGCAAGGAGATTAATAACGCCGGAATCACCATCTGGGGTGCGGCCATCGACACGCTTGAGAACACCTCCCGGTTTGCCAAAGGCAGCGAGACCGGCCCCATGACCGTTCTTCATTTGTTCGACCAGCCGCTTGCCATCACCAAACCTTATGAAGGTTACATCGGAAACCTGGTACTGCCCCGGGCGGTCGTGCAAAATGCAGAGGAAAAATCATTGTTGATCAATTTCCTGACCCCGCGCGAGAAAGTACTGGAAGCGATCAAAGCAACCTACCCGGGCATAAAAAATGAAAACATACACGTCTGGACGCTTGCGGGAAAGAGCCGGGAGCCGCGCATCGGTAAATTATGGGAAGACTGGCGAAAGCTCAACGTTCACCTGGTCGAAGAGGGCTGGGAATTACCCGGCGGATATAAGGCTTTTACGGAGTCCGGAACTTACGCCCCCACGTTCCTGGTGGGAACCTGGGAAGACGATCAAAATGAAACACACCTCTTTATTGTCGATGGCTATGCTGCTTCCGCAGAGGCGATTCAGGCCGCCAGCTTGTGCCCGATACTTGATTTAGACGCCTCCCTGGCAGTTTTTTCTTCCACCTTCAAACTCAGTTATGAGAAAGAAGCGCTTATCATGCACCTCGATCCGGATGCGCCGGGCTTCTCAAAAAAATTGGCGGAGATTTTTGAGCAGGAAGTGGATGAAGAAATGGTTCAGTGGTTCCGGGATGATATAAAACTGGCCGATAACGCAGGGATTCCTTTAGACAAACGAATCGTTTCGATCGATGATTTCCTCCCTGAGAAAAAATGGCGGATAATGGCAATTTCAGGATACATGCTCCCCGATCCTTACACCGGCGCTCCCGGCATCAGGGAAGTAGCTGATAATACTTACGAGGTGACCGTTCGCCTGTCCACCCGCATGGGCGATAAGCATACCAAAATTACGCTCCGCCTGTTAAAACCGTTTGATCAAAGCCGGCTGGTATTTAATCCGCTATTGAACCGGTTTATGCGGGGCGAAAATTACCGGGGGCGCCCGGTAAAGATATCGGATTCCGGGAGAATTCGAAACGAACTGCAAACGCTTTGCTCGGAAGCGCTGGAGCATTTTGGCGCCAACAGCATCCGGGTGCACTTTGATAAAATTTCTCCGGATGTTATTTCACCCAATGACCAGAAAGCATTACGGGAAATTCTCACCTGGTATAAGGAGAATCATCCGATCTGGTTTGCCTGGCTTAATTTGGGTTAGTATTGATCCGGGAATAAGGTATTCCGTAGCAGTCATGCGTCTTTCATTAAAAAAATGGGCGAAACCCGGCCAGCGGGTTAGGGCTTTCGCCCTTTTTATTGTACCACTGAACGCTAATGTGTTTCAATCACTCTGTGCGCTCAGTTGGGTACATTATTTTTTTCTGGCTCCCTTATTTCACCAACAGCATTCGTTTCGTCTGGAAGAAAGCCGCATTGCTGCCGTCAAGGGAGCGCACGGAAATCGTATAAAAATAGACGCCGGAAGCCGCGGAAGCGCCGGCTTCGTTCCGCCCGTCCCAGTTTATGGAGTGATACCCGGCTTCTTTAGCGGAATTGGCGATCAATCGGCTCACTTCCCGCCCGCTAATATCATAAACCGTTAACGTGACCATCGCCGGATACGGCAGCTCAAAGCGAATGGTGGTGGAAGGATTGAACGGGTTGGGGTAGTTTTGCTGCAACTCGAATTCATCCGGTACCGCAATAGCCGCAAGATTGCCGGAAGCCAGCGAATTGCTCCCGGGTTTGAAAAATGTGCCGCCCTGGGGCTGAATTTGCACCCCGATAACCGCCCAATCGGTTTTGCCGTTGAAACTGCCCGCTAAATCGGTCGCAGAAGGATTCACGACCGTGGAATCGAAAACCGCCACGCCGGCGGTGTTTCCGCCGCTGCCCTGGTAGAATTCGGCGCGCTCGATGAAAGAACCGCCGGGCAGGTGATCTTTGTTGCGTATGGCCGCGGCGCCAAATATCAGGGTGTTAGCGACGCCGGTATCAAAGGGGAAAGAATAACTCGCATTGTCGGCGCCGCCGGAACAGGTCCCATCCACGCCGTTGGTATTTCCGGAGATGACGCTAACCGGGTTGGCGGCCGCCGCGCCGGAATACCGCGATACCACGAGAGCGGCGTTCGAGGCCGCTGCGCTGAGAGTTGCCGTGACCGTTCCGCCGGTTGGAACCCCTTGCGCCATCCACACGGATATGCCGGTCTGGCTGCGCCCCGCGCACTGGGCATCCACCAGGGTCCAGGTTAAACCCAATCCTTCGACATTGACAACTTCGCGGTATGGTTTTGTGGAAATCGCCGCCAGGAACAAATCCCCGGGCGCGCCGGAAAGCGTTCCCGCCGTAGAAACGGCAGCGGAATTCGCAGAGCCTCCGCTCCGGGTTTCCTCAAAATTCACCGTGGCGCTGGGCGGCGGGGTTTCTACCCCGGTTCCGGCCAGGGGAACGTCGAGGGGATTCTCATCGGGATCATCGCTAACAATCCGCAGCGCGGCGCTCTTGGAACCCGCCGTCGTCGGTGTAAATCCTACGGTGACGAAGTGGGTATCGCCCGGCGCGAGGGTAAACGGCGTTGCGCCGCCCCCGGCGATGCTAAATTCCGCGGCATCCGCTCCTTCTAAGGAAATTGCGCTGACGTGCAAATCTGCCGCCCCTTCATTCGCCAGGGCAAATTGCTGCGAAGCGCCGGAAAGGAGCACCACGGTTCCGAAATCATGTTCAGCCGGGTCGATTGCAATATCCGGCATGGGAATTAAAGCGGTTCCGCTGAGCGGCACGTCCAAGGTACCCTGGTCGGGATCGTTGCTGGGAATACGCCAGGCTGCACTTTTTCCCCCTGGCGTGGCGGGATTAAAGGTGATTTCCACCGCCTGGCTGTCCCCGGGAGCAATGGAAAACGGCCCTCCGCCAGCAATACTAAACTCGCCGGCGTCAGAGCCGGCCAGGGTGGTTGCGCTTACTTCCAGCGTCGCGCTGCCGGTATTCCGAATGGTAAAAGAGTGCGCAGCGCTGTTCCCGATATAGACATTTCCGTAATCATACGACGCAGGCGTAACAGCAATATTGGGTTCCGGGGTGGGAACCGCATTGCCCGTTAGCGGCACATTCAGGGGATTTTCGTTGGGATCGTTGCTGTCGAAGCTTAACGCGCCGCTCTTGGCTCCCAGGGTGAGCGGATTGAAGCTTACCGTAACATCACGGGCGGCGTTTGGCGCTAAGGTGAACGATCCCCCGCCATTGTCGATGTTGAATTCCGCGGCATTATTGCCCAAAAGGGAAACGCTGTTAACGGTCAGATCAGCCGTTCCGGTATTTTTGACCTCAAAGATTTGCGAAGCGCTGCTGTTGACCACCACGTCCCCGAAATTGTGATCGGCCGGCGTCACGGTAATATTTGGCGCATCCGCTGCCGCGCCGGGGATAATTTCGACTCCCACGACCGCCCAATCCACGCTGCCGCCGAATTGGCCGCTCAAACTGACCGTGGCGGGATTTTCTATGGTCGCATCCATTACCGCCACGCTGGTTTCATCTCCCCCGCTGCCCTGGTGAAGCTCCTGGCGTTCGATAAACGAACCGCCGGGGGTGTGGGTGCGGTTGCGCATCGCCGCGGCCCCGAAAACGAGCGCGTTGGGGGCGGCGGTGCTAAAGGGGAAGGCGTAGGAAGCGTTATCGACCCCGCCGGAGCAGGTTCCGCTGACGCCGTTGGTGTTGCCGGAAAGAATGTTTCCGAGGGGATCAGTGGGATGCGCCCCGGAATAGCGGGCCACAACAATGGCCGCGTTCCGCGGGGCGCCTGCTAAGGTAGCGGTAACCGTTCCGGCGGTGGGGTTTCCCTGCGCCATCCACACCGAGACGCCGGTCTGGCTGCGGCCGCCGCACTGGCTGCGCACCTCTGTCCAGGTCAATCCCAGGCCGCTGACGCCGGAGACCTGGGTGTAGGGTTTCATGGAGATGGACGCCAGATAAAGATCCCCGGGCATGCCGGAGAGGCTTGCCGCAGTGGAAACCGTATTGGAAGCAGCCGATCCCCCGCCCTGGCTTTCTACAAAATCGACCGTGGTGCTGGGGGGCGGGGTTTCCACGGCGGTTCCGCCCAGGGGAACATCAAAGGGATTCTCATCGGGATCATTGCTGTTGATGCGCAGCGTGGTGCTCTTGGAGCCGAGAGTGAGCGGAGCGAAGCTTACCACAACCGATTCGCTTTCCCCGGGGGCCAGGGTAAAGGGGGCGCTGCTGCCGGTAATGTGAAATTCCAACAGATCGCCGCCGTTTAAGAATATATCACTGACCGAAAGGTTTTGGTTGCCGTCGTTGCGTATCTCAAACGACTGGGAAACGCTGGTGTTGATAACCACAAAGCCAAATTGGTGCGTGGCGGGCGTTACGGTTATATCCGGGGCAGGTATGACGCCGGCGCCGGAAAGCGCCACATCAAAGGGATTTTCATCGGGATCATTGCTGTTGATCCGCAGGGTAGTGCTTTTTGCGCCTGCGGAGGCAGGCGTAAAACTGACCGGCACCACCTGGCTCTCACCGGCATTCAGGGTAAACGGCACCGCGCTGTTGTCCACTTCGAATTCTGCGGCGTTTCCACCGGTCAAAGAAATACCCGTAACGCTTAAATCCTGGCTGCCATCATTGCGGATAACCAAATTCAGGGCAGCCGTGCTGCCGATGAAGACATTGCCAAAGTTGTGGGTATCGGGAATGACCGTTATATCGGGACTGGGATTGTAGAGGCCGGGAATATTTGCTTCATAAACCCTTCCGATCCCGTCGGCGATATAAAGGTGCTGGATTCCCGGGTCATCGTTGGGGTCGGAAGAGGGCGCAAAAGTTAATCCCTGCGGCGAGTGCGGCGCGGGGCTGAATCCGCTGATGCTATACTGTTTTAAAACATTTCCGCTTAAGTCAACTTCGTAAACCAGTTTGGCAGGGGTAGATACCAGGAATAGATGCCCGCTGCCTTCGTGATAGGCAATTCCTTCGGGATCGGAGGTAATGGAGGGAATTGTAAATGACAGGGCGGGGAAGTAATTCAAATTGCCGTCATATACCAATATCCTGGGGGAAGAACCCGTTCCGGAGACTTTGGCGATCAGCACGTACAAACGACCGGAGACGCGGTCTGCGGCGACGCCTTCCGCATCATTATAGCCCGCGGTTTGAACTTGCAGCAGCGGGGCGCCGAAATTGCCGTCTTGTTTCATAACGGCGTGTTCATCATCATCGGTGATATAGAAAAAACCGTTCAGATAATCAATACCGGTAGGCTCGCGATGGTTGTTACCCGGGGGACAGGGGCTGCCGCCCTGGGCGTATGCATCGTAAGAATTTACCAGCGTATTGCCCAAAGTCGGCACTTCAAAAATATTTTCGCAATTCCAGTCGCCTTCGGCGTTGATCTCCGAATCTGATATGTAGAGGTTCCCGGAGGGCGGGTGATAACCGATCCCGGCGGGCGTGGAGCTGCGGATCGTGGAATTATCGGTTACAAATACCCGCACAAATTCAATAACACCCTGGCTTTGCCCAAACCCGCTCAGGTTCATTGTCATCAAAAAAACGAGGGCGGATTGAAATATGGCCAAGAACAAATTCGCACTGATTTTACGGTAGCAATCGGGTTGCATACATACTCCTCCTGGGGTTTTATATGGTGGAATATTCACCAATCCCGAGAACCGGGAAATTGGCTTCGACAGGTTATGGGTTCCCATTTAGGTGAAATGGCGCAGCGGATTGGGAAAATGGCATTCCCAAAAACACAGAATCCTTATCACCTGTTTACACACTTCTCAGTATGAGCGAGGGTATTCGGAGTTTTCAATGTTCGGAATGCATACAATAATAGTTCCCATAAAGTTTGCTTAACGTGTTCGACTGCACAAATTGGTAGGTAATTTTTTGCAATTGCGCAAAAAAGATATTGTTCTGGCAACTTTCACGTGAATGGGTTAATTTTTTAAGAGCAATTTTCAAGAGATTCGGATGCGCTGAAACGGCGGGCTTCTCAACAGCCGGTCTCGAACCGGCCGTCAACTGTCCCGCCGCCCCTGTGAATGTATAAAATTTTAGTACTGATGTTACGCAGACACCCAAAATCAACCACACAGAGGGCACAGAGAAAATCAAGTATTTATTGAATCTGAGACTGCGCTGAGAAGCAAAAACGCTAAAAAGGCGATTAAAACTCTGTGTTCTCTGTGTCTTTTGCATGGTGAGTTTATCGAACCATGTGGTAAAATGCGTGACATCATTTATATATATACCCGCTAAGGGCCAGTTTTACACTCGAAAATGGTTGGGGCCATGAAACGCATCCGTTTTTCCCTGCCGGTTTTTATTCTCTTATTTTGCTGGCCGGCGTTCGCCGGCAAGGGCGAGATCAATTTCGTCGAGACCGCCGTGGATCTCCGCGCCGACGGCGTTGCCGTGGTGGTGTACACCGTGCAGTGGAAGGTGCTTTCCGGCGAGCTGCACGGCTTCTATTTCCAGGGCAACGACCGCCTGAAGGTGCGCATGGTCGCGGAGGACGGCTACGCAGTTGACTCCCGGGGCAACCGCTACCGGCTGAGCATCACGCCGGTGGACGGGGATACCTGGGACATTATCCTGGCCGGGGGCGCCGGGGTATCTTCCGGCGAGATCACCTACGTTTTCTATTTCCTGACCGATTTTGCGGAAGCCGGCTACCTGGCCCCCACCCTCAGCGCGGACAGCAGCGCCCTGGTGGTGTTCAACTGGGCGCCGGTGCAGTGGGATGAAGCCCACAACCAGCGCCATTACACCCTCACCGTGCTCACGCCTCACATCCTCCCGGAAGGAGAAAACCCCCGCGACTACGTGAACCGGGAGCGGAACGTGCTGACCGAACCCTGGGTCAACGAAGCCTACAAAATCGACTATCAACGGGGGGCGGATAACCGCTTGCTGCTGCTGTTCCACAAGGAAAACCCCGGCAACCGCTTTCACATGCGGGTGCAATGCTATTTCCCGCAGGGCTGGTTCAGCCTGCCGGAAGGGGCCGCTGCCCCGGAAACTCCCTACGAATACACCTACGAAACGCCTTCCGAAGCTCCCCGCCCCGCCCCGTCGAAGTGGGTCTTCCTGGGGGGCGGCATTCTTCTGTTAGCGGTTTTCTTTTGGGTCGTGGTCGGCAAGCACCGCTCCATGGTGCAGGCGCAGCGCGGGCTGGAGGACATCCGCTGGGAAAACCTCGACTGGACCCCGCCCAAACTGATCCTCTCCACCTTCCGCCAGCCGGGAAAAGTCTGCCAGGATTTATCGCCCCTGGAAGTGGCCTTCTTCCTGGGCATCCCCTTCAAACGCATCGTCAGCGCCCTGCTCAATTCCCTGGTGAAAGAAGGGTACATGGAAATTCTGAACGAGTTGCCCCTGCGGGCGCAGGTGCGGGAGCGCCCGCTAATGGGCAGGCTGAATGAGTACGAGCAGTTGTTCTTCGAAGCCATCGAAGACGACGGCAAGCTCTCCCAGCAAGAGTTGGAAGCGCTGATGAACCGGGCGGTAAAAAATATCCAGAACAAAGCCTGGGACGCGGATGTCGAAGCCACCAAAGCCTATTATCAGAACATGATCGACCGCTGGATGGCGCAATACCCGCCGGAAACTCCGCCGGAGGAACGCCCGCAGCGCCAGTACAACGACAACGACTGGTACCGCTGGTATCACAACAGCCATCCCCATTTTCGCTACCACTATAATTATCGTGAAAATCCCTATAAGTATGAAACTGAGGTGCCGATCCAGGTGGATCACCTGATCCAGGGGAAAATTGACACCGAGGTGCTGCCGGATATCAACGTCTGCCACGACGCCTGTCACGACGCCTGCCACTCCGCTTGCCACTCCGCCTGCCACTCGGCCTGTCACTCCGCCTGCCATTCGGCTTGCGTGAGCGGGGGGTCGCATTGAAAGTGTAAAGTGAAAAATGTAAAGTGAAAAATGCAAAAGCCTGCCCTGTTTACCCCTGTATTTGGGGGAGCTTGTCGAAGGGTGAAAAGTGCAAAGCGCAATGCCATAATGAAGATACTGGAGAAAATCAAGAGTTCTGCCGCAAAGGGAGGCCGGGCGCCTGGCGGAAATGGGAACGGCGGCGGGGGGCATGATTTAGCCTGGATCGATGAATTCATCGCCAACGTGCGACCCTACGTTTTCGTGCGCTTAGAAGACAACCTGCTGATCAAACGCCCCAACCGGGCGCAGAAGCTGAACGCCCAGGGGGCGCGCATCCTGAAGGCGCTGCTCGACGGAATGGGCCTCGAGCAACTATTGGAACGCACCGGGCGCGAGCCGGAGAAAGTGCGCGATATTGCCCTGTTCATGGAGGAGGTCAAGCGCTTTTTGGAAAACCGGCAGGATGAGTTCTCCCCCACCGCAGCCCTGGAGGTGCAGCCCTTCGAGATGCAATTTTCCCAATTGCCGATCCTCTCCGAAATCGCGCTCACCTACCGCTGCAATCTCAAGTGCCGATTTTGCTACGCCGGCTGCAACTGCACCACCAACCCCGCGGGCAGCGACCGCGAGATGAGCGCGCCGGAGATCAAAACCGTGCTGGAGAAGATTTTCCGCCAGGCCAAAGTCCCCTCGGTCAGTTTTACCGGGGGAGAGCCTACCCTGCACCCTCATTTGCCGGAGCTAATCGCCTATGCAAAACAGTTGGGCATGAGGGTCAATTTGATCACCAACGGAACCCGGATCACGCCGGAGCTGGCGCAGCGGCTGAGCGAAGCGGGGCTGGATTCCGCCCAGGTGAGCATAGAAGGGGTGAGCGCGGAAGTTCACGACCGGGTGACCGCGGTGCGCGGCTCTTTTGCCAAAACCGTCGCGGGGGCGCGGCATCTGAAAGCCGCCGGCATTCACACCCACACCAACACCACCATCAACCGCCTGAACCTGGCCGGGTGCCCGGAAATACCCCGCTTTGTCAAAGAGACCTTCGGGAACGAGCGCTTCAGCATGAATTTGATCATTCCCACCGGCAGCGCGGCGCTCAACCGGGAGCTGGCGGTGCGCTACGAGGAGCTGGCTCCCCACCTGGAGGCGATCAGCGAGGCGAGCCGGCGGGAAGGGGTGGAGTTCATGTGGTACTCCCCCACCCCGCTGTGCATGTTCAACCCCATCGTGCACGGATTCGGCAACAAGGGGTGCAGCGCCTGCGACGGGCTGCTCTCCGTGGCCGCCAACGGCGACCTGCTCCCCTGCGCCTCCTACGACGAAAGCGTGGGAAGCCTGCTCGAGGAGGATTTCCCCGCGATCTGGCAATCGGAGCGGGCAAAGCAGTTTCGCGAAAAATTTTGGGCTTACCCGGCCTGCCGCGGCTGCGAGCACTTTCCGCTGTGCCACGGCGCCTGCCCGCTCTACTGGCGGCAGATGGGCTTCGATGAGCTGCGCCGGCGCAACGGCTTCGCCCCGGGTGAAAAATAGAAGGATCACCATCATGGCATACTCCCAATCGCGTTTATTCCTGCCCCCTGCCGCGCGGGGGATCGTGGTATTCAAAATCTGGCCCTCGTTGAACTATAACCTGCGCCTGGCGGTCAGCTTTCTCGCCATCCTGGGCGGGCTGGCCGTGCAATTTCTTAGCAGCGCTTTTTTCCCCGGCGGCATTCTGCTCATCGCCGGAAACCTGCTGCTGCTGGTCAGCGGTTACGACAACCGCGTGGATATCGGCAAGTACGACCCCTCCGCCAACTGGGAGCGGGTAGAAATGTCCAAACTGCAAGAGCTGCTGGAGTTAGACCGGAAAATCCGCAAGTGGGATTTCAGCCTGTTGGACGTTAGCAACATTGCCGGCGCGGTGGTTTTGGGGCTCCTGCTGCTGTGCCTGGCGATTCTGTGGGAGTTCGGATTTTCGCGCATCATCATCATCGATGCGATTATCCTGCTCCTTCCCCACTGGTTTACCGGCATTCGCTCCATCCTGGTCCTCCCCAACCTGATGGTGAAAGCGAAGACCCTCCGGGAATTGCTGGCAAAATCGGAAGCGCTCTTGAAAAATCACCAGGTGCAGCTTTTGATGCTGCTCAAAGGGAAAGAAACCCAAATTCCCGACGATCTCAAAATCAAGGTGAGCATTGCCGGGCAGCATCCGGATTTCTTAGGGCTGTACGGGCAGGTGGTCATCAACACCGTGCAGGGAAAATCCTACCCCTATTTTTACGTGGTGCTGGTGGCCAGGCAGGGCTACGGAATGCGCCAGCAGTTCAGCCGTTATTCCCCGCCCCGCAACCTTACCCGGGAATTCAAAGAGCAGGATAAGGTGGAGGTGCTGGTGCTCCGGCAGACTACTACCAGAACCTCCGGCTACCATACCAATCCCACCGCGATAGCGACCATCCTCCGGGAAGGTCTGGCGCTGGCGGAGGAAGTTGCGGTTAAGAAGTGAGAGGGGGTTTTGGGTGTTTGGGAGTTCGAACGCCAAAGCACTAATCTTCATAAGTTGCCAGCTTGATGATCCCCCAAATCAGGAAAATCAGCACCGCGCCGCGCACTACCAGGCCCAGGACGTACACCCACGGCAGGCCGGGGATAATCCGCCAGAACTCAAGAGAGTCTGCCGGTTCGGGAATCGGGAAAAATGACTTCAGAAAATGCGGGGCGGTCACCAGTATGGCGATGATCAGCATTCTGAGCCAATGGGTGTCTTTGAATTTGATCCGGACGATCTCTTCGAACTCCGGGGCTTTTTTTTCTGTCGTTTCCATGGAGATTCCCTCCTATGTCGGTTTCGAGTTGTCAGTTTCGAGCGGTGAGTCGTGATCCTCCAAAGGGACGAGCGCAATCTGGCCTTCCGGCTTTATAATACCAGTGTTTTCCTCCCCGGCCACTTTTGACTGCCCCTTTGACCCCTTCGACCCTTCGACCCCTTCGACCGGTTCAGGGTAAACTAAGCCCAGGGTAAACTCACTCAAGGTAAACTTCTCACTTCTTACTTCCTATTTCCGGGAAATGATCATATAAATATGCGCCAGTAAAAGTCCCAGGTTGGAAAAAGCCACCAATCCCTGCAAGCCCAGGGCCAGGTGCCACAGAGGGGTGGAGCCAAAAAGCGCGTTATCGCCGTTATTCATCGGTTCGGTAGTGAAGAAAAATCCGAATGATTCGGCAAAGACATGCCAGAGGTTCTCAAGAGTGTAAGGGCCGTTTTTTCCGAAAAAATAGAGCAATGTAAAGAAAATGATCCAGATAGCCACGATCACCAGGAAATGTCCCAGCGAGCGCAGGATCACGTCGAGGTATTTGACGAAAGGCCAGGCCAGCCAGTGAACCGGCCGTTGCCGCAGCCAGAAATTCAGGCGCAGCCGGCGGGCTTCCGCCAGGCACTCGTGCTCTTCTTCAAACTGGTTTAGTTCCCGGAAACGGTTCGCCAGCTTCTCGATGATCGACAGGCGGGCATTGATGGCGGATCGCTTCGAGGTTTGGGGATTGAAGCCGCGGCTAATAAAATTAACCTCCCGCTCAATATCCCGGAAGCGGTCATTGACGTTCAGGTTGTATTCAATGCCTAAAAACATACTCTCGGCAACGATTTCCGCCTCGTGTTGCAACTCAAGGGCCTCCAGGGCGGTGGTGGGAGTGCGGCCGGCCAGCAGTTCCTTGGCTTCCAGCGCCAGCACCGCGGCCTGGATGGCGTCAGCCACGCCCTGGGGCTGCTCCAGAATGCGATTCGCACGGCGAATAAGCCGCTGGGCAATATTGAGCAGCCTGCCCGGGGCGCTATGGGAACCTTCATAGCCGGGCGGGGCCTTGGGAAGCGGGGGCCAGCGAAACCCATCCGCCTGCCGCGGGGTTTGGGTGGAGTTGTTCCACAGGCCGGCTTTTTTCCAGAGATCAAAGATGCCGGCAAACGGCTTAAATAAGATCTTTACTCGCGAGGCCAAGGTTTTCAGGTAGCGCTTATTTTCCAGCCATCTGTGTTTGTCCGGCTCGCTTTGGTGGGGACCGATGGTCACTAAAATTCGCCAGCGGGCTTTTTCAAATCCCGGCAGCACCGTGTCGCGATATTTCAAATTGGAAAAATGTCTTTCTGCTTTCGAGAATTGATCGTCGTATCGGCTGGTATCGATAGGGCTGTCAGAAAAGCTCCAATAAAGGTCTTCTAATAAAATATCGAATTCCTCTTGCGGGCCTTTCATGGCGCTTTCCAGAATCTTCCAGCTGTTGATTCCCCAGCTTCGATACCCGAAGCGGTACGCGGCGTAGGCATTCATATACACGTAATTCGATTCCTCGTCGATGGCGGCGGCCTGTTTGGGGCGGAGCGGGATTCCGAAAGCGACGTGCTGGCCTTCGGGATCGACTTGCCGGATGATGATCTCACGGATTTTATTCCGCAAGCCGCAAGGATCGAACAGCGGAATACAGGCGGTATGCCATAAGATTTCCGATAAATCCAGCTCCGGGCTGATCCAGTGGAATTGAGAGGTGTGCTGGCATTCCTTCCCGGCGTCGTTCATAAACACCCAGCGGATTTCCGGGTAGGTCAATACCAGCCAGCTTAAGAGCAGCTCCTGAGGATGGGCGCGGCTGCGCTCCTTTCGATAATAGAGTAAGGGGTTCCATTTGTCGAAGGTCTGGCATTCCGCCCAGAGGGTGAAAATCACGATAAAATTTCGTAAAGCAGCCGGGGAATGATTTTCTTCTAAGTAACGGCAGATTCCCTCGTAGTAGCGGATGTACTCATCCACATCATATTCCGGCTCGCGGTCGAAAAGCCGGCGCGGCAGGCAAAAACAGTCCGCGCTGCGCTGGTAGCGTTGTTCTACAAATTCTTTCAGACGCGCGGCCAGGGGATCATAACTGATGACCAGTACGCTGCGGCTCATGCGGTTTCCCCTCCAATAATTGATCGAAAGCGGCGTTCAAGGCGCTATACCATGCAAAGAAATCCGGCGGCGGTTTTACAGGTGCGCCGGGGGAGTCGTGTTCATTGCCCGCGGGAGGAAAAAAATCTTCCCACCCCTCCGCCTGCTGGCTATTCACCCGGTTTTCCAGGGAGGTTGCCAGCGCAACAATACCGGAGGCGCGATTGACCGTGAAACCGGTTTTGGTTGGCTGCAAGCCGGCAAGCTGCAGGAGTTCCTTCCACGGCGCTAATTTTTGAAGCGCGCGTTCGCTGAAGTTATTTTTTATCCACCCGTGGAGGCATAATTCTTTCCCGGCGCGATCTTTAGGCAGATACATATCCCGGGGAGCGGCCAACTCTATTTGTTTCCAGTTTAGCGCCCTTCCGGCAAGCAGATGCCACAAGCGACAGATTTCGGAAGAGGGCGAGCGCGAGGAGGGCGGGCTTCCCTTCCACTCTTCTTGTAGCGCCTCTATCAATTTTTGCATCTGTGAGTATTCTTTTTCTTGCCATAAATGGCGGATTTGCTGTAACGCAAAGTTCAGGGGCGCGAAGAGGTTCAGGGCCTGGTGTTTCAAGCGCAGCAGGGGTTCTTTGCGGAAATTGGCCCGGTAGAAATCTCTCCAATACCGGGCAATTTCTACTAATTCCGGCTTGCTTTGAGCGTTGCGCACCGCAGCGAGCATTTTAGCATAATCCGGTTGGTCGGAGGAGCTGTAATCTAATACGATAACCTGCCGTGGGATGAGTTCACTACCCGGAATGCTTTTCCAATTATGGTGGAACAGGACCAATTTCCCTTCCAGATCAAGCTCCTCTACTTCCGGGGAATGCGAACAATCGGCGTCATCGCGTTTGGCGAAGGTAATCTTAACCCCCTCGCCTTCTATTCTAAACTCAACGCATTTCTGTTTGAAGATCAAAAGACGAAGGTCTTTCGATTCCGAATACAGCCAGCAACCGAGGAAGGCTTTGTGAGCTTCGAAAGCCTCCGGCTCGCCCTCTTTTTGGGTATAGGTCCAGATCAGCGTTTCTTGCATCGGCGCTCTTCCTCCGGAGTGCAAAGCTTCAGCTTTGCACCGCCCGTCCCCCAGGGCCGCTTAACCGCACAGCCCGCTTTCTCATACCCGCCCGCATCCCTGCTTCCATTTCCTCTAACACCCGGCTACTCTTGCCCTCAAGCTCAAAAAAACATTTCAGCAAATCCGAGATAGGATCGCTCCCTCCCGAGGCCGCGGCAACACAGCGATCCCAGGATACCGCTCGCCAGCTTCTCTGCAACCCCAGGCCGGTTTGCAGCGCCTGCACTTCCGGCCTCCGACCGTTAAAGTGGAAGGATCTACTCCTGCCCCAGTGGTGTACCACCACCAGGCAGGGCGAATAGTCAGTCGAAATTCGGGTTTCTGTAAAAGGGGGTGTTTTGAGAATTAAGGAACCGCTGCGGTAGCGGATTTCCACTCGCTTTTGTTCCCCAGTCTCAATCAAGTGTAACCGGTGGATATGGTTTTCAAATTCATAGATGCCCAGGCCTTCGCGCTCTTGCAACGGCGAGGCGGCGCGGGTGTGTTCCGGCAAATACTTCCGGCAGACATCCATTTTTTCAACAAAAAGCACGATTCTCATTTGCCCTCCTCTCTGATGATGGAATTCACCTGGCGCACCAGGGTCAATTTTTCAAAATAAGCGCCGTTGATGCAGGACTCCACCGCGCTGTAGGGCAGAAACTTCACCCCCGGCGGCAGGTGCGACGGCATTCCCCGCCCCGAGGTGATCACCAGGAAGGGAACCGAATCTTTCCACTCTAACATCGCTTGCGGCAGGCCGGCCCCGTTGGGTTTCCATTTATCGAGAATTCCCTGGTGGATCACCAGCAGGTCCAACTTGTTGCGAATGGGCCGCGCGGTGGTAATGAGCTTGAGAATATCTTCATCGCTGAAGCGCGAGACGATTCCCTGTGCGGTGGCGTTCACCGTCGCGTAGAGGTTGTGCCCCGGCTTCTTTCTTTGGTTATACTGGGTGGGGCTTCCCAAAAAGGCCACGAATACCCGCTGCTGGATCAGGGAACCGGCCACCTCGATGTTCAATCCGCCGTACCAATCCTGCACCCGTTCATCGACTAAATAGGTGCGCAACAGCGCCTGCTCGGTCAACGAGAGGATGAAGCGCACCGAACGCGCCAGGTGCATATCCGCCACCGCTTCTACCAGGGTGCTCCAATAGGAGAGCGCCCCCGACAACCCCTCCCCGTAAAAAACGTGCTGGTATCCCCCGTATTCCGGCTGCCATTTGCCGCTCTGCCCGTAATAGCGGAAGGTATTGGCGTGGCGGCGAAAGAGGATCGTGGGATAGGCGATCTCCTCGGGGGATTTTTGCGGTAGGTGCAAAGAGGTGTTTTCCAGGTCGATCATCAAAATTCCCTTTTGCACCCCCGGCTCGTCCGCCCGGAGTTTGGGCGGCAGGGTATCGGCAAAATAGGGCGGGTTTTTCTTTTCGTCTTCCGAGGCGGAGTGCAGGTTGAAAAAATTGACCAGCAGGTAGCGCTGATTGACCCGGCGAACCCGTTTGCTCAAATGGATCACCCATTTCAAATAGAGCCAGAGTTTGCAATAACTGCCCCGGGGCAGCGGTTTCCCGCTCTGGCAGGTAATATCTTTGAAGGCGTACTCCGCGCTTTCGAACAGACGCTGGTAATCGCCTAAAACCCGGGAAAACTCCCGTTTATCCACCCAGCAAATGCGCTGGTACAGAAACCGGGGATGAAACCAGCGCCGTATGCGGTCTTCGCTGGTCATGCCGTCGCCGTTCGCAGCGGCCTTTTTGAACCAGCCGGATTGGGCCGGTTCTTCCCGATGCCAAAAATCCTCATCCAGGGGAGTCAGCCCGGCGCGATTTTTCCATCCCCCGGCTTCCCGGGGCTGATCGGGGTCGATGACCAGGAACAAGCGGTTAGGATAGCGTTCAATGGCGATCTTCAGCCAGCTTAAGGGGGTAATGCAATTCCCGCCGGGTCCGATCCAATTTTCCAACTCCCGGCGGTGATCATCACGGGCAAAGATGCGCGAATGCTCATTTTCGTTCTCGATCAATTCCCGGTAAAGCTCCCGGATAAACGCGGGGCGCTTCTCCCGGTCTTGCGGATCGATCAATACCAGGAAATCGAAATCCCGGTTACTCTCCTCGGAACGGAGGTATACCGAATACTGCCGAAGCTCTTCGGGGTTGGCAAAAACGGTATTTCGCTCAAACATGCTCAACTCCTTCGGGATCGATGATACCCACGGTTTGGGGGCGCAGCACGTAAAATTCGTATCCTAAGGTGCCGATGGGCGATTCCACTGCGCGGATGATCGGCGATCCGCCCTTTTCGCCGCCGTCCGCCTGGTTCAGCATTTCCATATCCAGCTCTCCCCTGGGAAGCTCGCTGATTTTGCGCCCGGTAACGGCTTCCGCCAATTTCCCGATGTGCTCTAAGCTGCGCTGCTGCAAGTACCCCGCGGCGATTTTCATCTCCGCCAGCCCCCAGTCCTCTTTCTTCACCCCGCCCTGAATGACCGAAAGCCCTAAGCGATCGTTGATGCCCTTCTCGCCGTCGCGCTCGCCCCACAGGGGAACCTCGCCGCGGCCATATTTCTTCCGGACAAAGCTGACGTTATCATAAATGCGCAGCAGCCAGGCGGGAACCCTTCGCCCGTTGGCGGCGCGAATATGCACGCGCTGCCGGGAGGAATAACAAACTTCGATCACGATGTCTAAGTGATCGGCATCGCCTTTGGCAAATCCGTGCTTGGCAGCGTTGCGAATGATGTTTTCCAGGATCACGTAAAAGGCGTGGTAGCCGACCACTCCCCCGGGAATGGCGAGCAGCACGTCTTTGGTGGTTTCTCCTTCAGGATCGCCCGCTTTGGGGGTGTACAAAAGCACATGGTTCCAGGGGTTCCAGGACTCCCGGTCGCCGTTTTCCAGGTAAAATTTGGGCGGGCAGCGCAGAATGTCGTCCAGGCGGCTTTCCACCGCGGTCCTCCCCGGCTCCTCCTTGCGGTGGAAAGCGCCGCCCGGCTCCGCCCAGACCTCTTCCGGGGCCAAAAAAACGTGCAGCCGGATATCGCCGGCGTATTGTTTTAAATTCTCCTCATGGCGGCGGGGATGGAAGAGGCGGGCGCCCAACTCTTCCGAGGCGGCGATGAAATTGAGCAGGTGTTTCTGGTAAAGAAACCCGCGCACTAAGTTTTTGAGCAGATAGGCCGGCTCGGTCCAGGCCGGCCACTCGGAAGATACCTGGGCGATGAAATCCATGCGCTGCTGCACGTAGAGGGCCAGGAGTTGGGCGTCTTTGGACCAATAGATCATCTCCTTGGCCAGGTTTCTTCCCTCGTCCGGTTTTTTATACATCATGCCCAGGATTTCCGAAACCCCCTTGTTCTGAGTCTGCTCCATGACGCCCCGGGACGCGATGCGCGCCAGCACGTGGCTGCCGAGGTTGTGCGACATGTTGCGCGACATGATCGCGGCAACCGCGGAGCGGAGGCTGAAGTTTTTGAGTAAGGTTTCGCTGAACTCGAGGTCTATGTGGGCGAATATGATATCCAGGAGTTCCACAAGGTTAAGTAGTTGCTGCTGCGGAATCAAATCAGAGGTAAAAATGGATGCGCCGGCGACAGCGCTTTCGCGCTTGAGGGGAGCAATGTAATAATAGAGATATGTCCAGTCTGAAAAATGCTTTTTCAGGCGCATAAAATAGAGGCTAAACCCCTCGCGCCCAGCATCCGGGATTTCCATTTCCTCGGCTAAACTCGCCACCCCCTTTGGCGTCAGGGGAATCTGGAACAGAATGTGTTTGATTCCGGGATAGTAACTTTCAATAGAATCACGGGTAATCAACACGATCGGATACTTTCGCCTCCCTTTTTCAAGTATATATTGGCGAAAAGAACGAATGTTTTTCTGTTGTATCAACTCACTGCTTCTTTTCCGGCTTTCATAGACGGTTTTATCGGAAAATTTTTCGGTAAAGAACAAAATGTCTTCCGGCGCATCAGGAAGCGTAAGCCAGCTATCGGTGAGAATATTGTAGATATTTAGATAGGTAATTAAATGAATGTTTCTACCGTCGATGTCAATGTAACGATGCACGACTTCTTTATAGAGCGCCAGCAATTCCCGAGGATAAATCAATTCCCCGCGAGGAATCATTTCCAGGATTTTGGTGAATAGTTGCGAATTAGAGGAATCTGTTGCGGATTGCTTCTTCAGAATCTGATTTCCCCGGTTTTGGATTTTGAAGTTACTCGCCACCTGAAAACCCTCCGTTTGTCAACAACTTCGATCTCGTCACCGCAAACGCCCTGCCCTCCTCTTCTATATATTATCCGGCAGGGCGATTTTATTGACTAAAAAAATACTTTTTCAAAGAACGGGGCAAAACCGACCGGTAATATCAATTGGCAGAGCGTCGATCCTTCCGGGAAATTGTTTGGGAATTCCTTTTCTGAATTCAAAAGATGGTAGAATGAACAAAAAAAAATCGCGGAAATCAAGGATTGGATTTATTAACTGATGTTACGCGGACAAGAAAAATTTTGCCACAGAGGCCACACGGAAGAGTTTACCCCGAAAAGGCGGGGTCAATAACGCATTTTCGTTCCCAATGCAGTATCAAGCCAATAAATACTTGTTTTTCTCTGTGCTCTCTGTGGCCTCTGTGGCAATATGCGTAACATCAGTTATTAAATCGGCGAGATAATCTTTGAAGTACCAGGAGGGCTCCAAAGGAGTAGTTTACCCCGTAGCTGGGGCTTTTCGACAGAATTTATTCTGCACTGCCAGTGCAAAATGAATTTTCACTCAATTTCTTCAGGAATTGTTAACGACGAGGGCAGCTTTGCGGGTAAATGCTTTCTTTGCCGGTTTATTCAACAGGTTTTCAGTTTCGGTCTCTGCCTCTTCGGAAACAACCGAAGCAACGGTAGCAGAGGGAGGTTTTGGAAGGGAAACCGGCAATAAGCAACAGGACTCCTCTACTTCATGATGGTAGTTTTGGATAATTTTTTTCAATTCCGAAAGTTTACCGGCACGCCGTTTGATTGCCTGTTTTTTCAATGCTTTTAGCTCGTGGCCTTGCCCGATAATTCCGTAATCCTGGTACAGCTTGAACAATTTCCGGGAGGTATGTTTGCCGATGAGGATTTTTCGCTCCGCGCCGGCGCCCTCAGCCGGCACGGTCTCGAATATTCCCGCTTCCCGGTTCAGCATGGTGAGTACCGGGGTAGCGGTTTCGTACCAGTAAAGCCCTCGCCCGATCACCGGCTGGCGCTCGTTGATCACCATGCCGGTCATTTCCTCGATCTCGTAAGCGAGCCGGCGAATTTCAGCCAGGTCGATATTCACCTTCACGCCATATAAATAGCGCAGCGCGGCGATGATTTCCGCCGGGGAAGCGATCCCGCAGCGTTCCCCTAAAAAGTTAAAACTCCCTTGCAGCAGGGTAGCGCCTTGCTCGTAAGCAGTTAGCGTGTTGGCAGTTGCCAGGCCAAAATCGTTGTGAAAGTGCGCCCCCCATTCAACTTCCGGAAATTCCCGGCGCAGGCGGCTCATGCAGAGAGATACTTCCGAGGGAGTCAGAAGCCCCACAGTATCGGTAAAAATGAAGCCATCAACGCCATGTTGATGAAAGCTTCTGATAAGCTCGATCAGCGTTGCAAGGTTCTTCTCGATCACGCTTTTATCATGGGCGATTTTTTGCTCTGGGTTCAATAGTACAAAACGGGAAGCGTCCGCCAGGGCCATGCGTATTTGCTTTCCGGTTTCACGCAGAATTTCGATCCAGGGAATATGATATTTTATGTAGGAGTCCACGGTAAACTTGAAGGTTTCCGCCAGGCAAGCAGTGACCGGAAAGACGATATTGAGATATTTTATATCGCTGTTAAGCGCTTTATCGCACAGTTCGGCGCAGGGCAGCAGGGTCATGGAAATTTCCGCTTTTTCGGTCAAACCTTGCTCAATCATGGCCCTGAACGCGGCTTCATCTTCGGAAATGCCCACTACCCCGACTTCGATGTGGCGAATGCCGGCTTCGATCATCCTCTTTACCAGCCACACCTTTTCCGCAGGGCTAAAAAACAACCCTGGGGTTTGTTCTCCTTCCCGCAGAGTAACATCGAATACTTTTACACTGTTTTTTTCCACACCACTAACTCCATTTTGTGGTCAATCTCGACTTCCTTATTCTGCCGGTGATTCCATGAAAGCCACCCTCTCATCTCCTCTGCCAACTTTTTCCTCATTCCTGGCGAAACCCCCTGCCCCGTGGCAAATGTCAATCCATGTTCAATCGAGTAGATTATTTTATCTAAAGGAACTACGGAAGGCCAAGTAAACTCATATATTTTCTGAAGCTCATAGCAAGCATTGAACTGTCTTTGGATGAGCTTGTTAACGGCAGACGCATCATAAATAAACCGGCAGCGAGGATTTATCGGTATATTGTAATAATCTCTCAGATGATAATAATAACGCCAAAAATTTCCATAGTGGGTATCAACCGATGGGTATGAAGATCGTTCGCCACATTGAAGCCGAGTAAAAACGTCTGTCTTGAATATCATAATGAGAATACCAGCCTTCTCTAAAATCCGGTCTATTTGTTTTAAGAAAAAATGTTGATTGGCCAAACAATGCAAAACGCCTGCAAAAAACAGTATATTGAAATCAATTTTAGGATAACCATCTTCCTGTTCGAGATCGCCGTAACCCAGTGATACTCTCCCTTCAGCTCGATCTTGTATCGATTGAAACTCTGGTTTCTTGAACAACTCTTCCAACATCGCTTTAGAGTTATCTCTTCCTACCAAAAAACTCTTGGAATCGCGCTGGAGAAGATAATTAATAATTGGAATTGTAAAAAGACCGGTACCAACCCCACCCTCGAATACCTTCAATTGCTTCCATCCATTATCACAATGAATGGTTAAAATCTGAGGAATTAATTTTTCGAACTCTATTTGGCGAAACGCCCGGATGAAGTTTTTATCGTAATTTTTGGCAACGATTTCCCGGTTATATATATTAAAACCATGGGATAAGGCATCGAATTCGCGTTCCATCCCTCCGTTCAACGCATCCAGAGACATAGGCCACTCCTCCAAAACGTTTCACAAAAGATAATCAAAGAGCGATGGCTATAACAGTTGTTTGTATTTCATAAGTCGAGCGATCTACCACACTGCTTTTCAGCCGTTGGCAGCATTGATCACGAAATCCTGGTTAACACTTCCGATTAAGAAATTTGCTGAACCTATACAGGAGCACAGAGCCCGCCAATCGACTGCAAATGCTTTGTTAGCCACTCATTATTGGATGTTTTGCGCTGGTTTAAGTCGAAAATCCACCTCATATTCAGATAAGCTCACATTTGGAATTACAGAAATTGCATAGCGCAGGCCATTGCTAATCTCCTTTGCGATAATGATACCGTTTACTTTTTGGTCCTTTCCGATTGTCTCCCGGACCCATCCCATGTATCGCGTAAGCTGACCAATCGCGCGATCAGGAGTTCGCACGCGCTTTAGTTCAAAAACGAAAAATGCGCCGGTATCATCAACGGCAAGAATGTCAATTGGACCAACCGCAGTTGGGTACTCGATACCATCACGCCCAGTGGGATCCACGTACAGGTTTAGCCTCTTGCCATTCACATTGATCGCGCTGATGTTCTGAGCGAGAAAATCACGCAATTGAAACTCAAGACCAAATGAAGCTGCGGATAGTTCTGGATCGTCGTCATCATTGTCTCCGTTGAAGAAGTCAGGAATAGTGCTTCCTGGCGGGATAAGCCGAACCTCGCTTGTCGTTTCCTGAACTGACCAGCCCTGTCGCCGAAGGCCATTCCGCAACTGATGAGACGTGTTTAACGTGGCATTAAGTCCGGTGGGGACGTACTGCGGGTTCTGCCGCAGCCATTCCTTCATCGCGTAGACCTCCATACCGCCATCATCCTTGGGCATGACAATGTAAAAACGCTTCAAGACTCTCTCCTTTGGATAGCTAACATACGGTTCAGTTGCTGGTGTAATTTGTCTGCTCTGCCATTATTCTCTAAAATCCAATGGGGAAGCGTGGGCGCCTCAAATTGGCTGATGGCAAACCCGGCATAAAAATTTTTTACCAGGTGGCCGTCGCGCTTGGCAAGGCGGGCATAAATAACCGGCATATCCGCCTGTAGCCGGATAAACTTCGCTTCCGGGAAACGTTCCAATATTCGTTTCCGGTATTTTTCCTTCGTAAAGGTCTGGGTGACCACGATATTGGGATGGAGGTTCTTGAGCGAGTCGATTCTTTCGCAAACTTGCTTGAAGTATGCTTCCTTTAGAGGTTCAGTGACGAGGCTATTTTTTTGAATAGCATCTTTGATTGGCGGGGTCAAATCCTCGTCAGCTTCATAGTGATAGAACCCAAACTCCTCTTGCAACATCTTGCCAATAAAACTTTTGCCAACACCGGGATAGCCAAATAATACCAGTAACATTTTTTCAAACTCCCTTTTGTGAGCTTTCTTCCGTTCCAGTGGGTCAATAAGGAATACCACGACACCGGCCTTCCGGCACAGATTCAATTAAGGGTATTCCTGGGGAATTCTGGTGCTTTTAATCAATTATTCGAGAAAAATTACCCGGTTGGGCGAGTCGCAAGAAGCGCAACATCGCTTGAAATAAGGGTGAAAAAGAGCCCTGGTAGGATAAATTGCTTGAAGTCACAGATTCAGGGTTTACTCCCTAAAAATCCCCACCCAAAGCTCACCATCGCTATCCACGTACCCCCTATACATCCCCGCAGTATTGAACGGCATGGCAATGTTGCCGTTTTGATCCACGGCGATCACCCCGCCATCGCCGCCCAATTCGCCAAGCTCGCGGATTGCCTGCTCCGCCGCTTCGTTAACGGAAAGGTTGCGGTAGGCCATCAGGGCGGAAATTCGATGCGCAACCACTAAGCGCATGAAATACTCCCCGTGCCCGGTGGCGGAGACGGCGCAGGTGCGGTTGTCCGCATACGTTCCCGCGCCGATAATAGGGCTATCCCCTACCCTGCCCCAGCGCTTATTGGTTCTCCCGCCGGTGGAAGTGCCCGCCGCTAAATTTCCGCTCCTGTCCAGCGCCGCTACCCCCACGGTACCGTACTGGCGAGAATTATTTCCCTCCGATCCGCTTTGGAGAGTGGGAAATTGGGAAGATTTTTGCCGCTCCTGCTCCCTGCTTTGCTGGCGCTGCAACTCCTCCCGGCGGCGGTCGGTATGAAAATACTCATTGGGAACCGGCTCCATCCCCTGTTCCCGTGCAAACGCCTCCGCCCCCTCCCCCGCTAACATCACGTGGGGGGATTTTTCCATCACCAGGCGGGCCAGGGAGATGGGGTTTTTGACGTGCTTCACCGCCGCCGCCGCCCCGGCTTGCAAAGTTTTCCCGTCCATGATCGAGGCATCCAGCTCGACCGTGCCGGCGTTGGTAAATACCGCGCCCCTGCCGGCATTAAACAACGGGGAGTCCTCCAACAGGATAATCACCTGCTCCACCGCATCCAGGCTGCCGCCGCCGTTTTTCAGGATTTCATACCCCAGGGTTAGCGCCTCGGTAAGCTTGCTGCGGTAGGCTTCTTCCTGCTCCGCGGTCATACTCTCCCTGCGCATGGTTCCCGCCCCGCCGTGTATGGCAATGGCGATGGGCGGCTCCGGGGTTGTTTCTTCCGGGGCTGAACAACTGAGAATGCCTCCGGCGGCTAATACCATCCCAAAAATCAACAACTGCTGATAGCAGGAGCTTATCATGCACCTCATGGTTTCCTCACCGGGTTGGTTGGAGGGGGAGCCGTCTCTGGCGAATACGGTCTTTTTCGATAACGACGATTAAAGTGGGTAAATCTTCGACAGGAATTTTTTTGAGGGCTTGTCCCAAACGTTCTCTGGCTTCTTGTTCACTATAGTTTCCGCCCCGAAAGAGAATCAGGCCGGGCCCTTCCATCTGCGCTAAAGCCAAAAGCCGGGGATAATCCAAATCAGCAGTTACAATCACCCGCTGCTCATTTCGAGCACGATCCAGAATCATCTCATCCAGAGAACGGCTTAGACCTGCTTCAATAGCATGAACGGCATCGTGTCCTTGCAATTTAAGCCATTCTGCTAATTCCGGCGACAGGGGCATATCCACGAGAAACTTCATCGGGAAAACTCTACCGTTTCCTCTTCTGCGAGATAAGCGGCGTAAAGCAAAGCTTCATCAATGTCTTGAGGTTCTAAGTATGGATAGGCTTTAAGTATCGATTCCCTGGTTTCTCCGGATGCCAAAAGCCCCAGCAAGCGCGAAACCGGAAAGCGCAGCCCACGAATGCAGGGCTTGCCGGTACAAACATTCGGATCTATGGTAATGCGTTCAAATTTCATGGGTCTTTACCTCCGGATTTTTCGCTTTTGAACTCGGAATTTTATTTTGAATGTACTCAGTTTACCACAATCGCCAGCGATTCAAGCTAATTAACCCCGCAAACAAAGTAAATACAAATCCAGGGGATGTCAACCTTCTCTTTTTCCCGGAAAGAAAATTAGTATATTATAAGTAAAATCGACAAAGAGGCGGCCATGAATCGCGAAGAAATGTTAAAAGAACTGAAAGAATCTACGAAAATCTGGGATTTCATCGTTATCGGCGGGGGGGCCACGGGGTTAGGCGTGGCGGTGGACGCCGCTTCCCGGGGTTACCGCACCCTGCTGTTGGAGCAGGGAGATTTTGCCCAGGGCACTTCCGGGCGCAGCACCAAGCTGATTCACGGCGGGGTGCGCTACTTGCAGCAGGGCAACCTCTCCCTGGTGTTGGAAGCCCTGCGGGAACGGGGGCTGCTGCGGCAGAACGCCCCGCACCTGTTTCGCAATATGCCCTTCATCGTTCCCAATTACGCCTGGTGGGAGGGGCCGTTTTACGGCATCGGGCTGCGGCTCTACGATCTGCTGGCCGGAAAGTTAGGCCTGGGACCTTCCAAGAATCTCTCCCGCGAAGAGGTGTTGGAGCACATTCCCACCCTGGAGCCGGAGGGGCTGCGCGGCGGGGTGATCTATTATGACGGCCAATTCGACGACGCCCGCTTAGCCGTCAACCTCGCCCAGAGCGCGGCGGATTTGAGCGCTTTTCCCATCAATTATATGCGCGTGACGGCGCTGCGGAAATCTAACCAGATCGTTTGCGGAGTGATTGCGGAAGACCGGGAAACCGGCGAGCATTACGAGTTGAACGCCCGGGCGGTGATCAACGCCGCCGGACCATTTGCCGACGAGATTTGCCGGATGGATAATCCCAACGCCGCGGAAATGATCGCGCCCAGCCAGGGGGTGCACATCGTACTGGATAAATCCTTTTTGCCGGGAGACAGCGCCATCATGGTGCCGCACACCGATGACGGGCGGGTGCTGTTCGCCATTCCCTGGCACGAGCGGGTGCTGATCGGCACGACCGATACTCCTGTGAAATCGCCGGAACTGGAGCCGCGCCCCCTTCCCGAAGAGATCGAATTTCTGCTCACCCACGCCGCCCGCTACCTCACCCAAGATCCCGTTCCCGCGGACGTACTGAGCGTGTTCGCCGGCATCCGCCCGCTGGTTAAATCCGTGGAAAGCGCCGATACCGCAGCCCTTTCCCGCGATCACCTGCTGATGATCTCTCCCTCCGGGTTAGTAACCATTACCGGGGGAAAGTGGACCACCTACCGGAAAATGGCGGAAGATACCGTCAACGAGGCGGCGATCCTGGCCGGGCTGGATGAAAGGCCCTGCAGAACCGAAAACCTGCGCCTGCACGGCTGGCTGAAGAACGCCGAGGCGATGAAACCCTGGCAGGTATTCGGCTCCGATGCCCCGGCCATTCGCAAGCTCTGCCGGGAAAAAAACGGCTATGGAGAACTGCTTCACCCGGAACTGCCCTATCGCGTGGTGGAAATCATCTGGGCGGCGCGGATGGAAATGGCCCGCACCTTAGAAGACGTGCTCTCCCGGCGCACCCGGGCGCTAATTTTGAACGCCCGGGCGAGCATGGAAATTGCCCCCAAAGTGGCCCGTATCATGGGCCGGGAGCTTGACCGGGGCAGGAAGTGGGAAAAAATGCAGGTGGAACAATATCTGGAGCTTGCCCGGAATTACGTGCTGGGATGAAGGGGTGGATGGTTAAATGGCTGGATGGCCGGATGGCTGGATGGCTGAAGGGCTGGGAAAGCATTAACCGGGCACGCTTAACCAGGTATCCAACCATTTAACCATCCAACCATTTAACCATTTAGCAATTTACCCCGCCACATACCTACCCACCACCTCTTCGACAAACCCCGCCAACTGCCGCGCCTGATTCACCCGGGAAAACTCCTCCACCCCGACAAAGCGGTAGCGGTTTTTCAAGTCGCCCCGGCCAGCCATCCACTCCCGCAGCACCCGCTTGATTCCCTCTCGGTCGTTATAATCGAGCGCTTCCCCGGCCTGGCAGCGGCGCAGCAAATCGGCCAGGTCGCTATCGAGCGGGCAGAGGGCCAGGATGGGTTTTTTCAGGTATAAATATTCGTAAATACGCCCCGGGGTTACCCCGGCGCTGCCGGGCAAACCGGTCTCGATGGCCAGCGCCAGGGCATCGAAGCGCCCGGCGCGCAGCAGCGCCTCCCGGTGGGGCAGGTAGGGAATGAAGTCCACCACCCCGCCTAATGGTTTTTCCTCTACCGTTTTGCGGAAATCCGGCGACCATTTTCCCAAAAAGATAAGCCGGAAATGGTCCCGGAATGCCGCATCCGCACTCAATTCCTCCACCGCTTCTAACAAAGTTTCCGGGCGATTTCCCTGGGAATAGACCGTTCCCATGATTCCCAGGTTGAAAACCCCGGAATTCCCGGAAACGTTCTCCGCAGCGGCGATCTTCCCGGAATCTATTTCCTCGATCCCGATTTGCGCCCTGCGCCCGGCGCTCTGCGTTGCGCCGGGGGAATTCGGCGAATAAAAGTCCTCCGGGTCAAATCCGTTGCGAATGGTGATGGCCCGGCGCCCGGCGATGAAGGGATAGCGTTTTTGATAATCGTTTTGCAGCGCCGGGTTTACGAAAATGAACCCATCCGCCTGCCGGATGCACCAGGCTTCCAGTCGGGCGCTGAGCCGCCGCTGCACAGCGCCGACCGCGGGCAGGTAGGGATTTTCCGCCCAGGCGTCGCGAAAATCCAGGATGAGCGGGGCGGGGAGGAACCGGCGCGCCAGCGCCCCGATCAACCCGGCGGTGAAGGGAGGCATGCTGGCAATGATCACATTGACGGGCCGGCGGCGCAATCGCCACAATTTGCCTAACGCAAAGGGCAGCCACAGCAGCCGGGAATCGGGCACGAAGACGGACATGGCAATTTTGCGGATGTTTCCCCCGCTTTCGCGATGGGAAACCGCGGAAGCGGAACCGGGGCGGCGGAACAGCTTGCGGAACAGGTACAGCACCCGGAAGGGGTCCAGGGAACCGCTGCGGATAACCTTTACCGAACCGGGAATTTCCCCGGCCAGGGTGCTATCATTACTGTAGAAAAAGCTGGGTTTGACGGTGAGAACAACAGGCTGGAAAAGGTCGCAATCAAGATATTTCAAAAATTTGACAATGCGTTGAACCCCCCCGCCCCCCATGGGTGGGAAGTAGTAACTGATAAACAGGAGTTGCTTTTCAGAATTTTCCACTTCACCATAGATCCAATCGAATTGTTAAATCGGGAAGTTAGTAGGCAGTTGGCAGTTGGCAGGGAGCAGGTAAGGATAAAATTGCCTACTGCCACCTGCCCCTTGCTCTTACCCCTGCAAAACTGAAGTTTTGCACTCCGGTTGCCCCCTGCCCCTGTGCTATTCCCCCGGGCAATAACCGCGGATTTCCTCTATCAACTCATTCAAATCATGGTCTCCGTTCACGAAATCCCGCTCATCGGCGTTGATGGTAAGAATGCGGAAATGATCCTGCGCCTCCCCGATCCAGCGCTCGTACGCCCGGTTCAGGTATTCGATATACTCCCGGCGGATGGTTTTCTCGAAACCCCGCCCGCGCTGGCGGATGCGCCCCATCAAGGTATCCACGGAGGCCTTCAGGTAGATGATCACGTTCGGTTTGGGCAGGAAAGGAATCATATCATAGAACAGATCGCGGTAGCAGGCGTGATCCCGCTCGTTCATGAACCCCTGTTCATAGAGGGAGCGGGCGAAAATTTCCACGTCCTCATAGATGGTGCGATCCTGAATGGCGTGTCGCCCGGCATCGACAATTTCCTTTTGGCTGCGAAAGCGGTGCGCCAGGAAATAGATTTGCAGGTTGAAGCTCCAGCGGTTCATATCCTGGTAAAAATCGTCTAAGTAGGGATTGTCGATCACGCTTTCGAAATAGGGGTCCCAGCCCAGTTTGTCGGCTAATTTTTGGGTTACCGTGGTCTTCCCGACCCCAATGTTCCCGGCAATCCCGATAAGGTAGGATGGTTTTTTCATGTCCTGTTTTTCGCATCACTCGGTTTGATCCAGCTTGAACACAAAGGATTCGTAGATTTTGAATTTTACCGGGCGGCCCTGGAAGGTTTCCGGGCGATAGCGCATCTTCTTGAGCGCATCTATGGCGGCGCCGGTAAAATAGTCTCCTTCGGAGCGCACCACACTGTAACTCTCCACTTCTCCGTCATAATCGACGATCACCTCCATGATCACCCTGCCCTGGTAGCGGGTACGTTTGTAAATTTCCGGGTATTCCGGCTTGGCTAAATTCACGTAACTGCGTTTGCCGCTGTCCAACTGGCGCTCCAGCACCGGGTCGGTCAACACTGGTTCGGAATTTGAAGCCGGTTTTTCCACAAAAATTTCCCGATAGACAATCAGGGTTTCCGGGGTCACAATGGAAGTTTGATCCGGCAGGGTTTGCGCCGCGGTATCGGGCGGCTGCGCCGGGTTTGAGTCTTCCAGGGGCGGTTCGGTTAAGGGCAAGTCGGGTTGCGAAGCGGCGGTGGAAAGGATAATCGCCGGGTTGCCGTCGCTTCCCGCAATGGCCTGGCCGGGATTGCCGGCCGCGGCAAGGGGCTGGGCATTGGCGCTATTCTGCGGGGCCGACAGCGGCGGCGAGGGTTGAGGAACCTGGCGGGCCGCCAGCGGCGGGGTTCTTCTCCCGAAAAGCGGTTCAAAAATCACCTTACCGTAGCTGGAATTCTTTTCTTTGTCGATGATTTTTTTCTGAATCTCCGTCGCCCGCTCGCTGTTCCAGAGATTATTCTGCGCGAAAAGATCGAGAGTGGAGCGGTTATAAATATCCGTCTCGAAATTCCCATAGACCTGGTTCTCTCCCCGCGATTCTCCCGCGCCAGGCTCGCTGCGTCCCAAATCCGGGCGGGAACGGTCGAATACGATCACGCCGTTGGTGTTTTGGGTAATCACGGTCTTTTCCAACAGCGGCGAGGAGCCTAATTCGCAGACCAGCCCGGCAAAGTCATTCCCCATGATCGAGCAATTGCGGATGGTCGCGGCGGAACGCACTTCGCAACTGATCCCGGCGTACTGGTTGAAGCGGATTTCGCAGCCGTTTATTTCCGGGGAGCTGCCGTAGCAGGTAACGCCCTTGTAAGCATATTCGACAATACAATACCTCATAATGGAGGCGACGGTAAGGTTCTTGAAGATCAACCCGTGCCAGCTGCCCGCTTTGCCCCCTGTGGCGTCGCTGGTGAACACGATCTGCCCGTCGCCCTGCTCCCCCGCGGCAATCAGCTTTCCTAAAACAATGAATTCGATTTTGGAGGGGTCGTTGCCGGATTTGGTTTTATCCTGATTGGCCCGGAAAACGATCCGGCTGCCCGGCTCGATCGACAGGGTAACCCCTTTCGCGACGACCACGTCGCCGTCCACGAACACCTGCCCGAACCAGCGGGTATTGCGGGTAATTTCCCCGCTCACCGTCACCTGGGCAGCCAGCATCACCGGCAAAAACATACTGCAAAAAAAACCAAACGCCTTCAAATAACCTTCTCCATTCTGATTCCGAATGGGTGAAGATAAGGCATTTCCGGCAGAAAATCAGGTTAAATGTAAATTTATTGGAAGGAAGAGCGGCGAGAGGGCGAGGGGCGAGACCGCAGAGACGTTGCATTGCAACGTCTCTACAATACCCCGGGAGGGTCGCAATCCCAAATCGTCATTATCCTTTGTACTCGATGAATTTATCCAACTGCTCGAACAGTTCCCGGTCCTTGAACGGTTTGATGATGTAGGCGTCCGCGCCTAATTCCGCGGTCAACTGGCGGAAATTTTCTCCCGCCCGGCCGGTCAGCACGATGATCGGGAAGCCGGTGAAGCGCTGGTCGTAGCGCAGGGTTTCGATCAATTCGTAGCCGGAGAGCTTGGGCATTTCCAGGTCCGTCACCATAATGTCGAATTCCTGCTTGTTGAGCAGTTCCAGGGCCTCGTAGCCGTTGCGGGCGGTTTCCGCGGCGTAGCCTTTCTGCATCAACAGGCTGCTGAGGTATTTGCGGATGCTGAGGGAGTCATCCACCACCAGGGCGATGGGTTTGCGCCCCTGGATCACTTTGCGTTTGCGTTTCACGGGAACCGCTTCTAAAGGTTTCCGCTCCGTAACCGGCGCTTCCACGACCGCGGTCTCCGGGCGGGGCGCGGAAATGCGGGCGCCTTTGAGAATATCCTGGATGATCTGGGGAATATCCAGCACCAGCACCACCTGGCCGTCGGCCATGATGGAGCCGCCGGAAATATATTTCAAGCGCCGCAGGCCCGGCCCCAGGGATTTGATCAAAATTTCTTCCCGGCGGATGATTTTATCCACTACCAGCGCCACCCGGTTGCCTTCATCCTGCACCATGATGACCGGGTAGTTGGTATCCACGCTGATGATTTTCTCCTGTACATCGCGCACCTTTAACAACTGCGCCAGTTGCACCACCGGGAATTTTTTCTCCCGGTAGCGGATGTAATAACGGTCGTTTTCCGCTAACATGTCCCGCCCGCTCACATGCAGGGTCTCTTCCACCTGCATCAGCGGCACGGAATAGACGTGGCCGCCCACTTCCACCAGCATGGACTGCACCACGGAGAGGGAGATGGGCACCCGGATGCTGAAGGTGGTGCCTTTGCCTTTCTCGGTGTAGGTGCGAATGTCTCCCTTGGCTTTTTCGATCTGCACCTTTACGGCGTCCAGCCCCACCCCCCGGCCGGATACCAGGGTCGCTTCCCGGGCGGTGGAAAAACCGGGATAGAAGAGGTATTCGAACAACTCCTGGTCGGTCATTTTTTCCGCCTCGGATTTGCTGACCAGGTCTTTTTTGATGGCATATTTCTTCACCTTCTCCAGATCGATGCCGCGCCCGTCGTCGCGGATTTCGATGATCACCTGGTTGCGCTCCCGGGAAGCCTTGATCTCTAACAGCCCCTCGGGGTCCTTGCCGGCGGCTTTGCGTTCCTTAGCGGTTTCCAGGCCGTGGTCGATGGCGTTGCGGATCAGGTGCAACAGCGGCTCGTACAGCTCGTCCACTAACGCGCGGTCGAGTTCGGTATCCTCCCCGCTGATGGAGAGGCGGATTTGCTTCTGAAGCTGGCGGGCCAGGTCGCGGATGGGGCGGTGGAAGCGCTGGAAGAGCAGGTTGATGGGAACCAGCCGCGCCTGCATGATCTCGTCGAGCAGTTCGTTGCCCAATTTGGTCAATTTTTGCAGGTTTTCATCGTAAGTCTTGGAATTATCCTTCAGGGTATGGGTCAGGGAGGTCAGCTCATCCTGCATGTTCTTGACGTTCTTCAATACCCGCTGAATGCTGTCAACCTGCTTTTTCAAGCTCTCTTTAGCTCCCGGCTTGTTCTCCACCAGGGGATTGAGAACTTCTTGCAGGCTTTTGCCCTCCCGCACCAGGGTGTGCAGAAAATCTTCCGTGTCGCGGAAAGCTTTCAAATTGCTGTTGAGCATGGGAATGAAGTTTTTCAGGCGGTCCAACTGGTTTTTGAACTGGTTGTTGCTGATCACCAGCTCCGCAACCAGGTTGAGCAGGTGATCCATCTTTTTGATGTTCAGGCGCAGGAAGGTCTCTTTGCCGGGGGCCGGCGCTTCTTCCCGCTTGCCGAGGGTGACCATTTCCCCGCCTTCCTCTTCCGCCGGAACTTCCCGGGCGACGGGGCGGGCTTCCTTGATTTTCGGCGCTTCCGCCGGCGCCGCCTCCACGCCGCGGAAGTAATTTTCTAACTTCAGCAACACCGCGTCGAATTTGCGGGGTTCTTCCCGGCCCTGCTTTTGGAGCGATTCTAAAATATGGCTGATCTCGTCCACCGCCTCGAACAGCAGGTCGAACAATTCCGCCGGCAGGGGATTTTTCGCTTTCAGGTTCCGGTCCAGGATATCCTCGCAGCGATGCGCCAGGGTTTCGATCTTTTGCGCGTACACCATGCCGGAAGAACCTTTCAGGGTGTGCATGCAGCGCATCAAATGGTGCTGCAATTCTTCATTTTCCGGCGCTTTTTCCAGTTTCAACAACAAGTAGTTGATGTCGTCCAACTGCTCCCGCGCTTCCTGGAGATAAAGCTCCATAACCTGCGCGCTGATCTCTGCCCGCTCTTCCGTCAGGAGCGGCATATCCGAAATTAGCGGCTCCCCGGGGAACGCTTCTTCGAAAGCTTCCTCGACCGGTTCCTCGATCGCCAATTCCGCCTCTTCCGGCGCTTCGATGAGCCGGGCCAGGTTGTCCACCACTTCATCGTACAGGCTGCGGCGAACGGCGCGTTGGGCGGTCAGCTCCCGGATGACCATCATGGCCCGCCGGGTTACCGGGATTACCTGCCGGAAATTTTCCACTTTTTGCTGGATCAGCAATTCGAAGATGTTTTCCAGTTTGTCGGTGAGGGTGGATACTTCGATGATCCCTAACATTTTGGAAGCGGAGCGAAGTTCGTGCACCGCCCGTTCCGCCTGTTGCAGCGCTTCTTTGTCGTAGCTGAACTTCTCTAAGTTGGCGAGATTCTTTTCGATGATGTCGAAATTGTTGTCCACTTCGTTTTGGAAGATTTCTAACAATTCCGGGTCGCGCTCTTCCAGATAGACCATATCTTCCCGGGAGACTCGCTCCTGCACCGGGGCTTTTTCCGTTTCCGGGGCTTCGATTTCCGCGAAAATCTCCGCTTCCGCCGGGATTTCCGGTTCCGGTGCGGCGATTTCCGCTTCCACCGGGGTTTCCGGTTCCGGTGCGGTAATTTCCGCTTCCAGCGGCGCTTCTTCGGGGCCGGGCATTTCAGCGGCCGTTTCCGCTTCTCTCTCCACCTCGGCGATGGCCAGGTAGGCGTTCAGGCGGTTGCGCAGCGCTTCCGTTTCCACGGCCTGGCCGTAAATCCGCGCTTCCAGGGCATCCACAAACCCGGAGAATATATCGAACAACTCCCCATCGGGCGCCAGCGATTCATTCCCGATCAGATCCACCACGTGGTCCAGTGGCTCGGCCAGTTCCGCAATATCCTGCCGCCCGACCATCTGCGCCGAGCCTTTGAGGGTATGGGTGTTGATACCCAAATCCCGCCAGCGCCGCTCATCCCGGGGATTGCGGCGCAGCTTGAGCAGCCCCTCGCGCAATTCACTGATATAATTCTGCGCCTCCAGCTTGAAAACTTCCATGATCTCTTCATCGGAAGAGACTGCCGCCGCCTCTTCCACTTCGATGGCGGGAGCGACTTCCGCGGCCGCTTCCGCTTGCGGCGGCCGGGCGGGTTCTTCCCGAACCGCTTCCGCGACCGGCAGCAGCTCGTCAAACTGTTTCAGGAGCGCGTTGGCGGGAATCGCTTTGGGAAGGCGCTGCACCCGCGCTTTCAGGGTCTCGAAAAACGCAATCAGCCCTTCGCGAAACGCTTCCGGGTCCTGCACCTGCGCCGGATCGCTGTTTTTCAGCTTGATCTCGGCCATGCGGAAAAAAATTTCCAGATCGTCATTGCGAATAAGGGCGCTGTTGCTCTGCAGGCCCAGGAGGAATTCGGGCAATAGCTCAGCGATCAACTCTTCCGGATCGGGAGCGGTTTTTTGCAGGGCGCCGATAAAACGGGTCAACTGCCGCGCGGTCACTTCTTTGTAGGCCTGGAGAGCCTCGTCGGCCTTCGCCGCTTCCGGGCGGGGCAGCATTTGCTCCAGTTGGCGGTGGTAATTTTCCCATACCTCCGCAGAGGCGTCGGCAAAGGAGCTTTTCCAGCTTTGCACCACGTCGGCAAGAAGCTGCTGCTCCTCGCGGCTCAATTGGTGATAGCGCTGCGGTTGCAGTAATTCCCGCACGCATTCCACGGTTTCCCGGGCATCCCCGGAGAGGAGCAGGCCGCTCCAATATCCTAAGTTTTCAAATACCGGGGCCAGGGTTTGAGGGGATTTTTCGGTGATCCCGCTCTCCATTTCCGCGAGAATAGCCCCGGCGCTGCGCTGCGCCACTTCCTGAAAAGCGCTTTCTAAGGTTTCCGCGGATTTCGCTTCCGAGAGCGCCTCGGCGGCGAATAATTGGGAGCGCAGCTCGCGCACCTGCCCGCGAATTTTTTTGAGCGCCGGCGTTTCCTTTTGCGCAATCGCCGCGTCGATGTAGGCGGGCAGCGATTCCAACAACGATTCCAACAGCGGCCGCTCGCTTTCGGTAAACGGAAGTCCTTCTTCCTGAAGGTGGTTGAACACTTGCAGCAGTTCCCGGGCCGGTTCTTCCACCCCGGGATAAGCGTGAATCTGCCCCAGGTCTTTCAATCCCTTCAGTCCCTCGTTCAACTGCGCGGCCAGGCCCGGCTGGTAGGGGGTTTCGATCAGCTGGTCCACCGCCGCCATAATCTCATCCACGTACGCCCGCACTTCGCTGACCACGTAGTCGCGCAGGAATTTCCGGCGCGCCCGGTCCTCTTCGGAGAGGGCCGGCGCGCGGCGGGCTTTCTTTTGCTCGATTTCTTCGCTGAGCATTTCCAACTCTTCCGCGACCGGCTCCGGCTGCGCTTCCGGCGTTTCAAAAACCGCTTCTTTTTCCGCTTCTTCGAACAACTCTTCGAAGGGGCGCTCTTCGACTTCTGCCGGCGCTGCCGCCTCTGCCGGGGCGGGCCGGAAAAACGCTTCTAACTCTGCATTATGATTTTTGACGATGCCGCGGAACAAGGTAGCCCATTCCCGGGCATTTTTTTCAAAATTTTCGATGTATTCATCGAGGTCGGCGCCGCCAACATCCTGCGTCACTTCCCGGTGCAGAATCGCAAATTCGGTTACCCGGGGATCGTCGATCTGCTTTTCTAAGCGATCGGACATATCCGGCTCCGCTAACAAGCGGGTGAGGTAGTCCCGGAAGGGCTGGCGCAGTTTGGCGGGGAGTTTTTTGGCGCCGGCTTCCATCTCCGTCTGGATGATGTTGCGGCAATATTCCCGGAAGGAGAGTTGTTCTTCCGGGGTTTCGAGTACCTCTGCCGCGGTTTCCGCATCCACCGAAGCTTTCCACTCCTCGCTCTGGAGAAATACGTCGAAAATTTCCAAAAATTCGCCGGCGCGGGCGGGAATGCTGTCGAGCGCGGCTTCCGGTGTGGTGTTCGACAATTGATCGACGATGTCAGAAAAGAACAGGGCCAGGTCGCCGGTGGTCTGCGAGAGCGCCAATTTTTCGATATTTTCCTGGGCGGTTTCCTCCCGGTTCAGATAATCCACGAATCTATCCAGGTAACGCTGGTCCTCGCGGTTGTATTTTTGGGCGCCGTTCTCCCGGATCGTCTCCAGCAACTTGAAAAAATAGAACGTCTCGAAATTGACGGTGCTGCTCGATTTCATGTCCTACCCGTTGGTTTTATTCGCATTCCATTTTACGCATTACATCTCAGGCATCACGTTTCACGTATCACGCATCGGGTTAGCAACGAAAGCCATTTTCGGCGTGAAACGTGATGCGTGATCTTAGCCGGTCATCGCTCCACTTTCATGCGATGGTTGGTGTTGGCCTCGCTGAGGCGGAACTTGGAGACCGCGGTATTCAGCATTCGCGAGAGGGTTTCCATTTGTTCCGCCAATTTCCGGGACTCCCGCGCTCCCCCGGCGGTTTCCTGGGCGATGGAGGCGGTCCTTTTCATGGCTTCGGCAATTTCCGAACTGGCTTTAGCCTGTTGTTGGAAGGTCCCGGAAATTTCCGTGATGGAATTGGAAGAATCCTGCACCCGGGCGATGATTTCCTTCAGCGCCGCGCCGGCTTCATCCACGTAATGAGTGCCCTTTTCCACCTCCTCGGTGCCCTGCTCCATGGCCGTAACGGTTTCGCCGGTGCCGGCCTGGATGGTGGCGATCAGGCCGGAAATATCTTTTGCGGCCTGGCTGGCGCGTTCGGCCAACATGCGCACTTCGTCCGCCACCACCGCGAACCCCCGTCCGGCTTCCCCGGCGCGCGCCGCCTCGATGGTGGCGTTGAGGGCCAGCAAATTGGTGCGGTTGGCGATGTCGCTGATCACTTCGATGATTTCGCCGATCTCTTCGGAGCTTTCGCCCAGGGCGCGCACCCGCCGGGCGGTTTCCTGCACCCGCTCGCGAATGCGGTGCATCCCTTCGATGGATTTTTTGACCACTTCCCGGCCTTCCCGGGCGACCTGGGCGGCGCGGCGGGCGGATTCCGCGGCCTGGGAGGTGCGATCATTGGCATAGCGCAAAATTTCCGCCATTTCTTTGGCGCCGCGATAGGTGCCCTCGATCTCTTTCGCCTGGTTATCGGCCCCCCGGGACATGGTTTCGGTGTTGATCAAAATTTCCCGGGTAGATTTGGCGATCTGATCGGAAGCGCTTTTCACGTCGCGGATCAGGGTGGACAGGTCCGCCACCATCAGGTTGAAAGAATCCGCCAGGGCGCCTAAGGTATCCGCGGTGACCTCCGCGCTCACCGTAAAATCCCCGTCCGCGGCGGCGGAAACGATATTGAGCAGGCTGGTAATATTGCTTTGCAAGCGGTCGCGGTCGGCTTCCGATTCGATCAACCCCTCTAATTTTTCCAACATCACGTTCAGAGCAAACCCGATCTTCTCCAATTCATCCCGGGTTTGCAGTTGCAGGCGCAGGTGGTAATTGCCTTCCGACACCCGGTTGACAAAATCCACGTAGCGGTCGATCGGGCGGGTAATCACCCGGGAAAGGATAACGCTGGCCAGGCCGCATACCAGCAGCGCAAAAAACAGGTAGGCGGCGACCCGCCAGAGAAGTGAAGGCAATTTTCCTTCCACGTCATACCCGGCGATATCAACCTGCGCCAGGGCGATGACGTTCTGCCCGCTATCATAAACCGGGGAGATGGCGGAATAGAGCCAATCCTCCCCTTCCAGGTAATCCGGTTTGTACACCACGGCTTTCATTTCGATGGCTTTGGCGGCCTCGATGCTCAGCCCGTAAGTCTCCAGATATTTAAACGGCACCCGGGTGGAGAAGAGTAGTTGTACCGAATTTGCGCCGGGCATGAACAGGGAAACATTTTTCAGGGGAAAATCGCTGTTGGGGTCGGAATAGATTTGGAAGAAACCGCGCACCTGGCTGGCAATCCGCTGGTAGGAAGGGCTTAACTCCGCGCCCTGGCCGGCGGCGTTTTGAATATCTTCGTTGAAGAGTGCATTAGAGAGAACGCGGCCGGATTCGATCGCCTGGTTTCGCGCCTGGGCGAGCACTTCTTCCCGGTCGGTCTTGTAGGTATAGAAAGCCAGCAGGATCATAAAAAGGAAGAGGATGGCAAAAAGAATGAAAAAAAACTTCCATTGAAGCCCGATATTCATGCGTGACATTGAGACCCCTTGTTTAATAGTGGGCCAGGATTGGTTTGGCTCTGAGCAGATTTTCCAATTCCAAAATATGAATAAGGTTGTACTTGTGCTGCAGAACGCCGCTCAAATAGAATTCCATCGTTTTTGAGACCATCCCCCGGGGAATTTTCACTTCCGCGGGCAGGTAAGTAAGGATGCTGTGAATTTTGTCCACCAGCATTCCGATGACAAATCCCTCGGTGGAATCGACCAAGATCACCATATCGTCGGACTGGATTTGTTTGGGGGGCAACCCCAGGATGGAGGACACATCCACTAACGGAAAAATTTCTCCCCGTAAATTAAATACCCCCCAAAAAGTATCTCCGCTATTGGGCAGCGGGGTGAACCGGGGCAGGGGGATCACTTCTCGGGAGCGGAGAATGTCCAATCCGAACAATTTGCCGGCTAACTCGAAAATAGAAAGTCGCTGGACTTCCTGCGTGCTGCGACTGTTTTGAAAATCCATTTTACCTTTTGATCAATTCCTTAATCTTGCCCACCAGCTCTTCATCTTTGAAGGGTTTGGGAATGAAGTCATCGGCGCCAAGCTGTTTCGCTTTGGTGGTTTCCCGGGGAGTGTCCTTAGCGGAGAGCATCACCACCGGAATTTGTTTGCTGGCCTTGATCGCCTTCAAGACGTCCAGCCCATTCATGTCGGTGAGCATAATATCCAGGATAATCAGATCGGGGGTGCTCTCATCCAGGAAATTCAGCGCTTCTTTACCGGTGGCCACGGAAACGATATTATAATTTTCATTTTCCAGGGCAATCTCTACCATTTTGCGAATCACCACGCTGTCATCCACCACCAGGATGGTGCCCTGGCCGGTTTCTTCGATTACTTCTCTCGCCGGGGGAGCCGCGACCGTTTCCGGCTCTTCCATTTCCAGGGTACCGAGCATTTCGTCCAGCGACTCTTCCGTTTCGGCGACGTCTTCCTTGAAGATCGTTTCCAGGTCGAACTCATCTTCGGGTTCCGCCCGGGTTCCCGGTTCTTCCGGCAGTTCCAGGGTTTCGTCCGCGGAAGGCAGGCTGGTGGTTTCTTCTTCCAGAAGGTTGCCGATCAGCTCATCCAGATCTTCGTCGGCGGCCCCTTCTTTCTCAGCCGCCTCCTCCGCGCCAAACGATTCCCGGGTCAGTTCATCCAGACCTGTTTCTTCCTCAACCGCCTGGATGTCTTCTTCTTCCAAATCCAGGCTAATCGGCTCTTCCAAATCCGGGATCTCAACGCCGGTTTCCTCTTCCAGATCCAGCGTTTCCGGCGCAGCGGCTTCCATCGGAGCAGCTTCAACCGTTTGCAATATCCGAATGAATTGCAAGTCCTGCAGCTTATCCAGCGCCCCGTTTACTTCCGCCAATTTCATATCCAGAAATTCGGCAAGCGCCCGGGAATCCATCACTCCATTGATTGCAAATAGTACTTTCCACTCATCCATGCGTAGTTTAACGTCAAAAACCCGATCTTTTAATTGCTCTGTTCTTTCAAAAACTCGGCTCACCTTTTGCTCCTATCATTAATTCATCGACATTATTGTTCCGGCAACCGCCTTGTTCTATACAATCGAAAAAAGTCTCCCAAGCTTTATGGGATAGAAAGTTTTATTTAAAGATGTGAAAAAATAAAAAAATAGAGTTCTGTCCGCAGCGGCCGTTCAAATTAAGGAATTTTTATTCCGAAAATAACGGCTTATTCATTCACATCCCCTTAACTATAAAATTTTAAAGAATTTAGTATCTTAAATTTTTTATGTCAAGAAAAATTACTGTCATTTACAGATCCCGCGGGCTGCCCGGCGCCGCGTTTTTAATTATTTTCGGTAAATTACGGAAGATGATGAGCGAAAGCAGATATTAAGTTGTTTCGGAAATCGCTTTGCCAGATTATCTTACCCCCTTACGCGGGTGCAATCAATGGATTTTGAAGAATTTATTGTGATAAAATCGAATTTTCTTTAACTTTTTATTTTTAGTGGGGAAAAAGCGCATTTTAAATAACTCCCGGCAATCGAATCCGAAAAACAGGAGAACTGTTGTGGAAGATGTTAACCAGCTAATAGCCCAGCGACTGCAAAAGCTGCAAAAGCTTTACCAGATGAATGTGAATCCTTACCCTTACAAATTTGAACGTACCCATACCACAAAGCAAGTCAAAGAACATTTTTCCGAATTAGAGGGAAAACACGTTCAGGTTGCCGGGCGGCTGATGGCTAATCGTTTGATGGGTAAAGCCGCTTTTTGCGACGTTCAGGATATGCACGGGCGAGTGCAGGTTTTTATCAAGAAGGATGAAATCGGCGAGGAAGCTTTCGAAATATACAAGCTGCTGGATATCGGCGATATCGTCGGGGCGGCCGGCCCGCTGTTCAAAACCCGTACCGGGGAAATCTCCGTGCTGGTTAAAGAATTTGTAGTGCTGTGTAAATCCGTGCGCCCCATTCCCGTCGCCAAAGAGAAAGAGGAAGACGGCAGCCGGGTGGTGTACGATCCCTTCTCTGACAAGGAGCTGCGCTATCGCCAGCGTTACGTAGATTTGATCGTCAACCCGGAAGTCAAAGAGGTCTTCATCAAGCGCTCCCGGATCATTACCGCCATGCGGGAATTCCTGAATGAACGCGGCTACTTAGAAGTGGAAACCCCCATTTTGCAGCCGATTTACGGGGGCGCCTCGGCCCGACCGTTCGTTACCGACCTGAACGCCCTGAAAATGCGCCTGTACCTGCGCATCGCCAATGAATTGTACCTGAAGCGCCTGGTTGCCGGGGGATTCGAAGGGGTGTACGAGTTTGCCAAGGACTTCCGCAACGAGGGAATGGATCGTTTCCACAATCCCGAATTTACCCAGATGGAACTTTACGTGGCCTACCAGGATTACCATTGGATGATGGAATTGACCGAAGAAATGATCAGTTCCGTCGCCCAAAAAGTGTTAGGAACCATGAAAATTAGCTACCAGGGACAGGAGATCGACCTCACCCCGCCCTGGCGCCGCCTCCCCCTGTTCGAGGGCATCCAGCAGTACACCGGGATGGATATTTCCACTCTCAACGACGAAGAGATGGAAGCGGCGGCAGACCAGTTGAAGATTACCGTAGAAGAGGGCTGGGGCAGGGGCAAGATCATCGATGAAATCTTCGGGGAATACGTGGAAAAACATTTGATCCAGCCAACTTTTATTACCGATCACCCCGTAGAGCTTTCCCCCCTGGCCAAAAAACACCGCGAAAAACCCGGCCTGGTGGAACGGTTCGAGCCGGTGATCGCCGGGAAGGAGATCGGCAACGCGTTTAGCGAACTGAACGATCCCGCAGACCAGCGCCTGCGCTTTGAAGAGCAGATGCGCCTGCGCGCCCGCGGCGACGAGGAAGCCCAGGTGCTGGACGACGACTTTCTCCGCGCCTTAGAATACGGAATGCCCCCGACCGCAGGGTTGGGCATCGGCATCGACCGGCTGACCATGCTGCTCACCGACCAGCCTTCCATCCGCGACGTGCTCTTCTTCCCGATGATGCGGCCGGAGTAATGCAAAGTGTAAAGTGAAAAGTGAAAAGTGTAAAGTGGCAAGTGAGAAGTGGTAAGTGAGAAGTGGTAAGTGAGAAGCGGCAAAGACCGCCTGGGCTTGACGAATGGTAAGAAGCGGCAAGTGAAATTAAAGCGTTGCGCAATGACCACTAATGACGCGCGAAGCGCAATGACCATCAATGACGCAATGCAAATGACGCGCAGCAAATGACAATAAATAACGCGCGAAGCGCCAATGACAACATAACCAATCCGGAAACTCAATTGCATGAATTATGAAACCTTTATCGCCCTGCGCTATTTTCGGGCCAAACGCCGCACCGGGTTCATTTCGATCATTACTTATGTATCGGTGATCGGGGTGGTGATCGGGGTGGCGGCGCTGAACATCGTGCTGGCCGCTTTCAACGGCTTCGAGAGCGAGGTGCGCAACCGGCTCATCAGCGCGGACGCCCACATCCACGTGCGCAAATTCTACAATCACGATATCGAAGATTACCAGCGCCTCACCGGGGAGGTGCGCACGGTTCCCCGGGTGGTCGGCGCTTCCCCGGTGATCGTCAAGGAAAGCGTACTGCACTCTAAAGAGAACAATCAACCGGCCATGATCCGGGCATTGGATCCGAAAACCGCCGGAGAGGTCAGCGTGGTTCCCCAGAGCATCATTTCCGGTAAATTCGACCTGGGAATGCAGGAATACGAAAGCCGGCAGTTGCCGGGCATTGTGTTAGGGCGCTATTTGGCGGAATCCCTGCTGGTTTTCAAGGAGGGAGATATCGTTACCCTGTTTTCGGTGCCCCGGGAGCTTAGCCTGATGCCGCGCTTCAAAGTACAACAATTCGTGGTCAGCGGAATCAGCGAGCTGGGATTCTATGAATACGACAAGGTGCTGGCCTATATTTCTATTGAAGAAGCGCAAAAGCTTTTCAACATGCCCGAAGCGGTCACCCGCATCGAGGTAAAATTAGATGACTACACCGCGGCGGAAAAGGTCGCCCCGCTCATCGAAGAAAAATTAGGCGGCTACCCCTTTGCGGCGCGCACCTGGTTCGAGCAAAACAAGAGCCTCTACAGTTGGATGACCTACGAAAAATGGCTTTTTACCATCATCCTCAGCCTGATCATTATGGTGGCGGCGTTCAATATCATCAGCTCGCTGGTGATGATCGTGATGGAAAAAACCCGCGATATCGGCATTCTGAAGAGCATGGGCGCGGCTTCCCGGGGGATTATGAAGATTTTCCTGTTCGAAGGGGTGATCATCGGGGTGCTGGGCACCGCGTTAGGCAATCTCCTGGCCTTCGGAATCTGCTACGCGCAGCAGAAATTCGGCCTGGTAAGCCTTCCCCCGGACGTCTATATCATTGACAAGTTGCCGGTGGAGATGCACTTGTTCGATTTTGCCATCGTCTCGATCATCGGCATCGTACTGTGCCTGCTCGCGGCGGTGTACCCGGCGTTCAAAGCCTCGCAGTTGACCCCGGTGGAGTCGATCCGCTATGAATAACCCCCGGAGTGCAAAACTTCAGTTTTGCACCGGTCGAAGAGAGTTTATATTGAACGCGGGCGTAACCTGCACTTTTTGAGGCTATAGATATAGGGTATAAGGAGCACATCTTGGCAAACACAATTCTTGAAACGGTTCATCTCCGGAAAGTATATGAATCCGGCCCGGCGCGCGTGGAAGTGCTGCGCGGCATCTCATTGCGGGTCAGGGAAGGAGAAATCGTGGTGATTATGGGACCCTCCGGGGTGGGAAAGAGCACCCTGCTCAATCTGATCGGCACGCTGGACAAACCCAGCGACGGCAAAATTTTCATCAACGGGGAAGACGTTTCGCAATTCCCGGAAAAGAAACTGGCGCGTTTCCGCAACGAGCACATCGGGTTCATCTTCCAATTCCACTATTTGCTGCCGGAGTTTACCGCCCTGGAAAACGTGCTGATGCCCCGAATGGTCAAAGGCAACGATTGGAAGTCCGAGGAACAGCACGCCGTCAACCTGTTGAACGAAGTGGGCTTAGAGCAGCGTATGTTCCACAAACCCAACCAGCTTTCCGGGGGGGAGCAGCAGCGGGTGGCGATTGCCCGGGCGTTTATGAACCGTCCCAAGTTGATCCTCGCCGACGAGCCTACCGGCGACCTCGACACCCAGAACAGCCAGGCGCTTTTCAAACTGATCTTGGGATTAAACGCGAAGTACCGCCAGACCTTCATCATCGTCACCCATAACGAAATGTTTGCGGAGCAGGCGCACCGCATCATTCACCTGTATGACGGCGCTATCGCTTCGGAAAAAGTGTTAAGAAGTTAGAGGGTGTTTTAGTGTTTTAGCAGGGCGAAGCGAATACTTTCGCACGATAACACCAAAACACCATAACACCTGAACACTTCAGCAAGATCAACCGACGATGTTAACATGAATGCCTCCGAAACCCGGCAAAATTCTCTCCAGACCCCGGTGGAGTATTTGAAAGGGGTAGGCCCGCGGCGCGCCGAATCGCTGCGGGGGGTGGAAATCCACACCCTGGAGGATTTGCTGGACTTCCGCCCCCGCCGGTATTTAGACCGCAGCGACGTACGTTTGATCCGCGACCTGAACGCCGACGAGACCGTCACGGTGATGGGAGAAGTGGTGGGCAAGGATCTGGTGCGTTTCGGGAAGCGGCGGCTGATCATCCGCATTTACGACGGAACCGGCCTGTTGGAAGCGGTATGGTTCAACCAGGCCGATATTTTCGACCGGATTTTTCAAAAAAATCAAACCGTGGCCCTCAGCGGGAAAGTGTCGCGCTACAAGTATTGGCAGTTGGTGCACCCGGATTTCGACGTCATCAGCGAAGAGAAAGAGCAGTTGAACACCGGGCAGTTGATCCCCATTTACCCCTCCGGGCAGGAATTGAAAGACGCCGGGGTGAGCAACTATGCGTTTCGCCGGATCATCTCCCAGGCGCTGCAAAAATTTGCCGGGGAAATCCCGGAAACCCTCCCGGATTACCTGCAAAAGCGCTACCGCCTGATCTCCCGCCGGGAAGCCTACCGGCAAATGCACTTTCCGGATTCAACCGAGAAGCTGCAGCAGGTCTGGCGGCGCTTCAAATACGAAGAACTGTTTTACCTGCAACTGCTCATCGCCCTGCGAAAACATTTTTATTATTCCCCGGCGGTAGGGATTCCCATCCCCGTAGAACCGGCGCAGTTGGAAAATCGCATCCGTTCCCTCCCTTTTTCCCTTACCGGGGCGCAAATGCGGGTCCTGGAGGAAATCCGGCAGGATTTAGCGGGCGGCCAGCCCATGAATCGCTTAGTGCAGGGCGACGTAGGCTCCGGGAAAACCGTGCTGGCGCTGTTAGCCACGCAGATGGCCATCGCCGCAGGATACCAGGGCGCGCTGATGGCCCCCACGGAAATCCTTGCCCAGCAACACTTTTTCAACATTCGCAGCCTGTTGAAAGACCCCTCCCTCAAAACCGCCCTGCTGTTAGGCAGCCTGCCGGAGCGCGCCAAAAGAGCCGTGCAGCAGCGCATTGCCGAGGGGAAGGTGGATTTAGTAGTGGGAACCCACGCGCTCATCCAGGAGGCGGTGCAGTTCCACAATTTAGGATTGGCGGTAATCGACGAGCAGCACCGCTTCGGGGTGGTGCAGCGCTCCGAGTTGATCCGCAAAGGCCAGACTCCGCACGTGTTAGTAATGACCGCCACCCCCATCCCCCGCACCCTGGCGCTAACCCTCTACGGCGATTTAGACGTCTCGGTGCTCGATGAGATGCCCCCGGGGCGGCAGGAAATCCGCACCTTCTGGCGCAGCGAAGACCGCCTGGAAAAAGTGTTCGCTTTTATGCGCGAGCGCCTGGCGCAGCAGGAGCGCGCCTACGTGGTCTATCCCCTGGTCGAAGAATCGGAAAAATTGGATTTGAAGGCGGCCACGGAAGCGTATCATTTTTTGCAGAAAGAAATTTTCCCGGATTTTCGACTGGAGCTGCTGCACGGGCGCTTGAAGATGGCCGAGAAGGAGCGGATTATGGAGAATTTCAAGAGCGGGGCGACCCAGATGCTGATTGCTACCACGGTCATCGAAGTGGGGGTGGACGTGCCGGAAGCCACGGTTATGCTCATCGAGCACGCAGACCGCTTCGGGCTGAGCCAGCTGCACCAGTTGCGCGGGCGGGTGGGGCGGGGCGAAAAACAATCCTACTGCATTTTGATCACCCCGGCGGATGTTAACGAGGTGGCCCGGGAGCGCATGGAAGTAATGGTCAAGACCAACGACGGCTTCGTGATCGCGGAAGAAGACTTGCGTTTGCGCGGCGGCGGAGAATTTTTCGGCACCCGCCAGCACGGGATGCCGGATCTCAAATACGCCGACCTGGTCAGCGACCGGAACATTATCGAAACCGCCCGCAAGGACGCCTTCGCCCTGGTGGAAAAAGATCCCCACCTGCGCCTCCCGGAGCACGCCGGGGTGCGCCGGCATTTCAAACAACGCTTTGTGGATAAATTCCAGATGGCGAATATTGCCTGAGCAAAGCGCATGGCGCATAGCGCAGAGCGCATGGCGCATAGCGCAGAGGGCATAGAGCATGGTGCAAAGCGCAGAGAACTAAAGCAAGCGAGGTTCGGAGAATGCTCCGCACCCTGCCGCCCTATGCGCTATGCCCTATGCGCCATACGCTCTGCCGAAAACGAAAAAAGGTTAGTCAGGATGTACTACTTCCACCCGGTCATCGTGCATTTTACCATTGCGCTGCTCTCCGTGGCCGTGATCAGCGATTTTCTCTACCTGATTACCAAAAAGGAAACCTTTTACCAGGTCGCCAGCTGGATGCTGGTAATCGGTGCGATGTGCGCGGTGGGGGCGGTGCTGACCGGCAACCAGGCCGCAAGCCGGGTGGAGATTCCCGCGGAGATCGAAGCGCTGGTGCAGACCCATCGCAACAGCGGGCAGATCACCATGTGGAGTTTCCTAAGCCTGGCCGCGCTGCGCTTCCTGTTCATCAAGCTGCGCCTCTTTCAAAAACCGCTCAAGTGGATTTACTACCTTGCCAGCGCCGCCGCGCTGCTTTTTTTGTTCCGCACCGGCCTGTTGGGAGGTGAGATGGTTTACATTCACGGGGTAGGGGTGAACAAGAGCGCCCCGCCGGTTTCCAAACCGTCGTTCGAATAGAAACGCCAAGCCCTCCGGCCCGGCGCGAATTTCAGCGACCGGCATTGCTAACCGGCAATTTGGCATAGCGCCAACAAACCGTTGGCAAAATTGGCTGCAAATCTGTATATTAGATCAAATTATGGAGAGAACGATATGAGCACCGCCACGGTCAGGATTAGTGAAGCCGGCCGGAAACTCCTCCGGGAGCTTGCCGAAAAGGAAGGTGTTTCCATATTAGCTGAAATTGAAGACCGTCTGCGAATTTTGATGGGGTTATGATCACCACGGGGGAGTTAAGTTGGAATAAAAGGAATTACCGGGGGATACAAAATCATGGAGCGATATAAGATGCGATACCTGATCGCATGGAGCATGTTGATCTTCATCGGCGCATGTCTTCTTAACTGCGCGGCGCCGGAGCGAGGCATTCGAGGCGATTCGCCGGAAACCGCGATTCTGGCGGAAGCCGAGCGCCACGCCCGCGCCGCGATAAGCGCCTACAAGGGAAACGATCTCACCAAATCCGCGAAAGAGCTGGCTGCCGCCAAGCAGGTTCTGGATCAGTTAAATCTAAAAACCGATGCGGAAAAGATCGACTTTTTAGACCGCCATTTCTCTCCTTCCGAAGCGGGTTTGTCTTTTGCCATTCTGGAAGAGGAACTGCGGGCCGGGCGCTCCCCTCAAACCGCCTCTGCGGAACCGGTGCAGATTCCAGACAACGCCGGCAACGCGGGCATGGCGCCGCAAATCGGGTTGCCCGCCCTCCCCGCAGCCGCCGAAGAAGCGGAAGAGCCGGCTGCGGAAGATTCCTCCGCAGAAACCACCTGGACCCCCGATGAACCGAGCAACGGCGCGGCCGCCAATAATCCCGCTTCCCAGGCGGATATTCGTTTCACCCTCCCGGGCTTGAACGGAAAATCCTACTTTGACCAGAATTTGCACAATTTTATCCAGTACGAGATTCGGGAAGTAGCCATTCACATGGGGGAGCGGGAAGATTTCCAATTACCGTCCGATTTCGTCAAAGAAATCGAATACTACATCCGCCGCTTTCAAAACGAACCGCACTACCGGGAATTCTTCGAGCGCACCCTGCGGCGCTCCCGTAAATATATCCCGGCGCTGAAAGAGTACTTCATCGCGAAAGGATTTCCGGAAGAGATCATCTACCTTGCTTTCATCGAATCGGGATTCAACCCGGTCGCCAAAAGCCGCTCCAACGCGGTGGGGATGTTTCAGTTCATCAAATCTACCGGGCTGATGTATAAGCTAAAAATCAACAAATGGACCGATGAACGCTATTCCCCGGTCAAATCTGCCGTTGCCGCCCGGGAGTATCTGAAGGACCTCTTGTTAGAGTTAGGAAGTTTTACCCTGGCGCTCAGCTCCTACAATTCCGGGGCCGGCAAAACCCGCCAGGCCCTGCGGCAGTTGGACGATTTCAAAGACCGGAGTTTCTGGGCGCTGCGGGAAAAAACCACGGTGCTGAAGCACGAAACCCGGGAATACGTTCCCCAAATTTTCGCCGCCATTGTGATGGCGCAACCCGGCCACCCTCCCCGTTTCGGGTTCGAGGATGTTCCTTTCCCGGATGAATCCAGCTACCGAACCGTGCTGGTTCCGCGCCAGACCAGCTTGAGCCGGATTGCCGAGGCTGCGGGAATCTCGGTCGAAAGCCTCATCGCTCTGAACCCGGATTTGGAGCCGGGCGCCACTGCCACCCCGGCGCGGGTGCTGGATTACCCCCTGTTCGTTCCCCGGGGAACGGAAAAGAAGATCACCCAGTATGTCAAAACGCCTCCCCCGGTCGCAACCAAAAACACCTCTCCCCCCCGCCAACCGGCGCAATCTTCATCCCGGGGAAGCCAGAGCGTTGATGCCAATGACCGTGGGATGCGGGGATATTCTGCAAACAGCCGGGATGGCCGCGGCTACCCGGCGAATACCCGGCAAGAGCAGGAGACGGCGGCTTCCCCGTCCGGCAACGATATTCGCTACCAGGTACAGAGCGGCAACAGCCTGGTGCAGATCGCAAACTGGTTCGGAACCTCAATCGAGCAGTTGGAAGCCTGGAATCCGCACCTTTCCAGCCGCGACATTCAACCCGGCGACGTTATTGCCATCAAAGAAACGGATTACTATTGGAGCACCGCTTCCCATAAAATCCGGCGGGGAGAAACGCTCTCCGGGATTGCCCGGCGTTATGGCGTCAGCGCCGATGATCTTCGAGACTGGAATGGCGTCCAGGGGAACCGGATCATTGCCGGAAATACCCTCACCGTCTATATTCGCGGCAACCGGGGAACGGCGTCCAGGGTTCAGGAACGCAACGCGCAAAGCCATACCCCGCCCCCGGCCAGCAGTACCGCTAATGACCATGGCGGGTCAGGGGTGCTGGTAAGGCAGACGATCGCCGAGGGGGAAACCTTTGCCTACCAGGTGGCCTCCGGGAATACCCTCAGTGATATTGCCAATATGTTCGGGGTTTCGGTAAGAGAGATTATGTACTGGAACGGCCTGGGAAGCAGCCAGATAAAGGCGGGACAGCGATTGAAGATCGTTTCCGGCAAGAATATGAAATTTCACAAATACCGGGTTCAGGGACGGGAAACCCTCTCCGATATAGCCAGGCAGTTCGATACCAGTGTGCGCGCCATTCAGATCGCGAACGGAAAGCGTGACAGCGGCGTGAGGGTGGGCGAGGTTCTGAGTATATTCAGTCTTTGATCGCTTCCCGGCCGGGGGCCGGAATGAGCCGCCCAACGCAGCGAGTTGCACGCCAGTCTCAAAATTCGTAAAAGCAGGAAGATGTCGATCCATTTACCCAAAACGCCGGGGAACACTTATCATGCCCTACCAAAAAATCATCCTCTCCCTTGCCGGGAAAGCGGAAGAGAGTAACGTCATCCGCGAAGCGGTGCGGCTGAAAAAATTGCTGAACGCGGATCTTTCGGTTCTCCACGTGAATGATCCCGCCGCCGGAAGAGCTTACTTGATGATGGATTCTCTGCCGCTGGTCACGGAAGAAGATATCCGGGAAATGTTCCGCCAATCCGGTTACCCCCGGGAAGCCGGGGAGATCCGGATTAACATTGTGGAAGGGGAGTCCTGCACCGATGAGATTGCCAACGCCACCCACCAGGCGGACCTGCTCATCGTCGGGCATCGCCGGAAAAACAAATTTCTTGCGGCGTTCATCGACTCTACCGATGAACGGGTATTCGACATGGTTAGCTGCCCCATCCTGGTAGTGCCGATGAAATGAAGCGCGCCCGGAGCGCTCCGATCGGAAATTCCTTCGGAAAGGAACGGCGACTTCCGGATTTCACCGCTCGAACACGCCTTGAAGCATTATTATACCGAACGTGGGTTAAAACCTCACAGGTAAACTGTCATTCCCGTGAAAACGGGAATCCAGTATTTTCAGAGAGTTATGGATCCCGCCTTCGCGGGCCTGACAGTGTAAAACTAATCGTTATCGAATATAACAATGGATTCAACCATGCTGGTCTATTTAGCCGGCGCTATCGAACACGCTCCCGACGGCGGCAGGGCCTGGCGGGAGGAGATTTCTCGATTCCTGGCCGGAACCCTGGGCCACCGGGTTTTCAACCCCTGCGTCGAAGAAAACCACCTGCTGAGCGCGGAAGAGTTCCGGGAGTTCCGGCGCTGGAAGGAAACCGACCTGCCGCAGTTCCGCCGCACCATGCGCAAGCTGATCAATACCGACCTGGATATCTTGCTCAACAAAACCGATTACGTGGTCTGTTTGTGGGATGAGCACGTGCTGAACGGCGGCGGCACCCATGGGGAATTGACCCTGGCTTATCATCGCAACATTCCGGTTTATATGGTCAGCAAGATTCCCCGGGCCGGCATCAGCAGCTGGATTTTAGGCTGCACCACGGAGCTTTTCGAGAACTTTGAGCAGTTGAAGGGTTTTTTGGAGGAGAAGTTCAAAAAAAATTTTCAGACCTGAATCGAACGCCGGCGCTGTTGATCCTCTTCGATAGCGCGGATCATTTTACGAATTGCCTCAGGGCGATTTTCCGCGCCGAAAATCGCGTTCCCGGCCACCAGGTAGCTCGCCCCGGCCTGGTACACCAACGGCGCGGTGCGCGCGTCGATCCCCCCGTCCACCTCAATCGTAAACCGATATTTGCCCCGTTCTTTGATCTCCCGCAGCACGCGGATTTTCTCCACGCTCGCCTCGATGAATTTTTGCCCTCCAAAACCGGGATTCACGCTCATCACCAGCACCAGATCCACCTCCCCGAGCACCCAGCGCAGAGTTTCCAGGGAGGTGGCGGGGTTGAGCGCTACCCCGGCCTTCGCGCCGCTTTCGCGAATCAATGAAATACTGCGCTGCAAATGCGCCGCCGCTTCCTGGTGGATAGTGATCATATCCGCCCCCGCCGCGGCAAACCGGGGAATATAAAAATCCACGTCTTCGATCATCAAATGCACGTCGAGCCTGAAGCGGGTATGCTTTTTGAGGGACGCCGCTACCTGGGGGCCAAAGGTAATATTGGGCACAAAATGCCCGTCCATCACATCCAGGTGCAGATAGTCAACCTCCGGAATATCCACCGCAGCCGCCTCCTGCACAAATTGCCCATGATCCGCGGAGAGGATGGAGGGAAGAATTTTGTAATCGCCGGTTGGCATGGCCGTTCTTTATTTCGGATTTGCGATTTATCAGGAGTGCAAAACTTCAGTTTTGCAGGGCGCACGACAACTTGCACATCTGGAGATTCTCCGAAGGAGTCTATGACCGGCATTTCGCTTCGCTACAGCCGGAATGGCATAGAAACCAGCATCTTGGCTGTCATTCCTGCGAATGCCCCAAAGGGGCAAGTCTGGAATCTCCTAATCTTTACTAATTTGTACAATTTGTCGTGCGCCCGTTTTGCACGCTGTCTATGCCTGTGCAAAACTGAAGTTTTGCACTCCTGATGCTCCGGCCGGCTAAGGCCGCCCGCCCCCCTGTTCCTGCCGCTGGGGCAGCCGGTCGGTGCTGACCGTTAATTCGATCACATCCACCTCCGGCGCCAGGGTCCCCTCCTCTACGGACTGGGAGATGATGGTCTGCGGCACCAGGTTGGGCTGGTAGCGGGATTTGACGATAATGCGATCCGGGGTGATGCCCACCGCGGCCAGTTCGTTCATTGCCGTTTCCAGGCTTTTCCCCACCACCCGGGGGATCGTAAACGAGGAAGGCGGCGGTCCCAGGCTCACGGTCAAATTGATTTTCTGAGAAGCAGCCACCAGCTCCCCGGCCGGCACTGACTGCCCGATAACCACGCCGCGGTAAGGAACGTCTTCGGAATATTCCCAATAGGTTCTGTTCAGCTCCAATCCGGTCTCCCGCAGGCGTAATTCCGCGTTGGTCAGGCTCTCTTTGAGCAGGTTGGGCATGTAGATCGGCTTCTCCCCGCTGCTGATCACCAGGTACACCCGGCGCCCTTTTTTGACCGTGGCGTAAGGCGGGGGATTTTGACGAATCACCGTTCCGGGAGGATAATACCCGTCATACGCCGAATCCTGAATGATGGCGGCGAAGCCCTGGTCATCGAGAATCTCTTCTGCCTCCGCGGCCTGTTTTTCGGTAACGTCGGGAAGCTGGTATTCCGAACCATGCCGGGTGTAAAGAGGCATCACCATGGCATCAATGATCAAAACAAAAACAAAAAAAGCGGCTAAAACAACCAGAAGCTTCTTCCACCAGACCAGTTCCAGGAACTTCTGCTTCAGTTGATATTCTTTGATTTTTTCGATTACGTGCATGGGCGGGGAGTTTCGGGTTTCGGGTTTTGAGTTTCGAGTCTTGAGTCTTGAATCTTGAGTTTTGAATCTTGAATCGTTACTATTCAGCCACAGAGATCACAGAGGTCACAGAGGAAGGTTTTTGAGCATTTAGAACCGTTATTCCGTTATATGGAACATTTTTTTCTGCAAAATGGGTTTGTTTAGCAAACTTTTCCATATCTCTGCGCTCTCTGTGGCCTTTGCATGGTGAGTTTATCGAACCATGTGGTAA
>JABWBP010000038.1 GCA_013360445.1 Calditrichaceae bacterium | reverse complement strand
GCCAGGAGGTGAAGTTATGCTGAAACTCTGTGAACTCTGTGCCCTCTGTGGCTAAAAAAAGTTAGGGACAAACTCGCGGATTTCGGCTTGAAGAATCTAACAATCAGCGCGGTTCATATATTCTAAAATCCAAACCAGGAGATGCGCATGTTCCCCGCCCAGACTTATATCGAACGCAGAAACCGCTTGAAACAGCAGCTTGGCTCCGGGGTGCTCCTGTTCCTCGGAAATGAGGAAAGCCCCATGAACTACGCCGACAACGCCTTTCATTTCCGGCAGGACAGCTCTTTTCTCTACTTCTGGGGCATCGATGCGCCGGGCCTGGCGGCGCTCATCGACGTGGAGGCCGACCGGGAGATCGTCTTTGGAAACGACCTGACCGTGGAAGAGATCGTCTGGATGGGGCCGCAGCCCGCCATCGCGGAAAAAAGCCGCCGGGCGGGGGTGAAAGAGAGCGTCCCGCTGAGCCAGCTGGAAGATGTCCTGAAAAAAGCGCTTCAGGCCGGGAAGAAGATCCACTTTCTTCCCCAGTATCGCGCGGAAAACGTTATCAAATTGCAAAAGCTGCTGCAACGGCACCCGGACGCGGCCAATCAACAGGCTTCCACGCCCTTCATCAAAGCAGTGGTGGCGCAGCGCTCCCGTAAATCCGCGGAAGAGGTGGCCGAGATCGAAGCCGCGCTGGATATTACCCGGGAAATGCACCTGCTGGCCATGAAACAGGCTCGCCCGGGAGTGTACGAGCGCGAGGTCGCCGGGTTGATGGAGGGAATCGCCTATGCCTTAGGCGGGCGGCTCTCCTTCCCGATCATTTTTTCGATCCATGGGGAGACCCTGCACAACCACTACCACGGCAACCGCATGAAGGCGGGCGATATGGTCGTGAACGACTCCGGCGCGGAATCCGCCCTGCATTACGCGGGGGACATCACCCGCACCATTCCCATCGGCGGCAAATTCGATCCGCGCCAGCGGGAAGTGTATGAAATCGTGCTCGAGGCCCAGCAAAAGGCCATCGCAGCCTGCAAACCGGGGGTGGAGTTCCGCAGCGTGCACCTGCTGGCCTGCAAGCGCCTCGCCAGCGGCTTAAAAGCGTTGGGATTGATGAAGGGCGACGCGGGAGAAGCGGTTTCCGCCGGGGCGCACGCGCTATTCTTCCAGTGCGGGCTGGGGCACATGATGGGGTTAGACGTGCACGACATGGAGGGATTGGGCGAGGAATACGTCGGTTACACGGAGGCCATCCAACGCAATCCCCAATTCGGCATCCGCTCCCTGCGTTTAGCCAGGGCATTGGAGCCGGGTTTCGTGCTCACCGTGGAGCCGGGGCTGTATTTCATCCCCCAACTGATCGACCGCTGGAAAGCGGAGAATAAGTTCCCCCAATTCATCAATTATGAAGCGGTGGAAAAATATCGCAGCTTCGGCGGCGTAAGAGTAGAGGACAACATCCTGGTCACCGAAACCGGCAACCGGGTGTTGGGCAAGCCCATTCCTAAAACCATCGAAGAGGTGGAGGGGCTGGCGGGGGCGTGAAGCGTAAAAAGGCTTACCCCAAAGACATCACACATTACGCTTTAACGAATTACACACTAAAAACAGTCGGCGATGAACTCTCAGAAGGAGACCCTATGTTCAAAAATCACCCCCGGGGATTGACTACCCTGTTCTTTACCGAAATGTGGGAGCGGTTCGGATTTTATACCATGATGGCGGTGTTCACGCTGTACATGGACGAGAGCTTCAAATGGAGCGACGCGGACAAGGCGGACGTGTACGGCCTGTTCTTGGGGGCGGTGTATTTCTTCCCCATCTTAGGGGGGTGGATCGCCGATAAGTTCCTCGGTTATCGCAATACCATCCGGGTGGGAGCGGTGATCATGATGTGCGGCTACGCCCTGCTGGCTTTTTCGGCATTGAACCGGCTGGCGCTGTTTTACGGCGGGCTGGCAATGATCGCCTTTGGCAACGGGCTGTTCAAGGCCAACATCTCCGTGCTGGTGGGTAAGCTCTACCCCCCGGGCAGCAAGCTGAAGGACGTGGGCTACAACATTTTCTACATGGGCATCAACATCGGCGCGTTCATCGCGCCCCTGGCCGCCACTGCGCTGCATAATCAGTTTGCAAACTACAATGTCTCTTTCGGTGCAGCTTCCCTGGGGATGATCATCTCCATGGCCATTTTCCAGTTGGGGCGTAGGACTTACCAGGTCAGCGAAGCGCCGGAATCCTCGGCTGCGACCGTTTCCAATCCCCAGCCCCGGGTGGAAATGAGCAAAAAGGAAGAGTGGGAGCGGCTGGCCTCCCTGGGCATCCTGTTTTTGATCGCGATTTTCTTCTGGATGGCCTTTTACCAGAACGGTTTTGCCCTCACCCTCTTCGCCCAGCGCTCCACGGTTGAGTACTCCTTCCTGCGCCCGGAAACCTACCAGTTTTTCGGCCCCTTTTTCATCGTGATGCTGACCCCGGTGATCGTCTCGATTTTCAACACCTTGCGCAAGCGGGGGAAGGAGCCTTCCAGCGCGAGCAAGATTTTTTCAGGCATTTTTATCGCCGGAACCTCGCTGATCGTGATGGTGTTCGCCTCTTTGCTGGGCGGGAACCTGGATCAAAATATCATGTCCCCCGCCTGGCTGATCAGCTCGTACCTGGTGATCACGGTGGCGGAAATCCTGGTCAGTCCCATGGGGCTTTCTTACGTTTCCAAAGTCGCCCCCCCGCGCATGGGCGGGCTGATGATGGGCTGCTGGTTCGGCGCTACCGCCCTGGGCGCTTATTCCTCGGGGCTGTTAGGGCGGTTTTACAGCGCCCTGGCGCACCATGAATATTTCCTGCTCCTGGCGGGGCTGCTCTTCGCCGCCTCGCTGTTAGTGTTACTGTTCTTGAAAAAACTAAACCGCTTTGCGGGGTGAGAGGTTAGGTATGAGGTATAGGGTATAAGGTATAAGGTATAAGGCGTTGCTCTCCTTATACCCTTATACCCTGTCTTATCACGTGGTCTTTGACAATTGCCGGGATGAACGGGAAGCAGAGCTTCCCGCCCCTGACGTCACGATGCAGAGCATCGTGACGAGCATTGTACCGAGCAACTCGTTGCGATCCCGGCTTATCCGGGATCGCAACGCAATTGGGGAAGCTCTGCTTCCTGGCAAAGGAATTGTCAAAGACTACGTGATAGTACACCTTATACCCCTATACCCGACACCCGCATCCGTTATCGCAAACAAAGGAGAGTTTCATGTCGCAGAACTTTATCGAAAAAATCGCCCGGGCCTTTGCGGTGGGATTGGAAGAAGGCCACACCGTACGCAGCGGCGATTACCTGTCCATCCAGCCCGCTTACGTGATGACTCACGACAACACCGGGGCGGTGATCCCCAAATTCCGCAGCATCGGGGCAAGCAAAATCGCCAGTCCCCGACAGCCGGTTTTTACCCTCGATCATAATGTGCAGGATACCAGCGAGCAGAACCTGCAAAAGTACCGTAAAATCGAAGCATTTGCCCGCGACCTGGGAGTGGATTTCTACCCCGCCGGGCGGGGCATCGGGCACCAGATTATGTGCGAAGAAGGCTACGCCTGGCCGGGAACGCTGGTGGTGGCCTCGGACAGCCACTCCAACATGTACGGCGGGTTAGGCTGTTTGGGCACGCCCATCGTGCGCACCGACGCCGCGGCCCTTTGGGCCACCGGGCGTACCTGGTGGCAGGTTCCCCCGGTCGCAAAAGTGGAATTGCGCGGTTCGATAAACTCACCACGAAGCGGGAAACTGCGCCCCGGCGTCAGCGGAAAAGACGTAATCATCGCCCTGTGCGGAGCGTTCAATAAGGATGAAGTGCTGAACCACGCGGTGGAATTCGTGGGCGAAGGGGTGCAGAGCCTGTCCATCGACGAGCGCCTGACCATCGCCAACATGAGCACGGAATGGGGCGCGCTGGCGGGGGTTTTCCCGGTAGATGAAACGACCCTCGCGTGGCTGCGTGAACGGGCAGCATTCATTTCCCGGCGCGGGCTGGCGGGCGTGCCCTCGGACGCCGACGGAAACGGAATTCACCCCCGTTTGAATGAAAAACGCATCGCGGAGCTGGAAAAACGGCTGCATGAGCTGCGGGCGGACAAAGATGCCTATTACGCGAAGGAATTGGTGTTGGATCTCTCCGAAGTGCAGCCGTTCGTCTCCGGCCCCAACGGGGTCAAAGTGATGGCCGGGGTGGGAGAATTGAGCCGGAAGAATCTCAAAATCCACAAAGCCTACCTGGTTTCTTGCGTGAACAGCCGGGTGGAAGACCTGGCGGAAGCGGCCCGGGTGGTTGCCGGGAAAAAGGTGGCCGACGGAGTGGAATTTTACATCGCCGCGGCCTCCAGCGAGGTGCAGGCGGAAAGCGAAAAACGGGGCGACTGGCAAAAGTTGTTAGAAGCCGGGGCGATTCCCCTGCCGCCCGGCTGCGGGCCTTGCATCGGGTTAGGGCGGGGGCTGCTGCAAGATGGCGAGGTGGGCATCTCCGCCACCAACCGCAATTTCAAGGGGCGGATGGGTTCTCCCAACGCGCAGGCGTATTTGGCCTCTCCTGCGGTGGTGGCCGCCTCCGCCATCGCCGGGAAGATCGATTTTCCGGGGGAATGGGCTTCGCAAATGCCCCGGGGCGAAATCCGGGTAAATCTCAAAAAATCCGCTGCGGGCGGGGAAGTGCGCATCCTGAAGGGTTTTCCGGAAACCCTGGAAGGCGAGTTGATCTTCTGCCACCAGGACAATCTCAACACCGACGGGATTTTCCCCGGCAAATACACCTACATCGATGATTTCACCCCGCAGCAACAGGCCCAGGTGGTAATGGAAAATTACGATCCCCAATTCGGCAAAATCGCCAGGGAAGGGGATATTTTAGTAGGCGGTTTCAACTTCGGTACCGGCAGCTCCCGGGAGCAGGCCGCCACGGCCCTGAAATATCGCGGATTGCAGTTAGTGCTGGCCGGTTCTTTCAACGAAACCTACAAACGCAACGCCCTGAACAACGGCTACCTGGCCGTAGAAGCGCCGGAACTGGTGAACGATCTCAAGCAGCGCTTCGGGAAGGAAAAACTGACCGTGCGCAGCGGGGTCATCGCCAGGGTGAATTTTCGCAAATCCGTGGTGGAAGCAGGCGGCAAAAGCTACCCCATCGATCCGGTGGGAATTGCCGCGCAGGAGCTGGTGTTAGTCGGGGGGTTGGAGAATTGGGTGAAGGAGAGGTTGTAGGGTTTTGGTGTTCGGGTGCGAAAGTGTTCAAGTTAACCCTCCCGGAGGTTCGGAGCCTCCGGGAGGGTGTTTTTACGCCGCTGTCGTCACTATATTCCCCGGCTACCCTGGTATAAAGCGGCAGAAAGCCGGATTCCTCATTTTTTTGATTGGAATTTCTTTTGATTGTGTATAATTTTTAAAACAATACACATCCGGAGCGGATAGGGCTTTCGCCCTTTTTATTGTACCACTGAACGCTAATGTGTTTCAATAACTCTGTGCGCTCAGTTGGGTACATTATTTTTTTCTGGCTCCCTTAATGGAAATGGCCTTGAAAGCCGGGGGATTTAAACCCAAACGAGAGGCGGTGGAAGAGGGGCTCCGGCTGTTGATTCGCCTGAAATACCAGGAGGAGATTCGCAAATTTCGCGGGAAGCTGCGCTGGGAGGGTGACCTGGAAAAGATGAGACTGGATTCGTGATCCTGTAGATTCTTCGGTCTGGATCGACTACTTTATGCGAATAGTGGTATGATTTGCATCCCGAACCCTTGCCAATTTTCCTCCGCGATACGTTAGATTGAAAAATACTCACAATCACCAATCATTTCACCCATCTCTCCATACACTCATACACACTACACAGGAGGCTCCCCTTGCCAATCCACACTCCCGACTGGGCCAAACACGCCGTTTTTTACCAGATTTTCCCGGACCGCTTTGCCCGCGGCTCGCGCAGCCATCTTCCGCCGGGCCTCGCCCTGAAACCCTGGGGAACGCCCCCGGAGGAGCAGGGCTTCCAGGGCGGCGATTTGTGGGGAATCATCGAAAAACTTGATTACTTGCAGGCGTTAGGCGTCAACGCCCTGTACCTCAATCCCATCTTCGCTTCCGCTTCCAACCACCGCTACCACACTTACGATTATTTCCAGGTGGACCCGCTGTTAGGCGGCAATGAGGCGCTGCGAGAGCTGTTGGATGCGGCGCACGCCCGGAACATCCGCATCATATTGGACGGGGTGTTCAACCACGCCAGCCGGGGATTCTGGGCATTTCACCATATATTGGAAACCAAAGGGAATTCTCCTTACTTAGATTGGTTCATCATTCAGGATTGGCCCCTGCGCCCTTACAGCAGCGACAAGAACCATCCCCCCAATTATGCCTGCTGGTGGGGTCTGCCGGCGCTGCCGAAATTCAACATCAAAAACCCGGGGGTGCGGGAGTACCTGCTGAAAATCGCCCGCTACTGGATCGAGTTCGGCATCGACGGCTGGCGGTTGGACGTGGCGGAAGAGATCAAAGATAAAACCTTCTGGCAGGAATTCCGCCGCACCGTGAAGGAGGCGAACCCGGAGGCCTATTTGTGCGGGGAAATCTGGAAATTAGCTCCCAAATGGCTGCAAGGCGACCGCTTCGACGCGCTGATGAATTACCCGTTAGGATTTGCCGCCTTAGGATTTTTCGGCGCGAAAACCCTGGCCAAACACTACCGCGCCGGGGGCAAAAAGCTGCGCGCCCTGGACGCCGGGCAATTTTCCCGGCGGATCGAAACCATTCACGCCGCCTACGACCGGGAGGCCAGCCAGGCGCAGCTCAACCTGCTCGACAGCCACGACACCGCCCGCGCCCTGTGGATGTTGGGCGGCGACAAAAGCGCCCTGCGCCTCTGCACCCTGTTCCAGATGACCATGCCCGGCGCGCCCTGCATCTATTACGGGGACGAGATCGGGATGAGCGGGGGGCACGATCCCCACTGCCGCGCCGCTTTCCCCTGGCAGGACGAGAGCCTATGGGATAAGGATTTGCTGCAATTTTACCGCGAAGCGATCGCCCTGCGGCATCGGCATCCCTGTTTGCGAACCGGGGAATATCACCCCCTGTATGCCGCGCGGGGTCTGTTCGCCTTCGAGCGGCGGCTGGGAGCGCAGCGGATGATCGCCCTTTTCAATAGCGGGAAAAAGGCGAAATCGCTTACGCTCCCATTAGTCCCTTATTCATCTGGTGAAAAGACATTTCGGGTGGTTTGGGGAGAGGAAGGGGTTTATAAGCTCAGAAAAACCTGGAAACTTGATTTGAAGATTCCCGCTCGCCAGGGATTGATTCTGTGTCATAACCCGGCTCGATGAGGAAACAGGCTGCTGCTCACCCCCCATCGCCATGTCTTAGGTATGGGAGATCAGGCCAGCTTGCCCTTCAGGGTTTATTTCGAGGGCTAAGATAGTCATCAACCCGGACTTCATCATTGATCGAGCATTTTTCCGGATCCCATACAATCATCTTGCGGTCACGACTGATCTGGTACTGTTCCCGCTCTTTTGGTTCTGCATTGTACAGGGTTGGGATCCACCACAGCGGTACGGAAATGATTCGCCCATCGGCCAATTCAAGGTGCATGTAGTCATTGTCAAAACGCACCCGCTGCAATAGCGCCTCCCGCGGAAATGTGTAGGCGGACGCCGGATAGGGAATTTCATACCATTGCGCAGATTGTTGGAATTCTTCGGATTGCTCAGTTTGTTTTATTTTTGTGGGCATTCCAGGCCTCCAGTATTCTCTTTAAGTTTTGCTCAATGATTCGCAGCGCCAGGCTCAATTCGCTGCTGTTCAAAGTGCGTCCGGCGCGTGCGACTTCGATCTGTGGTTCCAACCAGACTTTGGCGTCGCTTACGTCATTTTGCGAGCCTTTGCCGACATGAATGCTAGCGCGGTTTTCCCATAACACATCGTAGCTATGAAACCAGAAAAGCAATTCGCCCTCTTTGAAAAGCCGAGGACTTATCAGCAAACCTCACTATTTCTTATCTCCATCACCTGCGTTGCCACCACTAGTTCCCCGGTCGCTTGGTTTTTCATCAGACGGCCTAATTCTTGATCTACTGTTTCTTATCTTAATGTTACAATACACCGTTCTCAAAAACAATCCTATTTTCTCTCCCGATGGCCGGTCGATGCGCCCCTGCTCGAGCAAAAATTCAATTTTGATCGAAACATCTTTTCGGTTAACTTTAGGCGCAATTTGATAAATTTGCAAGGAAACTGAGAAGAATATTCATGTTGCTGGCAATTCCCGGTAAAATCAAATCCGCGTTTTTTGAGTTCCTCCGCTTTACCCGGTTCTCTTTCCGCACCCTCCGGGGCGTGAAGTACGTCTTCGTGTACTGGCAGGATACCCTGGCGCAGATGCACATCATGGGCAACCAGGCCCTCCCGCTGGTGCTCGCCGCCGCGGCCAGCATCGGCATGGTGATGACCCTGGAGTGGGGCACCAAGTTAGAGCAGTTCGGCGCCAAACTGATGACCGGGCGAATGGTGGCGATCTCGGTGATCCGGGTGATCGGCCCCACCATTACCGGGCTGATGATCGCCGCCCGCAGCGGGGCCAAGCTGGTCTCGGAGATCGGCAACATGGTGCTCACCGAGCAGGTGGACGCCCTGCGCGCCTTCGGCACCGATCCCATCAAACGGTTGATCGTGCCCCGGGTGTTCGCCTCGGTGCTGCTGATGGCCCCCCTCACCGCCCTCGCCGACGCCGTGGGCATTATTGCCGGCTGGTTCATCGCGGTGAACACCCTGGCGGTGGATTCGGAATTTTTCTGGCTGTCGGTCTTCAACGGATTGACTTTTAAAGACCTCTTTGTGGGCGGGCTTAAACCGCCTTTTTACGGATTGCTGGTGGGGCTGGTGGGGTGTTACATGGGCTACACCGTCAGGGGCGGATCGGTAGGATTGGGAAAAGCAGCCACTCTCACGGCCATGTTTACCTCTCTCTCGGTATTGTTGATGGATTTTGTGCTGACCAAACTGGTAATTGCACTGTATTAGGAAATACTGATGATCCGGTTCAAAGACGTTACTCTGACGTTGGGCGAGCGAAAGGTGCTCGACAACGTCTCCTTTACCATCGAAACGGGGGAGTTGATCCTCCTGGTGGGGGGCAGCGGCAGCGGCAAGAGCACCATTTTGAAGCTGATCTTAGGATTGGCCAGGCCGGAAAAGGGGGAAATTTATATCAACGGACAGGAAATTGCTTCCATGCGGGAGCGCCGCCTGCTGAAAGTGCGCCGGGATTGCGGCATCGTTTTCCAGGAGGGCGCGCTGTTCGATTCCCTCACCGTGGAAGAGAACGTGGGCTTTTTTCTCAAAGAAAACCTCAACATGCCGGAGGAAGAGGTGCACAAACAGGTGGTGGAGGAATTGGCCTTCTTGGGGTTAGAGGACTTTCTGCATTACTATCCTTCCCAGTTGAGCGGGGGAATGAAAAAGCGCGTCGCGGTGGCGCGGGCGGCCATCGCCAATCCCCGCATCATGCTTTACGATGAGCCTACCGCCGGGCTGGACCCCATTGCCGCGCAGCGAGTGGTCGATTTGATCAGCGATCTGCACCGGCAGCTCAACATTACCTCCGTGGTGGTGACTCATGAAATTCATTTCTTCCTGAACAAAGTGAAGCGGCTGATGATGTTGAAAGACGGCCGCATCGTGTACGACGGGGCGCCCGTGGCGGATATTCACGAATGGTATGAAGATCCCCACTTCAAAGGCGCCCAAAATTGAAAATAGTGGAGCGCAGTCCCCATGGCCTTCGCACGAAAAGATCGCAACGTTTCCCTCGGCGTATTCCTGATGTTCATGCTCGGTTTTCTCCTGATCGGATTTATCGTGTACATCATTGCCAAGAACCAAAAGATGTTTGACAAGAAGTATTCCCTTTATATGTATCTGCCCAATGCCCAGGGGCTGAACAGCGGCGCGTTCGTATCCCTCTCCGGCTTGAAAATCGGGGTGGTGGGAAAAATGCACATTAGCCTGGAAGAGGGGCGGCGGGGAATCATCGCGGAACTGAAGATCGGCCAGGAATACTCCCACCACATTACCGCCTCCTCCGTGGCCATGATCAAAACCATGGGCATATTGGGCGACAAATACGTGGATATCGACATCGGCAACCCCGAGGAGCCGGCGCTGCAGCCGGGAGCTTTTATTACCAGCGATCCGGGCGTGGATCCCTATGCTTTTTTCGATGACGCCTCGGAACTGCTGACCGGCTTGAAAAGAACCCTTTACAACGTGGATTCCCTGACCGGAGAAGCGAAGCAGGGAAGGGGGATCATCGGGAAACTGTTCAAAGACCCGGTAGCAGAAGGCAACTTCACCCGCCTGATGGCGAATTTGGATAAAATTTCCGGGCGGCTGGCGCGCGGGGAGGGCACGGCCGGCAAAATCCTGCAAGATACCACCCTCTACGCCCGCCTGAACCGCAGCTCCGCAAACTTCCAGGCGATTTTGGACAGTTTGCACAACGGCAAGGGGACTTTCGCGCAGTTGTTAGCGGACACCGCCTTTTTTCCGCGGGTCCAGGCGATCTCAACCAAAACCGATTCCCTGCTCTACCGGCTCCAATACGGCGGCGGAACCGCGGCGCAACTGTTGAACGACAAACAGTTGTATCAAAATTTAGTGAACCTGAGCCGCTCTCTCGACTCCCTGAGCACGGATTTGAAAAAGAACCCGGGACGCTACGTTCAGATCAAGGTGTTTTGACTTTTTGATAAATCCGCTGTTACCTTACCCGGCATGGCCGAGGGCGGTATAAATTCTAAACCGGCAACTTTTTGTTTTAAGGAACGGGATGATCTTTCCATCGAAGCGGCGCAGTAATTTGAAGACTTCCGGCAGGCGCATTGTTTTATGGATGATGTTAGGCGGAATATTCGCCTTCCCCTCCTCCCCGCGGGCGCAAACGGAAACCCAACCGGAACCGACCCCCCAATCGCCGGACAGCGTGAAAATCCTGCGCCAGCAATACAGTGGAAAAAAGACCTGGGAGCACTGGGTATCCCTTCCGGGAACGATCATAAGCATTCCTTTCGTGGCGCTCTTTAAGGGAGTGGAATATAGCGCCGGGTATATCTATGAAAGCAAATTGGTCCCCCGCACGCTTGATTTGTTAACCTCCCGGGACGGAAAGCGGCAGCTCTATCCCACCTACTCCAACCGCTCCGGCCTGGGCGTGGAATATACCCACAAGGGGCTTATCGGCTCGCGCTCCCGCTTATCGCTGCGGGCGGCGCACGGTTTTTTTACCCAACGGCAGCATTACCGTTTCCGCTGGCGGCGCGTTCACTTCTCCGAATCGAATCCCCTGTTTTTGAATTTTCAACTGAACTACCGCTTTCTCCCCCAGGAAAAATTCTATGGGATCGGCCAGGATACGAAACGCTCCGAAGTGTCCGGTTACGACCGGGAACTCTCCGTTGCCTCCGTTGGCATGGAAATTCCCCTGGCAAAATCATGGAGCCTCTTCGGGCTGGCGCATTATGAGCATGACAATATTTATCAAAACAGCGGGGATGACTACCCTTCCCTGCAAACGGTCTATTCCGACGCCGCTCTCGCCGGCCTGGATACCCGGGTGAAGATTGTCCAATACCAGGCAGGAATCGCAATCGACACGCGAAATCGGTTGGGAAACCCCACTTCCGGCGGCGAGATGGTTTTCTCGGGAAGTTATTTCCAAGACGCCGGCGGGGATGATTTCAACTTCTGGAAAGCGCAGGGGGATGTCCGGCAATATCTTCACCTGGGCCATAACCGGGTGCTTAGCGTGCGGTTAGCGCTGGAAGTGAGCGAGCCGGTGGGCGACGGCCAGATTCCTTTTTATTACCTGAGTGAATTAGGAGAAGTGGAAACCATCCGCGGGTATGACCGGGGGCGTTTTCGCGATGAAGATATGGCCCTCGCGTCCCTGGAATATAACATTCCGCTGTGGTACCGCATCGACAGCTTCTTGTTCGCCGACGCCGGCCAGGTCGCCAAAGACATCGGAAAAGAGTTCAACCGGGAGCGGATGCGCTTCGGATTGGGGGGCGGAATCAAAGTAAGGGACTCCAAAGACGTGATAGCGATCCTGCAAGTGGGCGTCGGGCGGGAAACCGTGCGGGTTTACCTGGATTTGCATTAGAATCTGGAGATTAACGATAAAACGATTTTGCTTACATATTCCATTGCGATTGATCCGGCGCAGGATCATTCTCTTTCTCGGCCTGGCGGCGCTTACCGGTTGCGGGGGCGCTTCCCGGTTTGTGGTTCCGGAGCCGCCGCCGGCTGATTGCAGGCCGGTTCCCGCCCCGGAGTCCCGGGAAATCAACCTGGCCGGCGATAACGTGGACAAGCTGTTTATCTTACCGATTCAGCGTTTCTTCGACATTTCCCGGCATGTGCGCAGCCTCTCCGGCAATCCCCGCCAGGCGCTCAACACCGACGCGTTCGATGAAGTGTTCAATTCCAGCTGGTTTACCAACCGCAACGCCCGGCAGCGGCTAAGCCTGAACGAGATCGCCCGCGGCCCCGACACCGGAACCGGGCCGGATACTTCCGGTTTCTGGACCGTGGTGCGCGCCAAAGCCCAGGGGGTTACCCCGGGTTTTTCTATTCAGGATTCCCGGGGCGGCATCTACTTGCTCAAGTTCGACCCCCCCGGCTACCCGGAACTGGCGACCGGCGCAGAGGTGGTTTCCACCAAACTGTTTCACGCTGCCGGCTACAACGTGCCGGAAAATTACCTGGTCTATTTTCATCCCAACATCCTGCGCTTAGGCGAGGAAGTAAAATTCACCGATCAATACGGCAAAAACCGTTTCATGAACGAGGAGGACCTGGCGAAAATCCTCTCCCGCATCGAAAAATCCCCTGACGGGCGCATCCGGGCGGTGGCCAGCAAATACCTGCCCGGCAAACCGCTGGGTTCATTCAAATATGCAGGGGTTCGCAAAGACGATCCCAACGACCTGATCCGCCACGAGCACCGCCGGGAGCTGCGCGGCCTGAAGGTGATGGCCGCCTGGCTGAACCATTTCGATACCAAGGCCGGCAACTCCCTGGATATGTACGTGCCGGAAGGATACGTGCGCCATTACCTCATCGACTTCGGCTCTACCCTGGGCAGCCAGGGGGACGAACCGATGCCCGGAGAGGTGGGACATGAAGGAGCGGCGGACCCGGACAAGGTTTTCAAAACCATCGGCTCGCTGGGGATTTACAAACGCCACTGGGAGCGGGAGCGCAACATTCAGTTTCCCTCGATCGGGTTTTTTGAATCGCAGGATTTCCAGCCCCAAAAATACCGTTACATTCTCCCCAACCCGGCATTTATGAATGCCACCGGGCGGGATCACTACTGGGGCGCAAAATTAGTGATGTCTTTTACCGAGGAACAAATCCGCGCCGCGGTGGCGCAGGGGCAGTATTCCGACCCCCGGGCGGCAGAATACCTCGTCCGCACCCTGGTCGAACGGCGGGATATTGTGGGGCGCTACTGCTTCAGCCGGGTCCCCCCGTTGGACGAATTTCACCTGCAAAACAGCGCGAGCGGCGACCCGGCGCTCTGCTTTACCGACCTGGCGGTACAAACCGGGCTGGAAAACCTGCCGGGGACCACTTATGAGTGCGAGCTGCGGCAAAATGGCCGGATAGTGTCCAACGTGCAACTCCCCGGGGAACACGCCTGCATTCCCCTGCCCCGGGAGGAAGAAATTTCGGAGCAGGGTGAAAAAGAAGCCGCATTAGAAATGAAAATCCGCGTGAGACGCGGTTTGCAAGGCAATTGGAGCAATTGGATGAGCATTTACATCGCCGGGGAAGCGAGCGGCCAATACCGGTTGTTAGGGGTAAGGCGCTAAGCGGGATTGGGGAATTCGGAATAGCGAATTTTGTATTCGGTGTCTCAAACGAACGGTTGTGGGGGGGACGGGGCGGCGGCGATCCGCGTACCCCTCAGGTGGTTTTTTGAAGCCGCTCGCGGGAGCGGGAGGGGCGCCGGCGGGTCTGGCCCGGGGGATTGAGCAGTTTTTCCAACTCCACTTTTTGGCAACTCCAACAAATTCCGTGGGATAATTTCCGGTTGATCCGCAATATCCAAAACGACCAGGAGAGAAACCCCATCGGTTTTTTGCACCACGCGCACATCTTGATGATAATTTCTTTTTTCATTTTTTCATACTAAAATAAAATGACAATTCGTTTAAAACCGCCCTTACTGGCTCAGCTTAAAAATAAACGGCTCCACGATTTTGAACCTGACCGGCTTTCCCTGGTAGGTTCCGGGTTTATAACGGAATTTTTTGAGCGCCGCAAGCGCGGATTCGGTGAACAGATTTCCGTCGCTCCTCAACACCCGGGATTCCTCCACGCGGCCGTCCCTCCCCACGATAACTTCTACCAACACCCGCCCCTGGTGGGCGGTTTTGAGGTAGATGCCGGGATATTCGGCAGGAACTCGTTGAACGTACTGCCGCTGGCCCCCGTCCAACAGCGCCTCGATAACCGGCTCGGCAATTTCCGGCTCCGGGGCGGCGGGTTTCTCTACCGGAATTTCCTTGTAGATATACAGCGTTTCCGGCTGAACCACCGCCGGGGGCGGGTTTTGGATCATTGCAGAACCGGAAGTAGCGCTGTTCGCGGCAAGGTACTGGGTATTATCCGACCCCGGGGTTGGCTGGGCCGGCTGCGCCGCGCCGGGGTTGTTCGCCGGGGCGGCGGCGGAAGGAGATACGGTTTGCTGAGCAGGCGGGTTGGCGGCGGGAGTCGTATTGCCCGCCTGCGCGGTTGCCGGTCCCGGCGACGCCGGAGCGTTCTGGGAAGCCGGGGAGGTTTGCGATGCCACCGCCGAATTATTCGCGGCCTCCCGGGCTAGCTGCTCCGCTGCCGGCTCTTCCGGCGCTGCGGGAAGCGCTTCCGGGCGGCGCTGCGCCGCAGCAACGCCTCCGAAGAGGGGGTTGAAAACAACTTTGCCTTTGGAGGGATTTCGAGCGTTATCGAAAAGCGTGGCCTGAATCTGGGCGTCTGCGGAGGTGTTCCAGAGATTGTTCTGGGCAAAGATGTCGTTGGCGGAGTGGTTGTAAATATTCCTTTCGAAGTTGTTGATGATCAGGTTTTCGCCCACGGATTCGCCGGGGCCGGGGGAAACCCGCCCCAGGTCCGGCCGGGAGCGGTCAAAAATAACTACCCCGTTCAAATTCTGGCTGATCACGTTCTTTTCCACCACCGGGTTGGAGGCCAATTCGCAATTCAATCCCGCAAAGTCGTTGCCGGTAATGGTGCTGCTGCGAATGAGCGGGTTAGAGCGCACTTCCGCGCTGATCCCGGCGTATTGATTGTAGCGAATTTCGCAGCTAATAATCTCCGGATCGCTTCCGTAGCAGGTAATTCCCTTATAAGCATATTCGATAATGCAATTTTTGAAACGGGAGCGCTCGGTGTTGTCCTTAATGATAATCCCATACCAATCGTACATCTGGGGTTCGTGAGAGCCGGAAGTAAAGAGAATCGCCCCCCCCTCGCGGCTGCCCTCTGCTAAAATGCGGCCCATCACGATGATTTCCACGTGCTTGGGATCTTTACCGGAGCGGCTGGCGTCGGCTTTGGGACTGAAAAAAATATCGGTCCCCGGCTCGATGGTGAGGGTGACTCCCTGGGGAACGATCACGTCCCCGGTTACCCGGATTTCTCCGAACCAGCGAGTATCGGCGGTTAAAGTTCCCCGCACGGTTTGCTGGGCGGGTAGCTGCAGGGAAAAGAACACTGCGGTTAATACGATGGACGCTTTCATGGCAAACTTCCATGTTTAAAATTATCTATCGGCTGACACTTTTTGATCGAACAAACCCCGGTAATCGCCAATAGCGGATGTAGCGTTACAACAGGCAAGATGTACCATTTTTAGCGGGGAAGGTTATGTTTGAGGTCACGGATTCTCAGGCAGAAAAATTGAGTGAGGCTGAAAAAAGGGAAGTGAGCGCAATGAAGATGCGGGGAAATAGAAAAGGGAAGGCGGGGGCGCCTTCCCTTCGAGAGTCGGTGAATTCCTTTGCTAATTGGCAATTGCCAATTGCTAATTGCCAATTGGCAATTAAAAGGCTCCGGAGTGGTTTTCGATCAATCGGCCCTGGGATTTGCCGCTTTGATCGCTTCGGAAGCATTGGGAAATTTATCGAAATTCTTGCGGAAGCGTTTGGCCAGCTCGGAGGCCTTTTGATCGTAGGCCGCTTTGTCCTTCCAGGTATTGCGCGGCTGCAGCACCTCGCCGGGAACGCCGGGGCAATTAGCCGGAACCAGCACCTTGAAAACCTCGTGAGGAGTGAATTCCACCTTCTGCAATTGCCCGGTCAGGGCGGCCTTGATCATCGCCCGGGTAAGGCGGATATCCATGCGCTGCCCCACCCCGTACGGCCCGCCGGACCAGCCGGTATTCACCAGCCAGACGTCCGAACGGTGCTTTTTCATCTTTTCCCCTAACATCTCCGCGTAGCGGGTGGCCGGCAGCGGCAGAAAAGGCGCCCCAAAGCACTCGCTGAAGGCGGTCTGCGGTTCGGTAACCCCCATTTCCGTTCCGGCCAACTTGGAGGTATAACCGGTCAGGAAATGGTACATGGCCATTTCCGGGGTCAATTTGGCGATCGGCGGCAGCACCCCGAAGGCATCCGCCGTTAGAAATATGATATTTTTCGGATGGCCGCCGATGCCGGGAATCAGGGCGTTATCGATGTAGTCGAGCGGGTAAGTAGCGCGGGTATTTTCGGTAATTTTATCGGAATCGAAGTCGATTAGCCGGGTAGCGCCGTCAAAATCCACGTTTTCCGCAATGGAACCGAAACGGATGGCGTTGAAAATCTGCGGCTCTTTCACCGGCGAGAGGCGGATGGTTTTGGCGTAGCAGCCGCCTTCAAAATTAAAAATACCGTCGTCGCCCCAGCCGTGCTCGTCATCGCCGATCAGCTTCCGCTCCGGGTCCGCGGAAAGGCTGGTCTTGCCGGTGCCGGAGAGGCCGAAGAACAGGGCGGTGTCCCCCGCTTCCCCCACGTTGGCGGAGCAGTGCATCGGGAATACTCCTTGCAGGGGCAGCAGGTAATTCATAATCGAAAACATGGATTTTTTGATCTCCCCGCCGTATTCGGAGCCGCCGATGAGCACGATCTTCCGCCCCAGGCTGAGCACCACGAAGGTTTCCGAATTGGTGCCGTCCAATTTAGGCTCCGCTAACAGGCGCGGCGCATGCAGAATGGTGTACTCCGGCTGATGGTTCTCCAACTCCTCCGCCGATTGGGGACGCACGAACAGGGTGTGGGCGAACAACGCCCCCCAGGCAAATTCACTGACGATGCGCAGGGGAACCCGGTACTTCGGGTGCTGCCCGACGTACAAATCCTGCACGAAAAGATCCTTGTGCTGGAGGTAAGATTGTATCTTGCTCAACAACTGGCTGAAATACCGTTCCGAAATCGGCTGGTTGACGTTTCCCCAGGCAACCAACTCTTTGGAAGAGGGTTCTTCCTCGATAAAGCGGTCTTTCGGGGAACGCCCGGTGCGGCTGCCGGTGGTCACCAGCAAGGTTCCGTTTGCGGCCAGGTGGCCTTCTCCGCGGCGGATCGCCTGTTCTACCAATTGCGGGGTGGTCAAATTCCAGCGAAGGGAAATCCAGTTCAACAAACCCAATTCACGAATCTGCAGATTTCTGGGGTCCATGGTTTCCTCCAAAGAATGGGTTTAGCATTAAAATCTATTGCTTATCCAGCGTTCCGTACAAATTCCGGATGAGCCAAAATAATCAATCAAACGCTTATTTGGAAATCAATTCTAAACAAAAAGCCCCGGTTCTTTTACGAACCGGGGCTTTCAATTGAAATCGAAGCGGCTGAAAAACCGGCGCGCTCATTATCGCGCCCGGGCACTGTCTTGGCGGAAATTACCCCCGGCGCAGACATCGATACCGTTAAAAATACCCCGCTGGCAACTTGCTGATTGCTGACCGCTGAAAGCTGACAGCTAAGAACCGGCCGTCCAAGTTCTCAGGTCAGCAAGGTCAAAAATACCCCCGCGGCGACCGCGGAGCCGACCACCCCGGCGACGTTCGGGCCCATGGCCTCCATCAGGGGATTCACCTCTCCATTGGTGTGCCTGGAAACGAAGTTCTGCACCACCCGGGCCGCCATAGGAACCGCGGAAACCCCCGCGGCGCCAATGCAGGGATTGATTTTTTTGCCCTCCGGCAAGAACCAGTTGAGAATTTTCCCAAAAATGATTCCCCCGGCGGTGCTGAAGGCGAACGCCGCTGCGCCCAGGGCCAGGATCATCAGGGTTTGCAGGGTGAGGAAACGTTCCGCTTCCATGGTGGCCCCCACCGCAATGCCCAGGAAGATAGTCACGATGTCGATCAAAGCCCCGCCGGCGGTTTTGCGAAGCCGCTCCGTTACCCCGCTTTCCCGGATCAGGTTGCCGAACATCAACATCCCGATCAACGGGGCGGAGGAAGGTACCGCCAGGGAGGCAACGCCCCCGGTGATGAGCGGGAATAGAATCACCGCGGTTTTAGACACTTGCAGCGCCGGGGGCATGGCAATGGCGCGCTCTTTAGGGGTGGTCAACAACCTGAGGATCGGCGGCTGGATGATCGGCACCAATGACATGTAACTGTACGCCGCCAGCGCCACCGGCCCTAACAGGTGGGGAGCCAGTTTGGAGGTGAGGAAGATCGTGGTCGGGCCGTCCGCCCCGCCGATGATGCCGATGCTGGCGGCTTCTTTAATGGTAAATCCGAAAATATAAGCGGCGCCGATGGCCGCCGTAAAGATTCCCAATTGCGCCGCCGCCCCTAACAGAAAGGTCATCGGCCGGCCTAACAGGGGGCGGAAATCGGTCAGCACGCCCACGCCTAAGAAGATGACCGGGGGAAGCAGCTCGGTCCTGATTCCGCTGTTATAGATCAGCGCAATGATGCCTTCCCCGTAGGAGGCCATATTGGCCAGGGGGAAATTCGCCACCACGATCCCGAAGCCGATCGGGATCAGGAGCAGCGGTTCGTAATCTTTGCGGATGGCCAGGTACACCAGCACTCCCGATACCACGTACATCACCCAGTTGCCCCAGGTCATGTTCGAAAAACCGGACTGGCCGAACAGTTCTAAAAATGTTTCCATGATTCGTACCTTTCCGTTCGGATCAGGAAATGGTCATTATCGGTTTGGAGGCGTCCACTTCGTCCCCGATATGGGCGGTAACGGCGGAAACCACCCCGTCGCAGGGCGCTTTGATGTCGTGCTTCGCTTTCATGGCCTCCACCTGGGCGACCACCTGGCCCTTGTGAACCGTATCGCCCACCTTCACTTTGATGTCCACCAAATCCACCGCGCCGGAGAAGGTGGAGAAAACCTGGCGGTTTTCCTGGAGGGGCGCTTTTTCGACGACCGCCGCCGGGGCGGGAGCAGCGGCGGCGGAGAGCGGCTCCACGGTAACCACAAAGGTGCGAACTTTCCCGTTTTCCTTGACCACGCATTTGGAGGTAACCGGCCCGCTCAACGCCGGCGGGGGAACGGAAGCGGGTTTTTCCTGCGCGGCGGCTTCCGGCTTTGGCGCCTCGATTTTCTTTAGCGGAACGTCAATTTTGGCTTTCCCGGTGAGCAGGCGGATGCCTTCGTTCACCTCGATCTTTTTATCCGGCACCATCGCCGCGAGCACCAGGAAGATGTTGCGCTCGGTGGCCGGCAGGTTGCGCTCTTCCAATGCCTTTCTGGCCGGCTCGATGTTTTTGGGCGCGGCTTCCAGCGGATCGCCCTCGAAAACCGGGAGATTCAATTGTTCGGAAGCGATTTTTACCACTTGCGGGTCCGCCGGCAGGGGGGTTTTCCCGAAATAGCCCAACACCGCCCGCCCGTAACCGGGGTCGATCTTCTTCCAGCGCCCGTACATCACGTTGTTGAAAGCTTGCAGCCAGTACTGCTGGCTGCCGGGGGTGACGCTGGTCCAGGCGCCGCCGGCTTCTACCACGACCGGGAATTCGGCCAGCACCTCGCCGTATTTGTGCAGGATGCCCGCTTTTACCATCATGTGCACGTTAGGGCCGATGGCGCCCCCCGGCATGGGGAAACCCAGCACCCGGGCGTCTGCCGTGGTGGTGGTGGGATTGAAATCGTACTCTTTCAGCCCTTCGTTGAGCAGGTCTTCGATGACCGGCATTTTGGAAGCGTCGAGGTCGAGAGCATACCCGGTGCCCTTCAGGGCGTGGTCCAGTGAGCGCGCGTCCGGCTGCACCGTTCCGCTGGCCATGGGGCGCACGGAGAGATCCACCCCGTCCACCCCGGCTTCGATCCCGGCGATGTAGCAGGCCACGGCCATGCTGGCGGTGTCGTGGGTATGCAGCCAGAGCGGCATTTCCGGGGGCATGATTTTCTTCAATCCCACCACGGCGTCATAAATGGTCTTGGGGTCGGTGGTGCCGCTGGCGTCTTTCAGGCAAATGCTGTCGATGTGCAGATCGCTTTTCAGCAACCGCCGCCCGATATTGATGTAAAATTCCGCGGTATGAACGCGATCGGACTTGAAGGGCAAGCCCATCAAGGCAATGGCGGCCTGGTGGTGCATCCCGGCGTCCACAATCGGTTTGCCGGTTTTGATGAGGTTGTCCACGTCGTTCATGTAATCGAAATTGCGATCCCAGGTGGTTCCGAATTGCTTCATCAGTTTGGCTTGCAGGGCCAGGGCTTCCAGGGACTGGGAAGTGAGGGTAACGCCGGAGACCGAACGGGTGAGAATCTGCAAATCCACTTCCGGGCCTACCGCCTCGCGCATCGCTTTCATGGCGTCGAAAGGATCCTCTCCTAAGTAAAAATAGGGCGCCTGGAAGCGCGCGCCCCCGCCGAATTCCATGTGGCGCACGCCTAACTCCGCCGCGGCTTTCATGGCCGGGATAAAATCTTTCAGGCGCACTTTTCCGCCGAAGGAGCTTTGCAGGCCGTCGCGGAAGACGGTGAGCATAACACGAATGGTTTTGGGGGTTTTCGTGAAAATCATTTTTCCTCCTCTATCTTGGTAATGGTCATATTCGGATAAACGCTCTTCAAGGAGGCGGCGATGGCGGCGTAAAGGGCAGGGTCGCCGCTATCGTCGATGTTCTTGTGCGGAACAACGGCGACGATAATGCGCATGATGAATGCCAGGGCTGCGAGCACCCCAAAAACCGTGGCAAACGCTACGGCGCAGATGGCAAGAAAATTGGTCATACCCGGTTCCTCCGGTTATTCACCGCCGTTTACAGCGGCGGCCTGTTATTATACCGAATTCCATCGGGCATAAGTACGCATTTTTGTCTTGGATAAAACATGACCCCGGTCAGCCTAAAACATGATTTATGTCAAGAAAATGGGGGGAGGGAGTACGTATTGCGTAACAAAAACGGAATACGGAATACGCATTACGAGTTACGCATCACGTTTCACGCCTCCCCGGGCAGGAAAGCCAGCCGGCCCCTGGTTACCGGAACCTCCGAGTTTTCCAGGAACAATTCCAGGTTTTCGCCGATGGCGCGGATTTTTCCTCGCCGGATTTCTTGCGGGGCAGCGTCCATGGGGTCGGAGTAGATCGCCGCTTCCCTGCCGATGACCGCGGAATGCTGCCGGTACACCTCTAACAAGTGACGATACTCCCCGGCCAGCAGGCGGCGGTAGTTTGTGCGGAGAATCCCGGTTAAGCGGGTAAACACCCATTTCCGGCTGCAGGGTGACGTTGGGGCGGCAAAATCCCGCAGGGAGGCGGCCTGCAGCACAAAGGGGTCGGGAGGCAGCGCGGGCGTGGTTTCCACATTGATCCCGATTCCCAGCGCCGCCGCGGTAACGGTTTTCCCCTGGGTGAGGGTGTGCGCCAGCACCCCGCTCACTTTGGCCCCGCCGAGCAGGATATCATTCACCCACTTGATGGATGCCGGATGTTTCAAACCCGGCAGGGAATTGAGGGTTTCCAGCACCGAAACCGCCGCCAGAACGATAAATCCCACCTGGAAGTGGGGAATTTCCCGCCCGGGAGTGAGGAAAGCGGAGAGATGGAGGTTTCCGCTCAAGCTCTGCCAGGGGCGGTTGCGGAAGCCGTGCAGTTTGTCGCCGGTATCGGCGATGCACAAAATACCCCCGGGCAGGAGGGGATTTGCCCGGGCGCACTCGACCAGCAAATCGAATTGCGAGCGCGGGGCTTGTTTCACGATCAGCAGATATTTCCAGAAACGCCGGGGAAGAAATGCACTTTTCAGCGCCGCCGGTGCAGGAAAAAGCTGGCTGGCAAGGAACCGCAGGGGAGGATCGACGTCCGGGAGGGAAACAACGCGCCACGCCGGCGCCGGATCGAGAAGGGATTCGGCAAAGGCGGGATCATCGGTGTAAATCTTCATGGAAAATCAACCGTTACGCAATACGCATTATGTATTTCGTATTGCGTTTACTAATGCTTCTTGAAAATTTTCTCCCCGGCATTTACCGCAAAGGGGAGGCGGTTTTCCGCCGCGGGAATGGCGCAGGAATACCGGGGATTGTAAGCACAGAAAGGGTTGTAAGCGAGGTTGAAATCCACCACGTAATGGTTTTCAGCATTTTCCGTCAGGTCGATGTAGCGGCCCCCGCCGTAAGTTTCCCCGCCGCCGGTGCGGTCGGTAAAACCCAGGAAAAGGTATTTGGCATACTCCGGGTTATCCCGTAAAATTTTGTAAATCTGCAAGCGGTATTCCCGGCCCTGGTAAGTGAAAGGAAAATACCCGTAGCGCAGCGCGGGGCGGCGGTCGCCTTTGGTGCCGATAATGGTATCCGGCAGCAGGGAATCATATTTCACGATGGGGCCTTCGAAGCGCAGGGAGAGGTCAACCGGATAATAATTCAAGCCTTGAAAAGCTTCGCGGTCTTCGGCGAGCAGCGGGGAGTTAGGATCGTTTTTGAAATCCCGGTCTTTTTCCGCTCGCTGGCGGAGAATTTCCGCGGCCAGGGCCTCCTGTTCGGGGGTATAACGGTTGCAGTTTGGCAGGAACAACGCGGCGGCAATTACCAGGAGCAGCGCCGCGCTCAGGCCGGTTGGCTTTTTGCGAAGCCCTCGCGGGTTTAATATTGTCAGCAAAGCCGTTGGAGCAAAAATATTCATCACTCCCCTCCGGGAAAAGGTGCAGGAACGGCCCTTTTCTGCGCTTCCAGCCAGGCAGGCAGTTCGGCGATGGAGGGGAGAATCTGGTCGGGCATAGTCTTTTTGCGGCGGAGGAGGTCATCGCGGAATTTGCCGGTTTCCACCGCAATCGTATATAAACCTACTTTATTCCCCCCGGCGATATCCGATTCCAGATCGTCGCCGATGACGGCGAGGTGCTGCGGCGGCAGGCCTAACTTTTTCACCGCGTGCTGAAAGAACGCCGCGTTCGGTTTGCCGATGACGATCGCCCGTTTGCGAGTGGCATACTCCAATGCCGCCACCACCGCCCCGGTATCCAGGGCCAGGCCGGTGTTGGTTTGCCAGTAGCGGTTTTTCTGCAACGCCAGCATCCGGGTGCCGCTCATCACTAACCGAAAAGCCTGGTTCAAATACGCATAGGTCAGGTCTTCGGCAATATCCCCGATAACGAGATATTCCGGCTTGTTGGTGGTAACGTGAAAATCCTTGAATTCCCGGTAGGTATCTCCCCGCACGAACAGGCAGACCGTGCTGACGTTTTTTTCTTTCAGCCAGAGAGACGCGGCGTAAGGAGCGGTATAGAGTTGTTCGATGTCCAGCCGGAATCCCATTTGCTGCAAATTCGCCAGCAGGGAATAACGGCTGCGGCGGGTGGTGTTGGTGAGCAGCATGAAGGGGATATTTTCTTTCTGCAAATATTCGATGGTCTCCACCGCCCCGCGAATGAGCTGTTTTTCGACATAGAGGACGCCGTCGATATCGATCAACAGCCCTTTGATATCGCCCGGCACCCGGGGTTGCACGTTTTTTCTTTTCATGTCGCCTGATTTTAGAGTATTGCTCAACTTATTTAATTTATTAACGGTTGGATAATACTACGAATCGGGCAATTACTCAAGGGAAATTTCCTTTTCCGGGGGATGGCCACTGGCGCTCAAAGATGCGGAGTTAGAAACCAGGAAAAAACTCGAAACCCAAAGTTCACAACTCGAAACTCAACACTCGAAACTCGAAACCCAAAACCGCTCTCCCGGCGCTTTTTTCTGCGAAATTCTCATAAAGGAATGGGGATTTCTGCCGATATTTTACCAGCATGGCAGGAGTTTGCCTTCTATATGTCGCCTTGCATTGCATCTGCAAAGGTCATATATTCACGATCATTAACAGAAGAAAGAACGATTCTTTCAGGAGCAGGCAATGAAACCGCTTTTACCTTACCGGATATTCCTTATCATCCTTTTCCTGGCGCTAGCAATACTCCCCGGCGGGGGCTATGCCCAGCGTTCCGCGGCGGAATTGATCTCGACCGTGCCCCCTCCGGAAGGCAACATCAAGTATAGAGACGGCGTTCGCCAGATCACGTTGTTGAACAATTACCTGCTGGTGACCAACTTCTGGGCCGGTTTGCAGGTAGTGGATATCTCCGACGTGCGCAATCCCCGCCAGATCGCCTTTCTACCCACTTACGACCAGGCCTACGGCACCACGGTTGACAGTATTTACGCCTACCTGGCCAATGACGCCAGCGGGGTGATAGTGTTCGACATTCGCGACCTCAACCGCGTCAGCAAAGCGGCGGAAATTCTACCGCCCGGCAACGCTTACTGGGCGGTCGCGGAATTTCCCTACCTGTTCGTGGCCCTGGGAGACGGGGGGTTTGCGATCATGGATATCACCGATTTCGACAATCCCATCACCATCAAGCTGGAAATTCCCGGGGAATGGGTGCAGCAGCTTTTCAAAAAGGATACTTTGCTCTACCTGGCCGCCAAAACCGGGGGATTGATCATTTACGATGTTTCCGAACCGGCCAATCCCCGCAAATTGTCGCAGTATCGCACCAATTACAACACCATGATGGTGCAGGTGGTGGACAGCGTCGCCTTCCTGGCCGACGGGGCCGGGGGCATGTTGGCTTTGGATGTGACCAATCCCCGCTCGCCGGTTGCCCTGAAGCGCTTCTCCGGGATCGGGTTCGTCGGCGCTCTGTACAAAGCCGGCAATTACGTGTACCTCGCCAACCGGGAAGTGGGGCTGCAAATCGTGAACGTGACCGATCCCGCCAAACCCTTCCTGGAGAGCCGCTATGATACTGAGGATATCAATTACGGGGTTTATAAAAAAGATATTTACGTGTTCCTGGCGGCGAACGTCGCTACCCTGATCATGCGCCACAACAACGCCCCGCTCCTGGAAGATATTCCCGATTTGAATTTACAGGAGAATGCTCTTTTTTCGCTGCAATTGAAAGCCCACGAGCCGGACGGCGACGCTATCGTTTATGAAATCATCAATCTGCCCGAAGGGGCCTCCTTCGACTCTAAAACCGGCTACTTTTCCTGGACCCCCACTTATGAGCAATCCGGGAATTATCCCAATGTCATTTTCCGGGTAATCGAGCAAACCGCCACGCACCTGAGCGCGGTGGATACGGTTACGATCCTGGTGGAACACGTAAACCGCCTGCCGGATTTGCCAACCCTGGCAAATACTACCGTCAATGAGAACAATCTGTTGACCTTTACGATTCCCCAGGGCAGCGATCCGGATAAAGAAGACCAGAACCGCCTGGCCTACCGGGCGGAGAAGCTTCCTACCGGGGCGACCTTCGATCCCGCCACGCGCACCTTTAGCTGGACCCCTACATTCGAGCAATCGGGCGCTTACGTGGTGGATTTCCTGATCGACGACGGGGCCGGAGGGATCGACCGGGAGCCGGTGACGATCACGGTAAACCACGTGGATCGCAAGCCGGAAATCGCCGCGCTGGCCCGCCAGACCGTGAATGAAGCGCAACCGCTGACCCTGACCATCAGCGGCAGCGAACCGGACCGGGAAGACCAGGATAAAATTTCCTTCAAAATGGAGAACCTGCCGGCCGGCGCGCTCTTCGACCCGGCCAGCCGCGTTTTCACCTGGACCCCCTCGCACGACCAGTCCGGAACCTACAACACCATTAAAGCGATCATGATTGCCGGGAATTTGAGCGATACCACTACCCTGGCCCTTGCCGTGAACCACGTCAACCGGCCCCCGGCGCTGGACCCGGTGAGCGATCAGATCATCGCGGAAAACCAGCTTCTGACCTTCACCGTCTCCGGCAGCGATCCGGACGTGGAAGACGCCGGAAAACTGCTTTTCAGCGCCGCCAACCTTCCCGAAGGAGCGGTGTTCAACCCCGCAACCCGCACTTTTTCCTGGACGCCCGGCTTCGATCAATCCCGCCAGTACCCGGAGGTTGCATTTACGGTCAGCGATCCGGCGGGATTAACGGACACGAAGACCATCACGCTCACGGTCGGCCATGTAAATCGCCCACCGGCTATCGTTCAGATGGAAAATAAGGCAGTGGCGGAGAACCAGCTTTTAGAATTTCAGCTCAGCAGTTCGGATCCCGACCGGGAAGACACGGAAAAGCTGGTCTTTTCTGCGGCGAACTTACCCGAGGGCGCAACGCTGGATTCTAAAAGCGGGCTATTCCGCTGGATCCCTTCATTCGACCAGTCCGGCGAATACCGGTTATCATTCATGATTTCTGACGGCCAGTATAGCGATACCACGGTAACGGCTATTACCGTGGGGCACGTCAATCGCGCGCCCATATTAGAGCCGGTGGCGGCGCAAATCGTGGATGAAAACCAACCATTAACCTTTACCATCAGCGGCATGGATTCGGACCGGGAAGACGCGGGCTTACTGAACTTCAGCGCGACGAACCTGCCCGCCGGCGCAGTGTTCGATCCCGCAACCCGCACCGTTGCCTGGACGCCTACTTACGAACAATCCGGGCAATACCAGCTAAGCTTCGAGGTCAAAGACCCCTCCGGCCTGTTCAATCAGGTTACGGTTCCCGTAGCGGTTAACCACGTGAATCGCCCCCCTTCGCTGGAGCCGGTGCTCGCGCAAGCTGTCGATGAGAACCAGCCCTTGAGCATCCAACTCGTTGGCGCAGACCCGGACCGGGAAGACGCCGGAAAATTGACTTACACCGCGGAGAGTTTGCCCGCGGGCGCGCAAATCGACCCGGTGCAGGGAATCCTCGCCTGGACCCCCTCGTACGAGCAGTCCGGGCAATACACCGCAACCGTGATGGTCAGCGATCCTTCCGGGTTGTCTGCCCGGCAGACCGTGGCGATCACGGTTAACCACGTCAACCGTCCCCCGGCGCTGGAACCGCTCCCGGTGCAGGCCGGCAGCGAAAATACCCCCTTGCTATTTGCGGTAAAAGCAAGCGATCCCGACGCCGAAGACGCCGGAAAACTGATCTACGTGGCCGGAAACCTTCCTCCCGGCTCCACCCTGAATGAAAAAACCGGGGAGTTCGCCTGGACCCCCACTTTTATCCAGAGCGGTGAATACGCCGTCTCCATCCAGGTTAGCGACAGCTACGGAGCCAGCGTTTCGGAAACCGTAAATATTACCATTGCCCACGTGAACCGTCCCCCCACCCTGCCCGCCGTGGCCGGAGCAACCTTCCGGGAGAATTCCCCCGCCAGCCTGGTAATTCCGGAAGGGGAAGAGCCCGATGGGGAGGATGCCGGGAAACTGGCCTATGCCATCGAAAATCTTCCCGCGGGCGCGGCGTTCGATCCCCAAACCCGCACGCTTAGCTGGATCCCCACCTTCGAGCAATCCGGGGAATATCCTCTGGTCGCCATGGTGCGCGACCCGGACGGTTTGAGCGCCTCGCAAATGTTCAATCTCGTGGTGGAGCACGTCAATCGCCCGCCCCAATTTGCGGCCATGGCCAAACAGACCGGCCCGGAGAACAGCCTGCTGCAATTTACCTTCTCTTTCAGCGACCCGGACCGGGAAGACGCCGGTAAACTGGCTTTCCGCTCCGATAACCTGCCCCAGGGCGCTTCCCTCGATCCTGCCAGCGGGACCTTCTCCTGGACGCCTTCTTACGAACAAAGCGGCGTTTACCAGGTTAGCGCGACCGCCAGCGATCCCGGCGGGGAAACGGCGGCCGGCGCGGTGGAAATCGAGATCACCCACGTGAACCGCCCCCCGTTAGCGCCGGATGCGCCGGTTTATACTTTCCAGGAGGAAACTCCCGCACAATTCACCCTGCCCGAAGGAACCGACCCGGACCGGGAAGACGCCGGGAAATTGAGCTACGCGCTGGAAGGGCTTCCCAAAAACGCTTCCTTCGATCCCGCGGGCCGCATCCTTTCCTGGAAGCCGGATTTCGAGCAGGCCGGGCAGTACCAGGCCGCTTACCGGGTCAAGGATTCCGGGGGCCTGGCAGCGGTTCAAACCGTTACCCTCCGGGTTGAAAATGTCAACCGCCCCCCGGTGTTCGAGGGTACCGGGCCGCAAAACGGGGAAGAGAACAAGACCCTGCAATTTACCTTGAAAGTGATCGACCCCGATAAAGAAGACGCGGGGAAAATAAAATATCACTCCGATAACCTGCCCGAGGGAGCCTCCCTGAACGGTTCTACCGGGGAATTCCGCTGGACGCCCTCCTTCGAGCAGAGCGGCGCGTACCCGGTGCGCTTTGCCGCGATGGACGCAGCCGGGGAGACCGCCGCGACCGAAGTTGTGATCACCATTGCCGGGGTGAATCGCCCGCCGCGCATCGAAGCGCCGGGCAGCCGTTCGGTGCGGGAAGGTGAGACCCTGCGCTTCAACGTATCGGCCAGCGACCCGGATAAAGAGGACGCCGGCAAATTGCAAATCGAGGCGAGAAATCTCCCCCAGGGCGCGCAGTTCGCATCCGGTGAATTCACCTGGACGCCCGGCAACAACCAGCAGGGCAATTACTCCGTGGAGTTCATCGTGAAAGACCCCGGCGGCCAGACCGCCAGAACCAGCGTATCCATCGAAGTGATCGACGTTCCGGAGGAGCCGCAAAACCCGTGAGGTTAGCCGGGCTGATGCCAAATTGCACAACAGGAGGAGAAAATGAAATATCATGGCCCGCCGCTGAGGCAATTTGTCTATCTTTCTATGGCGATGGTATTGATATGTGGATGTTCGCGGGATTATGAATCAATCGTTGCCGTGAATAATACTAACCCGGATTCGGGAAAAAGAGCATTCACAGACGTGATGGGGGATGCAGCCAAAGAATTTGTCGATTTGGAGCGGATGGAAGTGGAGGTGGACAGTAGCGAAATCAAAGTGACCTTAGACCTGGTCAATATTCCTCCTCTTTTGCTTTTCAACCACGATGCGCTTGCTAACAATCTGTTGAATTATTCATGGCACGCCATATTCGATCTGGATTCGAACAACCAGTTATCCCTGAATGACCTCCTTTTAGCAGTTAACCGTTTCAAGGTTCCCAATGTGGCGCAATTCGAAGGCGACCTTCTGTCCAATACTCAACACGGATTATGGGAAGGAACCGGTAACGGCGCGCGGTTTATTGCCCATATCAGCGCCTCGGTTACAGGGGATAAAATCGAAATGGTCTTCGATAAAGCGGATGCTGACTCATTATTTGCCAAAATTCACCCCTCCACGAACATCATCTTCGAAACGTATTTTTATGATGGCGTAATGGAGGCTGAGGATAGATTTCCGGATTGAATGCAATATCCGGCCCGGCGTTTTTTCTTACTGTAAAATATTCTGTGCTCGTTTTGATTAACCACAGAGCCACAGAGACCGCAGAGATCAAAAAACCAAGTATCTCTGTGGCTCTGAGCCTCTGTGGTTAAACTTGTATCACCGGAAATTTTACAGGTTGCGTTTTTTTAATAAACCTTTGACCAACCATCGTTGCAGGATTTATGGCGCTTCGACTGCTGTTTTTCATTCTGATCGGGGGGCATTGCGCAGCGGCGCAGAACTGGCAAACCAGCGGGGCGGATACGTTCTTTACCGACTCCGAAGGCAAAATTTGCCTGCAAACCCTCCAGGGTAACGGGTACGCCATTCGCCCGGGGCGGCTGCCGGATTCTCCCTCCCGGTTCTGGCTGAAAGGCGATTTATGGTTTTCCAGCGACCCGGAAACCACCGATGCGTTCTTCGTTTTCGGGCAGGATACCGGGGCCGGCCGGCGATTGTGGGCGGCGGGCTACTCGCTCTCGGAAAAACAAATCCTCTTTGGCGCGCTGGAAATCTCCCCAGGCGGGGAGGTTCAATTTCGCCTGCTGGCGAAAAAAACGGTGGAAATCCTCAATTCCGAGGATAAATATGTCTTCATGTTCATCTTCTCCCGCCGCAGCGATGATGTAGCCGTGGAAGTCAACGGCGTTCCCATGGCGGTGAAGTTCCCCCTTCCCGATAAAGAATTTACCTGGTTCGGCTACATGGTGAGAGGCGGTTCCGTGCGCTTCCAGCCCCTGGAAATCGCCGGGGATTGATGGCCGGAGTGCAAAACTTCAGTTTTGCAGAGGCAAAATTGCTCACTGCCTACTTGTCCCTGCCCGCTGCCTCCTGCTCCTTGCAAAACTTCAGTTTTGCACGCCGGCTAACCCTGCCGCTTTACCTCGCTTGATACACGATTTGCCCGTCCAATACCGTCAACCACACCTGCGTTTGCAGCAGCGCTTCCGCCGGTTCGCGGAAAATGTCGCCCTCGATCAGGATAAAATCGGCTAATTTCCCCTCCTCTAATGCTCCCAAACGATTCTCTTCCCCGGCCAGGTAGGCGCTGTTGGCGGTATAAGCGGCCACCGCCTCGGGGATAGGAATTTGCTCCTCCGGGTAATAGGGCGCTTCCGCGGGATTGCAGTTGTATTTCCGCGCCGTGGCGCTGTACATCCCCTTCCAGGGGTCGAAGGATTCGATGGGCGCGTCGGAGCCGAAAACCAGCCGGGCGCCGCTCTTCAGCAGGCTTCCGAAAGCGTAGGCGTGGCGCCCCCGCGCTCCCCAGTAGCGTTCGATGAGGGGAATATCCGCGGCTAAGTGGATCGGTTGAACGCTGGCGGCCACCCGGAAGCGGGAAAAGAGGGGAATATCATCCGGGTGCAGCAACTGGGCGTGCTCGATGCGGTGGCGCAACCCCAGGGCGCGGCTGGCCGTCTGCACCGCCCCGAAGGCGTGCAACACTTTGCGGTTGGCGCGGTCGCCGATGGCGTGAACGGCGCAGGAGAGCTTTCGCTCCACCCCTAACCGGATTTTATGAAGCAACTCCTCCGCGGTCAGCACTTCCACCCCGGCGTGGTTCAATTCCCGGTAGTTTTCCAGCATATCCGCGGTTTGCGACCCTAACGCCCCGTCGGCGAATAATTTTACCCCGCAAATCTTCAAAAAGCGGTTTTCCGCTTCCGGGGAAATATCTTCCATTCCCCCTTCCTCCAAATAACGCGCCGGGAAATACCAGGCGATCCGCAGCCCTAACTCTCCCCGCCGGTAGAGCGCCTGGTAGCGGGCAAAATCGGCCGGCGTTTCCACGCTGTGAATCCCGGTGATCCCCAGGCGATGGTGTTCTGCAAAGGTTTCCTTGAGGGCGGGCAGCAACTGCTCGAAGGTTGGCGGGGGAATGGCCCGCAGCATTTTTTCACAGGCTTTCTCCTGCAAAATGCCCAGCGGCTCGCGGCTTCCCGGGTAACGAAGAATTCGCCCCCCGGCAGGCTCTTCCGTGGTTTCGTCGATGCCGCAGTGTTGCAGGGCGCTGCTGTTGGCCCACAGGCTGTGCCAATCCTTGCTTTGCAGGGCGATGAAATGGCGGGTAGAGACGCCGTCGAGCAGTTTCTTATCCGGAAATCCCTCTAATCCCCAGCGATTTTTGTCCCACCCGTCCCCGCTGATCCAGCTTCCCGGGGGGGCGGCGTCAACTTTGGCGCGAATTATCGCCAGGGCTTCGGAGAGCGTCGCGCAATCGGACAGGTCGATGCGCAGTTTGCGCTCCGCGTAACCGCTCAGGTGGCTGTGGGCGTCGGTGAGGCCCGGCAGCAGCGAGCAGCCCCGGCCATTAATGATTTGCGCGCCCGGTGCGGCCAGGGCCAGAATCTCCGCATCATCGCCGACGGCGATAATACGCTCTCCCGCGGCCGCCAGGGCGGTATGGCGATAGAAGCGCGGGGATGCGGGATCATACACTTTGCAATGATGAATGATCAGGGTGGGAGTTGAATGCAGGTTTTGCATGGGCGCTCCGGAATGGTAAAAGGAACGGGAAAGGGGACAGAGCGAAATGCGACTCGCGTTTCGTGAAACATGATGCGTGAAAACGTAAAGCGTGATGCCTAATTTTCACGTTTCACGCATCACGCTTCACGGCTTAGGGGGCCGGCATTTCACTTCCTAAAAGTCTCGAATAAGTTGAAAAAGCAAACCCCGTCTCCGCTTTGACGCGATGTTCAAAAGCAGCTCCGGGGTTTCAGCACAAGCTTATCGGCCAAGCTTATTGCTTCAGCGATTCATAGTGGTAGGCGAGCTTGCGATTGAGGAATTCCCTCAAGGAGTGGGTAATCGGATTCTCTTCGTTTTCCACCGGTTCCTTGATTTCGATCTCGTCCGGTTCGTTATTCAAAAAATCGTCTTCGAAGCCGCCTTCTAATTCTTCTAAAATCTGGTGATCGCGCTTCTTCTGGTAAAATTCCTCGTTGATCTGGCGCGCTCGCTTGGCCATGACCATAACTGCTTCGTACAAATTTTCGGAAATTCCTAACAATCCGTTGATATTCTGGGTTCTTGCCGGCATTGGGATAACCTCCTTTTAATTATCGGCGTCAAAATGGCGACAAATATATAGATGAAATTGCCGGAAATCAAACAAGAGAGTTTTTTATTTCCCGGCGGCCCGCATAGACCTAAGCCTGGGCAAAAAATCACCGCAAAGACGCTAAGACGCAAAGAACGTAATGTTGATTTTTGTGAATTTCAGCCGGATTTTCGGGTGGGAACTCTCTAAAACCTCCGCGTCTTGGCGTCTTTGCGGTAAAAAAATACCCGGGGTTTACGCCTGTGCGGGCTGCCGGGCAAATCCTCTCAAGTAAGAAACCGGGCTATAGCTTTGCCGCCAGAATGTACCAGATTCCGGAAAACCAGTTGCTCTCCCACTCCTTGCGCTCTAAATCGACGATGAGATGGGGAACCAGCTTGCCGGCCGGCCAGATCAAATGCCCCCCGTTGATCTCCGCCGGTTCCACCACCGGCAATTCGCTTTTTTTCAAAGCGTTCTCGAATCCCTGAACGGGTTTGAAGTAATCCACCCGTAATTTCTCGATTTTCCGGGTGTTTTTGTTGACAAACAGGGTAATCCCGTGCTCCACCAACTGCTCCGACTCGGTTACCACGTCTATGATAATCGATTCGTGGCTTCCCAATCCCAGGTCTTTAAAAAAAAGCTCGTAGGAGCCGGGGGTTTCCTGCCGGCGCTGCCCGCGCTGGGAAAACTCATTCTGAAAAAAGGAAATATCGCGGAAGGCCTGCAAGGTGGTGTCGAAATAGAAATAGGGGCTGTATAAATTCTGGTAGGTATAACCGACCGAAGGCCCCCAGATATAGGCATCTTTGAATTTCCGATGATTGAACTGCACCCAGTTTCCCACCCGGCGGATCACCTTGATAGAATCTCCCCGGGACAACCGCCCTAATCTCTCCCCGTTCGGCTCGCGCCGCACATTCTCTGTTTTTACTTGCACCGCCAGAACTTTCCCGGCGTCGGCAGGAACTAAGGGGGCCTCCATTTCCACGCCCTCGGAAACCGGGGGAGCTTTGGTGGCCTGCGACGAGCAGGATAGAAAGCCGATTCCCCACCCGATCATCATTCCCATGATGAATTTTTTCATACCGGATCCTTGATTTGGTAACACATCTATTTTGAAGACAAAAAAATAAACCGCCGGGGGGAAGATTCAAAACAGTTTAAAACAAAATTCCCCCGGGAAACGCTGTGATGGTTCGCGAACGCGCCCGAACGCCCGGCAGCATACTCCCGAAGCGCCGCTTAGGCGTACACCTCAGGTATTTTTTTACCGCAAAGACGCGGAGGTTTTAGAGTGTTTTCGCCCGAAATTCCTGCTGATATTCACCTAAATCAACCTCATTTTCTTTGCCCCTTCGCGTCTTTGCGGTGATTTTTTGCTCAGGTTTACGCCTATGCCAAGCGCCGGGGAGAGCAGTTAATTCCCGCCTCGCCGTTTCCGCAGCAGCCCGATCCCAAACAGCGCCAGCGAAACCGCCAGACCGGGATACATGGGCGGCATCTCCCAGGGATAGTGAATCTCCCGCAGCGAGGGGCTTTGGAAGATCGCCAGCAGTAAAAAAAACAGCGAGACGGAGAAAGAGAGCGCCAGATTGGCCAGCGCCCAGCCCCTTGCCGGGCGCAGCGCCGGGTAATAACAGGCGATGAGGGGCAGCAACATCGGCGGGATGAAGACGTTTCCCAGGATGAACCAGATGTCGATGACCGAGGGAACCAGGATGGCCAGCGAAACGGAAACCAGCGCGGTAATTGCCAGGCCGGTTTTCAGATACAGCGAGGAAGATTTGGGGGCGGGATAAAATTTTTTCAACAAATCGTAGCCGATGCTGACCGCGGAGAGCAGGGAAAAGCTGACCGCGGTGGACATGATGGTGGCAAATAAGCCGGTCAAAAACAACCCGGAAAGCAGGGGAGGCAGGTATTGGTGGCCCAGGAGCGGAAAAGAGAGCGGGGGATGAACATTCTGCTCCTGTAACAGCGCCCGGGCGTACAGCCCGCTGGCCGTGGTCAAAAAATCGAAAATAAACCAGAACCCCACCGATGCGAGGATGCCGTTGCGCGCCGTTTGGGGGGTTTGCGCGGCATAACAGCGCTGGTGGAACCCCGGGTCGATGAAGGTCCAGGAGGCGATGAAAAACCAGGCCAGGATGTAAAAAGTGGTGTTCCCCCCGCGCCAGGTGAGGTGCTCCGGGGGAAGTTTGGCGGATAAAAAACCGATCCCGCCGTACTCGAAGACCAGGGGAATAAGCAGGGCCAGGAACCCGGCATACATCAGGATAAACTGAAGCTCGTTGGTGCGCACCACGGCCTGGAATCCCCGGGTGAGCACGTAGATCATGGAGAAGAACGCCCCGACGATAATGCTCACCCAGAGGCTCCACCCGAAGATGAAGTGCAGCAACAGCCCCACCATCAGCAGGTAAGGGGCGGGGAGGGTCATAAAAAAAGTGTAGATCGCCGCTAAAACGCCCCCGGCAGCGCCGAAATTTTTGTAGAACTGGTCGGGAATGGAGAACAATTGCGAGGCGCGGATTTGGGGGGCTAAAAAAAACGCGAACAACACTGCAAAAACATAGTACGGCACTCCGAAAACCACCCAATTGGCCAGCCCATACAGATAGGTAAACTCCCCCACCCCTAAAATCCCCCCGTACCAGGTGCTCACTAACGTCGCCACGAACACCGGGAGGGTGAGGCGCCGCCCGCCCAGGATGAAATCCTCTTCGAGGACGCGGTTCTCTTCGCTGTCCGGTTGTTTTTTGGCAAACAGCCCCAGCAACAAAATCGCGATAAAGTAAACCGCGACCGGAAGCAATTCAAGGTAGTGGAATCTCATGGAATCTCGCTCATGAAACGGGAAACGTAATGCGTAAAGCGTAACCTGTATTGCGTGGAGGAGTTTACCCTGAGCTTGCCCGTGGTGAGCCTGCCGAACTGTCGAAGGGTGTTCCGTATTGCGTATTCCGTTTTTATTACGCATTACGTTTTACACCTTACGAGTTACGCTTTACGTTTCCCCGTCTAACACAAAAATGAACAGCAACCCGCTTCGAATGCGCACCCGCGCCGGGTTGGAGACGATGTAATTGCTCAACCCCTCCCGCTCGCCGAAAACCAGCGGTTCGTTTTTAAGGGGAAAGGCCAGCCCCTCGGTAACCACTCCTTCCACGCGCCCCAGGGGAATCAGGGAGATCAACTGGTTGATAGCGCCGGAATATTCCCAGCGCTTGCGCACCAGGTAAATTCGGGAATAAGGGTCATAAATGGTGAAATGGAATCTCTCATCGTAGCGGCTCAGCACCGAGAGATTGTTGAGGGTGTGATCCAGCCGCTTTCCGCCGATTCCCAACAGGGTAATTTCGCGCACGCCCAATTCTTCGCAGAATTGCAGGGTTTTTTCCAGGTCGTTCAATTCCTGGGAGGGGCGGGAGACCAGCTTCGCCCCGGGAAGCTGCTCCTCGACCCCCGCGGTGATGGAATCCAGGTCGCCGACCACGTAATCCGGCAGGTAGCCGCCGCGCAGGGCGTTCAACGCCCCGCCGTCCGCGGCAATCACGAGATCGAACCGCTCATTCCCGATCTTGCGGAATTCTTTCTCGCCAACCTCGCCGTGTGCAAAAAATAGCGCGTGTTTCATTGTTTTAGCGCTTTGAGTTCCGGATTTTGAGTTTTGAGTTTAGCGCTTGGCGCATAGGATAATATCCGGTTGCAACGCTATGCTCCATGCGCTTTACGCCCTGCGCTTCACAGCCCTAACCGGGCGTTTACAAAGAAATGCCGCTCCGCGGCGGGGAAAAATTCCTCCCCCTCCCCATGGGTGATGTAAAGAGTATCAAAAATATTCTGCACGTGCAACTGCAAAATCAACCCGGGGAAGGGCAGCCATCTTCCGAAATCGTAGGCCACGGTTCCGTGAAAAACCGTGTACGGATCGACGGTGTTGTCTTCATTTTTGAAATTATCGGTATATCTTTTCCCCACGTGCTGCATGGAAAGCGAGGCGGTGAAGCCGGCGTGTTGATACTGCGCCCGGGCGTTGGCTAAGAAATCCGGAAAACCGGCGATGGGGTTGCCGTCCAGGCGCAGGGGAGCGTCATCCTCATAAACAGTGTATCTTTTCAATTCATTCTGGCTGAAAGTGAGGTTGCCGAAGATCTGCCAGCGATTGAGCAGGACGGCCTGCCCGCTGAGTTCCACCCCGGCGTGAACGGTGCGCTCGGCGTTGCCGGTTACCGGCTGGCCGAAACGGTCTAACTGCCCCTGTTTGACGATCTCATCTTTGAAGTCCATGTAGAAGAGGTTGATATTCCCCTTCAGCGCGGGGTTCCCGTAACCGAAGCCTAACTCAACATCGTGGAGTTTTTCCGGTTTCACCAGGGGATCGGCGAAGTTGTAGCTGCCGTCGGGGTTGATAGAAAACTGGGGAATTACCGCGCCCCAGCTAAGCGGGGTGCTGGCTTCCGCGGCGTCGTAGAGGTTTTTCAGGCGCGGTTCCCGGCTGGTGCGGGAATAACTGGCAAAGAGGCTGGTTTGCGGGGTGAGAGTGAAATTCACCCCGAGGCGCGGGTTCAGAAAGGTGTAATTTACCGTAAAATCGGTGCCGAGGAATTTTTCATCATACAGGCGGTAGCGTTGCAGCACCAATTGCAGCGCCCCGTGCAGGGCCAGTTTCGGATTCAGGCGATAATTGGCGTTCAGGTACGGAGAGATAACGTCCTTACCGCCCTTGTATTCGTAATAGCGCCGCGTTCCGATGTAGTCAAGCCCCTGGTACTCGCCGGAAACCGCGGGGGGCAAATCATCGCTGCCCTTCTGGATGCGCCCCCAGTGCAGGGAGCGGTGCAGCCGCAACTCGCTTCCCAAAACCACCTCGCCGCGGGAGTGCCGATAGGTGAGGGTGGGCAGCCAGCCGGCCTGTTTATTATCCACGTACGCGCGGATGAGCACTCTTTCGGGATAAATGGTCTCCGGGTCGCCCTGCACCTCGAAGCCGTACTGCGGGGTGAGGCGGTAATAAGAGAGCGGCGCCCAGGAGCCGTCGTAATCGAAAAATCCGTAGCCGCGGATGCCGAAAAGGGCGTTGTTCAGCAGCAGGCGGTCGCCGAGCTGCCAGGTATGGATCAACTCTAAGTGGGGCTGGTTGAAATTTTCGATCTCGTCATCCCCGGCGATGGGGTTCTGCCGCCGGGTTTCCCGGTTCTGCGCCGCCGCTTTGGAGATGCCGTAATAGGCGAGGTGGTCTTCAATCGGCCCGCCGTAAAAGTGCAGCCGGGCGGAAGATTTCTCCCCGAAATAGGCCAGCCCTAAGAAATAGCTCTTGAAGTCCACCCAGGAGCGCTCCCGGTAACCGTCGCTTTTGACCTGGGAAATTCTCCCGGAAACCACGTAGCGGTCTTTGAGCAGCCCGCTGTTGAGCGCGGCGGAGAGCCTGTAGGTGTTGTAACTTCCATAGCCGGTATAAACCGAGGCGGAGCGTTCCGGGGAGAACCGGGAAGTGATGATATTTACCGAGCCGCCGATGGCCGGGGGGCCGTAAAAGGCGCTGCCCGCTCCCCGCTGCACCTGGATGTCTTCGGTGTTGGCCAGGAAATCCGGGAAATCCACCCAGTACACGCTATGGTCTTCCGGGTCGTTTTGGGGAATGCCGTTGATCATCACCGAGATGCGCCGCTGGTCGAAGCCGCGAATCGACAGGTAGGTGTAGCCGACGGCGCTGCCGCTTTCGGAATAAAAGGTGGTGGAGGGCAGCTCGCTGAGCATGGCGGGGATGTCCTGGGCGTAATAGCGCACCCGGAGCTGCTCCCCGGAAAGAGTGCTGAAGGCCGCGGGGGTTTCTCCTTCCACGGCGCGGGTAGCCACCACGGTCACCTCCTTGCCCAACAACGCGGTGGGCTGCAATCGAACCGTTAGCGCGGCGGTTGCGCCGGCCTGCACTTCCACGACGGTTTTGAACTCTTTGTAGCCTAAGAAGCTCACCGCCAGGGTATATTTCCCGGGGGCCAGGTTTGTGATGGCAAATTCTCCCTTTTGATCGCTGCTGCCGCCCTTTTTCAGCCCGGCGACCACAACGTTGGCGCCCGGCAAAGCCTCCCCGCTCTCTCCATCCCGCACCACCCCGGTAATGCTCCCGCCCTGCGCCCAGAGCGGTTGGCAGAGCCAGATAGCGGTAATGAACCATAACAACCGTTTCATCAGAACTCCTCCAAGCATGGTCCAACAAAAAAGCCGTTTTCCGGCATTGGAAAACGGCCTGGTTTGAAAATTTCAAATTTTCAAAGTTCCTGATCCGTCTTCCTCCGCTGGTATGATCCAGGTCAGGTTCAAGGGTTTGTTCTCAGCCCCCGTTTTTAGAGGGCACCCCTGACGGAACCGGCGCTAATGTACTGGACCATTGCGCGGAAATCAACCTGTAAGTGCGTCGCACTTGGTTGCACCCTTGACAATGATACTCCTGAGCGGTATATTTTTTCGCCCCGGCAATAGCGGGATAAAAAATTAGTTACTATTCAGCCACATGGTTCGATAAACTCACCATGCGAAGTTTGGAACATTTTTTTCTACAAAACGGGTTTGTTCAACAAATTTTTCCATGTCTCTGTGTGCTCTGTGAACTCTGTGGCAAAATGCCTGAATAGTTACAAAAAGTATGGAAAATAAGGAATATTTCACCGTCACCCAACCCGCCCGGCAGGAGACGCGGGTTCAGCGCTCCCGGTTCATCGGGTCGCTTTCCCCGGCCCCCCACCGGGAGGCGGCGGAGAACGGCTTAGAGCGCATTCGCCGGGAGTTTCACGACGCCACGCATCACTGTTACGCCTATCGCATCGACGCGAACGAATTTCGCTATTCCGACGGCGGCGAACCCTCCGGCACTGCCGGTATCCCGATTTTGAAAATGTTAGATAAATATTGCCTGCTGCAAAGCCTGTTAGTGGTCACCCGCTATTTCGGGGGGATCAAATTGGGCGCCGGGGGACTCTCCCGCGCTTACAGCCAGTGCGCCGAAGAGACCATTCAAAAGAGCAGCTTGCAAAAACTGGTTCAATATTGCGCGATGACGGTGCAATATCCTTACGGCGCTACCCGGCAGTTGCACTACTTAGTGGATAAATACGGCGGCCGGGTGGATAGCTCGGAATTCGCCGCCGAGGTAGTTTCCCGGCTGAAAATTCCTTCCCGCAACCAGCCCGAATTCGAGCGGGAATTGCTGCAGGCAGGAGCCGGGCAGGTCAAGATCATATACTCATCAAGGGATAAAGGTTGAAGGGTAAAGGATAAATAGGGCATTATGCAAAACCGGGTTTCTGCCTGGTCTTTCGGGATTTGCCCCTGATTAGGGTGTTTGGAAATTCGCAATAGCGCAAAAGTAACCCTGTTGATAATCTCTAACCTCACCCTTCCCCACCCCGGCCCTCCCCTTCCCTCCCCTGCAGGAGAGGGAAGGGGAGGGTGCAGGGAGGGGTTGGGTGAGGTTGAGACGCGCCCCCCAGAATACTTACAGGGTGACTTTTGCTTCATTGCGATTTTTCAAATGTCCTCTAAGAGGGGCGGCTGATTTCTGGAATTCACCCAATCGAGCGTTCCATGCACGTTAAAGCGGAAAATCTGTATAAAGAATTCGACGGGAAAGCGGCGGTCGTGGACCTCTCCTTCGAGGCGCGGGCGGGGATGGTTATGGGCATTTTGGGGCCGCCGGAGGCCGGGAAGACCACCGCCCTGCGAATGATCCTGAACGTGCTCGACCCGGACAGCGGGAGCGTTTTCTACGACGACCGCCCGGTGAGCGCGGCGGTGCGGAACGCCATGGGCTACCTGCCGGAGCTGCGGGGATTGTACCAAAAATATTCCCTCAACGACGTGCTGGTGTATTTTGCCCGCCTGAAGAACGTTTCCAGCAAAAAAGCCCGGGTAGAAGCGGTGCGGCTGATGGACCGCTTCGGGTTGATCGAAAATATGGAATCCCCGCTCGCTTCCCTCTCGCAAGAGATGCAGGAAAAGGTGCAAATCCTGATCGCCGTCATCCACAATCCGGATTTGCTGGTGTTAGACGAGCCGTTCAGCGGTTTCGAGGCCAAGAATTACCGCCTGATCCGCCAGGTGATCGACCATTTCCGCAGCGAAGGAAAAACCATCATCCTGGCCAGCCGGGAGCTGAGCGAGGCGGAAACGATTTGCGACGAGGTTATTTTGTTAGACCGCGGCGGCACTATTTTGCAGGACAATCTGAAGCGCATTTACAAACGCTTCCATGAAAACCTGATCGTGGTGGAGGCGGCGGATAACCTGCAAGCGCTGCGAACCATCCCGGGAGTCAAAAAGCTGGTACAGGAAAAACAGGTCGCCCGGCTGTACGTGGACGAGCAGGTTTCCACTCAAAAAGTGTTGGACGCAATCATTCGCGCGGTCAACGTCTCGCGGATCGAGGTCAATCGCCCCAATTTGAATGATATTTATCTGCAAATCGCGCCAACCGGCATGAAGGAGAGTTCATGAAGCGATTTTTCCTCGTCACCGCCTGGGAGTTCCTTCACCGCGTGCGAGCGCGCAGTTTTTTGGTGGCCACGTTTTTGATGCCCCCGCTGCTTATCGCCATGGTGGTGATTCCTTCCCTGTATTACGAGCAATCCCAGGCCAGCCAGGACCAGGTGATCGGCTGCGTGGAGCTGGATACCAGCGCTTATTCCCAGCTCTTATCCGAGCGGCTGGCGAACGCTTTTACGCCGAACTCCTCTTTCCCGCGGGTGATTTTAGAACCGATCGTGCTGGATACGACCGGCAGAATGCGGGTGGATTATCAGCAGTTGAACGCCCTCAGGCACAACCTCGACAGTTTGAACGAAGCCTATAACAAGATCAAGGAGCGGCGAACCTACCTGTTTCAGCGCCCGGATTCCCAGAGCAAGGAAAAACTGCTCAGCGATTCTTACGAAGAGATGCTTTTCACCCGCGAGCAGCGCGACCTGGCGGAAATCGAATACAACCGCATGCAAACGCGGATGGATTCCCTGGCCCAGAAAGCGGTGTTAGCGAAAGCGGACAGCTTGCTGCGCACCAAGCGAATCGCCGGTTACCTGCTCATCAATTCCAAATCCTTCAAAGAGGGGGTGGTGGAGTTCCATTCCGAACAGCCCATCAACTTCCTGCGCCTGCACCCCCTGGAGCAGTCTCTGCAAGTCACCCTGGTGGAAGAGCGGATGCGCCAGGAGGGGATCACGGTTTACAAAATCCAGGAGCTGCTGCGCCCCATCAAAATCCAGGAATTGTTGTTGGAAGGAGCGCACAAGCGGGAATTCAAATTCATGGCCACCTACCTGGCCCCCATTTTAGCGGTGCTGTTCATTTCCGTGGCCATTTTCACGGCCAGCGGGTACGTTTTCAATTCTATCGCTGCGGAAAAATCCCATCACGTGGTGGAATTGCTGCTCTCCTCGGCCAGCCCCTGGCAGTTGATCGCCGGGAAAATCGTCGGGCTGGGGCTGGTAGGCGTGGTGCAAATCCTGATCTGGATGGCGCTGTTAGCCGTGCTGGTTTTTGCCCGGCTGGTTCCCGCGCACGATATCGTGTTCCTTACTCCCGCAAATGCGGGATTGTTTTTGCTCTATTTTCTGCTGGGCTACCTGTTTTTTGCCTCGATTTTCGTGGGCATTGCCCCGCTCTCCTCCGCGGGGCAGGAAACCCACTATTTGACCCAGCTCCTCCGGCTGCTCGCAGTGGTTCCCCTGGTGCTGGCTATTTTGGTGCTGTTAGCGCCCAATTCCATGCTGGTGCGCTTTCTCTCTTATATTCCCTTCCTTACCCCCACGTTTATGATCTTGCGCACCCCCTTAGGCCAGCCCCCGGCCATCGACTACTATATTTCCAGCGCCATCATGCTGATTTTTATTATCTTCTTTCTATTCTTTTCCGCCAAAATTTTCCGCGCCGCCAACCTGGCGCAGCGCCGGGATTTCTCGCTCAGGGGAATTTTGGAGTTGTTGCAGGCGAAGTGAGTTGCTTCGCGTCATTTGCTTCGCTGTCATTTGCGCCACGCGCGTCAATGATTGTCATTCGTTGTAGTAGGAAACGCAGGATCGGAGTGCCACAAAGTGGCTCCTTTGGAGCAAAGCTTCCCTGTCTGCCGATGCAGCCAGGCAGGAGCTTTGCAGCGATCCCGACTCTTCGGGATCGCACTCCCTCACCCCAAACGGGTTTAACCGGTTTTCCACTCAGAAATCGTGACAATTTATGAATAGCCGCGAGCTTCAGCTCGTGGAAAAAAGCGTTTCCATTCCAATCTTCCGGGGGCTTCAGCCCCGATTGTTCTCAAAACACGGGGCTGAAGCCCCGGAAGAATATAGGGGGTATTTTAGTTCCGCGAGCTAAAGCTCGTGGCAATTCATGGCTTCCGATCAAGCCTTTTAGCCCCCCCGCTCGTTGTTGTCGCTCCGTTCGCCGGTCGCTTCGTCCCTTCGCTCCCGCTCTCTCCGTTCCAACAACTCGTTCGCTCAAGGGTAAAGCCGGAAGAGCTGCCAACTGAACTACGGGACGAACACCAGGCGGAAGCCAACGTACCTGAGGCGGTCGCCGGGGTCAGCGTTGTCGCGATCCGCGGAGCGGCAATACTGCGCGTTGCTAAACCAGCTGCCGCCGCGCAACACCCGGTACGAACCGCTTTCCGGCCCGGTGGGATTTTCCACTACCCCTTGCTTCTTACAAACATCGTAGTATTTTCCGTCATACCAATCCTGGCACCATTCGTAAACGTTGCCGTGCATATCGTAAAGCCCCCAGGCATTGGGCGGATAGCTGCCCACCGGGGTGGTTTTCTCTAAGTATTTGCCTTTCGGATGGTTCTTATAGGGATAATTTCCATCGTAATTTGCCTGGTCGGTGGTCAGGTTGTCGCCAGTGCTAAACGGGGTGGCAGTGCCGGCCCGGCAGGCGTATTCCCACTCCGCTTCGGTAGGCAACCGGCCGCCGGCCCATTTGCAGAAAATGTAAGCGTCGTACCAACTTACGTTGATTGCCGGCTGTTTGTCATCTTTGAAAAAGCCTCCATACCCCTTTTTATTGCGCTTCGTATGGTCAGGATCAAAACGCTGGTACTGCCCCGCGGTCACCGTATAACGTCCCAGGCGGAATGGGGAGATTTTGACCGGGTGAATTGGTTTTTCATTAGCATCTTCGTTGCTGCCCATCTTAAACTCCCCGCCTTTGATTTCCACCGCCTGCCAGAATTTGTCCTGCTTAAACGCCGCTTCGTGGGTTTTATACTGCCGTTCCGCGGGCCAGTGGTCGAACATGGTTCTGCTTATGCTAAATGCCTCATCGCTGCCGACTTGGCGGAGCGCCTCATCGCAATGGCATAAAACTTCGCTGTCGGTTTCCCCGGTTAAAAAAATACCGGCAATAAAATCCAGCACTTCCCGGTCATCTCTTAAACTCTCTTTGATGCTGCGAACAATTTTTATCCGCTCTTCCCGCTCGATGCGCTCCGTCCAAAGCTTTTTAATGATATCGTGATCCACTTTCTCAGGATCCGCATCGAGGTAACAGCGGGCGGCCAGGGTGGGATCGATCTCGAATAGCAGTTCCAGCGCCGGGGTTGGGTGCTCCAACAAGCCGACGGCGAGGCGGTTGACTTCGGTCCACAGCGGGTCGGTTGCCCACTGCAGGGGGTTCATTTCGCCCGGGCGTTGCGAGAGAAAATCAGTTAGCTTCGCTTGGGAGCGGGCCTGTTTCCATTGGCTCAGCAGCGCGGCCAGCGCCGCTTGTAGTTTCCGGGCGGCAAAATATTCCCGGAAAGTGTTATGCTGAAACTCATAAATATGATCGGCGCTGGTCTCCCGCAGAATAGCGCTGCCGCGGTGAATTTCGTCGATCAATTTTCCGGGCCGCTCGTCGGCGGCATCTTTTGAACCGAGCGATTCCCGAATGATACCCCGTAACTCATTGCGAGGGATCTCCCGTAAATTCCGTTTCATCATGGCAAAAGCCACATCAGTGAGAACGCCGGCTTTTAAATCGGCATGATCGGGTCCAAAGTCGCTGGAGTAGCGGTCATGCGCTTCTTTATATTCTTCATTGAGCAGGGCATCGGTGCATTTGACATAGAGCTCCACACGCCGTTCCGGCAATATATTGCTTTGCGACAGCCAGGCAATCAGCGAGAGCAAAAAAGGATTGGTCGCCAGCGCCTTCAAGCGCGGGGTGTGGCAAATTTTCTCTTTCAGCGCCAGCGCCGCTTCGCTGTCTTCCGCGCTGAACCAGTGATGCAGATACTCGCCAATCGCGGCATCATCCAGGTCCACAATCTGCAGCACCGCCGGAAAAGCCAGGCTGACGCCATCTTTTTTCCAGCTTCCCTCCCGGCAGCTCAGCAAAACACTATTCCCCTGCCAATCGGGATTGTTTAAAAAACCCTTGACATTATCTTTTACCGGGCGCAGGTGCGCGGCCGCCACCTCATCCAGGCTATCTAAAAGCATCAGGCATTGCCCGTTTTTTAAAAGGGAATCGAGCAGCGGGGTAAGGGCTTTGCAGCCGGGGAAGCGTTTATTCAGGTAATTTTTTAAACAACCGAGCAAATCACCACCGTAGTCGCTCAGTTCGGTCAGCGGCAAATACAGGGGAACCCGGTTCGATTTTCCCTCCAGAGGAAATTCCTCGGGGCGCGCCAATCCCAATCCTAACCGCGACACGGTGTAAGCGATAAAACGGAACATGGTGGTTTTGCCCATCCCCGGCGGGCCCAGCACCACAAAGCGGTGGAACGCGTTGATTGCCATATCGGGAGGCAGGTTATGCGGGATGATCTCCCCGGGAACGGCTTTTTCTGTTTTCCGGGTGCGAAACTGTTCGGCTACCGCGGTTTTGTCGCCATACGCGGTAACTTGCAGCCGCACGTACAGGTTATCCAGCCGCTGCCGCTCGCGCTTGCCGATCACCGGCATACTGTTAAAATCCGGGTCCTGGATCAACTGCTGCCAGTATTTTTTGATAACCTCTTCTAACGGCGGTGGAGGCGGCGGTGAGACGCCGCCGGCAAACGGGTCGCGCAATTCCAACTGCCGGGTGAATTGATTAATCAGATCATCACTATCTTGATATTTTGTCCAGAAGTGCCCCAAAGCTTTCAAGCGATCCTGAAAATCCCACAAGCTTTGAAGGTCTCCGCGTGGAATATCATCCAATACAACCGGCGCGGTTTTGAAAAAAGTATAGATCCACGGTTTCCCCGATTCCTGAAACTGCCCGAACGCGGCTTCAAATTCCTCCCGCGTATATTGGCCGACTTTGGTCGCAAAGAGCATCACAAAAATATCGCACTCCCGAACGACTTTGTTATATTCATCCTGCAGCCGGGTTTGAGACATGGCGTCAATAAAATCTTCCCAGATTTCCAGGCGGATAAACTGGTCGTTTGGGTTCAAGGTCTTATTTTTACGCCCGATGAACTGTTCGAATTTTTCACGATCATCTTTCAATTCAGCGGATGAGGCAAGAAAGATTGTTAGAGTTTGCGGCATGGAACCCTTCTCCTGTTTGTTTGAAAAAAACTCACCTTAAAAAATAATGCCCGGAGCCTTCGAAACAAAACTCCGTTTGCCCTACTAACACCGGGCATTGGTTGGAGCTATTTATCGCCCTCGGGGCGAATGGGACGCCAATCTGTTCAGCGGCAGTCATCCGACTTTACCCTTGAGCTACGGGACGAACACCAGGCGGAAGCCAACGTTGTTGTTGCGGTTGCCCGGGGCGTTGTTGTTGCGATTCGCGGAGCGGCAATTCTGCGCGTTGTTGTTCCAGCTGCCGCCGCGCAACACCCGGTTCGAACCCACGATTGACGCCCTTTTGGAGCTAAAAATTTTCCATTCTACACCAGCATTTCATTACCTCTGTGCTCTCTGTGCCCTCTATGGCTAAATTTTTCCACTCCGCGTAACATCAGGCCTCAATATCATAAAATACCCCCGCCAGCCGCTGCGCACTGCCAGGGCCAGCGCCAGGGGAAGGGCGGCGGGGTGAAATTCCTGCGGCCAGAAGGACCAGCCCGCCAGCACCAGCACCATCAGCAGCGCGTACAGGGCAAAATACCACCCCGGCCAGCGCCGTTTCCGGCGGGAAATGAGCAGCCCCGCCGCAACCAGGTGCAGCGGCCAGGCCCACAGCAAGTTCCAGTTGTCCGGGGTCACCTTGTGGTCGGTGCCGAACCAGAGAAACAGGATCATTGCCCCGGCCAGGCCGGTCAGGCCGAAAAGAATTGCATCGAACCAGGGGTTTGGGGGCGAGGAGCGCTTGCGGGAGCGAAGCGCCCGGTAAGTCAGAACCCCGGAAACGAGGAACAGCCCCCACAGGATGATGTCGCTCCAGGGCAGCGCGGGGGTGATTTTATCCGCCCCCGGGAACCACAGCAGGGTATCGGTGCGGGCGACGAAGGGAAGGGTTTGCCCCTCGATGGCGATGGTCGCCCCGGCGAAGCTTTCATAGAGGTAATCGGGCAGGAACATGGCCTCCCGGGCGCTGGCGACGCGGTCGGAGCGAGCGCCCAGGCCCAGGTCCATCCCGAAATGGGTGACGGGATGCCCCACCAGGTAGGGGTCGATATAGCGCCGGAAGCTCCGCCGGCGCTCCGGGTTCAAATACAGTTGCAGATTCTCGCCGAGGGTTTTCTCGAACACGTCGCGGATGCGGGTGGCGCAGTTGTCGAAGAAAAAATCGTAGCGGTAGCGGCGGTTTTCCGGGCGGTAGTTCCACTCCAGGAAGCGGTAGAGCGCCTGCTTCATCTCCGGGGTAAGCGCGAGGGTCTGCTGGATGATTCCCCGGCGCTCTTCCGTGTATTGATATTCCGCAAAGGAGTAGGAATAGGCGGAGAGCACATAATCCAACAGCCCGCGGGTGAACTTGAGATAGAATCCCGGCTCCTCGAAATCGAAGGTGCCGTAGTTGTAGATGCGGTCGAGCTGGTACGGGGGATCGACGATGCGGATGGCGCTGTGCCCGAAGGTGGAATAGAGTTCCCGCCCGGGAGTGACGGTCAGGAGGGAAATTTGCGCCTGCGGCGAAAGCCGGCCGGGCAGTTGCGGTTGGGAAAGAATGCTCTCCGGGCTGATCAACAAGAACAGGAAAGCAAATAAAATGCAGCGCCGTATAAACCGTTTCAATCTACGCGATTCTTCCAATGTTTGGTTTTGAACCTGTTTGCATAAATCCGCAAAGTTTAGCTTCGAAAAAAGTTAATTATATTAAGTTAACCGGAAAAGAGAAAATTCTTATTATTCTTCTTGAGTATCTATTCAGGCTGGTCGCTTAGCGTAAGAAAAATAAGGGTAAAATAAGCGTGCTGCTTTTTGAAAACCCAACGCTGAAAGCGTTACACATCATAGCCCAGGGTAAGCGCCATCGGCGCGCCACCCTGGGTTATAAAATATCCAGATCCAATCAACCCTGAAAGGGTTGCACAATTCTCTATGGTTTTGTTGCACCCCTTCAGGGTGCAGTTGGGTGGTATAATTTAGGCCCAGGGTGGCGCGACTTCGTCGCTTACCCTGGGCTATGGAATTAAGCCCTTTCAGGGCAAAACAGGTATGGCTATGCCATGCCTTCTTGAACGATTTTGGGGCGCTGAATCGAATTTTCAAACACCCCCTTATTTATTTCCTCCCTCTATTGATTCGCTTTAGCGTATTTTCTCTGCCCTTCCGGCCAAAAGATACCTTTCACCCATGGGGAAAAATGGTTATATTTCCGCCCTTTGAACCGGGATATTTGACCAACGGGAGATAAACCATGCGAACATTGCCCCTCTTGAGCGCCATCTTCCTCGCGATTCTGCTCGGCGCCTGCTCCGGCGCCCGCTCCGGGAAAGAAACCGCCAGCCCCGCTCCCCCACCCGGCGCGGAAACCCTGCTGCCCCAGGACAGCAGCATCACCATCGGCCAATTGAGCAACGGGCTGAAATACTACATTCGCGCCAACCGCAAGCCGGAAAACCGCGCCGAGGTGCGCCTGGCCGTCAACGCCGGCTCCATTTTGGAAGACCAGGACCAGCAGGGTCTGGCGCACTTCGTGGAGCACATGGCCTTTAACGGAACGGAACACTTCGCCAAACAGGAATTGATCGACTACCTGGAGTCCATCGGGATGCGCTTCGGGCCGGACGTCAACGCCTATACCAGCTTCGATGAAACCGTCTATATGCTGCAAATCCCCACGGACAGCAGCGAAATCGTGGAAACCGCCTTCCGGATTTTGCAGGAATGGGCTTACCGGGTCAGTTTCGAGCCGGAGGAGATCGACAAAGAGCGCGGGGTGGTCATCGAAGAGTGGCGGTTGGGGCGCGGGGCGGACGCCCGCATGAGGGACAAACAGTTTCCCATCCTTTTCAAGGATTCCCGCTACGCCGAACGCCTGCCCATCGGGCAAAAAGCGGTGTTGGACACTTTTCATCACGAAACCCTGCGCCGGTTTTACCGCGACTGGTATCGCCCGGATATGATGGCCCTGGTGGCGGTGGGCGATTTCGACAAATCCCATATCGAGAACCTCATCAAAACCCATTTTTCCGGCATTCCCCCCTCCCCCGCCCCCCGGAAACGGGAGTTTTACCCCGTTCCCGACCACCGCGAGCCGCTCTTCGCCGTTGCCGCCGACCCGGAGGCGACCGGCAGCCGGGTGAGCGTTTATTATAAACGCGATACCCGGGAAGAAGGCAGCGAAGCCGCCTACCGCCGCTCCCTGGTGGAAGCGCTCTACGACGCCATGTTCAACCAGCGCCTGGATGAGCTGCGCCGCCAGCCGGAGCCTCCCTTCCTGTTCGCTTTCTCCGGCCAGGGGCGCTTCGTGCGCACCAAAGAGGTGTACGTAATCTCCGCCGGGGTGAAAGAAGACCAGGTCGCCGGCGGCCTGGAGACCCTGCTGGTGGAAGCGGCGCGGGTCCGGCGTTTCGGGTTTACCGCCACGGAATTGCAGCGCCGGAAAATCGAGATGCTGCGGGGCATGGAGCAGGCTTACCAGGAGCGCGATAAAACCGAATCGCGGGTGTATGCTGCGGAATATATCCGCAACTTCCTCACCGCGGAGCCGATCCCGGGCATTGAGCACGAATACCGGTTGTATCAAAAATTCATTCCCGGAATCACTTTAGAAGAGGTCAACCGCCTGGCCGGGGAATTGCTCACCGACCACAACCGGGTGGTGTTAGTGAACCTGCCGGAGAAGGAAGGGGTCGCCGTTCCCACCGCGGCGGAGCTGCAAGCGGTTTTCCAAAAAGCCGCCGGGGCGACCATTACCCCTTACGTGGACCAGGTTTCGGAAGCGCCGCTGCTGCCGGTCAGCCCCTTTCCCGGCAAAATCTCCGCGGAAAAGCAGTTCGATGAGATCGGGGTCAGCGAGTGGACCCTTTCCAACGGGGTGCGGGTGATCCTGAAAGCGACCGATTTTCAGAATGACGAAGTGATTTTCAGCGCCTACAGCCCCGGGGGAAATTCGCTGCTGCCGGATCGGGATTACATCGCCGCGGTCACCGCGGCCTCGATCGTGTCCCAGGGCGGGGCGGGCGATTTCAGCCAGATCGAATTGCAAAAGAAGTTAGCCGGCAAGGTGGTCGCCGTATCGCCGGGCATCGGCGCTCTTACGGAGAGCATTTCCGGCAGCGCCTCGCCCCGGGACCTGGAAACCCTGTTCCAGTTGATCCATCTCTACTTCACCGCCCCGCGCAAAGACAGCACCGCTTACCTCTCCTACCGCTCGCGCATCAAGGGATTCCTGCAAAATCGCAGCGCCGACCCGGAAAGCGCCTTTGAAGACACCATCGACGTGGTGATGGCGCAGCGCCATTTCCGGTCGCGGCCCTGGTCCGAAGAACTTTTGGAGGAGATGAACCTGGCCCGCTCCTTCGCCATCTACCAGGAGCGTTTCGCCGACGCCAGCGATTTTACCTTCATTTTCGTCGGGAACCTGGACCTGGCCGCGCTCCGCCCCCTGGCGGAAGCCTACTTAGGCAGCCTGCCCTCCTTGAATCGCCGGGAAACCTGGAAAGATGTGGGCATTCGCCCCCCCGCGGGGGTCATCCGCAAAGAGGTGCGCAAAGGCCGGGAGGAAAAAAGCGAGGTGCGGATCATTTTTACCGGGCCGTTCGATTGGAGCCGCCAGAACCGCTACGACATCGGCGCCCTGGCTGCGCTGCTGCGCATCAAGCTGCGGGAAACCCTGCGGGAGGACTTGGGCGGAACCTACGGTGTGGGAGTGCGCGCCTCGCCTTCCCATTACCCGGAGCCGGATTACGAATTTTCGGTGTCCTTCGGCTGCGCGCCGGAGCGGGTGGAAGAGCTGATCCAGACCGTTTTCCAGCAAATCGACAGCCTGAAACAGTTTGGGGCGAGCGACAAATACCTTCAGAAAATCAAGGAAACCCAGCGCCGGCAGTATGAGACCGACCTGAAGGAGAACAACCACTGGCTCAGCAGCCTGCAATTTTACTATTTCAACGGCGAAAGCCCCCGGAATATTCTCGACTATCCGCAATACGTGGAAAAGTTAGACGCCGCCGCTATCCGCAAGGCCGCGCAGGCCTATTTGAATGCGAACAATTATGCCCTTTTCATCCTGTACCCGGAGTAAGAGGGTATTAAGAGGGTATTTGAAAAATCGAAAAACATGCCACAACGACACTAAGATTGCACCAAGAATTTGAATGCTTTTTTGTTCCCGGATGGCCGCATTCCCGTTAACCTTAGGTATTTTTAACCGCAAAGACGCTAAGACGCAAAGGAGGAATTTCAGGCGAAAACTCTCTAAAACTTCTGCGTCTTTGCGTCTTTGCGGTGATTTTTTACTTAGGTTAACGCGAATGCGGATGGCCGGGATTTGAGACTTCGTGACTCTGAGACTCTGTGACTCTGAGACTCTGTGACTCTGTGACTCTGTGACTCTGTGACTCTGTGACTCTGTGACTCTGTGACTCTGTGACATCGTGACTTTTCCCAAAGGGATCCCTTCCGGGAGTGGCGAATTTCCAAACACCCTCTAACGCCGGCATCGCTGAGGCGCAAGCCATCCCCCTGGGGCCGGTCGCCCTGCCGCGGGATGCGCCTTGCCGGCCAGCCAAAAGTCGCCTCTGGCAAGTTTCCCCGGAATGTTGTATATTCAGGCGAACATTAGCGGGATATTTGAAAGGTTTGCCGTAACCTGGCGAGGAAGGAATGGCGAATAAAGAGCACTTAAAGACAGTTTTACAAGGAGCGGAGGCCTGGAACCGCTGGCGAGAGTTGAATCCGGAGGTTACCAACCCGGATTTGAGCTGGGCGGATTTGAGCAAAGCGAATTTGAGCGGGGGAAATTTCCGCGGCGTAAACCTGAGCTGGGCCAATCTCAGCGAAGCGGATTTGAGCTGGTCTTTTCTGAACCAGGCGGATCTGACCAAAGCGAATCTCTCCCATGCCAATCTCAGCGATGCGAACCTCTACGAAGCCTCTCTCCACCGCGCCGACCTTTCCGGGGCGCAGCTCTACCGGGCGTACCTGGTCAAAGCCCACCTGGAAGGGGTGAATTTCCGGGAAGCCAACCTGGAAGAAGCGGTTCTCAACGAAGCGAATTTGCAGCAGGCCAACTTCCGCCAGGCCAATCTTACCGCGGCGCGCCTCATCCAGGCCAACCTGACCCAGGCCATTTTAGATGAAACCGTGCTCATCGCGACCGATTTCTCCCATGCAAACCTTTTCCGCATCGAAACGGTAAACGTCGATTTCAAAAACGCCAACCTGTTCAAGGCCAATTTTAAATATGCCAATCCCGCCCGCCGGAAATTGATCATCCGGGCGATGCTGATATTGCTGGCGCTGGCGCTGTTGTGGTGCATCTACTTAGTGTGGAAGAACCTGCACGCAGATTTCTCGATCATCGTTCCCGGGGACGCCAAAAGCTACGTGTACCTCAACGGGGAGTTCCTCAGCAGCCCCTTGCCGGGAGAAGACGGCAGCTTTCATTACCGGCTTCAAAACTATTTCATCGGCGATTATGATCTGAAGGTTTACGCCGCGCAGTTAGCGGATATCGACAGCGCCGAATTTACCCGCTTCAAACTCTACCAGGCCAGGATCACCATTTCTCGAAATTCCCCGCTCGCTCCCCACCTGGTGCGCTTCGACACCCTCTATACCGTAAAGCAAATCGCCCGGGGCCTGGAACCGGGAATCAACCCGGAGGGCAGCCGGGTAATTTATTTCCGGGCCGCCGGGGAAACTTCCTCCCGCAGAAAACTCAAACAATTATATCTCTACGACATTGCAACCGGGGTCGAATCGCCGCTGGAAATCAACACCGGCGGCTTTCCGGCATGGGACCTGGACTGGGAAATAGATGAAATCTGGCTGTTCGACCGCGACCGGCGCGCTTACCTGAGCGCCTACCGCTACAGCAGCGACCGTTCCTATCTCTTTGGGATCTCCCTGCAGGTATCTGTGGCTTCGCCAGAGGATGGAACCGTGCAAGAAGTTCCCCTGGATGCCCGGAAAAAGTGGCTCAGTTTTGTTCCCCTCCCGGATTTGCAAGGCGTTTTGGTTGAAAACCGGGCGATTTCCCTCCGCGGGGAGACGCTAAAAAAATTTGCCCCCGCAATCCCATACCAGGAACAATTGTTCTATGGCGGAAACGGGGGCGTGGTGTTTGTAAGGGAAGAAAAGCTGCCTCGCGGGGCGGGATCGAAATTGAGCGCGGTTTATGCGCACCTCGAAAGCGGGGAAATACGCGAGCTTTTCCCCATCTACGAGCCGAAAATTCCCTCTCTCTCCGCCTCCGAGCAGGCGCAGCATGTCGCGCTTTGCAGTTATTCGGGAATGACCTTAGAATTTTTTTCGACCATTAAATTGTGGTCGAACAACCGCTTCGTGGATTTAGTCCCCCCCTTGTTAGACGGCGACCGCAGCTACCGCGACGGGCGGCGGTTCCATAAAACCGAAATAGCCATGGATCGTGAGGGCCGGAACATTGTTTATGAATACGAGAGCAGCATTTACCTGCTGCGCCTCTATCCCGGCGTCACTTTCGATGATTTGACCGCCGCCGAACGGCCCGGCGCATAGGGCAGAGAGCATAGCGCATGGCGCAGAGAGCATAAGGAATAGTTATCTATGCCCTATGCGCTATGCGCTCACCGTTGTTCCTCCAGCAGCTGATCCCGCTTCAAGTTCCACTGCACCCAATCGGATTTGGCGTCTTCCTCCAGGTTGAACTCCGAACGCTGGAAAGTGCCGTTGGGGCGCACTAAAATCTGTTGCTGCGCTTTGACGATCTCCATCCAGGTTTCCACGGAAACTTCCTGCGGCCCGGAAACCTGCTGGGGAGGGGCAACCTGCTGCGGTTTTTGCACTCCCGGTTGCTGGGGCGGCGCCGCGCCCTGCCCCATGCCCGGGGAATAGGGAGTGACCGCTACTTCGCCGTCATAAACCTTCACGTCTGTGGTGCTGTCCGGGTTGGCGTCCACCCGGTAGATGGTTCCCCGCACGGCGATCACCGCGGAGGGAGACTTCACCTTGAAAGAGCCTTCGTCGGTAAAGATCTTTTTGATATTGTTCCAGACTTTACCCTGCTGCAGCGAGGACTCCGTTTTGACGCTCTTGCCGCTCATTTCCACGATTTCCAGGGTAAAGAGCGAATTTGCGTCCACCCGGATGACGTCGCCGGTTGCCAGGGTGATCTCGCAGCGGCTCTCTTTTTTCGTCTCGATTTTATCGCCGGCAAAGAGAGGTTTGTTAAAAGTGGCCATGGCCAGTTCCGTGGTGCCCGCAGGGATAACAAATACCCGCCCCACGTAAAAAGAGATCTTTCCCACCGCCTCTTTGCCGGAAACGTTGAAAGAAAGCAGGGTGAAGAACACCGGAATCAACAGCATCAGCCGTAGAATATTGCGCATGGAGTTCTCCTCATTCATAGTTTTTAGTTCATACCGGCTGAGAATTTAGCCTTTATTTTTTGACAGGATTAACAAGATGAACAAGATCATGATTGCTTGAAAAATATAGACTATTTGATCCTGCCCCGAAAAGGGGTGGCTTCGCCATCAATCCTGTTTATCCGGTCAAAAAAACCTGTATGGTAACAAAACCATAAAAAAGCCCGCGTTTTCCAACAGCGGGCTTTGGGTAACGTTTCCATACACTTTTTTATTTTATCCGAACCATGTCGCCGGTTTTAAAACCGCTGCCGGAGACTGCAATCGCTTTGCAGGCTTTGCCTTCGGCCATGTCCTGCACCACCTTGATCTTGCCGATCATGCTCTCTTCGCTGCCCAGGGCCAGGCCGGTATCCGGATCGATCAAATCCTCGCCTTTGGAATAGACCACGAACTCCATCCCGGCCTGAACCCCGCCCTGGGAACCGGGTTTCAAAAACAGGCTGCCGTCATCGTTCGCTTTGATGATTTTGCCCTGCCAGGGAATCTTCTCCATGGTCTTGTCGATGATTTTCACGCACTTTTCCACGGATTCCCGGGCCGCTTTCCCCAGGATGGTTCGATCCCAGGTGGTGGGATTTCCGAAATCAATCTGGTCGAAACTGACCGCGTCGAGGCTCTTGGAGGATGCAGAGCCTTCCGCTTTTTCGGCCATAACGATTTCCCCGGTGGTGGTATTCACCAGGCGCACGTCCACCACGGAGCGCGCCTGCCGGGAAGATACCTTAGCCCCGATACCGGGGATGGACCCGCCAATGGAGGATTGCTTCTCGCCGAATTCCGACACGCTGCCGGTTACCATCAATTCCACCCCTAACAGCTTGCCCATCTGGGCGGCGCTTTGCGGGGTAACCGCCCCGCTGGCCCCCAATCCCTGCTCGGCCAGCACCTGGTCCAGTTCCTGGCGTTCCACCACAATGAATTTCTCGGTTTTCACCAGGCTGGTCACCAGCATATCCGCCAGGCCGCGGCCAATGTCATGGCCGTAGCCGGCGCGGTCTTCGAAATCGACCACGGCCACGCGCTTTTTCAAACCGGTTAAATCCTGCCCGAACAGGCTGACGGACAGAATGCTCGCCAATAAAATGACGACTTTATACTGATGATTCGAAAACATCCTTATTGCTCCGTTTGTATGAGATTCAACTTAATGACCAGGTAATTCTGTGAAAAATTCACCACCTGAACCCGGTAGGGGCTGAAATCCTTCCGGCCCAGCTCATCGGCTACCTGGCTGGCGTTTGCGCGCACGTCCAGATCCAGCAAGGCGGTGCCGCCGGAATATTCCCGCTGGTAAACGTTCTGCACCCCGCGCACGTGGGTCTTCAACATTTCGCGGAATTTGGAGAGATCCGCAAAAGAGGGAACTTCCATGACCCGCATCTGAATGGTGGTCCCGGAATAGACGTCCTGCTGCCAGACTTTAAGGATTTTTGTGGTTAGATCATTTGCGGCCAGGTCCGCCGCTTTGATGAGCGCCTGGGTTCCCCCGGTCACGTTATCGACGTGCACTGCGGGGGCCTGTTGGGAAGTCACTGCGATAATGGTGCCGTCGTCTGCCCGCACCGCCCGCAGGTTAAGGGTGGCCTGGCAGGATACCATGCCGGATTGCCGCAACACCGCCGGGCCGCCGGAGGCTTCCTTGGCCACGGCCTTGCCCATGATCAGCACCTCCGCACCGCTTTCCCGGGCGATGCTCTCGGCGCTCTTGGTATCCCCCTCCAGCGCCGCCTGCACGGATTCCCGTTGCAGTTTGCGCAGCACTACATCCTTGTCCACAAAGGTGAATCCCTTTTCCAGGAATTTGTTGGTCAGTTGATTGGCGGTGGTGTTCAGGTCGTAATGGTCATAGTAGTAATGAAGGTCCATATTCTTTTCATCGACCAGCACCATGATGCGCGGCTTGTTCTTTTGCTGAATCAGCAGCCCGATGGCGTTCAGATCGTTTTCCAGGTTGGATTTTTTGACGATCGCGCGCACGGTTACTTCCATGATGGTGTTGTCGCGCGGGGTCTGGCTGAGCACCTGGTAGGATTTTACGTATCCCTGGGTGCGGGAATAGATCTGGTCCTCCACCACCTGGTAATTTTCGACCAGGACGTTGGATTGCACCATGGTGCCGACCACCTGTTCGACCGCGCTGCGCAGCGCGCTTGCCAGGGCGTCATCGGCGGCTTTCGCCTGGTCGCCGCCGATGATTGCGCCTAATCCTTTCGCAACTACTTCCTGCTCTTCCTGCCCGGCCCCGGTCTGCGCCAGCAGCGCTGCGGAACCGAACAGCACCCATACTAAGGTGATTATTTTGGTTAGTCGTGCCATTGTCTTCGCTATCTTGTTTTAGCTTTAAAAAACACCGTTTATAAATCCGCTTTTAGCTTGCGGATGATATTCAACGCCTCGGTGCCGGAAACCCCGCCCAACGGCTTGAAGGTTCCGTCATCGAAGCCGGGCATCCAGTTGCGGCTGCTCACCACCATGATGGAATTGAAGATCGGGGCGGAATTATTCACGTCCGCAAAGGGAGAGGTGGTGCCGAAGAATTTGCTTTCCAGATTAGGATCGTTCCAGTAGCGCACCACGAATTTCTGGATCAGCATGGAGAATTCGCCGCGATTGACGTTCTCATCAGGATGGAAAGACCCGTCCGGGAACAGTTCCATCGCCCCTTTGTCCACCACTTCGGTTATGAAGGATTTGGCCCAGTGGTCCGCGGGAACGTCCGGGGGCAGCACTTCCCCGGCCGGCCCCGGTTCGCGCTTGCCCATCACGTCCTCCGTGGGAGGCCGGAAGCCGGATTCAGTTGGCTGGGGCGCCTGGCGGAAAATTTTCTGCAACGGCAACTCCAGCGCGAACAGAACCGCCACGTCGGAGCGGGTGATCTCTTTCTGGCTGGCAATCTTGCGCAGTTCCGGGCGCTGCCCCGCCACGGCGGACTTGTAGGCCGCCAGGTCTTTGATGGCCTTATCCGCCTTCATGTTCAAGTTATCGACTTCCAGCACCTTCTGGTAAGAGGTCTGGGCTTCGTCGTACATGTCCGCTTCTTTGTAAATATCTCCCAGGGCCAGGTAGCCTTCCACGGTGGCTTTTTTCTTATCCGGCACGGTGGACTTGGGAATATCGTTGATGGCGTCTTTGGCCTCGTTAATGGCGTCTTTGTGATTGCCCTGTTTGGCCTTCACCTGCGCCCGGGCAATTTTGGCCAGCGCCCACTTGCCGTCGAGGTCCAGGGCTTTTTTGGCAGATTCTTCCGCGTTTTTAATATCCGACTGGGCCAGGTAAACCCAGGCCATGCCTTCGTACGCCGGGGCGTACTTGGGGTCTAAACTGTTGGCCTGCTTGAATTCGAACATGGCGTCGGCATATTTTTCCTGGGAGAGCAGGGTTTTCCCGCGGTCGTAATGAATGCCCGGCGAATCCACCACGGATTTCGCTTCCCGGGCTTTCTGGCTGCTTCCGCAAGCGACCAGGAATGCAAAGGAAATCATGCCAAACAGAATCAGAAGTGCTCTTTTCATTGCTTTCCTTTCAAATTTTTTTCAAAGAATCAATTCTTCCGAAATGTGTCCGAAGCTCATTCTAATTGGCAATTGCCAATTACCAATTGCCAATTGGCAATTACAACCGCCTCAATCCAGCACGATCATCACCTTGCACTGCTGCAAGAAGTTCAGGTTGGCGGCGGCGGAACGGATTACTTCGGCGTCCTGGTTGCTGATAACAATATCGGTTTTATTCTGCCCGGTTGCCCGCAGGGCTTTGAACACCAGGGGATTGCCGGTCACGCGCTCATTGGCGCGGGCGCGGGTGAGGTCTTTGTCGTATCCTACCACGCCTACCTGCACGGCGTACTCCCGGCTGACGTAACCGGTTCCGTACACTTCATTGCCGGTTTCATCTAAGATTTTCGGCGCGAGAGCCGGGCGGGCGCCCAAACCGCTGGCGTCCACTACCAGGCCGGTATAAATCGCGCTCTGCGGAGTTCCGGAAGGCATTCCGGTACCCGGGCCGTAGGGGCTGGGCTGGCCTGCCGGGGGCAATCCGCCGGGGAGTTCGGCTAAAATTTCATAAAATGACGAGAGCGGCACTTCCACGTCCACTTCGATGTCCCCGGTGGACATGTAGCGGGTATCCACGATCCGGAAGTTCCGCACGATGCCGCTAACCTGGGTTTCGATGCGGTCGCTGGTCACCATGGCATTTTCCACGGTGGTTTTGGAATCGATATACATCCCTTTCACCATTTGCAGCAGGTTCCGCAACGCCACGGTTTTGGCGGCTTCGATAGCCCCGGCGCGCTGGGCTCCCGGGGGCATGTTCGGATTGGGCGCCCCGATCCCGGTAGCGCGAATCACCTGATCGGTCCAGTTGATATTACCCACCCCGGGATTGCTCTGGTAGTATTGCCCAAATGCGGTAAAACTGCTAATTAACAACAGCGACAACAGTAGCATAAACATCCGTTTCATACTTATCCTCCAGAATTTAGTTAAAATAGCCTATGCTGCGATTATGGGATTTCAAAAGGTTCAAAGAATGGGAGTGAAGCGGGCGTCAAATTCACTTTTTAACGCTTTCGTTAAAAGTTCCTTGAGCGGGAGACGGGGGTCGAACCCGCGACCCTCAGCTTGGGAAGCTGATGCTCTACCAACTGAGCTACTCCCGCTTAAAACCGCCCAAATATATATTTCTGTCCCAACAGTGTCAAGATATTTGTATTTCAATTGATTTCCTCGTTTACGATAAATTTTCTCCCCCCGCGGGCAGATTTCAGTGCCGCAAGGATGGTTTTCAGGTCGCGGTAGCCTTCCTGGAAGGTGCTCTTCACCGCTTGCCCTTCCCGGATAGCGCGGTAAAAATCCGCGAATTGCTCACAGAAACCGTTGTCATCGGGGATTCTCTCGCGCTGCTCTGTAAATCCGTCCTGTTTCAGGGCGATTTCCCCGCTCTTTACCACCAGGCTTCCGCGATCTCCGAACACGTAGAGGCTGTCGTCGGCATACCCGATGGCGCTGTAGTGCAGGTTGAGCTGCCCGCTAACCCCGCGATCCGTGGAAAAGACCATCCAAAACAGGTCCACCTCCCCGATGGCCGGGTTGATGGAGCGGGCGCGGGCCTGCCCGGAGACGATTTCCCCGAACAAAAGCCTTAAGGCAGCGACATTATGCACCCCCCCGTCGGTAACGAACCCGCCCGGGTATTGGTGATGAATCCGCCATTCGGTGCGGGCATAGGGGTTGTATTTGGCATCGACGTGCAGAAAAATGTTCCAGATAACCCCGTAGGGCGCGCCGATGCGACCTTCGTCAATCAATTGCTTTAAGCGGGTAAACAGGGGCCGGTAGCGGAAATTCTCCGCCAGCAATTTCACCCCGGGAAAACGGCGCTCCAATGCTAACATTTGCCGCGCCTGGCGCAGGTTTGCCGCCAAGGGTTTCTCGACCATGACGTGCTTTCCGGCTTCCAGCGCCGCCCGGGTGGCCGGGTAGTTGAGGTGAATCGGTAAAATGATGTCCACCGCTTCCACCTCCTCCCGTTTCAACAGTTCCCGGTAGTCCAGCACATAGGGAACCCCGCCGGCCAATTCGGCAAAGGATTTGGCCTTCGCTTCGGTGTGGTTGCACACCGCGGTGATCTCAAATTTGTCCGCCATCTGCTGCAAGGCCGGCCAGTGCAGCTTTCTGGCGGCAATGCCGCAGCCGATGATGCCTAATTTTACAGGTCGCATGGGTTTTCCTCCTAAGCCCGGTTCGGCAGGCGGTCGCAACGTTGGCCAATAGACCTGTTGCGAAATCACGTTTTCGGAATTCCAGGTTGAATATTGGCCACGAATGAACGCCAATGAACGCCAGTAACTATTCAGATCTTTTGCCACAGAGTTCACAGAGAGCACAGAGATATGGAAAAGTGCGTTAAACAAACCCCTTTATGTAGAAAAAAATGTTCCACATACAAGAATAATGATTCTAAGAGTTTTAAATTCTTTCTCTGCGACCTCTGTGAACTTTGCATGGTGAGTTTATCGAACCATGTGGCTGAATAGTCACAAAAAAGATACGATTATGAAAAGTGATTCGTGCAGATTCGTGATTATTCGTGGCTTATTTTTTTATTTTGCAACAACTCACCGCAGGAGCGTCATTTTTCGAGCCTCTTTAAAATTACCCGCTGTTAGCCGATACAGGTAAACGCCGCTGGCAACCGCTTTTCCGCCGCCATCGGTTCCGTCCCATCGAAGGAGATGCCGGCCGGCGGCGAGGTTGCCGGAGATCAGGGTGCGAACGGGCTGCCCGGCGGAATTATAGATCATCACGGCGGCGTTGGCCGCCTTCGGGAGGGTAAAAGGGATGGTGGTAACCGGGTTGAAAGGGTTGGGATAGTTTTGCGCCAGGGAGAATCCTTCCGGAAGCGCCGCGGGGCGGGGAGAAATTGCCGTGGGGGTTTGATAAGCGTAGAGGGTGGCGCCGCTCCCCCCGAACACCAGGATGCCGTCCCGGCCTAACGCGGGGCCGCTGTAATAATTAAAAGGAACATTCTGGCTCCAGAAAACCTCCTGCAAATCCGGCGAGAACATAAAATACTTCCCCTGGGCCGGCTCCGACGCCCCGTTCCCGAAATAGACCATACCGTCCGCGCCGATGGCCATGCGCCCGTTGGCAACCCCGCTGCCGATCACTTCTACCGAGGAATCCAGCGCCGCGCCGGTGAGGGCGTCGAAACGATAGAGCCGCTTTCCCATGGGAATATAGACGCTGTTATCCGGTCCCACCCCAAATTGCGCGTAAGTTCCGATCGTTCCGCGCGGGGGCGCGCTCCAGCGAATTGCCAGGGCGTTGCCGTTGTCTTCCAGGGCATAGATCGATCCCCCGTCGCGGGCGCAGTAGATCACCCCGTCCGGCCCCAGGGAGAAGGTGATTTCCTGGTCGCCGTCGCCGGGCAGCGCCGGGGAATAGTATTTGACCGCCCCGTTATCGATGTCGATGGCCATGAGCCGTTTGGGAGTGTTGATCGCCCCTTCCCAGGCGTAGAGGGTGTTCCCGATGGCGCACATGGATTCCGCGCCGGTGTTGGGAATGGTGCGGGTGAGGGTCCACACCGTATCCCCGTCCGCGTGATCGATGCGCATGATGCCCAGGCTGCCGCTGCCGGGCACGATCAGATCCCCGTTACCGGTGAATACCGCGCTCCAGATAATTCCCCGCTCCACGGTGAAATCCGACTTCCAGATCACCGCCCCGTCCGCCGGGTTGATGGCGTAAATACTGTCCGCCCCGCCCTGCTGGAAATTCCGGGCGTAGATTTGATCGTTATGGAAACCCATCACGATCATCACCCCGTTGGGCGCGTAGTTGCGGGTCCACAGGGTGTCGCCGGTGTAGAGATTGTGGCAGGCCAGGGGAGCGCGCAGCGGCGAAAGCGAGGTGTAGCGGGTAGTCACCAGTTTATCCCCCCAGGTATATACCTGGTTTCCCCAGACGGAATTCAGGCTGGGCTTGCTCCACAGCAACTGGTTCGTAGCCGGGCCGGTTTCATCGGACTGGCCGTTGCGCTGGTTATTGCCGCCCACGGTGCTCCAATCGCCTGCCGGCGCGGTAAGGATCGTTGATAACCAGATCAAAAGAACCGAACAAACGTAACGGGATATTGCCATAGCGCCTCCGGTCTCTAAAAATCTCTTCTCTTGACAGAAATCCTTCTCCCTCCCTAACTTTTTACAGCACGAATAAAACTATCTTGAATATACATTCATCTTTACCCGCAGTAAAACCCAAAAACTTCTGCCCAGAAATTCCCCATGCTACTAGGCACTTTAAAATGAGACCTCCTTTTGTTAAATTCAACTCAATTTAACAGAAAGGAGGTCAAGATTCCGGGTTATC
>JABWBP010000124.1 GCA_013360445.1 Calditrichaceae bacterium | reverse complement strand
GCGGTCTAGTCTGTTTATTTCAACCGCAGAGAGCGCGGAGTTACGCCGGGGGGAAATGTATTTTTGAAGAACTGTTTTATCTTCTCTGCGACCTTTGCGGTTCTCTGCGGTTAAAAAATCATAGCAACACCATAGAGGGGGACTACCCGAAATTCAGATGGTACGAAAATTTCGCACCAAAACACTATAACACCATAACACCGTCTTAATTTCCCCCCGCCTTCACCCGGGTCCACACCCGGTCGTAGAGTTTTACCTTCTCGCCGATGTCTTCAATAAACTGTAATTTCCGGATAACCTCCTCCGGAGGGTAAATATCCGGGTTATTGCGGATTTTCTCATCCAGGTAGGGCAGCGAGGCGGCGTTCGGCGTGGCGTAATGGGTAAAATTGCTCAGGATCGCCCCGTTCTCCGCATCCAACAGGAAATTGATGAACACCTCCCCGGTGTATTGGTTGGGCGCCCCGGCGGGAATGGCGAGATTGTCGGTCCAGATGATCGAACCCTCCCGGGGAAGCAGGTAGCGAATGGCCGGGGCTTCGCTCTGCCCCATCAGAATGTCTCCGTTGTAATTATGGATCACCACCGCGTCGCCGGAAACCAGCAGCTCCCGGGCCGTGGAGGTTCCGGTGTAAGCCAGCACCCGCTTGCGCTGCGCCGTCAGCAGTTCCTGCGCCGCCTGCAACTCCCCCTCATCGACAGTGTTGACGGAATATCCTAAATAGATCAGCGCCGCGGCGATGGTTTCCCGCTGGGCGTCTAACATAGTGAAAGGCCCCGGAGAGTATTCCGGGTCGAAAACGATCTTCCAGGTATTGAGGTCGCGATTCGCCGGGTCCAGCAGATCGCTGCGCACCCCTAACCCCATGGTGCCCCATTGGTAGCAAACCGTATATTGATTATCAGGGTCGAAGGGCAGGCTGGCGAAAAGCGGGTTCAGATTTTTCAGGTTGGGGATATTCGCCTTATCCAGCGGTTGCAGCAGGTTCTGCCGGCGCATCACCGTCACCGCGTAATCGGTGGGAACGATCACGTCATACTGCCCGATTCCCCCGGCCTGTAATTTCGCCAGCATGGCTTCGTTGTTGTCGTAGTAATCGATTACTACCTCGACGCCGTACACTTCTTCGAATTTTTTGACCAGTTGGGGATCCAGGTAATCGGGATAAATAAACAGATTCAGGGTTTTTCCCAATTTGCTGCGATCCACTTTTAGATTGTAGGCAGCGATGGTTCCGCTTTGCGGGGCGCGATCTTTTTTCTCTCCCGCGCAACTCGTTAGAGCTGCACCGAAGAAGAGCAAGGCTATCGAAAATAGAGATATTCTAACCATTCGTTCATTCCTCGAAAGTTTTTGGCAGAATAATCGAGCGGCAAAATTATTTCAAATTATTTTGCCGTTGAATTATTCTGCCGATGTTTTTCACCGGGCTTGTGGAGAAGTTTCAGCCCGGCGTAGAGCAGCGCCAGGGTGGCCAGCAAAATCAAGGTGGAGAGGGCGTTGATGTCCGGGGTAACGCCGCGCTTGACCAGGGCGTAAATGCGCAAGGGCAGGGTGGAAGTTCCCACCCCGGCGGTAAAATAGGTGATCAGGAAATCGTCCACCGAAAGGGTAAATGCGATCAGCGCCCCGGCGATGACGCCCGGGCGCGCCAGCGGCAGGATAACGCGATAGAGCGCCTGGAAGGGGGTGGCCCCCAAATCGCGCGCCGCCTCGATGATGCTGCGAGGGAAATCCTGCATCCGGCTCTTGACCACGAAGGCAATAAAGGAGATTTGGAAGGCGATGTGCGCCAGGATGATGGAAAGATAACCCAGGGTGAGGTGGATCAACACGTAAAACGCCAGCAGCGCAATCGCCATAATGATGTCCGGAATGATAATCGGAAGATAAAACAGCGCCTCGACCATGCGCTTGCCGGGAAACTGGTAGAGGTGCATCCCGATGCCCAACAGCGCGCCCAAAACCACCGAGACCGCGGTGGCGGAAAATGATACGATGAGGGTATTTTTCAGCGCCGCGCCGGTTTCCGGGCTGGTGAAGAGCTGTACGTACCACTTCAGGGTAAAACCCTGCCAGGTGAGCATCAGGCGGGAATCGTTAAAAGAGTAAACCACTAACACGATGGCGGGCAGATACAAAAAAATCAGCGCGAAATACAGGACGATCCGGCGTTCTAATGTATTCATCTTCAGTTAAATCGAAATAGAGTTTCATCCTTTCGCCCGTTGCTAAACAGAATTTAGCAACGGGAGTCAATGCTCCTGCTCCTATAATTGCCAATTGCCAATTGGCAATTGCTAATTGGCAATTTTATCCTGCTCCTGCTATAACACCCGCTCCTCCCCCACCCTGCCGGCAAACCGGGCATAGAGCAGCAGCGCCAGCAGCACCAGGCTCATCAGGCAGATTGCCAGGGCGGAGCCGAACGGCCAGTCCCGCGCCTGGAAGAACTGGTTCTGGATCAAATTGCCCACCATCAGGGAGTTCGCCCCGCCTAACAGGTCCGGGGTGATGAACGCGCCTAAGGCGGGAACAAACACCAAAATGCTCCCCACTAACACCCCGGCGATGCTCTGGGGGAAAATGATCCGCCGCAAGGTTTGCCAGCGGTTGGCCCCCAAATCCCGCGCCGCTTCGATCAGGCGGCGGTCCAACCGCTCCAGCGCGGCGTAGATCGGCAGCGCCATGAAGGGCAGGTAAGTATGCACCAGCCCGACCAGCACCGCCGGTTCGTTGAACATCAGGGAGAGCGGTTCATCGATGACCCCGGCGGCTAACAGCGCAGTGTTCAGCAATCCCTGGCGGCGCAAAATCACCATCCAGGCGTAATTTTTGATGAGCAGATTCATCCAGGAAGGGATAATCACCAGCATCAGGAAAATAAACTGGCGTTTACCAACCATCTGGCTGATGGAAAGCGCCACCGGGTAACCGATCAGCAGGGAAAAGAGCGTGGTGAGCAGCGCTAATTTGAGGGAGCGCAGCAAAATGGAGAGGTAGAGCGGATCGAGGAGGTTGGCGTAATTTTTCAAAGAAAAGGTAAATTCGATCTCGCCGTAAGCCCCCCGGCTCAACAAACTGTACACCAGGATGATGAGCAGCGGCGCCAGGAAGAACACGCCGAGAAAGGCCAGCGCCGGTCCCACGGTGAAGGAAATGTTGTTGACATCCCTCTTCAACATATCATCCAATGCCTTTTCTGGTTTCTATCCCGGTTTCCCGATTTACCGGTAAAACTAACGTAGAGGCGTTGCATTGCAACGTCTCTACGCCGGCAGGCACACAATATCTGCCGGGTCGATATGCAAATAAACCCGCTCTCCTTCCTGCAAACCCTCCGCTTCTCCCCGCCCGATGGTTTGCACCAACAGCCTTGTCTCCCCGATCTGCACGTCGCACTCTAATTCCGGCCCGGCGTAACGCAGCCGGGTGAGCACGCCCTCGAAAACGTTGTTTTCGTGTTCCGGGCGCCGGCGGTGCAGGGCGATCTTTTCCGGGCGCACCAGGTAGGCGGCTTTCTCCTGATTCCGTGGAAAATTCTGTTCCGCCACTTGAAGGGTCAAGGAATGGTTTACCATGATGCGCAAAGAGGCGCGGTCATCCGCGGTCGCTTCCAGAATATTGGAGAATCCTAAGAATTCCGCCACGAAACGGTTTACCGGGCGGTTGTAGACCTCCTGCGGGGGGCCGACCTGTTCGAAAACGCCTACGTTCATCACCACTAAGCGGTCGGACATCACCAGCGCCTCGGTCTGGTCGTGGGTGACGTGCAGGAAAGTGATCCCCACTTCGCGCTGGATTTTGCGCAGCTCATCCTGCATAGCCAGGCGTAAATTTTTATCCAGCGCCGCCAGGGGTTCATCCAACAGCAGAATGGCGGGGCGGTTGACGATGGCGCGCGCCAGCGCCACCCGCTGCTGCTGCCCGCCGGAAAGCTGGCGGGGATAGCGCCCCCCCTCTTTTGCCAAACCGACCAGTTCCAACGCCTCCCCGGCCCGGCGGCGGATTTCACCCTCCGGCGTTTTCTTCATTTTCAAGCCGAAGGCCACGTTGTTATAAACGCTCAGGTGAGGAAACAGGGCGTAATTCTGGAACACCGTATTCACGTTGCGGCGCTCCGGTTCTACATTTTCCACGCTTTTTCCCTCCAGGATGATTTCCCCGGCGTCCGGCCTCTCGAAGCCGGCAATGAGGCGCAAAAAGGTGCTTTTGCCGCACCCGGAAGGCCCCAGGATGCAGATGAATTCACCCTTGCGAAAGGATTCGCTGGCGTTCCGCACCGCCGCCACCTCGCCGAATTTCTTTGTGAGGCCGGAGACGGTGAGGATAACCGAGGAGTTGCTTGTGCTCATGGAGTCAGTTGTATTGCGTATTTCGTAAAGCGTAATGCGTAAAACGTAATTTCTCGTTCTCTACGCAATACGCACTGCGTAATACGCATTAGAAATTACGCATTACGCCCGTTCCGCCTTCCCGCGTCCGTTCTCAAAAATTAGCTTTGAAATAAAAGCGGGAAATTTTACTTTCCCCCTGCTCCGGAAGCAAGCGTTTTTCTTCTACTTTGGCAATCCGGGAAAAATATGTTGAGATATTTGCAAATAATCCAACACTGACGGAATTTACCGGAGGAGGCCATGCGAAACCGTTTTACTCACCCAGGAGGCTCTATGCGTTCTACCATGCGGTTTTTTATCAGCGTGTTGGCGATGTTTGCAATACTGGCGTCTTGCCGCGGCGGCGGGGACTATTCTGCGCCCGCCCCTTTTGGCGGAGAGGCGCCGAAGGCGGCGGATCGTTACACCACTTTGACAACGGAATCACCCGAGCCGACGGCTTCGCCGGAAGCGCAGTTGAACCTGCCCGAAGGCCAGCAAGCCGCACAGGAACGGATGGTCATTAAAACCGCCACCCTGCGGGGCGAGGTCGAAAAGTACGACCCCTGGATGGGGCAGGTAAAAGAATTAATCGTTCGTTACCGGGGATATATTGTTCACACCAGCACTCGCCGGGATTACGACGAGATGCTGAGCGGCCAGACCACCATCCGGGTGCCGCAACAGCAATTCGACAATCTGCTGACCGATCTCAAAAAAAATCTGCGCAAAATCGAAGGGGAAGAGATCAGCGGGCAGGACATCACCGAAGAATTCTTTGACTTGAGCGCCCGGCTGGAAAACCAGAAGCGCGCCGAAGAGCGCCTGCGGGAAATCCTGCGCTCCGCCAAATCGGTGCAGGACGTGCTGCAGGTAGAGCAGGAATTGACCCGGGTGCGGGAGAATATCGAGCGCATGGAGGGCCGCAAAAAATATTTGCAAGACCAGGTCGGCTACTCCACCATCACCGTGGAGTGGCACGAACCCTATCCCCTGGTGGCCGGGCGGCAGGGCCGGGGCTTTTGGGGAATGATTCTGCGCGGATTCGAAGAAGGCATCGAGGGATTTGCCGGGGCATTGAGCGGGTTGATTACCTTCCTGATCGCCGGTTTTCCCATCTACGGATTCATAATTTTAGTAATCTGGCTGGCGGTCTGGGCGACCCGGCGGGGCTTCCTCAAGTTCCGCAAGGCCCGCCCGGTCGGTTTCAAACCCGGCGAGACGCCAAACAAGAACAAATCCTGAAATTCTCTCTTACGGATTACGTTTTACGCATTCCGTATTGCGTATTCCGTATTGCGTAAAACGTATTGCGTAATGTAAATCAACTTCCCACTATTAACGGGCAATGGCGAATATGCTCAAACTTAGCAACGTTCTGAAACGGAAGAAAAAAAGGACTCCCTGGGGCCGGCTGTTTTTGGCGCTTTTCTTTTCCGTGCTCTTCATCATTCCCTTTCTGAAGTGGCATGAATGGGTGGCTTACCTGGGGCTGGACAGCAAGTCGCAATCCATGCTGTTTGCTTATTACACCCTGGGAATCATTATTTGCCTTTCCCTGGCGTATGTGTTGAATGCCCTGATCGACATTTTCGTCTGGCAGGGATATTTCGAAAAGCGCCTGGATCAACGCGTTCCCATGCTGCTGCGAACGATTACCTCTGCGGTAATCCTGTTGGCCGCCGTCGCCGGGATCATCGGGCTGGTGTTCGAAAAATCCTTTGCGTTCATTCTTGCCACCGCCGGCGGTTTGAGTTTCGTGATCGGTTTTGCGGTGAAGGACATGTTCACGGATTTCTTTGCCGGCATTGCCTTGAACCTGGAGCGCCCCTTCAAAGTAGGCGATATTCTGCGCCTCAACAGCGGCGACGAGGGCGCGGTGGTGGAAATGAACTGGCGCTCCACCCACATCCGCACCTTCAGCAACCAGGTAATCATCGTTCCCAACAGCCTTATGAGTTCCACAATTTTGACTAATTATTACAAAGCCGGCTCCTATTTCCGGAACACTTTTGAATTCTACCTGGACTTTACGGTGCCGCCGGAGCGGGCTTTGCGCATCCTGAACGCCGCGGTGAAAACCATTGCCGTGCCCCTGGAGGCGGATGACGAGTATCCGAATCCTTTTGCGGGGCGAGAGTTAGAATCTGACGCCCAGGCGCTGGCGATTACCGAGTTCGGAATCCGCTACCGGGTGCGCTATTGGGTGCCGAATTTTGCGGCCCTGAATCCCACCCGCAATAAAATGATCGCGGTGATCATGGAGCAATTGAAAATGGCCGGCATTACCCCGGTATTTCTGAAGCAGGATTTTATGGCCGTGGAGCCGGAAGAACCGGTCATCGACGAGTTGTCGCAAAAGCTGGCGCTGTTAGGCAAAATCGATTTCTTCGAATCCTTGCAAGACGCCGAGCGGCAGGCGTTGATCGACAAGCTGAAACCGCGCTTTTTCCCTGTGGAGTCGGCCATTGTCAACCAGGGAGACGCGGGAGACTCCATGTACATTATCGCCGAAGGGCTGGTGTACGTGTACGTCTATTTCCCGGAACGCTCGGAAAGCGCCCGGGTAGCGCAGTTGGGTACCGGCCAATATTTCGGGGAGATGTGTTTGCTGACCGGCGCGCCCCGGGCGGCCACCGTGGCGGCCGCTACGGACGTGCTGGCCTACGAAATCACCAAAGGCGATTTCGCGGAACTATTGCAAAACCGCCCCAAAATTGCCGAAAAAATCTCCCAGATCATCGTCGCTCGCCAAAAAACCACCCTGGAAGCAAAGGAAAGGCTCCTTTCCGAAGAAGCGGAAGAAGACGCTGGGAATCTCTTCGATAAGATCATGAGTTTTTTCGGGATCAATCGTTAGGTAAGTGAGAAGTTGCAAGTGAGAAGTAAGAAGTGAGAAGTGAGATGAAAATATTGCCCACCCTTACCACGCCGCGGCTGCTGCTGCGGGCTTTTACCTTTGAAGACGCGCCGGAAGTGCAGCGCCTGGCCGGGGAGCGCGAGGTCGCCTCCACCACCCTGGGCATTCCCCATCCCTACGAGAACGGCATGGCGGAGCAGTGGATTTCCACCCACCGGGAAAAGTTCGAGCAAGGCCAGGAGATCATCTTTGCCCTGGAGCTTCGCAGCGATCGCACCCTGGTAGGGGCCATCGACTTGCGTCTCAAAACCGCCCACGACCGCGCGGAAATAGGCTACTGGGTGGGTAAGCCGCACTGGAATCGCGGTTACTGCACCGAAGCAGCCGCGGCGCTGCTGGCTTACGGGTTTGAAACTCTGGGGTTAAACCGCATTATGGCGCACCACCTCTCCCGCAATCCCGCCTCCGGCCGGGTGATGCAAAAGATCGGGATGCGCCATGAGGGCCGCCTGCGGCAGCACACCAAAAAGTGGGAGGTTTACGAAGATATTGAGATTTATGGTATTTTGCGCAGCGAATATCTTACTCAATAAAGAGCGGGATGAGGTAAAGTATCTCTTATTCTTCAATATCACCAGCACGCAATAGTTGTCTGCCATGCCGTACAGTAAGAATGATAACCCATTCCGCTTCTATTTTGTAAATTAAACGTAACTATTCAGGTTTTTTGCCACAGAGTTCACAGAGAGCACAGAGACATAAAAAAATTCCTAATCAAATCACAAATACAGGGATATAAGGCTCTAAATGCTCTCCACGAAGTGGTGGATACCCCCAAA
>JABWBP010000037.1 GCA_013360445.1 Calditrichaceae bacterium | reverse complement strand
CCATCATTTGAAACTCCTTTGCTTGATCCCGAAAAACAAAAATATAGCTCTGCCAAAAGAGTTTCAACAGTCTCATTTATTCCCGCGCAAAGTATATCTTAACAGCTAATCTTCCAGTGGCTCGTCCCTTAGCATCTGCAACATCTGAAGTGCTATAATCGATAGTTCCTGTCGCTACTAAGACGTCATAAATCGAATCAAACACATCGTCGTATTTCTCGTAAAGAGCAATAGCCATTTTCTTCTCTTCATTTGTGATTGCCATTTTGATTCCCTTGTATCTAATCTTCAGGTTTTTAATATATTGAATAATAAAGGGTTTGACTTTCTCATTTAGATTGGGGTGGTCAAGCAGTGGCATTAAAAGTTTATCATTCAACAACTGATAATCCAAACAGTACCATCTCATATCTCCAACTGTAGATTTAGAATCCAGTGAAAGATTAGGCGTTAGATATATTAACAAGTTTATGTCATTCGGGTGACTTTTGTAGAGCCAATCTGCATATTTTTTTGACTGTTTTCCATCAGGTTTTGCATCAATTTTTAGTTCAAAGATGATGTTTAGCTTACCTTTATTGCCCAGAGTATCTTCAAAGTTTGCTGTGAGAAAGATGTCAAATCTACCTACACCAATAATACTGGTCTCATTTGGAACATTCTCATTGGGCGTAACTTCCACGTCATAAAACTCAACAGTTGGAAGTATCGTTAATAAAAACTGCTTTGAATGATCACTCGCTTTAAGACATCGTTCGTCAAAGAGCAACAACAAAAATCTCTTTAAAGAATAATCTGAAAGTAAGTGTGAACCACTGGGATCCAATAACCACCCGAAAAAACATGAATGCCATCTTTCATAATGAGTTCTGCCGACTATTTTAAAGAAATTTGGTTCGCTAAGGATGTTTTCAAACTTTATGAACGCTGGTTCCGAGATTAAACTCAGAAGTCTTTGTGTAAAGCTGGCTTTCGTTTTTTTCCTTAGCACTCTTCACCTTCAGTGATCAGAATTAATTTTGATAAATTATGAACTCCAATGTATCAACTTTTCAATTTCTCTACAATTGAGGAAAAATTTAATCTAATTTCTCTTTGATGACAATTCAAAGTTCCATAATGTTTTCTTTAAGGCGTATCGTTAATCAGGTTGATTTTCCCGGCGAAGACTGATATATTTCTTCACGTTTTACGCGAGTTAGCTGTAATGCGTAATGCGTATTCCGTAATGGGAACCACGTCTAAAAATATCCAGAGAAGGCTATGCCCTCACAAAATCCCTACCAGGCGCTTTTATCCATCAGCGAGCAAATCAACGCCGTGCACGACACCTCCACGCTGTTCGACCGCATCATGGACATCGCCATGGAGGCGTTGAAAGCGGAGCGGGGATTCATTCTGTTGAAATCCCCCGGCGGGCAGGCCGAATTCGAGGCCGTCACCGCCCGGAATATCAGCAAGGAAACGATCTCCTCCATCCGGGAGCTGTCCAGCAGCGTGGTGAACCAGGTGCTGGAGAAAGAGGAGCCGGTGCTGACCATGGATGCTCAGGCGGATCAGCGCTTCTCCGGGGCGGAGAGCGTGCTGCTGCAAAATATCCGCTCCGTGGTGTGCACCCCGCTGCTGCGCCAGAATAAGCTGATCGGGGCAATTTATATGGATAACCGCGCCGGCGCCGGGCATTTCGATGAAGAGAGCCTGCGCTTTCTGCAAGCTTTTGCCGGGCAGGCCGCCATCGCCATCGAGAACGCCCGGCTGTTCGAGAAATTGCAATCGGAAAACCAGCGCCTGAAACAGCAGATTTCGCTCAGCAGTATTTTCCCGGAAATCATCGGGAAGAGCGCCCCCATCGTGCATATCCTGGAAATGGTGCGCGACGTGGCCGGTTCCACGGCCACGGTGCTGATCGAAGGAGAGAGCGGCACCGGCAAAGAGCTGGTCGCCAGGGCGCTGCACTACCACTCTCCCCGCAAAGAGAATCTCTTTATCCCGATTTTCTGCGGCAGCCTCTCGGAAAATTTGTTGGAGAGCGAGCTTTTCGGGCACAAAAAAGGCGCTTTTACCGGGGCTATCGAGAACAAGGCCGGCCTGTTCGAGCAGGCGCACCAGGGTACCCTGTTTCTCGATGAAATCGCGGACATCAATAAAAACACCCAGACCAAGCTGCTGCGGGTGCTGCAGGAGGGCGAGATCAAGCGAGTGGGGGAGACCGCCATCCGCAAGGTGGACGTGCGGATTATTTCTGCTACCAATAAAGATCTCTGGCAGGAAGTGCAGGCGGGAAATTTCCGGGAAGACCTCTATTACCGCCTGAACGTCATCAACATCAAAATGCCCCCGCTGCGGGAACGGAAGGATGATATTCCCCTGCTGGCGGAGCATTTTTTGCAAAAATTCGCCGTGCAGAATAAGAAAAAGATCAGCGGATTCACCGCGGAGGCGCTGGAGCTGCTCAAAAGTTACCACTGGCCGGGGAACATCCGGGAGCTGGAAAATTCCATCGAGCGGGCGGTGATTCTGGCCCGGGAGCCGATCCCGGATAAGCTGGGAGGCATTCGCCAAATCCCCGCCGGTCTGTTCAATTTGCACCGTCCCCGCCCGGAGGCCGATCTGGCCGGGAAACCGTTGCATGAGATCGAGAAATACGCCATCCTGAAAACATTGGAGTTGACCGGGAATAATCGCACCAAAACCGCCCAGATTCTGGACGTTTCCCGCCGCTGGCTGCAATACCGCCTGAAGGAGTGGGGGATAGGGGAGGAGCAGTAGGCAGGAGCCGGAGTGCAAAACTTCAGTTTTGCAGGGGCAGCAGGCAATTAGGCGATAGCGAATTCCCCCTACCTACAAGGAAGCCACTGCTCGCGCGGCTGCTCACTGCCTGCTGCCCCTGCCTACTGCTCCCTTTTCGCCATAGAATTGGAAACCGATGAAGATCGAAGGCTACGAAATTATCAAAGAGATCAGCCGGGGGCCGATCACCACGGTGTTCCTGGGGAAGCAATTGGCGCTGGAGCGCCAGGTGCTCATCAAACTGCTGAACGCCCAGTGGCAGCGAGAAGCGGACCTGATCGAGCGTTTCCGCCGGGAAGCGATCATTTGCGCCCGCCTGAAGCATCCCAATATCGTCAGCATCTATGATGTGGGCACTCACGCTGACAACCTCTACCTGGTGATCGAATACATCGAGGGTGAGGATTTAGGGCAATTTTTGAAACGGCATCGCCACCTGCCGGTGGAATTGGCGCTGTTCATCAGCAGAGAGCTGATCGCCGGGCTGGCCTACGCCCATTCCCAGGGGATCATCCACCGCGACATCAAACCGGGCAATATTATGGTGAGCCGGGAGGGAGCGGTCAAGATCACCGACTTCGGGCTGGCGCGCACCGAGGATTTACCCTCGATTACCGCCCAGGGGGGAACCGTGGGCACCCCGGCGTATATGTCTCCGGAGCAGAGCCGGGGGGAGAAGCTGGATCAGCGTTCGGATATTTTCAGCCTCGGCGTTACTCTCTACGAGCTGGCCGGCGGGGAATCGCCGTTCCGGGGGGACAATTTCGCCGATTCTATTCAAAAAGTATTGAAAAACAATCCCCCGCCCCTCCGGCAAATCCGGCCGGACACACCCAACTGGTTTTCCGGCCTGGTGGAGGGAATGCTGCACAAAGATCCTCACAAGCGCCCCGCATCCGCCAAAGAGGTTCTCAATCATCCCGGTTTTCATAATCTGCCGGCCAATCGCGACCGCCTGGCGGCTTTCATCATTGATCCCGCAGGCTTCCGGCCCCGGGAGAAAACCGTTGAAAAACCGGTTCGGGGTTCCTTCCTGCGCCCCTCGCACCGTCTTCCGGCAGCAATTTTTGGGGCGGTGCTCCTCCTGGCACTGGCCATCCTGTTCAGCCGCAATGGGCGGCAAGAGCCTCCTGCCGGCAACCGGCCCCTGGCGAACCCCGCCGCACCGGCTCAGGTTTCCGACTCGCTGAACGCGGGTGATGGCTCTTTCTCCCCGGCGCAGCCGGATAGCGCCAGCCAACCCTCATTCACCGCCGGCAATTCTGCTGCGCAAAATCGCAGCGGCGATACCCCCGCACAAACCCCTTCCCCCGGCGCTTCCGGGAGCGGTTATCAACCGGCTCGACGGGGGACGCCATCCCCGGGGGAAGCTCCATCGCCGGTGAAGAAAACCGGGGAGCGTATGGCGGCGCAGGATTCCCTGGCGGAAAGGGCCTCATCCACGGTTCCGGGCGGGCTTTTTGTGGTATGCGCTCCCTGGGCGGATGTTTATATCGACGGGCAGAAGAAGGATACTACCCCGCTGCGCCAGCCGCTGTTGTTGCCGCCCGGCATGTATCATCTGGAATTAAAAAATCCCGGTTTCGAGACCTATCGCCGCCAGGTGGCCGTTGAACCCGGTAAGACCGATTCCCTGGTGGTCAATCTCCGGCCCCGCGACGGCTACCTGGTTTTACGGGTGATGCCCTGGGCGGAGGTGTACATCGATGGAAAATATTACGAAACCACTCCCCTGAAGCATCCCATTTCCCTGCCCTCCGGGAAATACGAAATCAAACTGGTCAATCCCAATTTTTCCGCCTGGGCCGACAGCGTGGCGATCACCGCCGGGGAAACGGCCACCCGCCAGGTAACGTTGAGCAAATGACCTTTAATGCGGTAAATCAGAGACCTCAAAGGTTTTCAAAACCTTTGAGGTCTTTTTTTATTGGCCGCATCTCGTCCAACCATTGTTTCTAATCCCATAATTGCTTAGATTCCCGCTCATCGTGAAAGAAACCGAATGGCAATGATGCGAATGAACCTAACCCGTTTCCAACCTGCTCCTCCCTCTGCGGGTTTGTTCTCCATATTCTTTTTGACTTTTACCTTTTCCCTTTTCCCTTTTTCCTCCCCCGCGCTTCAGGCCCAATCCTCCACCGCGGATATTTTGCAGGTGAAATTCTTTTACGATGCCGTGGAGTTTGAAAAAGCGATCTCTACCGGCAGGGAAATCCTAAGCTCCGGCCAGACATTCGCCCCTGACGAATTGCTGTTTCTGCACCGTTACCTCGCGCTCTCCTATTATAACATCGGGCAGGTGGATTCCGCGCGAACCCATTTCCTCAGCCTGCTCTCGGTCGATCCCGGTTACGAGCTGGACCCGGTGACCGTATCCCCTAAAATCATCGATTTCTTTAAAGACATCAAAAAAGATTACCAGGCGCTGGCCGGTTCGGGGCCGGGGCCGGCTTATACCCGCTACGTTTTTGTGGAAGACCTGCGCCCCGGGGCGGCCTGGCGCTCCATGATCCTCCCCGGTTGGGGGCAGTTTTACAAACATCAGAAGACCAGGGGATATTTATTGGGAGGGGCGTTCTGGGGCAGTTTGCTGGGCACGGGAATTTCGCTGCTTCAAGAGAGCGCCGCACGGGATAAATATCTGGAGAGCAGCACCCCGGAAGAGATCGAGCGCGCTTATTCCGATTACGATCGCTGGCATAAAACCCGCCAGGCATTCACCATCGCCAGCGCGGCGCTCTGGGCGGCGGCGGTGGGAGACGCGCTGTGGAGCCCTTACTCCCGGGCTTCCCTGGCCGCCCGCCCGGAGGGCGGCGTGCTGCTGACCCTGCAAATTCAGTTTTGAGAAGCGCTCGCCTGAGCCGCGAACGCAATTTTTACCCGGGCAATGCCGGTTTGCAGGTAGAATGCAGGAGTGCAAAATTTATTTTGCACCCCCAGTACCAGTGCAGAATAAATTCTGCACTCCTGACTTCTTCCTCGCACAGTATTTTGGCAACTTCACAACCCGCAACTCAAAACTCGAAACTCGAATCCCCCTCCTACTTCACATATACGGTCTTGATGTTTACGAATTCCTTGACGCCGTAATGGGAGAGTTCCCGCCCGTAGCCGCTCTCTTTGACGCCCCCGAAGGGCAGGCGCGGGTCGGATTTGACAAAGGCGTTGACGAAGCAACTGCCCGCTTCTATTTCCTCCGCCGCGATGCGCTCGCCCCTCTCCACGTCGCGGGTGAAGATGGCGGCGCCTAACCCGAACACGGAATTATTCGCCGTGCGGATCGCTTCCGCCTCGTCCTTCACCCGGATGATCGCCGCCGCCGGGCCGAAAAGCTCCTCGTCGAACGCCGGCATGCCCGGGCGAACCCCGCTGAGCACCGTGGGGGGATAGAACGCGCCCTCCCCCGGGGGAATTTCCCCGCCCAGCAGACATTTCGCGCCCAACCGGATGCTTTCCGCCACCTGGCGGTGCAGGTCGTCGCGTAGATCGCGGCGCGCCTGGGGGCCGACCTCGGTATCCTCTTGCAGCGGATCGCCCATTTTTTTAGCGCGCATTTTCTCCACGTAAAGGCGCTCGAACTCATCGGCGATGGGTTCGGGAACGATGAAGCGCTTGGCGGCGATGCAGCTCTGCCCGGAATTGATCAACCGGCTGTTCACGCAGGCGCTCACCGCCGCTTCCAGGTCCGCGTCCTCCAGCACTATGTAAGGATCGCTGCCGCCCAATTCCAAAACCGACTTTTTGAGCATCTCCCCGGCTTTTTTCGCAACCGCCCTGCCCGCGGGGGTGCTGCCGGTGAGGGTAACCGCCGCCACCAGGGGATTTTCGATGATTGCGGAAACCTGCCCGCTGACCACCGGCAAGGCGGTAAAACAGTGTTCGGGGAAACCGGCCTCGCGGAAAATTGCTTCGATGGCCAGGGCGCAGCCGGTGACGTTGGAAGAGTGCTTCAGCAGCCCCGCGTTGCCGGCCATCAATCCCGGGGCGGCAAAGCGGAACACCTGCCAGAAAGGAAAATTCCAGGGCATCACCGCTAACACCACTCCCAACGGCTGAAAAGTGACGAAGCTTTTCCGGGCGTCGGTCTTGATGATTTCCGGCTGCAAGAATTTCTCCCCGTTTTCGGCGTAGTACTCGCACACCCAGGCGCATTTTTCCGCCTCGGCTCGCCCCTCCCGCACCGGCTTGCCCATTTCCTCCGCCATCAGCCGGGCGTACTCGTCTGCCTGGCGGCGCAGCAGCAGGGCCGCTTTTTTCAGCAGCAGCGCCCGTTCGGGGAAACCGGTTCGCTTCCAATCCAAAAAAGCGCCATGGGCCTGCCGGATATTTTTTTCCACTGCCTGCGGCGGCATTTCTTCGTAGGTTTTGATGGTTTTACCCGTTGCCGGGTTGATGGATACGAGCGCCATAGCTCCTCCGCGTATTTTGGGGTTTGTCATACTTTTGGCTGAATAACTGATGTTACGCAGGTTAAAAAAATTAGCCACATGGTTCGATAAACTCACCATGCAAAGAACACAGAGTGCATAGAGAAAATCACATATTCATTCAGTCTGAGTTTGTGTTGAGAAACGGAAACTTGAAAATGTCGATGAAAACTCTGTGATCTCTGTGGCTAAATGTGTAACATGAATGAATAATAACGCGATTTCCGAGATTCGTTTTTACCTCTTCGAGGTTTTACGGCTTTTGCCCAAGGCATCACTACGTGAGCGGCTAAAAACCTTCAGTTCGTGACCGGCATTTAAGATAAAAAGGAATGTTGCAGGAGGTAAAGAGATAAAAACTTTCCCGCCGGATAAGGCCGGTCAAGCGGCCGATTAAATTTCCGATAATGGGGAAGTGCAGAGAATCACAGTAAAAACGGCATTTAACGCCGATTATTGCGTTTCGTAAAAAGGAAGGAATATGAAACGAATTTTGAACGTGGTGGGCGCGCGGCCCAATTTTATGAAAATCGCTCCCATCCAGCGCGCCATGCAGCAATTTCCCGCGGAGTTCCAGCCGCTGCTGGTACATACCGGCCAGCATTACGACGAGCGCATGAGCAAGCTGTTCTTCGAAGATTTGCAGCTTCCCCAGCCGGATATTTATTTGGGGGTAGGCTCCGGTTCCCACGCGGAACAGACCGCCCGGATTATGATCGATTTTGAAAAAATCTGCTTAGAGCGGAAGCCGGACCTGGTGTTAGTGGTGGGCGACGTGAATTCCACGGTGGCGTGCAGCCTGGTGGCCTCCAAATTGTGGATTCCGGTGGCGCACGTGGAAGCGGGTTTGCGCAGCTACGACCGGAAAATGCCCGAGGAGATCAACCGGCTGATGACCGACGCGGTTTCGGATTATTTGTTCGTCACCGAACAGAGCGGGATCGACAACCTGCTGAAAGAGGGCATCGACCGGGCTAAAATCCATTTTGTAGGCAACGTGATGATCGATTCCCTGGCCTATTTCTTAGAAAAAGCCAACGGCTCCCCGGTGTTGCAGCAGTTTGAATTGCAGCCCCGCGGATACGCCTTGGTGACCCTGCACCGCCCCTCCAACGTGGATGAGCCGGAGAATTTTCTGAAAATCATCTCCGCTTTCGAGGAAATTCAGCGCCATTTGCCGATCATTTTCCCCATTCATCCCCGCACCGAGAAAAATATCAAGCTCTTCGGGCTGGAAGAGAAAGTCAAATCCCTGAAGAATTTGAAACTGCTGCCCCCGGTCGGCTACCTGGACTTCATGCAACTGACCCAAAAGTGCAAATTCGTGATGACCGATTCCGGCGGCATCCAGGAAGAGACTACTTACTTAGGCATTCCCTGCATCACCCTGCGGGAAAACACCGAGCGCCCGGTCACTGTGGAGGTCGGCACCAATGAGATCGTGGGCACGGATACGGAGAAGATCATCGCATTGGGCGAGCGGATTCTCGCCGGCAAATGGAAAACCGGGCGTGTGCCGGAGTTGTGGGACGGCAGGGCCGCGGAGCGGATTGTGGAAGTGCTGCGGAAGGGGTAATTGTGAATGCGTGGAGTATAACATCCCCCCTGTCCCCCCTTCAAAGGGGGGAATTTAGGGAATGGGTGCAACTTTCCCCCCCTTTGAAGGGGGGACAGGGGGGATGTTATTTCGCCGACCGTCAACCATACTAAACCAGGCCAACCATGTCGGTATTGAAATACGCCAGCAAATTGCGCAAAATGTCCTCCGCGGAGATCTCTTTCCGGGTGCGCCAGCAGGCCCGCAACCGCGCGGAGACTTTGAAGTGGAAGAAAAACGGCAACAATCACGACGTTTTCGTTCCCCGGCACATCCGCAGTTGGGATTTGCGCCAGCATCCCTTCCCGGCCCCGGGGGTGCGTTTTTTCGGGCTGGCGGAAGACGCAGAGGATTTGCGGAGCGAATTTTCCCGGCTTTTCCCCGGGAAGCTCGCCTCCCTGCAATCTCAGGCCGACCAATTGCTGGCGCACCGTTTCCGGTTTTTGGGCCTGGAGGTGGAACTGCCCGATCCCATCCCCTGGAACCGCAATCCCCAGACCGGCGCGGAGTATCCCCGGCAGCATCACGCTGTGCTGGATACCTTCAATACCGAGAAATACGGCGACGTGAAATACGCCTGGGAGCTAAACCGCCAGCAGTTTTTCATCGAAATTGCGAAAGCTTACTTTTTGACCGGGGAAGAAAAATACGCCGCGAAAATCTGGGAGTGGTTAGAAAGCTGGATTCGCGACAATCCCCATAAGATCGGGATCAACCACACCTCGGTGCTGGAGCACGCGGTGCGGATTTTTTCCTGGCTGTGGGCCTATTTTTTCACCCGGGAATCCGCGGTCTGGACCCCGGAACGCCTGGAAGTCCTAGCTCGCAACCTGCTGTTGCAAGGGGAGATGATCGAGGAAAATCTCTCTTATTATTACAGTCCCTACAACCACCTGATCGGGGAATTGGCCGCGTTGGCCTTCTTAGGAACGGTGTACGGCAATTCTCCCAAAACCCAAACCTGGCGCGACCGCTACTGGCAGGAGCTGGAGGCGCAGGCGGAGAAACAGTTTCATCCCGACGGGTTCACGGTGGAGCAGGCCGGTTATTACCACCATTTTACCCTGGGTTTTTACCTGATGGCGGCGCTGCTGCGGGAGCAAAACGGCCTGCCGGTCTCCGCCCGCCTGTGGGAAATCCTGGAGCGCGCCATCGAGCTTCCCATGCACCTCACCCGCCCGGACGGGCAACTGCCCATGTTAGGCGACATCGACAGCGCCCGCTCGCTTTATTTCTATGATCCCGCGCCAAAGTGGGATTTGCGGCCCTTTTTGGCGCTGGGCGCGGCCATTTTTCGCCGCGGCGACCTGAAATTTGTGGCCGGGAGCGCCGGGGAAGAGATTCTCTGGCTCGCCGGCAGCGCGGGCGTGCAGGCGTTCGAGCGGTTGAAAGCGGAAAAACCGGCGCAGTTTTCGCGCGAGTTTCCCGGCAGCGGTTACGCCGTCCTGCGCGACGGCTGGGAGAGCGGGAGCAATTACTGCTGCTTCGATTGCGGCGAAATCGCCCACGGGGTCTTCCGCGACGAAACCCCCTCCTCCGCCCACGGCCACGCCGATATCCTATCCTTCGAGCTTTGCATCGAGGGCCGCCCGCTGGTGATCGATCCCGGTTTTTACACCTATTTCGGGCCCCTGGAGTGGCACCGCTATTTCCGCTCCACCCGCGGCCACAACGCCATCGAAGTAAACGGGGCCGGGCAGGCGCAGCACCAGGGGCGGCTGGGCTGGTCGAACGTCTCCCTGCCCAAAACGGAAATCTTCAAAACTTCCCCGGAGTGGGAATTCGCCGGGGGAGCCATCGACCGCTTTGCCGGGCTGGGGGAGAAGGTTTTCCATCGCCGCTATATCCTGTTCCGCAAGGGAAAGTATTTCCTGGTAATGGATGAAGTGGCCGGGGAAGGGGGCAAACCCTTCCGGGTGGAATCCTCGCTGCACTTCTCGCCCGGAAACCTGATGTTTCGCAGCGACCGCCTGGTGCGCAACGGGCAGGAGGCGGCCCTGCTGGCGCTTCCCGACGCGGCGAAAGTGAGCATCGCCGCCGGGGGAACCGCTCCCGACCAGGGCTGGATGGCGCAGGGCTACGGGGAGAGAGCGCCGGCGCCGGTGGTGCGCATCACCCTGCAAAAACCCTTGCCGGTGCGGTTGGGAATGCTCTTTCCCCTGCCGGCGCTGCGCAACCGGGTCAGCCGCCTGCATATCGAGCATGGGGGAGAGAATATTACCGTGTACCGGGTCGCCGCGGAAGAGGGGGAAGAGCGGGTGCATTTGAATCCCCGGCGCAAAAAATTCTGGATCGGCTCCGAAGAAACCGACGCAGTTTGCGTAATCGAAACCAGCGGCCCGGGGAAAGAAAAACGGATGATAGTGATTCGATAGGTAATGCGGTGTTCAGGTGTTCGTGTGTTCAAGTGAATTAAGGGTTGGAGCCATAGTATTGAATTCGGAGAGAACTCAGGGTTTAACATCCCCCCTGTCCCCCCTTCAAAGGGGGGAACTACCCATTCGCTCTTGACTTTCCCCCCTTTGAAGAGGGGACAGGGCTTCGTTGTGAGCGTCTCGACTGAGCTCGACGAACGTCTCAGCCGAACGGGGGATGTCATAAGCCGCTCTTAAAATAAATCCGATTTTATGAACCCTAAAAAGCGCGTCAAAATATTGGAAATCAGTTCCTACCCGCCCCCGCGGGCCGGCTGGGGTGTGCGGGTGGCTTTTGTGAAAGAGGCGCTCATCGAAGCGGGGCACGTTTGCGAGGTGCTCAACATCGCCCCGGAGAGCCGGAAAATCCCCAGCCCGGAGTATCTCACCTCTCTGAACGGGCTGGATTACGCCTGGAAGGTGTTCAGCCGCTGCTTGCGCGGCTACCGGGTACACATGCACCTGAACGGCAACTCTCCGAAAGGATTCGTACTCACCATTTTAGCGGAAACGCTCAGCCTGCTCACTTTCAAGCGCCCGGCGCTGACCCTGCACGCCGGGCCGGAGCAGTTGTATTTTCCCAAAAACCGCGCCCCGCGTTTGATTCCCATGTTCAAATTTATTTTCGGGGTTGCCCGGAAAATTATCTGCAACAACGAGGCGGTGAAGGAGAAGATCGTGGAGTACGGCGTCAACCCGGCGAAGATCGTGCCCATCCAGGCATTCAGCCGCCAGTACCTGCGCTTCGAGCCGGCGCGGTTGAACGGCGCTTTGGCGGGGTTCATGGCGCAGCGCAAACCGCTGATCAGCTCCTACGTGTTCTTCCGCCCGGAATTTTTCATCGACCGGATGGTGAAAGGCATCGCGGAGCTGATCAAAACCCATCCCGAAGCAGGGCTGCTGATCTTAGGCTCCGATGACGGGTCGGAAGAAATCCGCCAGTTAGTGAAGAAGTTAGGCATCTCCGCAAACGTCTATTTTGCCGGCGATCTGGAGCACGACGCTTTCCTGACCGCGCTCTCCTGCTCGGATATTTTCCTGCGCACGCCCATCCGCGACGGGGTCAGCTCTTCGGTGTTAGAGGCGCTGGCGCTGCAAGTGCCGGTGGTGGCCAGCGAGAATCGCCGCCGCCCGGAGAGCGTGATCACTTACGACCACGAAGATATTTCCGATATGGTGCAAGTTCTGAATAAAACCATTGCGAATTTAGCGGCGGTCAAAGCGCAAATCGTCAAACCGCTTATTCGGGATACTGTGGCGGAAGAGGTTAGAGTTCTGACGGAAAAATAAGAAGTGTTTGGGTGTTATGGTATTTTAGAGCCTATCCGAAAACCCTCGCTCCGCCTGGCGGTGAATCGCCAGGCTAAGAGATGCAAGGCGACTGAAGTCGCCTTCAGGCGGCTTCCACCTCTTAGCCCCGACATTCATGTCGGGGTGGCTAAGGTTTTCGGATAGGGTTCTAGTGTTTTAGAGATTGGCCTATGGTTCTTGGTTCTTTGCGATAACACCAAAACACCCGAACACCGTACAGTTGAGAGAGAATATCAATGGTTACGAAACTTTTGAAGTGCAAAACTGAAGTTTTGCACTCCTGAGATCGAAAGAGAAGATAAATGGCTACGAAACCCTTGAAAGTCTTATTCCTGTCGCAGCGGTTTTTGTTTCCCATGGATACCGGGGGGAAGATTCGCACCGGCAATATCCTGGCCAAGCTGAAGGATATGGTCTCCCTGACCGTGATCAGCAACATGGAGTCGCCGAAGGATGATTCCTACCTCTCCCGGATGCCGGAACTGTGCGAGCGCTTCATTCCGGTACCCTGGAAAGAAACCCCCCGCTACACCCTGAAGTTTTATCTCAAAATTGCCGGGCAGTCTTTTTCCCGTTACCCCATCCCGGTGCTGAATGATTTTTCCCCGCAATTGGAGCGGGCGGTGCTGGCGGAGCTGGCCGGCGAAAAATACGACCTGGCTATCTGCGATTTCCTGCAATCCACCCTGAATTTCCGGCGGGTGAGCGACATTCCCACCTTGCTGTTCCAGCACAACGTGGAGGCGACCATCTCCCGGCGCCACTTAGAGCAGGCCAAAGACCCGGTTTCGCGAATCTTCTGGGGATTGCAGTACCGCAAGATGTTCCGGCACGAAAAGTCCATGTGCCGGCGCTTTCACGGCATCATCGCGGTATCGGAAAAAGACCGCGAGCGCATGGAAGAGTGGTACGGCGCGAAGAACGTGTACGAAATTCCCACCGGGGTGGATACAGAGTATTACCAGCCCCTGAACCACGCCCCGGAAAAGAAGCAACTGGTTTTTACCGGCTCTATGGACTGGCTGCCCAACGAGGACGCCATGGTCTATTTCCTCGAGAAAATATTCCCCCGGGTAAAACAGGAAGAGCCGGAGACCAGCCTGGTGATCGTGGGCCGCCGCCCCACTCCCCGGCTGCTGAAACTCATCGAAGGGCGCACCGACGTTACCATTACCGGCTGGGTGGAAGATACCCGTCCGTACATTGCCGAGAGCGCGGTCTATATTGTGCCCATCCGCATCGGCGGGGGAACCCGGATGAAAATTTACGAGGCCCTGGCAATGGGCAAGGCCATGGTGTCCACCACGGTCGGCGCGGAGGGCCTTCCCCTGGCGCAGGGGGAGCAAATTTTCTTCGCCGACGATGAAAACGTTTTTGCCGGGCGGGTGGTGTCGCTGCTGCGCGACCCGGCGCTGCGCCGGATCATGGGCGAGACCGCCCGGAAATACGTGTACGAGCACTTCCGCTGGGAAAAAGTGGCAGAAGTGTTTAGCGATATCTGTTACAAAGTGGCCGGCCGCCAGGGCGGGGCTTCCGGCGCTGCGCCGGGCCGCGGGACTGCAAGCTCCCAAACAGCGGGGAAGCGCTGATGGCGGCGGTGATCACCTTCTCCGGGATGGTGGGCAGCGGCAAGTCGGTATGCTCCAAATACGTGGGCGGCAACTTAGCGGAACGAGGGCTGCCGGTTTATTACCTGCGCTTTCGCTTCGTTTCCCTGAAATCTTTTTTCGAGAAGAAAACCGGCTTCGGCAAGTTCGTTTTCAAAGAGAAAACCATTCCCGAGCGCTCCCTGCGCTTCAAAAATTTCAAGCTGCGCTCTAACCTGAGTTTCCTGGGAGCGATGATTTACTACGCCTGGCGCTCCGGTTTATTTTCCTTATTGATAAAAGTGCGTTATTCCAACGACATTGTGGTGGTGGATCGCTACATTTACGATTACTTAGTGCAATACCGGTTAGAAGAGCGGCGCTATTGGCCGTTGTTCCGGCGGTTCTTGAAACTGCTTCCCCGGCCGGATCTTGCCCTTGTGCTGCTGGCGGATTTCGAGACGGTTCAGCGAACCCGGCCTTTCTATGCGCCGGAATATATTCAACTGAACCTGGCCAACTACCACCGCCTCAAGGAAATCTGCCCGGAGGTCGTTGTTATCGAAGAAAATTCCGTGCGGGAGAAGATCGAAGCAGCCTACGCCCGGGTGGAGTCGTATCTGAACCGGCGTACTTCCGTCACGGGGGGGAAGAGGGAGTAATGGATGGTTGAATGGTTGGATGGTTAAATTGCTATCTCACGACCTGAACATGTAGCCTCTCAACCATTTAGCCATTCAACCATCCAGCCATTTAGCAATGTGTAACATCAAACCAATCTCGGAGGGTAATTCATGCGAATTGCGGTATTCGGATTAGGGTACGTCGGGTGTATTTCCTCGGCGTGTTTTGCCAATGAAGGCCACAAGGTGATCGGGGTTGACGTCGCCAAAGAGAAAGTGGACATTATCAATTCCGCGAAAAGCCCCATCGTGGAGCCGGGCTTAGATGAGGCCATCAAGGCGGCGGTGGAGAGCGGCAACCTGCGCGCCGCCATGAATTTGCAGGAAGCGGTGGCCAATGCGGACGTCTCCTTAGTGTGCGTGGGAACTCCCAGCGAAAAGAGCGGGAAAATCAACCTGGAGCACGTTTTCCGGGTGGCGGAGCAGATCGGCCGGGCGCTGCGGGAGGTCAATCATTATCACGTATTTGTCATTCGCAGCACGGTGCTGCCGGGAACTCACGAAAAATGTTTGGAAATCATTGCCGGGGAATCCGGCAAAACCGCCGGGGAAGATTTCGGAACCTGCTCCAACCCGGAATTCCTGCGCGAAGGATCGGCGCTGCAAGATTTTTACGCCCCGCCTTACACCATCATCGGGGAAATGGACCGCCGCAGCGGCGATTATTTGGCGGAAATCTACAAAACCATTGCCGCGCCGCTGATCCGCACCGAGGTGCGGGTGGCGGAAATGGTCAAGTACGCCAACAATTCTTTCCACGCCCTGAAGGTGGCCTTCGGCAACGAAATCGGCACCATCTGCAAGGAAGAGGGCATCGACAGCCACAAGCTGATGGAAATCTTCTGCATGGACGACAAGCTGAATCTTTCTCCCTACTACCTGAAGCCGGGATTCGCCTTCGGCGGTTCCTGCCTGCCCAAGGACGTTCGCGCCATCACCTACCGCGCCAAAGAAAAGGATCTGGACCTGCCGCTGCTGAACTCGGTGATGCACAGCAACGAGGTGCACGTTCACCGCGCCGTGGATATGGTGATCGCGGAGAACAAAAAGCGCGTCGGCATCCTGGGGCTAAGCTTCAAAGGCGACACCGACGACCTGCGCGAAAGCCCCATGGTAGCGGTGGTGGAAACCCTGCTGGGCAAGGGCTACGACCTGCGCATTTACGACCGCAACGTGCACCTGGCCCGGCTGTTTGGCGCGAACAAAGAATATATCACCCGGCGAATTCCCCACATTTCCAATTTGATGGTCGGGAGCATCCGCGACGTGCTCAACCATGCGGAAGTGCTGATCATCGGCAACCACAGCAAGGAATTTGCGGATGCGGTGCGCCGCCTGGAGGGCGATTGCACGGTGGTGGATTTCGTGCGCATTCTCAAGGATACCGCGGAAGCGAAAGGGGATTATAAGGGATTGTGCTGGTGAGGCAGGGCGGGCGGCGTAATGCGTAACTCGTAATGCGTAACAAGAGCGCCCCTGAGACATTACGTTTTACGCATTACGCAATACCCCCCTCGTCTCCAAAAATATCAGGAAAAAAGAGATTGGAACTCCTCCACTACATCTTTTGGATCAGCCTGTTTCTGCTGGTCTATCCTTACCTGGTTTATCCGGCGCTGCTGCGGGCGCTGGCGCGCTGGTTTCCCGCCAATCGCCGCCTGCCGGAAAGCGCCGGGGAACTGCCCGGGGTTACGCTGATCATCTCCGCCTACAACGAGGAGAAGGTGATCGCCCGGAAGCTGCAAAACGCGCTGGAACTGGATTACCCGGCGGAGATGCTGGATATTTTGGTCATTTCCGACGCCAGCAGCGACCGCACCGACGAAATCGTGCGGGAGTGGCAGGAACGCCATCCCAACCTGCGCCTGCTGCGCCAGAACGCCCGCAACGGAAAAACCGCCGGGTTGAACCAGGGCGTGCGAATCGCAAAGGGCGCGGTGGTGGTTTTCTCCGACGCCAACGCCATGTACCGCAAAAACGCCCTGCGGGAGCTGGTGAAGTATTTTGCCTCCCCCCGGGTGGGCTACGTGGTGGGGGCGGCGCTCTACAACCGCGGCGGCGCCAGCGAGGCGACCGAGAGCGAGGGAATGTATTGGGACATGGAATTGACCCTCAAAGAATTGGAATCGCGCTTTTACTCCGTGGTCGGGGGCGACGGGGCGATTTACGCCATCCGCAAAGAGCTGTACTGGAATCTCGATCCCGACGACATCAACGATTTCGTAAACCCGCTGCAAATCGTCGCCAAAGGCTACCGGGGCATCTTCAACCCCGGCGCGATCTGCTTCGAGGACGCCGCGGAGGCCTTCGGGAAGGAATTCCGGCGCAAGCGGCGCATCGTCAACCGCAGCTGGCGGGCGGTGCGCAAATACTTAGGCTGGTTTCAGCCGCTGCGCCAGGGGCGCTTTTTGTTCGCGTTGTTCTCCCACAAGGTGATCCGCTGGCTGAACCTGCTCTTCCTGGGGTTGATGCTGCTCAGCAGCGGCTTGATTGCGCTATTCTCCCCGCACTGGTTTTACCTGCTCAGTTTTGCCGGGCTGCTGTTTACCCTGCTGCTGGCGGGGGCCGGGGCGGCGCTGGACCGGCGCGGCAAAGCGATTCCCCGGCTGCTCTACCTTCCTTATTATTATTACCTGGTCAACCTCGCCGCGCTGTTGGGCATCTGGGATGATTTCCGCGGGGAACGATACGCGGTGTGGGAGCACGTGCGGGAGGCGGGACGATAGTGTTATGGTGTTCAGGTGTTATGGTGTTTTAGTGGGATGGCGTTTGCGTTTCCCCAACACTTAAACACATGAACACTTGAAAATTGATCGAAGAATATAGCCGACAAGGAGAACATAAATAGATGTGCGGCATTGTAGGGATATACTATTTTGACCCCGCCCGGAAGGCGGAGCAGCGCGATTTGAAGGCGATGGCCGACCGCATTACGCACCGCGGGCCGAATGACGAGGGCTTTTTTACTCACAACCACGTGGGATTAGGTATGCGCCGGCTGAGCATTATCGACCTCAGCGGCGGCCGCCAGCCGATCTTTACCGAAGACCGCAGCAAAGTGATCGTCTTCAACGGCGAGGTGTACAACTTCGTGGATCATCGCCCGCGCCTGGAGCAGAAGGGGCATCGCTTTTCCACCAAATCCGACACCGAAGTGGCGCTGCACCTCTACCAGGAGCAGGGGCTGGATTCCTTTCAGCACATGAACGGCATGTTCGGGCTGGCCATTTGGGACCACAGCGAGCAGGCGCTGGTGCTGGCCCGCGACCACTTAGGGGTCAAACCGCTCTATTATTACCGCGACGAAGAGAAATTGGTCTTCGCCTCGGAGATCAAGGCCATCCTGGCGCTGCCCTCCATCAAAGCGGAGCTGGATTTGGAGGGGTTGGCCGCGTTCCTGAAATACGGCTTCACCCCCGCTCCGTACACCCTCTTCAAGCGCATTCGCAAAATCCCTCCCGCGCACTACCTGCGCGTAAAAGGCGGCGAGGTTCAACTTAAATCTTACTGGACTCTCTCCTACGCCGGCAAACATACCGGCGCGGAGGAAGAGATCGAAACGCAGCTCTACGATCTGCTGAAAAGCGCGGTGCGTTACCAATTAGTCTCCGACGTTCCTTTAGGCGCGTTTCTGAGCGGGGGGATCGATTCCAGCGGCATCGTACACCTGATGAAAGAGTTGGGAACCCCCACCATCAACACATACAGCATCGGTTTTGGAAAAGGGTATGAATTTTACAACGAGTTAGAAGCCGCGGGACGGTTCGCGAAGGATTACGGGACCAACCACCACGAAATTTTAGTGGTACCGGACGTGGCGGAGTTATTTCCCAAACTGATCGCCTCGCTCGACGAGCCGCTGGCGGATTCCTCCTTTCTGGTGACGTACCTGGTCTCCAAACTGGCCCGGGAAACCGTCACGGTGATCCTCTCCGGGGTGGGGGGCGACGAATTGTTCGGGGGCTACCGCCGCTACCTCAACGTGCAGATGAACCGCTACTTAGGCATCCTGCCCTTGTGGTTCCGCCGCCACGTGTTGAAAAAAGTGGTGAACACCCTCCCGGTGGACCGCAACAACACCCTGCTGAATTATTTCCGGCTGGCCAAAGCCTACCTCAACACCGCGGATTTGGCGATCCAGCAGCAGTACGGGGTGTACACTTCGGTGTTCCAGGATGATTTCCGCCGCCAACTGGCGCTCAAAAACCAGGAAGTTCCCGATTTTTACGAGCAATATTTCGCCGAGTGCGATTCCCCGGATTTGCTCGACAAGCTCATGTATTTCGATCTGAAAACCTCCCTGCCGGAGCAGTTGCTGATGCTGACCGACAAAATGGCCATGGCGGTTTCCTTAGAGGGGCGGGTTCCCTACCTGGATTACCGGCTGGTAGAATTCGCCGCCAAAATCCCTGCCGCCATGAAGCTGAAAGGCTTCAAGCTGCGCCATATTCAGAAGAAGATTTTCGAGGGCAAATTCCCCGATTACGTATTTCAACAGAAGAAAAAAGGATTCGGCGCGCCGGTGGGGGTGTGGGTGCGCAACGAATTGAAGGGAATGGCCTACGATCTGCTCAGCGAATCCCACCTGCGCAGGCAGGGGGTATTCGACCCCGCGGCGGTGCAAAAAGCGCTGCAAGACCATTTCCAGATGAAGGCGGATTACACCGACCATCTGCTGGCGCTGTTGGGATTCCAGATCTGGCACCAGGAATATTTGTAAAGACCTCAAAGGTTTCCAAAACCTTTGAGGTCTTTTGGAGAATTATTCAAGGATGAGAAAGGACATGAACAAGCAAAAACTCTCCCTGTTGATCAAAAAGATGCTCCTCCGCGCCGGGGTGTACGGGGTAATCCGCACCCTTTTCCCCAATCGCAAAGCGGCGATTCTGCGCTACCACGCCCTGGCGGCCCCGCAGGATAATTTTTACACTTCCCCGGCGATTGCCCTCTCCCCGGCGGAGTTCGAGCAGCAGGTCAAATATTTTGCCCGCAAATACCGGGTCATCTCCCTGGATGAGATCGTGGACTGCCTGCGCCAGAACAGACCCCTGCCCAAAAACAGCGTGGCGTTCACCTTTGACGACGGGTATTCCGATAATTTAGAGGCGGCGCTGATCCTGAAAAAATATGCCGCCGGCGGAACCTTCTTTATCACCACCGAGCCGATTGGCCGGGAATCGCGGTTCTGGCTTTCGGAAGTAACCCTTTTGATTCTCAAAACCACCCAGGGCGTCTTCCGGCTGACCTTGGGTGAGAAACAGGCCGAATTCGCTTTAACGGATGCCCCCTCGCGCTGGAAAGCGATCAGGGAGCTGGTTCGCCTGATCAAATCCAACGACCGGGCGGTGCGGGAGGAAATCCGCCGCCAGCTTTCCAAACAGTTGGGAGAACCGGCCCTGCTGGAAGAAGTGCAGAACCTGGTCCTCACCTGGGAGCAGGTGCGGCAAATGGCGCGGATGGGAATGCTGATCGGCTCCCATACCCTCACCCATCTCAACCTGCCCAACGCCGACCCGGAGGACGCCCGGCGGGAAATCGCCGAATCGAAAAAAGTGTTGGAAGAGCAATTGGGCGCCCCGATCCGCCATTTTTCCTATCCCAACAGCGGACCGTACGAGTATTTCAACGCCCAAATCCGGGAATTCGTCATCGAATCCGGTTATGACAGCTCCAGCACTTCCAACAACGGGTTCGTGAGCCACAGCAGCGACCGCTTTGCCCTGGAGCGGGTGCGCACCGTGCCGGAACTTGCGGAAGTGGTTCACGCCATGGAGTGGGAGCGGGTGTTTGGGTAGGCAGATTTCACCACTTCCCATTCACCATTCACCCTTCACTATTCACTATTCTGAATTCACTATTCTGAATTCACTATTCTGAATTCACTATTCTGAATTCACTATTGTTTCGATGAAGGATAGTGAATGGGGAATGGAGAAACTTGCCCTGAGCTTGTCGAAGGGTAGTGAATGGGGAATAGAGAAACTTGCCCTGAGCTTGTCGAAGGGTAGTGAATGGGGAATAGAGAATGGGGAATAGAGAATAGAGAATGGGGAATAGTGAATGGGGAATAGAGAATGGGGAATAGAGAATAGAGAATGGGGAATAGTGAATGGAGAATGGGGAATGAGGAGAGAGATCAACAATTGATCTGGAAAATGTACGAAGGATGATGGATGGTAATTTACCGGGAGTTAATTAAGCATTTAGCCGACCGAGGAGTGCGCTACTCGCTCCTGCGCGACACCGTGTTGGATGACCCGCAGTTGCACGAGCTGGATATATTGGTGTGGCCGGAGCATCGCCGGAAATTTGTCGCGGCGGCGCAAGAACTGGGTTTTGCCGCGCGCAAAACCGGGATTCCCGGCAAGGAAGTGCTGGCCGCCTTCGACGGGGAAAATCTGCGCCTGGTGGACGTTCACTACGCCTTTATTCAAGAGGGGCTGGTTTACCTCTCCCTGCCGGAGGCGCTGCGGCGTTTGCGAAAAACCCCCGAGGGGCATTCCATCCTCTCCCGGGAAGATGAGTTGTTGCACCTGTTTTATCACAACCTGCTCGGTAAAAACCATCTCCAGGAAAAACACCTTGCGCGGGTCAAAGCGCTTCTGGCCCCCCTGCCGGACCTCGCGTATTTGAAACAGCGGCTTTCGCATCCGAAAATTTGGAACTGCTTCGAGCAATTCATCCTCCGCCCGGAAACCTTCAGCAAAGATCGTAAATTGGCCGGAAAATCCGCCCGGGAAATTCGCCGCGCCCTGATGCTGCGCTCCCCGGCAAACTGGCTGCGCTGGTTCTATCACCGCCGCCTGCGCAAGCGACTGCATCGCCGCCGGGGGGTGCACTTCGCCTTTATGGGAGTGGACGGGGCGGGCAAGAGCACCATCATCCGGGCGGTGCAGCAGCAGTTGGAGCAGGCCGGCGGGGTCAAATTTTATACCGTGTACATGGGACCGTGGGGGCAAATCCGCTCCCCGTTTATGCGCCTCTACAAAAAGCTGCGCCTCACTCCCCCGGAGGAAGACTGGCTGGGCCGGTTGCGGGAGAAGCTGCAAGGGCGGGAAAAAGAGCATTCCCTGCCCCTGCTGCTCAAAAAACTCATCAGCGGCAAAATCCAGGGCTGGCTCTATTACTTCGCCATTTATTTAGAATTCTGGTATCGCTACTTCCGCGAGGTGCGCCCGCGCCTGCGCAAAGGGGCGATTGTGCTGAGCGACCGCTACATCTACGACCTGAAATATATTTACAAAGACCGCCCGGTAGAACAGTTCAAGTGGCTGCGCGGGCTGGTCTGCCGATTTTATCCCCGCCCCGACCGGGTGGTGTACCTGCAAAACGACCCGGATACCATCGTGCGCCGCAAGCCGCAGTTGAACGCCGGGCAAATCCGCCAATTCCAGGGGTTTTACCGCCAGGCCCTGGCCGCCTATCCGGTGTTAGAGGTGCTCACCGACCGTCCCCCGGAAGCGCTGGCGCGCCAGGTGGTCAGCGCGATCATGGAAAAACACCTGCAATCCGCCTGAGCGCTTTTTTTCAGCGATCAGCATTCAGCTTTCAGCTAAAAAGTTTTTGAAAGTACCGACGCTGATCGCTGAAAGCTAAATCACAACGATTTTATTTATTAGCCCTTGCTTCACTTGAAAATTTTGTGATATTTGGAATTCCAAAAATCAGCGCACCTCATCCCCGGGAGCTAAGCCGATGGATTCCAATCGCAGGATTTTTTTGAAAGGATTGAGCGGGGCGGTTTTATTGTCCCTCGCGGACGTTTCGCAACTGTTAGCCGGGCAGGAAACCGGCTCCGGCGCCCGCGCCCCCTTGAATTTTATCATCCCCAGAGATTACCTCCCCCCCTCGGAGACCGCCGATAAAAACTATCGCCAGGCCCTTACCCGCGCCGCCCTGGAGGTGCTGCAAGCCAATTTTAGCAACCAACCCATGCCGGTATGGGGCAAAACCTTCCGGGAAGTGGACCTGGAAAAACGCATCTACCACATCATCTACTGGATTTTGCGGGCCGTTCGCGAATGTCAGCACATTTACCCCCTTGATCCGGCCTGGATAGCGGCGCAGATCATGAAAGAATCCTATTTCCATGAATTCGCGATCTCCCGCGCGTTGGCGGTGGGGATTTGCCAGGTGATCCAGCCTACCGCGCAGGAGCACGGCATATTGTGCGCCGGAACCCGCCCGGAACACCGCCAGCCGCCTTACCGGCTGCCGGAAGCAGGGGGGAAAGCCGATGAGTACTATCAACTGCGCAGGGAGCGCGGCGAATACCGGCGCGGAAACCGTCCCGCAAAAGAATTCACCCTGGAAGAGACCTTGCAAATCCTCGCCGCCGGGGACCGGGCGGATTATCGCCGGGAAGCCGGGGAGTACCTGGCCTACCTCAACCGCTTAAAGCAGTTCGACGAACAAATAAATCAGGCGAGAGATGAGTTCCGCGCCTACCTGCTTGCCAACGTCGAGGGAAGAGACATATTCGCAGACCCGGATTTGAACTTCATTTTGAATTTCGATGAGCGCTTCAGCTATAAAAAGCCGGTTTACACCATGGTGCGAATGCTGGCCGGGGGCTTGAAATCCCGCAACGGCAACATTCTGGCGGCCACCGCCGGTTACAATGCCGGCCTGTACCGCACCGCCGACGAGGGGATGTACAAACCGTACGGAAAAATCCCCTCCCTCGATGAAACCGCCACCTACGTGAGCCACGTGTTGATCAATCACTACGAAATCACCTTGAAACTGGAGGCCATTGCTTCGCAGCCCTGAGCCGGGCGGGCTTGTGCAATCCCCATCGTTCCAGGGTTTTTTGTAGCAGAATGATTGATCGGCAGAATAATTTCTTGCCGTAAATTTTTCAGTGCCGATGCTTTTTCTCACCCAAAGCCCCAACGGGGCGTTATAGAATAGCCCAGGGCAACGCCCTGGGGAAAACAATCATCATAAAATACAAGCCCAACAGGGCGAAATAACAATATTGAAAGTTCCATTGGTATATCAGAATTCGAGGGAAAGCGGATGATGAGACTTGCGGGTATTCTGCTCATGGCTGTTTTCTGGGCTGCCGCACCGATGTTTGCGCAGCAGGAAACCTGGGAGCAGCAACGGCAGCGGGAGAAAAATCGCTGGGAGGAGCGCAACCGGCGGGAAAAGGAAGCCTGGGACAAACAACGGGAAGCGGAGCGGCTCCACTGGCAGGATATGGTCGAGCGGGAATCCGCGGCCTGGAACGCCCACGTGGAAGCGGTGAAAAAGAAATGGCAGGATCTGAAATTCTCCGACGTGCGGGTTTGGGTGGGCTACGGGGAGAACGAGAGCAGCCGTTTCCAGGCGGATTTCGAGAACGGCAATTTGAAAATCGAAATATTGGGCGAGAAAGGGGAGGACCCCGGAGTGCTGCAGCAGCGCGCCATTGCCATGCTGCACCAGTTACTGCGCGAACGGGCGCGCCCGAACGAACCCCCCATCCTGGAGAACCAGTTGGAAATCGACCCCAACGCCGGCCGCATTCCCCCCGGCTACCTGGAAGTTCGCTCCCACCTCGCCCCCAACGGGCGTACCTACGAGAAGATGGACATCACCATCCCCTTCCGCCAGGATCACCTGCGCGCCCGGGCGCAGCGGGTGGCCCCCCTGGTGCGGGAGTTTGCCCGAAAATACAACGTGAATCCCAAATTGGTAATGGCGGTGATCCACACCGAATCCTCTTTCAATCCCCGGGCGATCTCCACCTTCCGGCGCTCCGGCGGGGGCGTCGGCCACGCCTACGGATTGATGCAGTTAGTTCCCTTCTCCGGGGGAAAAGAGGCCTACGAATTCTTAGGCGGGCGGGGAGAGCCTTCCCCGGCGCTGCTCTTCGATCCCCAGGCCAATATCGAATTAGGGACTGTTTATCTGCACAAATTGGAGTATCACTATTTCGGGGCGGTGGGGGAGGCGCAAAAACGCCAGTACGTAATGACCGCGGGATACAACACCGGCCCTTACAACGTGGCCCGGGCTTTCGGCGGGGGGCGCAACGTCGGCGCGGCCATCCCGGCAATCAACGCCATGACCCCGCCGCGCTTATACCAGCACTTGCTCTACAACCTCCCCTATTGGGAAACCCGCGACTATCTCCAAAAAGTAATTCAGCGGATAAATTTGTATTGAGGTGTTCGAGTGTTTTCGTGTTATAGTGTTTGGGTTTTAGGACACCACCCGGCGGCAGATGGGTGGTTAACATCATAGATCGGTATGAAAAGAAACCTGCGCGAGAACCTGAAAATGATTGGTCCCGGCGCGGCGGTGGCGGCGACCGGGGTGGGAGCAGGGGACATGATCGCCGCCGCAGTGGCGGGGGCAAAATACGGCGAGGCAATTCTCTGGGCGGCGATTTTCGGGGCGGTGATCAAATTCGTCTTGAACGAAGGGATTGCGCGCTGGCAGCTTGCCACCGGGGAAACCCTGTTAGAGGGCTGGGCAGATAAATTGGGAGCGGGGGTATCGTCAGGGTTCATTATTTACCTGGTCTTATGGTCTTTTATCGTGGCGGCGGCGTTGATCGCGGCCTGCGGGCTGGCGGCGCACGCCATGTTTCCCCAACTCCCGCTGATTGCCTGGGGGGCGATTCACTCCCTGGCGGCGGTGGTGTTGATCTTCCTGGGGCGGTACCGCTTATTCGAAGCGCTGATGAAAGGGTTCATCGCGCTGATGTTCGTGACCATCCTGGCCTGCGCCGCCTGGATAAAGCCGGATTGGGCCGCGCTGCTGCCGGCGCTGGCGACTCCTAACATCCCGAAAGGTTCCGGCAAATTCATTTTGGGGGTGATCGGCGGGGTGGGCGGCAGCGTCACCCTGTTGAATTACAGTTATTGGATCCGGGAGAAGAAGTGGGAGGGGCGCTCCTTTCACCGCCCGGTAATCTTCGACCTGGGAACTGCCTACCTGCTCACCGGCCTGTTCGGGGCGGCGATGATCATCGTCTCCGCCGGTCTCCACCCGGACATGATTACCGAACAAAATCAAATGGCCCTGGCGCTGGCCAACCGTATGGAAACGGTGCTGGGCGCGCCGGGAAAGTGGGCTTTCTTAATAGGGTTCTGGGGAGCGGTTTTTACTTCCCTGTTGGGGGTGTGGCAGGGAATTCCCTACCTGTTTGCGGATTTCATGCAGCTTCGGAGAGGTAAGAAAACCTCCTCCAGGCCGGCGGAGGCCGGCTCCGGCTCCTGGTATTACAAAGGCTACCTGCTCTACCTCGCATTTCCGCCGGTGCTGCTGCTGTTATTCAAAAAACCGGTCTGGCTGGTGGTCATCTATTCCATCACCAGCGCGTTTTTCATGCCCTTTTTAGCCCTGGCGCTGCTGTACATGAACAATCGCCGCGACTGGGTGGGGGAGTTACGAAACCGCTGGTATATCAACCTGCTGCTAACGGTTTCCCTGCTATTGTTCGGGTATTTGTGCGCGGTGGAGATAGCGGAGCTGTTTTAGGGAAATGAAGCATTTTGGAGAAGGAGAGTTGCCCGGCTTTGGGAAAAGTGGGGATGAAGCAGTGTAAGCTCTCTCTCGCACTCGTAACCATGCGCTCAGTAATCCTGCGTTGAATCGGCAAGAGCGGCGATGCGATTCCGCCGCCGCTCTTACCGCTCTTCAGTATCGAATAAAACGCTGCCGATTCGGTGAGCTTACCACGAACGGCGACCACCTCCGCCGCCTTTTCTGCGGTCGCGGTCACCCCCGCCTCCGCCGCCGCGCCGCCGTTCTTCGCGCGGCCGCGCCTCGTTAACGACCAGCGCACGCCCTTTCAACTCCTGGCCGTTGAGGCCGTTGATGGCGGCAATGGCTTGATCCTTCGCCGGCATTTCTACAAATCCGAATCCCCGGGGCTCACCGCTGAATTTATCCTTGATCAGCGCAACGGAACTGACTTCACCGTAAGCCTCGAAAGCCTGGCGGAGATCATCCTCGGTAACTTCACGCGCGAGATTGCCAACATACAGATTCATTATAACGCTCCTCTTGGTAAGTGAGAAAGATGGTGATTTGGTACAGAACACAGAATAATGATGAAAATGGTGAGCAACTCATGACGCCGCCATTCCGCAAGACCTTTCAAAGTTCGCGAAACTTCATCACATTGAATTTTGGCAAAAATATATATTGTACGCAACTGAATAAATTCTTTCTTTGAAAGAGAAATTCTTGAAATCGGAAAATGAAATCACGCTCACATCATGGGCAACTTTGTTTTATATTTTCCAAATTACCCGAGTTGGTCAGCGGGAAAGCATCTCCCCGCCGGGCGATTTTATCCGTAACTGTCTGGCGTGAAACGTAAATCAGCATCCGATAATCATAAATCACTAATTCAAGACAAGGAGGAAACAGTTATGATATTTCATCCTCACCCCGGTTTTTCAGAGAGAGCGCATATCAATTCTTTAGAGCAATATCGGGCTGCGTATCACAAGTCCATCGAGCAGCCGGAGGATTTTTGGAGCGAAGTCGCCGAACGCATCCACTGGTTCGAGAAATGGAATTCGGTTCGGGAATACGATTTTATGCATGCCCGGGTGGCCTGGTTCAAGGGAGGCAAGCTCAACGCCTGCTACAATTGTTTGGACCGCCACGTAGAAGCCGGGCACGGCGATAAAACCGCCATCATCTGGGAAGGCAACGATCCCGGCGAACACCGCCATTTTACCTACGCGGAGGTGCTGGCGGAAGTGCAGAAGTTCGCCAACGTGCTGAAAAGCCGGGGAGTGGGGAAAGGCGACCGGGTGTGCATCTACTTGCAGATGGTGCCGGAGCTGGCCTTCGCCATGCTGGCCTGCGCCCGCATTGGGGCGGTGCACTCCATCGTCTTCGGAGCTTTCAGCGCCGAATCCCTGCGCGACCGCATCAACGACTCCGCCTGCAAGCTGCTCATCACCCAGGACACCGGGATGCGGGGCGCCAAGAACGACATCCCCATGAAAACCAACGCCGACAAAGCATTGCAGGCTACCCCATCCATCGAGACGGTGGTCGTGGTAAAGCGCACCGGCCAGGCGGTGAACATGCAACCGGGGCGCGACCTGTGGTGGCACCAGGAGATGGCTAACGCCGCCCCGGTCTGCCCCGCGGAGCCGATGGACGCCGAAGACCCCCTGTTCATCCTCTACACCTCCGGCTCCACCGGCAAACCCAAAGGGGTGCTGCACACCACCGGCGGCTACATCGTTTACACCTCCTTCACTCACGAGAAGATTTTTGACTACCATGAAGGGGATATTTACTGGTGCACCGCGGATATCGGCTGGATTACCGGGCATTCCTACATCATTTACGGGCCGATGTCGAACCGCGCCATTACCATGATGTATGAAGGAGTTCCCACCTACCCGGATTACGGGCGCTTCTGGCAGATCGTGGAAAAGCACCGGGTAAACCAGTTCTACACCGCTCCCACCGCTTTGCGGGCGCTGATGAAGGAGGGAGATAGCTGGCCGAACCGCCACGATTTGTCCTCCCTGCGCCTGTTAGGCACCGTGGGAGAAACCATCAAGGAGCCGGAGTGGATGTGGTATTACCGGGTGATCGGGCGGGAGAAGTGCCCGATTGTAGATACCTGGTGGCAAACCGAGACCGGGGGAATTCTGCTCACGCCGCTGCCGGGAGCGATTCCCACCAAACCCGGCTCCGCCACCCTGCCGTTCTTCGGGATCGAGCCGGTGCTGCTGGATGAAACCGGCAAGGAAATCTCCGGGCCGGGGCAGGGCTACCTGGCCATCAAGAGCGCCTGGCCCTCGCTGATGCGCACAGTGTATGGGGATCACGAGCGCTTCCGGCAGACCTATTTTGCGCGCTTCCCCGGTTACTACCTCACCGGCGACGGGGCGCGGCGCGACGAGGATGGCTATTACTGGATCACCGGGCGGGTGGACGATGTGCTGAACGTCTCCGGGCACCGCATCGGCACCGCGGAGGTGGAGGGGGCGATTGGCAAAGCGGAAGGGGTGGCAGAAGCAGCGGTGGTAGGCTTTCCGCACGACATTAAGGGGCAGGGGATTTATGCCTACGTTACCCTGATGACCGGGGTGGAGCCCAGCGAAGCGATCAGCCAGGCGATTGCAAAGGCGGTGCGGGAGCAGATCGGCCCCCATGCGGTGCCGGACAAGATCCAGTTTACCCCCGGCCTGCCCAAGACCCGCTCCGGCAAAATCATGCGCCGCATCTTGCGTAAAATCGCCGAGAACGATTTGGAGCATATCGGCGACACCTCTACCCTGGCCGATCCCACGGTGGTGGATTCCCTCTTAGAAGGACGGAAGTGAGGCAGGGGCAGGAGCAGGGGGCAGGGATAGGGGGCAGCCGGGAGAGCGGTGGCTTGCCATAGTGTAAGTAGAATTCGCTATCGCGTACTTGCCTACTGCTCCTGCTCCCCGCCCTTGCTTCTGCCTGCTGCTCCTGCCCCTGCCATCTGCCCCTGTTCCCGGCCATTTTTTATTGCCCTATTTGAATAAAGGGCGGCGTTGATTAACTTTCGGCCGCCTCAATTGCAATAGCGCAGGGAAAACCGAATCTGTGAAATTCGGGCAAATTTGTGGTTGAAAATTAAAACTTCAAACCTTCGAGAGACCCGCATGATCCCCAAAGAAGATGCCATTGCCGTCGTGGTTGACGCGCAGGAAAAATTGTTTCCCCACATTTACGAGCACCAACAGCTCGCCGAAAACCTGGTTAAATTGATCAAAGGATTGAAAGTGCTGAAGGTGCCGTTGGTGGTCACCCAACAGTACACCAGGGGGCTTGGGCCTACCATCCCCGCGGTTGCCAAAGCGTTAGGCAAATTCAATCCCATCGAAAAACTTACTTTTAGCTGTTTCGGCGATCCGGATTTCGTGAACATTCTCAACGACCACGGGAAGAATCACGTGATCTTGATGGGCATCGAAACCCACGTCTGCGTGATGCAAACCGCCCTGGATCTCCTGGAAATCGGTTACGAACCGGTGTTGGTAGAAGACTGCGTCTCCTCCCGCAGGCTGTCCGACAAGCAAACCGCGGTACAGCGGATGCGCGATGAAGGGGTCATCGTGACCGGCTGCGAATCCCTGCTGTTCGAACTGTTGTTAGTGGCGGGAACCGAGGAGTTCAAGGCGATCTCGAAACTGGTCAAATAGGATGGGGAGTGGTGCATAACAAATTGTACCGGAGGCAGAGCCTCCAGGAGTGCGTTACAGATCTGTGTAACGAGTAGTTTGACATAAACTCGTTCCCGCGTTCTCAGCGTGGCGCTTTCAAAAAACTTCTACGGTTTCGTTCGCCCGGGGGCTTTTTCGTAGGGGAGCAGCGCTTCCGGGGCGAGCGTTTCGTGTTGAGTCCGGGCGCTGCTGCGCAAATATTTGAACGACATCCCCTCTTTCATCAATAAAATAATCCCCCCTGCCGTAACCGGCACGTACTGGGTCAGGCTGAAGATGACCGAGCATCCCAGGGCATCGATCTCATTGATGGCGAAGAGTCCCAAAGCGATTTTGAATCCCCACTGGGTAATCCCCAAGTACCCCGGCGAGGAGGGCAGCACAATGGCAAAGGCCAGGAATACTACCACCACCACCGCGGCCAGCCAGAGGTTCGCCCCGGCCGGCCCGGCCATGGGGTATCCTTTCAAAATGAGGTAGGCGGTGGCGGACATGTGCAGCCAGATCAACAGCGAAATTCCAATCAGGGGAAAGAGAGCAGCCCGGCGCTTGAAAATAGCTAACCCTTCCAAAAAGGTAATCAAATGCCGGTGGGTGTAGGAGCGAATTTTCCCCGGGAATTTTTCATTCAGCCGGAATAATTTATCCCGCATCCTGCTCTCCCCGGAAGCAAGAGTGATCATTAGAAAAAGCAGGGCGAGGCTGCCGAACCCCGCGGCCAGCCCGCCGGTTTTCATCCAGAAGGGCAGGGGAACGAAGAAGAGCACGCTCAAAAACAAAGTGATCAGGGCAATGCAGTCCAGCACCCGCTCAATCAACACCGTGGCCAGCGCCGAAAAGCCGCTGATTCCCTCTTTTTTCCCCAACAGGTATGGTTTTATGACCTCCCCGGCATGGGCGGGAAGAACATTATTACCCATAAAACCGATCATGGTGAAGGTAAATGCGGAAAAGTACGGCACTTTCTTCAAGGGGGAGAGCAGGATTTGCCAGCGCCAGGCCCGCAGCAGCATGGAAACCACGGTCATCGCGGAAGCGCCGACGATCAGCAGCCAACCGGTATCGCTGAGCGATTCCCAGAAGCTGGGAAGATGGATATTCTTGAAGGCCAGGTACATGAAAATAGCAGTCCCGCCGAACGAAGCGATCATTTTTATCAACACGTGCATCTTCCCACTCTCCGGGATTCGAATTTGATTGATTAGACGAAGCAGCCGGGTTACAAACGAATCCCGCCGAACACCGACGCGGCGTCTCCCTCCAACAGGCTATCGATCAGGCGGTGCACTTTCCCCCGGGAAACCGGGACGCCGGAAACGGTTTCCCGCTCTTTTTTGATACCATAGACTTGTATATAGCGGTCGAAGATATACAGGGCGATATAATTCAGCAAATGCTCCGGCTGGTAAGAATACGCCGATTTATATCCCTCCAACAGGGCGGCCAGGGCGCTGAAGGCCCGCTTCCAGGGAAAGAACAGGGCGGTGCGGGTGAGAAGCACGTCGCTGCACACCCGCGCCAGGTCGTTGTAGAGCGATCCCCGGCCGCTGGTTTCGAAATCGATCAGGCCGGCCTGGTCGCCGTGCACGAAGATGTTCCGGTAGGTGCAATTTCCATGAACGAAGCTCTCTTCGGCGGCAAAGGGCGCACGGGCCTGCCGCCAGCGGGCGATTTCCTGCCCCCGGGCGTCCAATCTTTCGGCTTTGGCCAGGCGGCGTTCCAGGGTATTGGCCAGCCCCGAGGCCAGCGGGCGCGCCGGGTAATTCGCTCCCGCCCGGTGAAACTCACCCAACACCCGGCCGCAGCGCCGGAACATTTCTTCTACTTTTTTGAAATCTTTAGCGGAAGCGCGAAAGCATCCCCGGTAGAGATGGTAGTTCAATTGCGAGCCGGGGACTTCTGCGGAAAGGATATAGCCTTTTTTAAGGGAGATCCGCACCGCCGCGGGGTGCAGGTAATATTCCGCACCCGGAAAAACCGTTTTGAGGAAGCGGAACCCCAGCGCTTCCCCTTCCAAACCCTTCCAATTTTTTCCGCAGGGGAGCTTCAGGAACCAGCGCCGGGCATCGTCGATGCGGTACACTGCGTTCCGCCCGATCTGGAGAAGCTGAAAAGCGGCGTTCTCCACTTTGGCGGTTTTCCCCGCCCGGCCCTCTCGAAGCGCGGTTTCGCGTTCTTCGATGATCCGGCAGAGCCGGTCTGCCTCCCGGGCGATTCCCGGGCTTTCCTGTCGTGAGAGTATTTCCATGGATCAGCGGTCGTTCGCGGAGTGCAAAACTTTAGTTTTGCACTCACCTCCTTACCCCTCATTGTCGATAGCCATAAACAGAATATAGAGAAAGCTGCCTTGCAAAACTGAAGTTTTGCACTCCTTTTCCACTGCTAAGGCTAATTATTTCGATAACACCATTTTTTCCGCCCGGAAATAGTTGCCGGCGGAGAAATTCAGGAAATATACCCCGGAGGCGACGCCTTCATTGCGATCATCCCGCCCATCCCAAATATAGTTGTAACTGCCGGGCTGCAAAGATCCTTCGAACAGCCGCCGCACCCGCCGGCCGGATACATCGAAAATATCTAATTGTACCCGGGCGGCTTCCCCGATCTCGAAGCGAACGGTGGTCTGGGCGTTGAAAGGATTGGGATAAGTGGGATACAGCGCAAAAGTGGAAATGGGCGCCAGGCTGGATTTTACCAGTTCCGGGTAATAATGGATGGTTCCATCGAAATCCACGTTGGCGAGGCGGTAATAATAGACCGTTTCCGGCTGCACCCCTTCATCGGCGTAGGAATAGCGGTTGAAGAAATTGGTGGTGCCGAACCCCGGCAGCCGGGCTAATTCGTGGAATTCTCCTTGCTCGCCCTCCCGGCGAAGGATAATCCATTCCCAGTTGTTGACTTCGGAATGAGTGCCCCATTCCAGGTTGATGCGCTGCGCGTCCGTGGTGGCGCTAAAGAAGGCCATGAACACCGGCAGGGCGATGTCGCTCAGATCCAGCAGGTTGTACCAGACCTGGCCGGGAGAGCTGTCTCTTTCCCCGCAGACCATCAAATTGCTGCTGTTGCCGAGAATCTGGTAGGATACCGTAACTTCGCTGAAATTGTTGATCCCGTCTTCCAGCGCCGGCTTCCAGGGTTCCATGCCGATAACGTCCTGGAGGTTATCTTTATCCAGCACGGTATATTGGATTTTATCCAGCTCTCCGCTTTTTCGAACCGTTCCGAGAATCACCAGGCTGTTATTGGCTTCATCGATGGCCAGGGCCGGGCGGGTTCCGTAATTTGGCTCTATTTTAAAATAATCCCACTCACCGTTGTTTTTGTAGCGCTTGAAAAGATAAAACTTATTGCTGTCTGCATACTTGCCGATGGCGTAGAGGTTATGGTCGGCATCCCGTACGATGTTCGCGTGGTCATCGCCGTCGAGGCTGGGAATAAGGGGCAGGGTTTCCGCCACCCAGTTGCTGCTGATGGTAGGATCGGCGCTGTCGCTCAGGCGGCGAAACAAGAACCTTTTCGACCCGCTTCCTTCTCCCACGAACAGGCCGATGTAGTTGCTGCCCAGATAGCGAAAAGCAACGGCATCGGTGATGGCAGTGCTGGCGCTGGTGATGATAAAGGGGAGGGTCCAGGTAACTCCCTGGTCGCTGCTGTACACGCCTTTTAAGTTGCCGCCCCTGACCCAAAAAACGAACAGATCGCCGTCCATGGCCCGGGTAATGCAGGCGGGATTATCGCTGGAAGCATCTATATCCACGAATTCCGGAAAACCGCTGTCCAACACCCAATTCCCACCGGAATAGCTCAACCGCGACACGCGTTTGGCGTTCGTTGACACCAGCACATACAGTTTGCCGCTGGCTTCATCCAGGTGGGCGTCAGCTTCAGTACCATCGGTAATTCCGGTAGTGGCGTTCGCGCTCCAGGTGTTGTTTTCATACCGGTAAATAAACCAGTGGCCGGAGTTCGACTCTTTAAAAACCCCCCACCAGTAGCCTTGGTACCATACCACCTGGCTCTGGTTGGATTTTTGGGTCTCAGCATCCACCCCCGGTATGGCTTGCCCGGTTTGGGCAATCTTATCAAAATATTCCTGCGCCCGCGCCGCTTGAACCATGAAAAACGCCAGCAGTAGAATCACGACCATGCTGGCGGCGCGGGAGAACAAGGCAAAAACAGTCGGGGAAGAAAAAATCTCCAATATTTCCTTTCCCGGGCCAGCCGCCGCAGCGTCCACTGGCGGCAGAAAATCCCACGAAGTTGTATTTTGATGGGTGAAATTGTCTCTAACCAAATACATAGTACTGCTCCATAGCATATAGTTGTATAGACCCCCCCTGATGCCATCTACTTTTCTCAACATCCCACCAGTTTCAACAGAATATTGTTTTTTTTGCGCCTGTGCTGTGCGCGATAACAAGTATTTGCAGAGCTTTTTAAAATGAACGGCGCGGGTTGGCAAAACCTTAGAAGCTGTTTTAAAAGTTTCCCGGCCATCCGCATAGGCGTAACCCTAAGCGTCTGAAGGTTATCAATCGGTGAATCGCGGGGCTATTCAGATCAATTGCCCCGACATTTATGTCGGGGATAAAGGCGATCCCATCAAAATCGGGGGTTTTTAACCCCCATTCCTGGCCTCCAATCCCTTAGGTTTACGCCTATAGCGACAACCCGGGAATATCCTGCTGCGGCTGAAATGCAATATTTCCTGTTGCGAATGTGAGATCAATTGGCGACATTCTCTGGCGTAAAGCGAAAAACCGCTATGGATCGAAACCTTCGACACCCGGTTTGGCAAAAAATTTGTGAAGCAGGGGGTTGGTTGTCACTTCTCTGCCAGGCCGTGATGCTGCTGGGCGCCGGCCCGGCCTTACAGGCGCAGGGAATCTCGCAGCCCGCCGGGCAAGATACCGCCGGAGTTTCCCGGCTTTCCGATACCCTGGCAAGCCTCACCCCCAACCCGGTTTATTCTCCCCCGTTTATTCTGCCGGATACGGTAGAGGGGTACATGTTGGCGAATATCGGGCAATTTGCCCGGGCCGGTTGCCCCGCGGGAGAAATTCCCGTGGGCGCTTCGATTCAAATTTTATTCGATATTGACGATGATTCTCTTCTGGCGGTGATCTCGCCGATGTTTGTCACCATGTTGCAGATAAGGCCGGATGGTACCGTGGTGCAAATCTTCCGGGAGCAATACCGGATATTGCCCGGGCAAAATTTGATCCGGATAATTGCCGGCTTTCCCCCGGGGGAGTACCAGGCTATCTATGGATTCTATCTGGCGAGCCAGCTTAAAGAAAAATACCCCCGGCTCTATGGAAAGCGTTGCCGGGTAAAAATAGTTGAAAGAAGCCCCTGAGAAGCGGTTTTATAGCGAAGCCATCCCTTCGGGAAAAGTTGCCACAAAGGCTCTAAGACTCGAAGGTTCACTAAAAAATGTTTAAAATTCTTGGTGAAACTTTGTGGCTTCGTGGCAAAAATTTGGGCTTTTCCCAAAGGGATGGATCCCCATAAAACAGCTTCTGAGCGTAAACCGGGGCAAATCCGGCGAGACGGCCTGCGGCGGCGCTCCGCTGCGGCGACAGGCCGCTCAATCTCCCACAACTCTTCACAGGAGGCTCTGCCATGAGCAATAAGCGCAAGAGAGAAATCCTGCCGTTGCAGCCCATGCCGCAATTCACGGCAGATACCGATCCAACCCGGAAGGAGGAAGTTCTGCGAAGCATCGACGCGCTCAATTCCCGCATTATCCAGATCTCTCCCGGGGAAGATTTTTCCAAGCAGTTCCTGGAGCTGGTCGGCAAAGCCCAGGCCGCTTCCGAAAGCAATAACTGGGGCGAGGCCTACCGGCAGGTTTGGGGAGCGACCTTCTTGCTCAACCGCGGCATCGAAACCCGGAACAACCGCCGCCTGGCCCTTATCCTGGCATTTGCCCCCCTGGTAACGTTCGGAGCTTTGGCGTTGTTAGAGGTCCTCGCGGCGCTGCCCCAGGTGCCGGATTTTGTGAAAACCTGGATCACCGGGCGATACATGCCCTACCTGTGGAGCGGGGCGTTAGGCGGAACCACCATCGCCTGGTGGGGCATCGTGAAGCACACCATTCAAATGGATTTCGACGACCAATACCAGTCCTGGTACTGGTTCAAGCCCCTGTTAGGAGCGATTTTCGGGGTGGTTTCGGTGATTATCATCCAAAGCGGCATGGTGGGATTGGCGCAGAGCAACGTTGAGGTGCAAAACACCTCCATTTTGCACATCGTCTCGTTCCTGGCGGGATTCAGCGAGCGCTTTTTCGTGCAGTTGATCGACCGGGTAATGACCGCCCTCTTCGGCGGGGAAAGCGCCGCGCCCCCGGTTCAGGTGATTGAAGCGCCTTCTCAACCGGTCGCCCCCCCAAAAACGGATGAAGATGAAGCCGGTAAAATCGAGGCCGGTAAAGCCACCGGGAAAGAAGCGGAACATCCCGGTCTGCCTTAAATCAACGCGACACCAGCGAAGGAGATGGCCACATGCGCACCCACATCGTTAAAACAGGGGATACGTTAACCTCTATCGCCAAATATTTTTATAATGATTATTCAAAATATACCATTATCGCCAGTGCGAACGGTATTGCCAACCCCAACGACCTGAAAGTAGGGCAGGTGTTGAAAATACCGGACATTTCCGGGGCCGGTGCAGACCTGGAAATTGATTCTTCCACCTTCCAATTGCCGATTGGAGGGTATTACCGCGAAGAGCACCGCAAACGGATGATCGTGCTCCATTTTACCGCCGGCACCACCGCCTCCGGGGCCTTCAACACCTTTAAGAATAACCGCGGCCGGGTGGCAACCCCCTATATTCTCGACCGGGATGGCAAAATTTATGAAATTTTCCCGCCCCGCTACTGGGCGATTCACCTTTTTCGCCACTACAGCGGGGAGTACCCGATCTATTATCAGTTGGAGCAGCGAACCATCCCGATCGAGATCGTCAACGTGGGGCCGCTCAAACCGGACAGCGGCGACCGCCGGCAATTGAACTGGTGGGCGCCGCCGCACCCGGTCACCGGCAGGGAAACCTTCAGCACCCGGTGGTGCACGCTGGACGAAAACGACAAATATGTGAAGAAAACCGACCGCGGCATCCAGTACTTTGCCGCCTTTACCGCGGCGCAATACGCTTCGCTGAACAAATTGATCGATTACCTCTGCCTGCATTTCGATATCCCCCGGCAGGCGCCGCGCAATAAACTGTCCACCGACCTGGAGGGGATGATCAATTTCAACGGCGTCGTCTGCCACCAGAATTTCCGCAGCGATAAGTGGGACATCGGCCCGGCGTTTGACTGGGGGAAAATCGGCCTGTAAAACCCCGAAAGGTAAGTGTGCGCTTAAACGTGGTCGGAGACAAAGTCCGCGAAACCTCGTTCCCAAAGTCTCTTTGGGAACGTAATTGCACGCGAAACTCCAGTTTCGCGTGCAAGTTCTGCGCTTTTTGTGGCCGGAAACAGAGTTTCCACGATTATTGCGTTCCAAAACAGGAGTTTTGGAACGAGTTGGGTGCCGAGTTTTGCGCTTTTATCTCAACCACGATTAAGCGCATACTTACCCCCCGAAAGCGCAACCGTTTTTTCTGCTGATTAAGGGTTAACATTAGCTTGTTGAGATGGGCGCAGCACAAATTGCACAAATGTTTACATGAATAGCCCCGCGCTTCAGCGCGGGGAAAAGAAAATCCGAGGAAAACTGAATTGGGGCTTCAGCCCCGGTTGCTTTAAAACTTGGGGCTGAAGCCCCAGGGTGAAGATTGGGAATTTTGAATCCCCCGCGCTGAAGCGCGGGGCTATTCATTCATAAATTCCGCTTCTTATGCAATTTGTACTGCGCCTCATTGAGATCAAGACAAACATTTGTTGTTGAGGGCTTTACCAATCTTCAATTTTCAATCTTCACTGAGTTTAGAACCGCCGTAACGTTTCTGAAAACTATCAAAAGGAGATCATATTATGCCCGAAAACCAACCCGCTTCAGCAGGGGCCGTGATCGCTCCCGGCAATATTCCCTATCCCTGGATTCGCAAGGAACTGGAGCTGGACCGCGAGTACCGCCGCGGCGACCGGGGCGCTAAAGTGAAGATTATCCAGGAGTGGCTCTGCCTGCACGATTTCAAGCTGGTGATCGACAGCCAGTTCGGTTCCGCCACGGAGCACGCCCTTCGCCAGTACCAAAAAGCCAACGGAATGGTCGAATCCGGGGCAGCCAACCAGACAACCTTTGCGGCGCTCACCCGCCCGATGCTGCGCGCGCTCACCCCCGCGGCCAACCCCGGCGGCTCTTACGCCAGCATGATAACCGGCTATGCTGCCCGCCACCTTAAAGAGCTGCCCCGGGAAGTGGGGGGGCAGAACCTCGGCCCCTGGGTGCGCTTGTACATGCACGGCAACGAAGGCCGGGAATGGGCCTGGTGCGCCGGTTTCGTGTGCTTTATCCTGCGCCAGGCTTCCGACACCCTCAACTTCCCCATGCCCTTTAAAACCACCTTCTCCTGCGATACCCTGGCCGCCCAGGCAAAAGAGAAGGGGTTATTCGTCGCGGGCAGGAATTTGAGCGCCGGCAATCCCCCGGCCGCCGCGATGCCCCCGGGCAGTATTTTTCTCAACCGCCGCACTTCTACCGATTGGGATCATACCGGGCTGGTCACGCGGTTCGGCAACGACGTCTTCGAAACCATCGAAGGGAATACCAATGACGACGGCGACCGCGAAGGCTACGAAGTGTGCCGGCGCTTCCGCGCTTACGATTCCAAAGATTTCATTCGTATCAGCTGATTTCGGGCCGGAATGTCTTTCACCGAATGAGGAGTTCACTATGCACGATTTACCTTATCAGCAGGATCCGGATTGGAAATCCATTTTAGAGCGTCTCTCTCATATCCGGCTGGAGAATGACTATTCCACCGGAAACGTGGAATTCGTCCGCGAGAGCCTGCAATCTTTCGACGACCGGGTTCGCGGGGGAGCGGCGTTGGCGGCGGCGGGGTGCTTGTTCGAGCCGAACATCCTCGACCAGGTGATCGGCCTGGCCGAATACGATGAGAACCCGGCCATCCGCAAGGCCGCGGTTCAGGCCCTCGGTGAGGTCATCTCCGAAGGCGTGGAGCAGGGGTTGGAAGATGAGCACGGCCCCGGCACCGCCTTAGATGATGCCGAGGCGTGGGAAGAATACCAATCCGGCGCTTTGCAAGATGATTACCTGCGGGTCAAACACCTGCTCTTCAACCTCCTGGAATTTGAAGAGGATTTGGGGATGCAGGAACTGGCCCTCACCGCCCTCGCGGACCTGGGATTTTTGAACGAAGTGCAGCAGAAGATCGGGGAGTTTTTTGCCAGCGCCCGCGCCTCTTCCCGGCTGGTGGCGGTTCACGCCATGGGTAAATATCCCCAGTTCTGGAAAGATGAGCTGGAAGCCCTGGTCACGCCGGATACCCCCGCCGCGCTCCTGAAAGAAGCCATCAGCGCCAGTTATTCTTCGGAATCCGCCCGGCTGGCCAAAGCTATCGAAAAAGTGCTCTCCCATTCGGACCCGGAAGTGCTCCGTTTCGCCATTTTAACCCTGGCCAACATCAATAAAACCGAAAATTTGCCGGATATCCTCCAGCATTTCACCCTGCACGAGAACTCCCTGGTGCAGGAAGCCGCCCGCGACGGCATCGAAATGTACACCCGGGCCAACTTCGATAAATATTTGAAAGACGACCTGGGGATGGAGGAGTAGTGCGGAGTTGAGGCAGGGGCAGGAGCAGGAGGCAGTAGGCAGTAGGCAAATACGCGATAGCGAATTCTACTTACCCTATGGCAAAGCCATCGCTCCCGCGGCTGCGCACTCCCTGCCACCTGCCCCTGCCCCTGCCCTCTGCTTTTTTAATTTTCCTTTTATCCAAAACTTGATTTTATCCCCCGCGCTTGATATTTTCTTTGCCAATATTCGGACGTTTGTCATCATCAAAGGAGAAGCAAAGTGTCTGTGCCGTTGTTTGTACGCGTAATTGTAGTGACTCTACTGGTCTGGCTGCTCAAGTCCTGCCAAATGCTATTATAGCCCCACCGCCAATCATTACGAACCGCCAGGCGTGGAGGGACTGGCGCCCGGCGTTGCTTCCTGCACGAGAAAGGAGGGAAATCAAGAGGATGAATAATTTTCAATGAATGTGATAAAAGAATTTGCCGTTTCTATGGTCAGAAAAAGACATCGCCGGGAATTTACCCTGATTTTTGAGATAAAAGTCGCTCCCCTGCCGGACCAGCGGCCGGTGTATATTACCGGCAATCATAAAAAGTTAGGGAACTGGGAGCCGGGCATGATTGCCCTGGAACAGGAATCTCCCGGGGTTTGGACAGGGGAATTTTCCTTCCGCAAGAATACCCAGTTGCAATATAAATTTACCCGCGGATCCTGGGACACCGAAGCCGTGAACGAGCGCGGCGCCCCCTTTTTCAACCACCACTTGAAGGTGGTAAGAGACCAGCGCATCCGCATTGATATTCCCCACTGGAAAGATACTTTTCCGGCAAACGGCCAACCCGGCGAGGGCAAACCGGAAGACCGCATCACCGGCGAAGTGCGCTTTCACCGCCAGATGGAAGGAGATGGCCTGCTGCCCCGGGATATCATCGTCTGGCTTCCTCCCGGCTACAAAACCCGGAAAAATAAGCGCTACCCGGTGCTCTACATGCACGACGGGCAGAACATTTTCGACCCCGTGACGGCGTACGCGGGAACGGATTGGGAAGCGGACGAGACCGCCACCCGCCTGATCAAGCAGAAAAAAATGCGCGACATTATTATCGTGGGCATTTACAACACCAAAGACCGCGATCAGGAGTATTCCCTTTCCCCGAAGGGGAAATTATACCAGCACTTCATCGTCGAGCGGCTGAAACCGTTCATCGACCGGACCTATCGCACCCTGCCCGGCCGGGCGCACACCGCCATCATGGGTTCCTCTTTGGGAGGATTGGTCTCTTTCTTGTTGATATGGCAATATCCCCGGATATTTTCCCTGGCGGGATGTTTGTCGCCCTCGTTTGTTTACCGGCGGGAACAGGCCGTCAAGTTCCTTAAAAAAAGCCCGGCGCCGGAAGAGCCGGTGCGCATATTTATGGATTGCGGCGGCAGGGGAGGGGAGCGGCTGCTCTACCGGGGCTGTAAAAAAGTGCTGCGAATCCTGCGCCGAAAGGGCATTTCCCCCGGCAAGGATTTCCAGTTTTATTATGACGCCAAAGCCGACCACTCCGAAGCCGCCTGGGCGGAGCGGCTGTGGCGGCATTTCGAGTTCCTCTTCCCGCCTGCGGAATAAAAAAAGGTTAGAAGTGTTCGGGTGTTTTAGATTCTTCATGCCGAAATCTGAAAGTTTGTCCTTGATTTTTTTAGCCACCCCCAATCCTGGCTGGCATAATTTCTCAGTTCCTCTGTGCTCTCTGTGTTCTTTGCATGGTGAGTTTATCGAACCATGTGGCAAATTTCAAATATTTTTGGATAGTGTTTTAGCGCCTCGATTTTGCCGGATGCTGGAAAAACCCAAACACCGGAACACCATAACACTAAAACACCATAACCCTCAAATCCCTCTCCCAAAAAGAACCAAAACACTCTCCCCTTGCTTTCCGCTCATAAAAAACCCTAAATTGTATTCAGCAAATATTCAGCGGATTTCCATATTCACCAAGGAGGCAACCTGCCATGGAAAAAAGTCAATATGGAAGAAAAGACCGGCTGATCCAACCCAAACAGCATGATATGTACTTGGGAGCCAGCAAACTGCCCGAACCGACCGTGTGCACGGGGTGTAATGCGCTGTTCGCTAACGGCCGCTGGACCTGGAAAGAGCCGCCCGAGAGCGTGCACCGGGCGGTATGCCCGGCCTGCCGGCGCATCGCCGATAATTACCCCGCGGGATTGATCGAGATTACGGGAGCTTTCTTCCGGGAGCATCGCGATGAAATCCTGAACCTGGTTCGCAACGTCGAAAGCCAGGAGAAAAATGAACGCCCCCTGGAGCGAATCATGGCTATTTCCCAGGAAAAAGAGCATACCCAGGTAAGCACCACCGGCGTTCACGTGGCCCGGCGGATCGGGGAAGCGCTGCTGCGCTCCTACAAAGGAGATCTGAGTTTCCAATACGCTGACAGCGACAAGATCATCCGGGTGTACTGGAAACGGTAATACGGTGTTATAGCGTTTTGGTGTTTTAGTGTTATCGTTCTGAGTGCCGGGTTTTCTTAAGCAGGAGAGAGATTCAGCCAAACACTGAAACACTGAAACACTAGAACACATGAAGAACTTGAATTTTGGAGCGATAACCTTATCCGAAAGGAGCCTGCCATGCCGGTAAAAAAATTAAAAGATTTTTTAGACCGCGAGCATGTTCGCTATGTGACCATCATCCATTCCCGGGCCTACACCGCCCAGGAGATCGCCGCCAGCGCCCACATTCCCGGGAAAGAGCTGGCCAAGACCGTAATGGTCAAATTGGACGGCAAAATGGCCATGGCGGTGCTGCCCGCCTCTTACAGGGTTGATTTCGAGCTTCTGAAAAAGGCCACCGGCGCGAAAACCGCGGAGCTTGCCACGGAAAAGGAATTCAAGAATATGTTTCCCGATTGCGAAGTGGGCGCCATGCCCCCGTTCGGGAATATTTACGATTTGCAGGTTTTCGCCGCTAACAGCCTGCGGGAAGATGAAGAGATCGCCTTCAACGCCGGCTCCCACACCGAATTGATGAAACTGTCATTTTCGGATTTCGAGCGCCTGAGCAAGCCGGTATTTCTTAAGTTTTCGCACCACGCCTGAAGCGCAGGGCGGGCAGTAATTCAAAGCATGTCCATTGGCGGCGGGAAAAAGCTCCCCTCCCGCAACGGCGGCAGAAAGCCTCTACAACCGGTATGTAAAACCGATCATCAAACGCAATTCGAAGCCGGGTTGATTGATCGCTGCATCTGCGTCATCATAAGTATAGCCTTGCCGGGGATTGACGTCGTCGCCGTCCGGCGAATAGGCGGTGTCGTGCCCTTGCATTTTGGTGCCGGCGTAATATTCGATTCCCCCGCCGACCAGCAGCGAGAGCCGGGGATTCATTGCCAGGGATGATTCCATTCCTACTCCCCAACCCCACTGGGTACTGGTGACGTCAAAATCTTCATTCCCACCGATATACTTGAAATTACCCTTAAACCGGGCGTGGCGGGGACCGAAATAGAGTTTTGCCCCCGGGATGCTTTTGATTTTGAGGGGATAGAACAGGTCGAACTGGTATATCCGGATGGTACCATGCTTTTCCGGGGTGCCGTTGGTGGCGTCGTTGATGAAAATTTTTCTGGCATCCGCGGCGTTGCCGGGATTCAGCCAGGTGTAGCCGATGCTCAGCCGGGCGGATAAAGGGATACTTTTGGTAAAGTTGTAAGCGCCGGCGTGCAGTTGAATGCTGGTTCCGCTGTAATAACCCAGATTCATTCCTGCGGCAAATTCTCCCCCCGCCGCCTCCCCGATAAGAAGAAATCCGATCATTCCGATTCTAACAGCGCACTTTTTTACAAGCTCGAAGCTCATCTTACCTCCTGTAAGTTTTTTAAGCTATCCTTTTCACAAAATCCAAGCAAGTAAAATGCCATCGAAAATTACTGGAAACTGTTTTGATTGACACGGATTCTGTAAGGGAGCCAGAAAAAAATAATGTACCCAACTGAGCGCACAGAGTTATTGAAACACATTAGCGTTCAGTGGTACAATAAAAAGGGCGAAAGCCCTAATTAACTATTAGGAAAAGTGATTCGTGCAGATTCGGGGTTATTCGTGGCTTATTTCTTATTTTGCAATAACTCTAATGTAAAAAATTGGCACAGGGAATCTTACTTGAGCGGTAGGGAGGCTCACGCCGCCAGCACCCGGGGAATCTCGCGATTGATCCGCGAGACGATCTCGTAATTGATGGTTCCGCACATGCCCGCTAACTGCTCGGCGCTGATCTCCTCCTCGCCCTGGCGGCCTAACAGCACCGCTTCGTCTTCCAATTGCGCCTCGGGAATATCGGTTACATCGACCATCAGCAAATTCATGCACACCCGGCCCCGCACCGGGGCGTGTTTTCCGCGGATGAGCACGTATCCCTGGTTGGAAAGCCCGCGATCGTAACCGTCCGAATATCCCACCGGCAGCACCGCGATGCGGGAATTGCGGGTGGTTTTGTAGGTGCGCCCGTAGCCGATGGTATCGCCGGCCTTCAAATCTTTGAGCTGGGTGATGCGGGTTTTCCAGGCCAATACCGGGCGAAGGATTTTCTCCACGTCATTGTCATATTTGATTTTGTAGGAGACCAGGGTTTCCCGGGAGGGCCACAAACCGTATTGGCCGATGCCTAAGCGCACCATGTCGAGGTGGGTTTGCCGGAAGAGCAGGGCCGCGGCGGTACAGGCGCTGTGCTGCTTGAGCGCCGGGAAACCGGCCTGGCAGATGGCCGCGCTCATCTCCTCGAACCGCCGGATTTGCTGAAAAGCGTAGTCGTGGCTGGTGGTATCTTCGATGTTGGCGAAGTGGGTGTAAACGCCCTCCAACTGCACCGCCGGGCTTTCCTGCAGGGCGCGCAGGAACCCGCCCAATTCTTCCCGGCTGATTCCCTGGCGGTGGGTGCCGGTCTCCAATTTCAAATGCACCCGGGCGGTTTTTTGCAGCCCGGCGGCCGCCTCCTGCAAGCGCAGGATGGTTTCCCGGTTGAACGCCACCAGGCGAAAATTTTCCGCCGCCACCGCTTCCAATAGTGGCCCCGGCACCGGGCCCATGATCAGAATATCCTGGGGAAATCCGGCCTTTCTTAGCTTGAGCGCCTCTTCCAGGGAGTGAACGGAGAAAGAATCCGCCCCATGTTTTACCGCCAACCCGGCGATAGCCTGCCAGCCGTGGCCGTAGGCGTTGGCTTTCACCACTACGGAAAGCTCCGGCCCCGGCCCGATGATGTTGCGGAAAAATTTCAAATTATGGGCGTAAGCCGATTCGGAAATCTCCACCCAGGTAGTATAAAAGCGGGTTGAATCTATCATCGACGGACCCTCTCTTGCGTGTTGCGTCAGAGTTCACAGAGCACACAGAGACATGGAAAAATTTGTTGAACAAACCCGTTTTGTAGAAAAAAATGTTCCATATACCGAGATAATGGTTTCAAATGCCCTCCACGAAGTGGTGGATACCCAAAATTCTTCCTCTGTGGCCTCTGTGAACTTCGCATGGTGAGTTTATCGAACCATGTGGCTGAATAGTAACAAACGTAAAACGTAATACCTTTAAGGGTAAGCTTTTTACGCATTACGCATTACGGAATACGAAATACGGAATACGTAAAGTCAGCTAATCATTCTCAGTCAAACAATGTCCAGTCCACCCCGATGCGAAGGATGCGCAGGTATTCGAAGGTGTCCTGAATGAAAAAGTAATCTTCCGAGACCAGGTTCTCCCAGATAAAAAACACCGTGGCCCCCCGGAAATGCGCCTGGATGCGGAAATCGCTGAGGTAAAAGGGGCCGGTCTCAAACTCCGTCAGCCGGTATTGCGAGAGCAGGCGGTTGAATCGGATGATTTGAAAATACCCCACGTAGCGCCAGGTGAAAACCCCGTCCAATTTCAGCGCATTCTTGAACATCGGGAAGGAGATTTTTGCGACGCTGATGTTGCTGATCTGCGGGGCAAACGCTTCTTTGTAATGGTGGTTGTAAGTAAAATCGTTCTGCAATTGCAGGCGCCAGAGGTTCCAGCCCGCCAGAACCCGCACCCCGCGGTTTTCCACGGTTCTCTTTTCCCAGCGCAGGCTGTCTTGCAGTACAAAGGGGTAATCGCGGGTACGGAACGCGAACGGTTCCCCCTGCACCCACAGGGAAGGAGTGAAATTGATCTTCAAGAGCAGGCTGGCGCCCTGGCGCTGGATAAGATGCTCCCCCGGGTAGGCGGGAATAGAGTCATGGTTGAAGCTGCGCCAGAGCAGGGGAATGGCCTGGGGAGCGGAAAACGCCGCCGCCCCGATTTTCAGGCGCTTGCCGAGGCCGGCTTCGAGCGCCGCGGAGGCCGTTCCCCCGCTTCCCGCCTCGCTGTGCGCGTATGCCCCGCCTTCGGCCCGGAAACTGAAACCGCTTTTCTGCCAGTGAAAAAAGGCCCGGGCGCCGCCGTCGCTTTCGCTGCGGCTGAACCAGAAACGTTTCCCTTCATTGGTGAACCAGCGGCTGCTGAGGCGGATTCCGGCTGCCGCGGAGGAGAATTTGTGGAAGTAGGCGGCGTCGAGGTGCGCTAATTTGGAGCGGTTTTCCCGCTGCCGGTCGCTTCCCCGGGTGTAGCGGTCCTGCATCGCCTGGTAGCCGGGAACGATCTCCAGGGAGTCGCGCTCGCTCAATCGCCCGGCTAATTTTACCCAGGCGATGTCGGCGATCAGTTTGAACTTGTCGCTGCTCGAGGCCGGCTCCTCCGGGCCTAAATTGAACCCGTGGCGCATGTGCCAGTAAAAAATATCCGCGCTCCACTTCTCTCCCAATTGCCAGTGAAATTGCCCCCGGTAGGTGTTGATCTTGAAGCGGGAATTATCCGCGCCTTCGGAACCGTCTCCCACAAAATTGGAGCCGGAAAGCTGCACGTAATTCTTGCGGCTGACGCGTTGCAGAAAGTTGATATCCACCAGGGATAATCCCAGGGTATAATCCTGGGAAAAGAATACCCGGGTGGCCGGTTGGGGGGAAACCGGCGCCGGCGGCCGGTAGGATTCGTGCAGGTCGCCGAACTGATAAGTGGTTCGGGCAATTTGATAATAAGGAATCCACTGCTCGTTCCAATACCCGCTCACCGGGTCGAAAAGGCGTTTCCCGGCAAATTCGAACTGGTACAGCCCCGGGAGCATTCCCTTGTAAGTGTTCACCGCCAAACGACCCCGCTGGGTAAAATCCAGGGGAAAGAAGTCCGAGCGGTAGGAGCGCAATTCCTGGTCGTTGAGCGCCCCGGCGAGGGGAATTTCTTGCGTTTCCGGTGACGTCAGGGAGTCTTGAGGGGGAATTTTTGTAACGGCGGCGGAATCTGCGGCGCTGCGCTGCGCCAGGGCGGGGTTCGCCGGGGAAAAGAAAATCAACCAGAAAAATAACGCTGCCGCAATGCGAATCATCGATCTAAGCTGCCTTCCGCCGTGTCACTTTCCATATTGTGTTACCTGAAAGGGCAAAATATACGGTGAAGGGCCGGGGAATGCAATCATTTGCATGGTTGGATGGTTGGATGGTTGGATGGTTGGATGGTTGGATGGTTGGATGGTTGGATGGTTGGATGGTTGGATGGTTGAATGGTTGAATGGTTGGATGGTTGAATGGTTGGATGGGGGGATGGGCGGAGGGGGGATGGGTAAGTGAGCAAGATAACCATTTAACCATCCACCCATCCACCCATCCACCCATCCAACGGCTATATCCACACCCGCAGCTTGCTGCAATCGTATTCCCGGGGTTCCAGGCCGCAGATTTTGCATCTCTTCGGATCCGCAACCTTACTTTCTTCCGGTGTTCTCTTGATCACAATGACAATCGGTGAGGAAGTGCGATCATCTTCCCGGAAGGCGGGTAGATCCTCCAGCCCAAGATGTTGTTGATGGTTGCCGTCGATCCAGTAGAAGCGGTAGCGGTTTTTCCCCGGCCCGCGGTCGATGAAATGATATAACGCCCGGGCATAAGTGAACCAGAGCTTTGCGGATTTGACTCCCCCGATGGGCAAAATGCGGATGAGGTGCAGGGGCAGTTCCGGTTGACCCGATTCATGGGTTTTCTTCTTTTCCTGAAAATATCCGAACACCCGGTTCATGGCGAAGTAGGAATTCTGGCAGGCCACGTCTTTGAAGTAGTCGATGTTGATGACCCAATTATTCGCGGCTTCATCTTCGTGGGCGGGGCGAAACACCTGGGGCCGGAAGATCAGGGTATTGAGCACCATGGCGATCATCCCGGGATCGTTGGTTCCGTACGCGCAGCAGAACACCCGGGCGTAAGAGGAGTCGGCGGCCGGTTTTTCCGCTTCCCGGGTGGGCTTTATACCGGTGCAGCAGTAATAATTGCGGGCATTGCGGAGGTCCTCCTTGGACTGCTGGCTGCCCATTTCCGCCTGCCGGGCTAAGCGGCGATAGTTGCTGGCGGTTACGTAATCCTGGAATGCCGCCACCCGGCAGAGGCTCATGCCCGGGCAGGCGTATTTCCCGTTATGCTCCGGGTCCAATAACACCTCCCGGAACTCCCCGATGTTATTCGCTTTGCCCGCTTCCCGGCGGGTCAGGCGGTCGATGACGTTGGGAACCCCGGGGGACGGCGGCTCTACGACATTTTTATATTTCTCTGCCAGAATCGCGCTATCCTTTTGATCGTACAGCTCATCCGGGTCCACCTCGGTTTCCAAATAATTGCGCCCGTCGTTGGCGTAAATCCGCACCACGCTGCTGGTTTCCGGGGACGGCGGATCGAAAATGGGGGAATCTTCCGGGATGGGAACCAGCAAGGCGTAACCGGTCAGCGCGTATCCTTTGCCGGCCGGGTCTAAAATGATGTTGCGCATGTATTGAAAGGAAGGCATGTGCGGCTCGACCGTCTCCGCAGCGGTTTTGCCCCTGCGCCACAACTCCTCGATGGTCTCTTTTTTCGGAGGATCGAATTCGACGCCGGCCATGCGGGCTAAAAAATTTGCCAGGGCCCCGGGGCGATTGGGCAGGCAGGTGCTGATTTCCACGAACTGTTTCTCTTTTTCCCGGGCCCTTTTGATCGCCCCTTTGCGCCCGATAGGGATGGAAAAACTCCGGCGCGCCCCGGCAATCACTTCTTCCGCGTCGGCCAGGGCGTCGCTGATGCTCTCCCCGATGACCTCCCGGGCGTAGTAGGCGTAGCGGGCCGGGGAGGGATAGCTGGCGTCCAGCGCCAGAGGCTCCTTGTACATTTTTCCCACGGCATCGTAATACCGGGAAGCGTCGCCTAACACCTGCCGTTCCCGGTCATCTCCCCGCACCGCGGTCAGCAGGATCAGGGGGAGATGAAATTTCTCTTGATACTGGGATTTGAGCCGTTCCAGGGCGCGCACGCAGCGGGATACTAAGAGGGGCGATTTATCGACTGCATCATGGTTCAGCACCAGAATGTGCGGCTGATGCTCCTCGATGCAGGCCTGGATAGCGTTCTGGTCCGCTTCATTGACCACCCGGGTAAGCTGGAGAAAGTCCCGGATATCCAGCGGCGACTCGCCGCTTTGGTACGGAAAGCGGCTGCTGGTAACTAACAGCGCCGGCCAGCGCAGGTCGAAGGGCTGGTTTTTCCCCTCCTCTTTCAAGATGGGGTAGCCGATGGACTGCTCCGGGGAAGTGACGATGAAGGCAAAGTGCTCTTTCAATATCCGGGTTCTATTCCCCGGCGTTCCGGGCAGGTAAATCCACAGGGTTTCTAACATGAACTGGGTGGCTTTATTGTTTCCCACGATGAGCACTTTCGGCCACTGGTCTTTCTCCATCTTATAAATCGAGCGCACTTTCACCATCGCCGCCCAGAGGCGGTGCCCCAGGGTGGTTCCCTGGTTGTGCTTGGGGTAAACCAGCACGATGCGGCGGTGACGCGCCCGGTAGGTAAGGTACGAAATCTGGTCGCTGCGGCTGACGCAGATGATGGCGTTGACCCGGGCCTGGTTGGCGCGATCGAAAATGGTTTGAACGCTCCCCTCTTCCGGCACGGTGCTGATGATGAGCCGGGCGCGTTCCAAATTTACCCGGGAGCTGATAAACGGCTCCCGCGCTTCCCCGATGATCACCGGGGCCAGCACCCGCTTCTCATCATAAAAAATGTTCTTGTTGGGATCCCTGGTTTTATAGGGTTCGCGGCAGGTGCTTACCACGCCGTGGCGGCCTAAGAGGCTGGTCTCCCCGGAGAAAATCACGTCCTGGGGATCCCGTTCGATCACCACCGCGTAGCTGCTCAACCTTTCCAGGCGCAAATCCGGGGTCACCACTTCCATGAAACTTTTATCCTGGTGGTCTTCCCGGAGCATCAGGCGCACTTCCCGCTCTAACACCCGCTTTCCTAAGCTGCCGAAGCCGATCACCACCAGGTGCCCCTGGATCACCATCAGCAGGTCGGCGAGGCGGCGGTTGAAATACTCCCCGAAAGTTTCATCCGGGTGCACCGCGGAGAGGGTAAGGGGGCTGAACCAGGCCACGAAAACCACCAGCGCCAATATGATCTGGTCTGCCTCGGTGAATCCGGATAAGATTTCATGGTGCCCCACCGCCACGAAAACGATCGGGGTGCCCAAAAAAATGAGCGTGATGGCAAATCCTCCCACTAACAAAAAGGGCTGCTTGAACAGCATCGCGCTTAAGAAGTGCCAGAGATAGCGGTAGGTCTTTTGAATGATGCCACGCATGTCGCGCTCGTGGAAGGTTACCGGGATCAGTATCCGCCCGATCAAACGGTTGCCTAAGCAGGCGCTCAGGAAAAATATCAAACCGGAAATGAACGAAGAGCAAAACCAGGCCAGCATCTCCATCTGGATTTTGATATTGCCGGCCATCGACCCTTTTTGAATAAAAAAAATCGCCGGCTGGAGAACGAATTTACCCGTTCCGAGAGTAGCTGAGAACCAAAGCTCCACCACCACCAGGCTCAGCAGCAGGGTGAAAAACGAGATCGCCTCGTACCACACCCAGCGTTCCGAATAGCGCCGCCGGCGGGGGTCGGCGGCGGTGCGAATGTCCCGGAAGGCGGTGTAGTGGAGTTTCCGGCGGGTCAGCTCTAAATAGATCAGCGGCAGCAGGCCGATGAACACCCAATAAGCGAGAGAGAGGTCCCGGGTGGGTTGTCTTCCGGCCAGAAAATGCTGCGCCAGGTCGTGGGGAAAGAGCGCCAGGATCAACAAAAGAAGCACAATACTGCGCAGGTAGATGATGAAGTTCTCGACCTTGTCGTTCCAGTCTAAAATGGTGAGCCGGACGGGAATCCAGAGCAGGAATAAAAACAGCCCCAACACCAGCCCGTGCGCGAGGGTGACGCCGGCGAGGTGCTGCCAGGAGAGCGCGGGGAAGAGCAAATACCCGCAAATCCCCTGGATCAGCAGCGCCATGGCAATGGGCAGCAGAAACAGGTAACCGTAAAATCGCAGCCGGTCCCCGGGTTCGCGGAGGGGGTATTGAAATTCATCCGGGTTGCCGTTGCGGGATTGCTTTTCTGAATGAGAGGCGTTCATGAAAACTCCCCGGTTACGTTTCATGGGAAATTTTTTGCGTGAAACTGGAAGAGTTTAGCGAACGGGGGGGAAATATTCAAGGGTTTTGTGAATTCCGGGGTGCGGCGAACCGCGCTCAGGGGCGCTTCAGGCTTTCTTCCACGATGGCGATTTCCGCTTCGCCCAGCCCGTAGAGCCGGTACACCAGGGCGTCGATTTGCCGGTCCGTGGCCTCGATCTGGCGCTGGAACAGCTCCTGCTCGCTTTGGGTGGGGGCCGCGGCTTTGTGGCGGTGCAGGGCTAACATGGATTCCACCAACTGCGTTAGTTGATCGTGCCGGGCTTTGTCTGCCGGGTCGGAGAAGTTGATGGTGCGGATGGGGAGGCGCTCGACGTATTGTTTATTGGCCGCAAAGTAACCACTATGAAAAGTAGTAGAAACTTTCTTCAGATAAAAATCGAGCAGGTGCGAGTTAAGCAGACCACAAATGTAGAGATAGTTGCCATGACTCTCATTAAGAGTAATTCCATATCCTCCGGTGGTTACATTAATAAAATAAAAATTATCAATTCGATCAGGATATGCACTTAACTCTGTAATCATATAGGGAACCAACAGCTTAGGTTGTTCCCACATTGCCAAATTTTGTGTTCGCCCGAAACGATACCATTCCGAATCTCTAAATGCCCCTTTTTCTCGACTCTCAAGCACTTTTTTGTTGCGTTCCAAATAAGCCCATGCCAATGGATACATTTTTTGCATTTCGTTTTTGGAAAAAAGCTTGGCGGTATGTCCATCGATCGAATATGGGAAAAGCACGTATGCTGTTGTGATTGCCCAATAACGCCCAATACTTCCGCTCCTAACAACGCGTTTCAAAATAGACCGTTCAAGTTTAACCCATTCATCCAGCTCTTTAGAGAAAACATCAATAACATCAAGACTTTCATTTTGATACTTTTTAAAGAGAAAAACGTCATCGGCACTTGTTATTGGACCTTGATAAATTCTTGTGGATATATCTTGCAACTTCACCGGCATCTGGCTTAATTTTTCAAACAATTCTGCGCCTTTCCCAACGGTAAAATTCCATTCCGCGGCGGTAACCGCTTCGGTTTTGATTTCTCCGCGCTCTTGCGGCTCGCCTTCCCGCCAGGCTTGTAAATCTAAGACCCGCACAAACTCAAATGAATCACGCCCCGTTTTGTCTAAAAACAGTAGCGCCGTGTAGGTGGTCGCGCCCTCAAATACCTGCCGGTCTCCAAAATGCACCACCCCGGTGAGATGCCGGCCCCCGGCAATCAAACTGCGCAGACCTTCGCCGTATTTGGCGTTGAAAAACTTGTGCGGTAAAATATACCCCAACCGCCCCCGCTCGTTCAGCAGGCCCAGCCCCTTTTCCACGAACACCACATAAATGTCGTAATTCCCGGAAGCGGCGGCGCGGTAGCTGCGCTTCAAATACGCGACCTGCCCCGGGCCGCTTTCCTGCAAGGTCTGAATGCGAATATACGGCGGATTCCCAATCACCGCATCAAACCCCCCGCTCTCCGAAAATACCTGCGGGAACGCCCCCTGCCAGTCGAAAGGATTCACCCGGAGCATCTCCTGCGCGTCCGGGAACATCCCGCTGAAGTAATCCGGCGCGATCAAACTGTTCCCGCAGCGGATGTTGCGGCTCAAATCCGGCAGCACGCTCTGGCGGAAGAGGCTGCGCTCTTCGTCCAACTCCTCCCGGCGGGTGTCTTCCAGGGCCTTCAGGGAGAGGGAAAAGCGGGTCACCTCCACCGCCTGGGGGTCGATATCCACCCCGAAAAGGTTGTTGAGCAGAATCTGGCGCTTCAGCCGGGCGGTCAGGCGCACCTGCCCGTCGGGGTCCCGGTACGCGGCGGCGCGATCCTGTTTGCCCGGGCGGGATTTGGCGCGGTAATAGGCGAGATGCCAGTCGAGCAGCGCCGCGTAGGCCCCCAACAAAAAGGAGCCGGAGCCGCAGGCGGGGTCGAGAATGCGCAGCTTCGCAACCTCTTCCGGGGCGCGGCACCCTTCCAACAGTTTGCCCACGCTGTTGCGCACGATGTAATCCACGATGTATTGCGGGGTGTAATACACTCCCCCGGCTTTGCGCACCTCCGGCTTGTCCTCGATGTACACCCGTTTGTCGGTGCTGCGCACCACCCGCCCCAGGAAGCGCTCGTAGATGGTGCCCAAAATTTCCACCGGCAGGGCGGCAAAGTTGTAGGGGGAGTTCTCCGGCTGCAGGGCGCGGATGATCTCCCGCACCACCTTGTTGGAGACCGCTACCGCCTCTAACTCCGGGCGGCGCTCGAAGATGCTGCCGTTGTAGAAGTCGTTCAGCTTCTCGAAAATGGCCCGGCAGGCGCGGAACCAGCCGGTAGCGCTCTCGGAAAGCCCGTCGCGCTCCACGGTCTCGGCCAATTTGGCCAGGTAATCCTGCTCGATTTCCCGGTCCGAGAGCGCCTTGACGAAGATGAGCCGGTCGATGAGCAATTGCACCGCCGCGGTGATGAGCGCGCCCCCGGCTTCGGGGTTGTGCTTCTTCATGTCTTTGGCCAGGCGCACCCGCCAGCCGGTTTTGTCGTCGTCCATCTCCGCCAGAAAGGTTTTGTCCGGGGGGAGGCGGTTGGCCTTTACCTTGCGGGGAGAGAGGGCGCGCGCCCACAGCCCCGCGGGCTGGCCCGCGGCGCGGGAGCGGGCGGCCTGGCGCAGGTTTTCCCGCTCGAAGAGTTCCCAGAGGGTATCGAACTGTTCCAGGTAATCCTCGCAGCGCCAGTCCAGCACCCGGAAATTGCTCACCGCCCGGGGATCCCCGGCGTAGAGGGTGCAGTCCAGCACGATGAATTCCTGGAAGTCGGTGAGGACGGCGAAATCGATCCGGCGCGCCGGGGCGAGGTTCTGGGTGGAGTAGGCGTAGGCGTAAACCTGGTTCATCCAGCGCGGGTCGTGCAGGTCGTATTTCACCTGCTTGGCGTCCATTACCAGGAGGTGCTGGCGGTCTAATTGCAGGATATAATCCGGGCGCTTGCCGTAGCGGTGGGTTTTCTGCACCAGGAATTCATAATCCGCCACGGCCAGGCCGGCGTTGCGGGTATTCCAGTTGAGGTACTGGAAGAGCGGGCGGATGAAATTGTTCTCGATTTGCGCTTCCGCTTCGCGGTGCAGCCGCGCCTCGCTGGCCTTGAAGCTGGCGACCAGCTCGGAAATCTTCTGGCAGGCTTGTTCTTTGGTGTAGGGCATGGGACGATTACCGGGCTTCGATAAATGGATATTGACCGGGATTTTGAATTCTATGCTCCGCGAGGTCATATTATGAGCTTTTTAAGATGCTCGATACCGGATGCTTGATGCTCGATAAATCGCCCGATCCGGCAGCCAGTATCGAGCATCGAGTATCGGCCAAAAGCTCAGTTCATGGCCTTTTGCACTATACTAAACGCACGTTGAAATTTCCATTTACAGGCAATGAAGCCACATTGTAGTCAGGATTCTTTTCCGAACACCGGAGGTGTTCAACATTTGTAGAATTCACAAACCTCAAATAACCGCCGGAACCCCGAAGGGGTTCAACCCCTGCCGGGGTTGCGGTTTGTATTGGCACTATTGCCGGCTACAAATGTTGAACCCCTGTCGGGGTTTTTTATAGAACAAGAAAACGGAAATTTTAAAATGCGCTTAGTATATATGATCCGCCCGGCCTGGCAGACCGGGCGCGGGAAACCGGTTGCGAACGCTCAAAGATAAGCAAAACCGGGGGGAAAATAAATGATCAAAATAAGGCGGGGTTGGCGGCGGAAAATTATCCTTGTTGCAGGCGATATTTCTCCATCCTCACCAGGTAGAACTATCTATCTCCTGAGATTAGCTTTATCGCATTTCGTTTCAAGTCGTCATATGCTCCATTATCCTGATTACAAAAAACAACCAGGGTGATGTCCTGATTAGGAAAATACCTGAACTCGAAATTCACACCTTTCGCAGTACCTCCATGGCCATAGGTGATTTCCGGACCTGATTTTTCAATTATAAAACCGTAGCCGTAATCTTCGCTTACATCCATCCCCTTGTTTTTAACGGCGACCATATTTTGAAAAGTTTCTTTTGAAACGATTAGGTTATTCCTGAGCGCCCGGGAGAATTTCAACATATCACGCGCATTTGAATAGGCTCCACCGGCAGCGCTCCCTTTAACAGCTTCGTTTTCTACACGGATCCATTTATCACTCTGTTCTGCACGTACTAATGGGGCAACAGTTTTCTCTGTTCCGTGGTTAAAATACCCGCTACTCTTCATATTGGCAGGGACAAAGATATTTTCTGCTACAAAAGTGTAATAATCTTTTCCGGTAATTTTCTCAATAACAGCCCCAAGCAGTATGTAGTTTGAATTATTATATTCATACGCTGTTCCTGCAGCTGCTTGAAAGCCTCCCTCTATGATCATTTTCAAATCATCTTTCACCGTTTTGCTTTTTTCAGAGGCTTCGCTTTTTTGCCCCCACCAATGATGAGTTAATCCCGAGGTGTGTGAAAGCAAATTATGGATCAATATTTTATCTGCTTTTGTCGGGTCTGAAAATTCATCAATGTATTCCGTGATTTGATCATTATAATTCAACTTATTTCCCTGCACTAACTTAGCAATACTCAATGCCGTAAACATTTTTCCCCCGGAGGCAATATTAAAGAGGGAACTCGCATCAATCGGGCGTGTTTTTTCCGAATCAGCATAGCCCCAATACCTCTCAAAAAGAATTTGCTCCCCTTGAGCTATCAATATGCTTCCTGACAGATCAAACTCATTGTTCAGTTTTGAAATATAATTGTTTAGCCATTCCAAAGTTTCCTTTTGCTGAATGGTTCCATTGGGTAAATTGACCGGCTCCGATACTTCTGCAATAAACGCCAAATTTTTGATTTTATGAATGGGGGGAGCATCAACATACATTTGAAAATCCAGCCACTTCGTTTCCCCTTTTTTCTTTGTAAAGACGTGCATCACATAAACAGTACCCGATGGCTTATCAAATTGAACGATATCCGAATGATGGTATTCCATTGGGGAATAAGAAGTGTGAAGCGTATGAAAAAGGTTAACCAGCGCTTCCATTCCTTTATTTTCAATCGAACTTTGCGACATTACCTGGGAGATAATTTCCTTTTGCCTTTCAGTGGATGTCGCATTAATTCCTTCAATGAATAATGCACCAATATCGTATGTTTTGATAGATATATTGGTTTGGCAAAAAATGGAACTTGCCGTCAATAAGGTTATAAATAGTGAAGTATGAATGGTTCTTTGCATTTAATGCCTCTGCTCCGGCGCGTCGTTAAGTAGCTGATAATATTCGTCTCGATATATACTTTCTCTTTCCTGGCGAAACTTAGGTGGAAGGGCGTTCCTAATCAAGAACAGATTTTGCTTTTTTTACAGATTCGGATTGCCGGCAGTAAATAACGAATGATTAAATTTTTACCATATTTTTGCTTAGATTGGCACCTGTGCCGGAAAACCTCTTTAACAAAATCGTCCAGCCGGTTCCCCCCCCCCCTGCAACAAAAACCCCGGAAAGTGGTAGTAAAAGGGGTTTTTGGGGAATCAGTATGCTATGATATGTCAGGTGTTAGTACGCCTTATACCCCTATACCTTAAACTTTCGAGGAGAATTCATGCGCCGCCAAAATTACCTGTTCCTGCTGATCGCCGTGCTGGCATTGGGCGCGCTGCCCCGCCTGTCTGCCCAGGTTCCGGAAGTGACCCTCGCCGCGGAGGATTCTGCGAAAAAAGCGGAATCGAAAGATGACGCGGAGAAGAAGAAAAAACCCAAAGGCAAAACTTTCGCGGAGGTGATCGAAGAGTGCGAGGCCATCGAAGGGCTGTTTACCCTCTACCGCAATGAAAAAGAGGGCAAGGTTTACGTAGAGATCACGCCGGGGCAGTTCGAGACCGTCTATCTCTGCAACGTGACCCGGGAATCCGGCGACGGCTCGCTCTACGACGCCGCGGCGCAGCTGCAGGAGTTTCCCTTCTTCTTCAAACGGGTGGGCAACAACGTGCAGTTCATCGAAAAGAACCTGCGCTTCCGGGCGGATAAAGACGCCGCCATCGCCAGAGCGTTGCAGCGCGACGTTTCTTATTCCCTCCAGGGGAGCGCCAAAATCCTCAGCGAGCCGCACCCGGAACGCGGCAGCGTGTTGATCGATGCGGAAGAGCTGTTTTTGCAGGACGTGGGCATGGTGGGGCAGACGAGCGGGGATTCCAAAACCTCCTACTCTTTCGACAAGAGCAACAGCTACTTTTCGATGCTGAAATCCTTCCCCCAGAACACCGAGATCGAGGCGACCCTGCACTTCAAGAGCAGCAAGCCCCAGCCGGTGTTCACCCTGGCGGATTCCCGCAGCATGGTGCACCGCTACCATTTCAGCCTCTCCACCCTGCCGGAAAGCGACTACCGCCCCCGCCCCGCGGATGACCGGGTGGGGCATTTCTACACCATGCACCAGGATTACAACTCCCTGCTGCGCGATGATCCTTACGAGCGCTACATCAACCGCTGGCGCTTGCAGAAATCGGAGCCGAATCTCAAGCTTTCCAAACCCCGGCAGCCGATTGTGTTCTGGCTGGAAAATACCATCCCGCCGGAGTACCGCGAGGCGGTTCGGCAGGGAGTGCTGCGGTGGAACGGGGCGTTCGAGCGGATCGGTTTCAAAGAGGCGATCGAGGTGCGGCAAATGCCCGATGACGCGGATTGGGACCCCGCGGACGCCCGCTACAATACCATCCGCTGGATCGTGCAGCCCGGCGCGGCCTACGCCGTGGGGCCCTCGCGCGCCAATCCCTACACCGGGCAGATTTACGACGCCGATATTCGCATCAGCGCGGATTACCTGCGCTTCTATTTCCAGGAATTCGAGCAGTTTGTTACCCCCACCGCCTGGATGAGCGCCGATTTCAGCCTCTTTTTCCCGGGGCCGGAATTGCCGGAAGCCCGCGCCGGCAGCGAATTCCCGTTTTTCTGCGATTTCGCCCGGGGATTTGCCCACCAATTCGCCTTCGGGCGCAGCCTGCTCAGCGCGCGCAGCGCCGGCAGGTTGGATAGCGCGGAGCTGCAAAAATACGTCTATGACGCCACCCTCAGCCTGGTCGCCCACGAGGTCGGCCATACCCTGGGGCTGCGCCACAACTTCAAGGCCAGCGCCATCCATAACCTGGCGCAGCTCCACGACAGCGAATTTACCCAAAAGAACGGGCTGACCGGCTCGCTGATGGATTACCACCCGGTCAACCTCTCCGCGGCGGGGCAAAAACAGGGGGATTATTTTCAAACCACCCTGGGGCCGTACGATTACTGGGCCATCGAATACGCCTACACCCCTTACGACCCGGATTCCAAAATCAGCGAAAAGGAGATGTTGGAGCGGATCGCCCGCCGGGCGACGGAGCCGGAACTGCGCTACGGCACCGACGAGGACGCTTTCGGCCTCTCGCCCCGCTCCATCGACCCCACCTGCAACCTCTGGGACATGGGCAGCGATCCCCTGGGCTATTACCGCCTGCGCCTGAATTTGGCGCAGGAGTTGTGGCGGAACCTCGCCAAAGAATTCGACATTGAAGGCGAGCGCTACAACAAGCTGCGCCAGGCCTTCAATCAAGGGCTGATAGAATACGCCCTGGCCGGGCAGACCGCCGGTAAATACCTCGGGGGGATTTACAATTACCGCGACCACATCGGCGACCCCGGGGGAAGGCCGCCCTTCGAAATCGTAAAAGCGGAGAAACAGCGCGAGGCGCTGCAATTCTTAGTGGAGAAATTCTTCTCCCCCAATTCGTTCGACTTCGATCCGGATTTATTGAACCGCCTGGCCACGGACCGCTACTGGGATTTCGAGGGCACGGTGTTCCGCATCTCCCGGCTGGATTACCCCATTCACGGCATCGTGCAGCTGCTCCAGGCCGCCGCGCTCTTCCGGCTCTACGATCCCCTGGTGCTGACCCGCATCCAGGACAATGAAATCCGCTTCCCACGCGGCGAAACCCCCTTTACCATGGCGGAAATGTTCGCGGGGCTGCGCGAGGCGATCTGGCGGGAAATTCCCGCGGGCGAGAACATTCGCAGCTTCCGCCGGGAGCTGCAGCGCATTCATTTGTACATTTTGACCGAAATTGTAGTTAAATTCCCCGCCGGCGTTCCCCAGGACGCGGTCACATTGGCGCGGGCGGATTTGGTTAAGATAAAAGCGGAAATCGAGCGCCGCCGGGCCAGCGCCAACACGGACGCCTACACCGAAGCGCACTTGCAGGAGAGCGCCGCCAAAATCGACGCGGCGTTGAACGCGCGGATGGAAAGACGGTAGGCAATGCAAAGTGAAAAGTGAAAAGTTAGAAGTGAGAAGTGGCAAGTGAGAAGCGGCAGGTTACTAAGCGTGCCCTGATTTGCGGTGGGAAAGTAATTTGACCACTAATGGCAGCGAAGCGAAATGACCATGAATGGCGCCGCAGGCCAATGACAACAAATGACGCGCATAGCCAAATGACAATTAATGACGCACAAAGTGCGAATGACCTTTACTAATAGAGGAGTTTCCATGAATCGAGCCAAAATTTTATGGGTGGACGACGAGGTTGAATTTTTGCAGCCGCACATTCTCTTCCTGCGGGAAAAAGGATACGACGTGGACACCGCCACCAACGCGGAAGACGGGCTGGATTTGATCCGCAAGCAGAACTTCGACCTGGTGCTGTTAGATGAGATGATGCCCGGCAAAGACGGCCTGAACGCCTTAGTGGACATCAAAAAGATCAATCCCGGCCTGCCGGTTATTATGATCACCAAAAACGAAGAAGAGAGCCTGATGGAAGACGCCATCGGGGCGCAGATCAACGATTACCTCACCAAACCGGTCAATCCCAGCCAGATTCTCAGCGCGGCGAAGAAAATCTTAGAATCCAAAGGCATCTCCCAGAAAAAATTCACCCGCGACTACACCCAGGAGCTGAACAAGATCACCCTGCAACTGATGTCCCCCCTGGAGCCGGAGGAGTGGATCGATATTTATCTGCGGCTCTCCACCTGGGACGTGGAGTTGGACGCGGTGGGCGATAAAGAGCTGCGGGAGATCATCCACAACCAGCGCCGGGAGTGCAACGTGGAATTCGGCAAATACATCGAGCGCAAGTACCTCGAGTGGGTCAACGCCGATAAAAATGAGCGCCCCACCCTCTCCGTGGATATTGTGGAAAAATATCTCTACCCGGAGCTAAAGGCCGGGAAGAAAGTGGCCTTTTTCGTGATCGACTGCATGCGTTTAGACCAGTGGCTGGCGCTGGAGAAGTATTTTTATCCCTACTACACCATCCAGAAAGATTACTACTTCAGCATTTTGCCCACCGCCACCCCCTTTGCCCGCAACGCCATCTTCAGCGGCCTGTTTCCCAGCGAGTTAGAGAAACGCTACCCGGAAATGTGGGCGCAGGGCGAAGACGACGATTACAGCCGCAACCGCCACGAAAACGAGCTGCTCTACGACCAGTTGCGCCTGTTGGGGCTGAAGCTGCGCAGCGAGCCGCGCTACAATAAAATCATCACCGTGGATGAGGGGCGCAATTTAGAGAAGAACTTAGCCGCGCAATTAGATTCGCCGCTGCTGAGCGTGGTGGTCAACTTTGTGGACATCCTGGCGCACAGCCGCTCGGATCTGCCCATTCTCAAGGAGATCGCCCCGGATGAATCCTCCTACCGCTCCCTCACCCGCTCCTGGTTCGAGCACTCCTCGCTCTACACCATTTTCCAGAAATTGGCGGAAAAGGATATCACCATTTACGTCACCAGCGACCACGGGAGCATTCGCTGCCTGCGCGGCACCAAAGTGCTGGGCGACCGGGAAACCTCCACCAACCTGCGCTACAAGTACGGGCGCAACCTCAAGGCGGAGGCCAAGCACGCCTTTTTCATCGACAATCCCATGGAAGGGAAGCTGCCCCGGCGCAATTTCAACATCAATTACATCGTCGCGAAGGAGGATTTTTACTTCGTGTACCCCACCAATTATCATAAGTACCTGGCGCACTACCGCGACAGCTTCCAGCACGGGGGGATTTCTTTGGAAGAAATGATTTTGCCGGTGATCAAGCTGCAGCCGAAATAGGGGGAGGGGGTGAAATATAAAACGTAAAACGTAATGCGTAACTGGGGGGGGGATGCGTAATGCGTATTTCGTATTCTGTTTTTTGCGCAATACCCTTCGACGGTTCGGCAGGCTCACCACGGGCAAGCTCAGGGTAAACTCTTTTACGTGTTACGTTTTACGCATCACGTTTTGCAAATAACAGAACCATCGACGCTCGCACAACTACACCCATGGCTGAACCGAGAAAACTGCTCCGCCGCGCGCGGGTGAATTCCCCGCAGGAAACCGCCGCCCTGGCCCGCACCTTTGCCCGCTCCCTGAAACCCGGCGACGTGGTCGCTTTTTACGGCAACTTAGGCAGCGGGAAGACGTTTTTCATCCAGCAAATTTGCGCTTTTCTGGGAACCGCGGAAAATCCCACCAGCCCCACCTTTACCCTCATCAACCAGTATCACACGCCCGGGGACCTCTATATTTACCACTTCGATTTCTACCGTTTGGAGCACGAGGCGGAACTGGTGAACTTAGGCTTGGAGGACTATTTTTACAATGAGCATCTCTGCCTGATCGAGTGGGCGGATAAAATACCGGCCTACCTGCCGGAGCGGCGCTATGATATTTTCCTGGATTTCGTGGAGGGCGAGCCGGAGGCGCGGGAGATCCGGGTGTATCGGGCAGGGGGGTAATTTGTAAATATTCTTCACAGGAAACAAACCGTTACCTGCTTCCAGGCGTGAAAAAACGCTCCCGCGGCAAATGGTATGTTTTTTGAAAGAACCGCGCCCAAAACCGACGAGGAGTGTTTTGGATGCGCGCCAGGCTCATCGCTGCTACGATTATTGCCGCCGCCTTGATCGGCGGCTTCACCACCCCCTCCGGCTTCAGATCGACCGAAGCAGGCTGCGCCGGTTCCGGCTGCCACGCCTTGCTGCCGGGCTTTTTCGAGTTAAAAACGCAGGATAACCTGAAAATCCGGGTTGTGCCGGACCCCGGCATGAAAAAATCTTCCCTCGGCGCAGAGTTGCGCGACGAGCAGGGCCGGATCATGGATTTGCAGGAAACCGGCGCCCCCTCGGAAATGGTTCTATACGCCCCGCGCCCGGGAAAATATCAAATCCTGGTCGGTTACCGGCTCAAAAATCTTTTCTGGGACTCCCTGTGGGTCGATCTGGCCCCCTCTACCGTCAATATCCCAACTTCCCGCTACGGCGCATCAACCTTCCAGCTTTTCCCCCTGCATCCCCAGACCGTGAAGGAAGGTTCCCTGGTTCGCTTCATCCTGCCCAATCACGCCGACGCCGAGCTTCTGCTCTATTCCACCACCGGGAAAGCGGTAAAAACCATCTTCCGGGGAAAATTGCGCGAAGGCATCCACGAGATTTATTGGGAAACCCGGGACGACCGCCGCCGCCCCCTGCCGCCCGGCAAATACCTCTGCCAGCTGCGCAGCGGGCGGCAGATGTTAGTGCAGCCGGTTTTCATCCGGCGGTAAGGGGGAAAGAAAAGGGAAAAGGAAAAAGGAGAAAGGATTAAGGAGGTGACTCCTGGGGAGCGGGCGTGACAAATTTCAGTTGCATAGTTCCCCTTCAACCCGTAAACTCCCCCGCAAAGACCTCAAAGGTTTCTGAAACCTTTGAGGTCTTTATTTATTTCCACAGAAACCAACACCGGCAATGCAAAACATCGAAATCAAATATACCCTTCCCGATCCCCAACGGCTGCGCCGGCGGTTGCAGGCGCTCCCGGAGGTTCGCTTCCAATTCCGGCGGCGGCAGCGGGATATTTATTTCAAAACTCCGCAAGGACGCTTGAAAATCCGGGTGCAGGAGGGCGAGCCGCCCTGTCTGATCGAGTATCACCGTCCGGATCGCAGCGAGCCGCGCATCAGCGATTTTACCCTCACCCCCCTGGCCGATTACCGGCAGACCCTGCAAGAGCTGCAAGCGCAGCGGGGAATCTTAGCCGAGGTGGAAAAATGGCGGGAGCTGCACCTCTACCGCAACGTGCGGATTCACATCGACGAGGTCCAAAAACTGGGCTGGTTCGTGGAATTCGAGTCGGTGATTTCCCGCGAGACCGGCCCCGCGGAGGCGCAAGCCAACCTGGAAACCCTGTTGGCTTTTCTGGCCGGGTATTTGGGGGAAGCCCGGCCGAGCGGGTACCTGGAATTGCTCCTGGGCCAAGAAAATCGCGCGTCGGGGGCAAAAAAACGCATCGTGCTGGGCACCCACAATGCCCACAAGCTTTTAGAAATATCCCAAATCCTGCGCGGGCTGCCCGTGGAGATTCTCACCCTGAATGATTTCCCCGGCCTGCCCGAAGCGGAGGAAACCGGGCAGACCTTTGCGGAAAACGCCCTGCTGAAAGCGCGGTCGGCGTTTGCCCACACCGGCCTGTTCGCCCTGGCGGATGATTCCGGCCTGGAGGTGGACGCCCTGGCCGGCGCGCCGGGAATCTATTCCGCCCGCTACGCCGGGGCAGAAAAAGATTACGCCGCCAACAATCGCAAATTGTTAGCGGCGCTGAAAAACGTGCCGGATGAGCGCCGGGGGGCGCAATTTCGCTGCGCGGCGGCCATTGTGGGGCCGGGGGCGGAAGAAACCGCGGAGGGGATCGTGCGCGGGCGCATCATCCGCGAGCCGCGCGGCGGCAAAGGGTTCGGCTACGATCCCCTGTTCGCGCCGGAAGGCTACGCCCACACCTTCGGCGAGTTGGGGGAGGAGATCAAAAACCGCATCAGCCACCGCGCCCGGGCCTTCCGCAAAGCGCGGGAAATTTTAGAAAAAATTTTATAGTGCAAAATGAATTTTGCACTCCTTATTGCAAAACCGAGGTAACCCCATGCCCCGATTTCCACACCTGTCCTCGCGACTGGAGCGTTTGACCGGCTCGGTATTCGAAAAATTTCTCCCCAAAATGCGCCAGAAAGGCGGCGACCTGGTGCGCCTGCACATCGGGGATTCTTATTTGCCGCCCACTTACCCTTTGCCGCTGGCGGATGAATTTATGCAAAAACATCCCTTTTTCAACCGCTACGGCAATACCTTAGGGGTGGAAGAGCTGCGCGCGGCGCTGGCGGAAAAGGTCCGCCGGGATAACCGCCTGCCGGTAAGTCCCGATCACATTATGCCCACCGCGGGGGCCTGCAACGCCCTGAACATCAGCGCGGCGGGATTGTTAGATCCGGGGGAAGAGGCGCTGGTGCTCACCCCGGCCTGGCCGTTCTTCTTCGGCATGGTGAAGGCGGCCGACGGCCTCCCCGTGGAAGTTCCCTTTTACACCCGCTTGTATGAAAATCCTCAATTGGATATTTTCAGCTACCTGGAACAATTCATCTCCCCCCGCACCGCGGCGCTCTATCTTAACACTCCCAACAATCCCAGCGGAAAGGTGCTGAACCGGGCGCAGTTGCAGCAAATCTGCGACTTCGCGCGCGAGCACCGCCTCTGGCTGATCTCCGACGAAGCCTACGACGGCATGGTCTTCGACGGGCGCGAGCACCTCTCCGCCGCCGCCTTCCCGGAAATGTTTCCGCAGACCCTATCGGTCTTCACCTTCTCGAAAGTCTATATGTTTGCGGGTCTGCGCCTCGGTTACCTGGTCGCAGAGCACCCCGTCCTCAAAAACCTCAATAAACTGATGGTGCACCAGCTTTACAGCCCTTCCCCTCTGGCGCAGTACCTCATGGTCGCGCCGGTAAAAACCCGCCGGGAGTGGAGCGCGGCGTTCGTGGAGCATTGCCGGGAGCTGCGCGACCTGGTTACCCAGAATCTCCGCGTTCCCCACCACACGCCGGAAGGAACCTACTTCACATTTTTCTCCATCCGGGGTTGCCTGAACGGCCGCGAATACTGGGAAGTGATCGACCAGTGCTTAGACGCCGGGGTTTCCGTGGCCCCCGGGAACGATTTCGGAAAGGATTATGGGGATTACATCCGCATCTGCTTTGCCGGGGAATCCCCGGGGCGCCTGAACATCGCCCTGGAACGGTTGAACCGGGTGCTGGCAGGGCGGTGAGGACGGCCAGGTTCAAATTCTTGCAACTTGTAAAATTTCCAGTGATAAAAGTTTAACCACAGAGGCGCAGAGCCACAGAGATACTTTATTTTTCTAAACTCTGCGTCTCTGTGGCTCTGTGGTTAATCAAAACGATCACAGAATATTTACAGTAAGAAAATTCCCCGAAATAATGGTTGCATTTTTTCTCGCGCAAAGTATATTTACAGCCTGTCCGAATTATACTGCATCATCTTCTAACCGGCTTTCCGAATTTCGGATAACCTGCATTCACCTCAACCAGCTTCAAGGAGTTTTCTATGAAACCAGGAAGATTATTATTATTTGCAATATCGGTTTGGATTGTCTGGTGCGGGAATCCCGCGCTGTTAGCCCAGGGGTCTCCCAACGTGCCGCTGCTGGCGCACGTGAACCAGTACCCCGCGGTGGGCTATAACGACTGCTGGGGCTACACCGCCCCGGACGGCCGGGAATACGCCCTCTTGGGTGTGCAAAACGGAACCAGCATCATCGACATTACCGACGCCCCCAATAACGTAACCGAAATCGTCTTCATTCCCAGCGCCAACAGCCTCTGGAAGGACATCAAAACCTACCAGCACTACGCCTACGTGGTGAATGAAAGCGGGGGCGGGCTGCAAATCATCGATCTCTCCGATCTCCCCAACACCGCCACCCTGGCGGGCGCTTATACCGGCTTCAGCACCTCGCATAACATTTATATAGATGTTCCCGGCGCCCTGCTGTTTGCCGAAGGCAGTTTCTCCGATCCGGTGCGCATCATCAGCCTGGCCGATCCCTTGAACCCGGTGCAGCTTTCCACTTTCGGGATCGAATGCCACGACATGTACGCCCAGGACAATGTCGTCTATGTCGCCGAAGGCGGCAGCGGTTCCATCGGCATTTACAGTTATAGCAATCCCTCTTCCCCCAGTTTGATTAACCGGGTTCCCGTGCCCGTCGCAGGCTACGTGCACAACACCTGGGCTTCCGCGGACGGCAATTACCTGATGAGTACCGAGGAGACCAACGGCAAGACCATCAAATTATGGGATATTTCCAACCTGGGAAATGTTACCCTCACCGACCAGATCCTGGGGCCCAGCGGGCTGCCCCACAATACCCACGTGAAAGGGAACTTCGCGTACGTTTCCCACTATGCCGACGGGCTGCGGATTTACGATCTTTCCGATCCCTACGATATCTTCGAAGCCGGGTATTATGACACCTATGCGCCGCCCAGCAGCGGTTTCGACGGCGCCTGGGGCGCTTTCCCGTTTTTCGCCTCCGGCAAGGTGCTGATTTCCGACATTCAGAGCGGTCTGTACGTGGTATTCTTCGCCGGGGCGGCGGAGGGAGACCCCCTGGATCCCAATCCCCCGGCAAATATCAGCGCCTACAGCGATTATACCACCCCCACTTCCATCGCCCTGAACTGGGACGACCCCGCCACCCTGTTCAACGGAACGCCGCTATCGCCCGCGGAATTCACCGTTGAAATCCTGCGCGACGGCGCGCCGGTCGCCTCGGTTCCCGGGGGGGCGCAGCAATACACCGACGGGGGATTGAGCGACGGCCAGCTTTACGAATACACCCTCTACGCTAAACTGATCGCCAACGACAGCACCAGCCAGGCCAAAACCGTCTCCTGGCACGCCGGGGGGTCGCCGTTTCCCTCCGCCCCGGAGAACTTAGCCTGCGCTGCTACTGCTTCTTCCGCCATTCTGACCTGGGATGATCCCGCCACCCAGGCGGACGGCACGCCCTTAGATGACCTCGACCATATCAACGTTTACCGCAACGGGAACCTGGTGGGCAGCGCGGGGCCGGGGGTGCAGACCTACACCGATAACCCGCCCCCGGGGTTCGTTTATACCTACACCGTCACCGCGGTGGATAACGAAGCCCCGCCCAACGAAAGCGCCCCCAGCGGCGCGGCGAGCAGCTTCGTCGGCTCTACGCCCTCCTTCCTGGTGTGGGTGGGGCCGGGCGCCCTGGGAGCCAGCGCCGCCAGCGGGGACAGCATTTTAGCAGCGCTGGCGGCCAACGGGGTGAGCGCCTTCCTGAGCAACGATCTATTCGAATTCGGCGCCGATTTGAGCGTTTACGCGGGCATTTTCGTGGTGTTGGGAATTTTTCCCGATAACCACGTCATCGCCGCCGCCGATCCGGAAGGCGCGGCGCTGCAAGCGTACCTGCAGAACGGCGGGCGGCTGTATTTAGAGGGCGGGGATTGCTTCAATTACGATCCCGAGGTGGGCGGCTACGCCATCCGCCCCTGGTTCGGGCTGAATGACGGCAACGACGGCAGCGGGGACGTTTCCGGGATCAGCGGGTTGAACCAGCTTTCTCCGTTCTCCTTCGCGTATAACGGCGATAACAATTGGATGGATGAGCTGGCCCCCGCCGGTTCCAACTCCATCTGGAAGAACAGCGCCAACAATGATTTGAGCGGGGTGTTCCACGCCGGTTTCGGAAGCGGGAAATCCATCGGGGTAGTGCCCTCTTTCGGCGGGCTGGTGGATAATCCCGCCCCGCTGCGCCCGCTTGCCGGGACTTCGAACCGGCTTGAAAAGGCGGCAGAAAAAGCGTATTCTGCGCCGGAAAGGACAGAAAGCGGGGGCGCGAAACCCTCCCGCGCCGAGCTTCGGGCGCGCCTGGCGCAGCAGCGGGGAGAAACCGCGGGCTGCAAACCGGCGGAGTTGGAGCGCCGGCCCTTTGTCAAAAAAGCGGCCTATTACCCGGAACGCGCCGTTGCCAGGTCTTCGGGGCAACCGCTCTACAGGCATACTTCCCACGGCCTGGAAATATTGGCCAACACCAAAGCCGACCTGATGCTCGCTTACCTGGATCTGCTGGGCTACCAGCCTGCGCCGCAGATCGCAACTGCGCCCGGCTTCCTCAACTTCGACACCCTGGCGGTCGGCCAGCAGGCGGTTAAAACCCTGCAAGTGTTCAACCAGGGCGCGGGGGTGCTGGAGGTCAGCGCCATCAACTCTCCCCATCCCTATTTCAGCGCCGGCCCGGGGCAGTTCGCGGTTCCCGCGGGCGGCAGCCAGGCCGTGCAGGTTACCTTTGCGCCGGCTTCTCCCGGGTTTTACAGCGGGGTATTGAAGATCGCCAGCAACGACCCGGCGCAGGATACCCTGGAGGTGGCCGTGGAAGGTTACGCCGACCAGGGGGTGGGCATCGGCGGGGAGCCGGCGACGCCCGCGGAATTCGCCCTGGCGCAGAATTACCCCAATCCCTTCAACCCCGAGACGGCGATCCGCTTCCAACTGCCTTCCGCCCGCGAGGTGGAATTGGCGATTTACAATACGTTAGGGCAGAAGGTGCGCACCCTGGCCAGCGGGTCGATGCCGCCGGGATATTACCGCGCGGTCTGGGATGGCCGGAACCAGGCCGGGGAAAGCGTGGGCAGCGGGGTTTACATCTGCATTTTCGAGGCCGGCGATTTCCGGCAGGTGCGGAAAATGATCCTCCTGCGATAGATAACCGCCGCCGGTTTGCGAATTGCGCCGAATGCCTGATATTCCCACGCTCGGTGTGCGTTGGTTGTGCGTAGAGACGTTGCATGCAACGTCTCTACCGTTGTTGAAATTTGTAAGGGTGCGTTGGTATTTGTAAGGGTGCGTTGGTGGTGTGTTTTGGTTGTGCGTAGAGACGTTGCCATGCAACGTCTCTACCGTTGTTGAAATTTGTAAGGGTGCGTTGGTGGGTTGTTTTGGTTGCGTGTGGAGACGTTGCAATGCAACGTCTCTACCGGCGTGGGGGGTTACATTTTCCCCTGCACCCGGGCAATGTGATTCTCTACCACCCGCTGCATTTGTGGGTTACCATACTGTTGTTGCAACCGCAGCGCCTCGCGGTACTTTTCCAGCGCCTCCGCAAAATGGCCCTGCTGCTCGAAGATAATTCCGATGGCTTCCAAATCATCTGCAACTTTACTTGGTTGCTGTAGCTCAATATCAATTTCCAACGCTCTTTGAAAAGAGTGTAGTGCCATAGCATACTGGCCGGAGCCGAGCAGCAGCTTTCCCATTTCCGAGAGCGTATCCGCCTGCCCGGCGCGGTCGCCAATTTGTCCCCTGATCTGCGAACTCCTCTGGAAGTGCTCAAGGGCTTCCTGCCAGCGGCCAAGTCCTATTAGGGTCTTGCAGAGATCGTGCAGGCAGGCGGCCTGCAGTTGCTGATTGCCAATCGCCTGCGCTTTCTCCAGCGCCTGCCCCCCGGTGGTTAGCGCATCCTCATAATTTTTCATAGAAAACAGCAATTGAGCGATGTGGATGTAATTAATCGCCAGACTATTCTGATCATCAATTTCCTCAAAAATCTCCCTAACCCGGTACTCCAGTTTCAGGGCTTTTTTATATTCCCCACGAACCTCATAAATATGCGCCTTCTGGCCAGTATAAACCGCCAGATTCTTTTTTCCTGTTTCGCCGATGTTGGCAAAGTACTCGATGCACTCCTGGTAGGTCGCCAGCGCCTCCTGCCATTTGCCTTCCTGGTCTAACAAACTGGCCAGGTTGCCCTTCGCAACGTATTGGTTGAAGCCCTCTAAGGAAGCAATGCTCCGGCGCAGCAGGGTTTTGGCGGTTTCCCGCCGGCCGAGCATCGCTAAAAAATCATAAATTGCAGTTACCAAACTCCCCGCCGCCTCAAACTCCCCGGCGGCAAAGAGGTGGTGGTGCATTTCTAAGAGGGTTTCGGTGAGCGCCAGCGCCGGTTTCGTGTGGCCCTGCCGGGCGAGCATTTCTGCCAATTGCGCCAGCAGTTGCGGGGTTAAACGGTCAATGCCTTCCGGTAATTTGGGAAATTTGGCCGCTTCCTGCTGCACGTAAAACTCCACCGCCTGCAAATGGTATTTCCGCTGGGTTTCTTTAGCGGTCTTGCTCTCTAAGTAACCGGCTACTACCGGGTGTACCTGGCAAAGGGCGGCGTTCTCCTCCTGGCGCTGCAAGAGGGAATAATTCAACAGGGTTTGCAGCGCCCGGGGGCCAACCGCCGCTGCTCCCGGGTTCACCGCGGCGCGGAAAACCGCCAGCCGCCCCAGGGCCTCTTTTTCCTCCTCGTTCAACTGCCCCCACAGGTCGTCCATGAAATATTCGCCCAATTGGTCGATGATCGCCGCCGGCGCCTCCGTAGGGGCGATTCGCGAATCGCCCCTACCCAATTCGCCTCCGCCGGTGATGCGTTCATCCGCCAGCACCGTACCCAGGCTGTGTTTTGACAGGTAACCGTCGAAGAGATGGATAGTGTGGGGATGCCCTAACAGCAGGGGAATGATCTGCTCCTGCTGGCGGAAGGTGAGGCGGGAGAGCTGCGGCAGGTTTTTCATCAACATGCGGGTCTGCGCCGGGGAGAGGCCGGGCAGGTGCAGCAGCAGGGCGTTTTCCCGGGGCAGCCCCCCGGCGTAGCGGTTCACGCCCGGCTCTTCCGCCAGCAGGTCCCACGGGTAGCGGCAGGTAAACAGGAAGGTGCTCTCCCAATTATGATTGAACAGCGCCCGGAAAAATTCCCCTAGGGGCGGATCGGCGACCCGCCCCACCTGGGGCGTCTTTTCGCTGAAAAAGGATTCGAAATTATCGAACACCATCAAATAGCGGCGGTTCTGCAGCGCCCGGTTCAGCAGCGACACCCGGGTATCCATATCATAGCGCCCGTCCTGCAGCATGATCCCGGCATCGGCGTGCCCGGCTTTCCCCTGCAGGCTGATAAAACTGCCGATCTTTTCCACCAGCGCCGCAAAGCTCGGCTCGATCTGGTGGCAGCGGATCACTAACCGGGCGTCGATCGCTTTTTCCCGGGCCAATTTTTCGATCAGCTTGGCGACCAGGCTGGTCTTGCCGATCCCGCCCAATCCCCACACGTAAATGAAGGGTTTGCCGGGATGTTTGGCGGCCTCGCGCAGTTGGCGCAGCTCCCCCACCCGCCCCACGAATCCCGCCACTACCGGCAAATCTCCCACGTTGATGCTCTCCCCGGCAGCCGCGGCGCGCGCTATTGGGGGCGCCGCGGGATTAACCAGCCGCAGCGAGGGGGCGCGCAGGTAGAGGGCGGGAATGCCCCAGTCCGCCCGGTGCTCCCCGCGGCTGAACGCCAGCGCCCGGCGCACCTGCCCCAGCGCCCGGCTGGCGCTCTCCCCCCGCCCGATCGCCTCGTAAAATATTTTGGCAAACTGGATGGCGGTATCCACTAATACCGAGTATTGCATCACCACCAGGGCGGGGAGGTTTTGGTCGAGCAGGGCAGTGCCCACCCCGGCGAACGCATCGGCGGCGGCGGTCTGGCCGGTCATGCAGCCGGAGAGCACTAACAGCCGCAGGGAGGGGCAGTCGCCCAGCAGGCCGCGCAAGTCTTTGCCGTAGAGCGGGCGCATGTCCCCGTTTTCATCGGCAAAGGCCAGGAAGGTTTCCCCGGGCTTGCCGGCGTGATGCGGTTCGAACTCTTCGGCATCGGCGGGATTCTTCCCCCCGTGCCCGATGTAGTGCACCGCGTGCGGCCGGAAGGAATTCAGCCGGCGCTGGAAGTTCTCAAAAGTGGCGTCTTCCAGATAATCCAGCTCCACCCAGCCCTGGCGGCGGCCGTAATCCAGCGCCTCCTGGATGGCGGAGAGCGCCCGCTCCCCGTCGAATTCCCCTTCCCCGGCGGGATTGGAAACCACCACTAAAATTCGCAGGGGCGGGGGAATTTCCGGGGTTTCCAGCCTGCCCAGGCCCTTGCGGGCGCGCGCCAGCGCCGCCCTGCCGGAAAGGGCCAGGAACTCCTCCCCGTCGTGCAGATATTCCCAGGGGGCCTGCCAGAGCAAATCCGCCCGGGGATCCAGCGTCAGCAGCAATTGGAAGCCCTGTTTCAGCCTGCCGTTGGTTCCCAGCGCCTTCAGCAGCGGGGCGTCTTTCCCGGTGATCAGCTGGTAGAAATAGTTGCCCAGCCGTTTCGTAAAGGTGCGGTCGGTTTCCAGTTTGATTTGAGTGGGATAATCTTTCTGCCAGTCCTTTTCCAGAAAGTGACCGGCCTGCTGCAGGAAGGCGTCATCGGGCTTGAGGGTGAAGTCGTGGGCGAGCAGCTCTTCCCCGCTTTCATCGGAGATGCTGGCGCGGTAGCGGTGATTGGCGAGATCGTTGGCTTCCAGGGTGCAGCGCAGCAGCGGCAGGGTCGGCTCCGGCGCCGGGGCGGCGGCGGAGTCGTACACGGTTTGCCGGTTGGCGATCAGCTTTGCGCCGCTCTCGTCGATTTGCACGGCGCGTTCTTCGCGGGCTTTTTGCTCCGCGGCGAATTCCTCGCGAAAGCTCTGAATTTCGGCGATGATTTTTTCTTCCGAATCCGCAATAGCGGATTTCAATCCGGCGGCGGATTCGGCGATGTCGGCGCGGACGTCGGCGAAGTGCGGGAGCAGGGATTTGTGGGCGTCGCGGCGCAGCTCCGTTTCCAACTCCTCTAAGAAAAAATCCAGCAACTGCGCCGCGCTGTATTTGCTGCCGTCGCTGATGTTGAAGAGATCGGTGCGGCGTACCAATTCTTCTTTCGCCGCCGCCTGCAAAGTGGAATCAGGCTCGGTAAAACGATAGAGATAGAGCAGCACCCACTCGTAGGTGGTTTCATCGGCGAAGAATTTCTTCGCCTGCTTCTTGTTCAACCCCTTTTGAGTGTTCAGAAAGCTGCTCACCAGGGTTTGGTAGAATTTCTCGAACCGGGCGTCTTTCAACTCGCCCTTCCAGACGTCCCAGCGGTCTTTCAGTTTGTTGAAGGCCTCCGAAGCAACCGGCCCGGCAATCAGATCGAAGATACTTTCCATGTCCCACCCGCGGTTGATGTTGTATGCTGATATTACACATTTTGCCACAGAGACCACAGAGAAGATCAAATGTTTATTGACCTGGCAGTACAATGGAAATAAAACACAACGTCAGTCCTGGAAAAGATGAAAACTCTGAGTTCTCTGTGGTCTCGGCGGCAAAATTTTTCTGGCCTGCGTAACATCGGTTATTTGATCGAAAACGGCTCTGGCGAATTCAATATAGGAAAAATTATCGGCTTTATTCAACCGGTTTTTAGTTCTACTTTAAGACTTTGAGGGAAAAATGCCAGAGTGGAAACTTAACCAGGTTTTGACATCCCCCGTTCGGCTGCGCCCTTCGACAAGCTCAGGAGAGCCTCACGACGAAGCCCTCTCCCCCCTTCAAAGGGGGAAATTCCGGCGTACGCGACTTAAATTCCCCCCCTTGAAGGGGAGCCAGAAAAAAATAATGTACCCAACTGAGCGCACAGAGTTATTGAAACACATTAGCGTTCAGTGGTACAATAAAAAGGGCGAAAGCCCTAAAGACTGTATGAATCTTCACTTTTGCGCTTTCATCTCAAAGTCTTAAAGTAGAATTAGAACAAAAACCAAAAACTGAATTAGGGGTTGCTTTCCGGCGCGCCATTGGTTAATCTTTGCGCCGGAAGTTCGAGCTTCGCGAGCAGCGAAGCTTCTTATTATATATCAACCTATACAGGAGGAATACAATGAAGAAGTTATCATATCAGTGGTTCGGTAAGTTGATTGCCATGGCGGCAATGGCGGCGCTGGTCGCCCCGTTCCTGCAAGCGCAGGAGCTTCCCCGCCCCAGCCCCAACGCCAGCGTGTACCAGAAAGTCGGCCTGACCGACGTGACGATTACTTACTCCCGCCCGGGGGTGAAGGGCCGGCAGATCTGGGGCGGGCTGGTGCCTTACAATAAGGTCTGGCGCACCGGCGCGAATGAGGCCACCAAGATCACCTTCAGCGACGACGTGAAGGTCAACGGCCAGCCGCTGCCGGCGGGAACCTACAGCCTGGCGACTATTCCGGGCGAAAGCGAATGGACCATCATTTTCAGCAAACAGACCGACATGTGGGGCTCTTTCGGCTACAAGCCGGAAGAAGACGCCCTGCGCATCCAGGCCAAGCCCCAGGCGGCGGAATTCATGGAGCGGATGCAGTTCTACTTTACCGATTTGCAGGACAATTCCGCGCTGGTGGCGCTGCGCTGGGAAAAGCTGCTGGTGCCTTTTATGCTGGAAGTGGACGTACACGCCAGGGCCATGGCCAATATCGAGAAAGCCATGGCGGAGTTGAAACCGGATGATTTTATGACCCCCTACCGCTGCGCCAGCTACTGTTTGAGCGCCAATACCAATTTGGAAAAGGGGTTGGAGTGGATCAACCTCGCCACTTCCCGGAAAGAAACCTTCTTCAACATGAGCGCCAAGGCGCAAATTTTAGCCAAGTTAGGCAAAACCAAAGAGGCGATTGCCGCGGGGGAAAAATCCCTGGCCCTCGCCAAAGCCAGCGAAGACCAGCCTAACATGTCCGATCTGGAAAACATGATGGCGGAGTGGAAGAAAGCGATGTAATTGTGCGGGGTGTTCAAGTGTTCAGGTAGGAAGCAGGGCTGTTCAGTTCTAAAGGATTCAGCTGTTTCATCAAGATGAATAGCCACGAGATTTATCTCGTGGACAAAAAAAAGCCCTGCATTTAAATGGGCTTTAGCCCCTAAATTGTAAGGGCTGAAGACTATTGGGGTTAAAACCCATTCGTTTTTGATTTTCCGTTTTCCACGAGCTGAAGCTCGTGGCTATTCAATAATTTATAGAACTGAATAGCCTTGTGGTAGGAAAAGCCGGCAGCAGGGAACCAAAACACCTGAACACTTGAACACATGAGCACCCGAACACATTTTTTTACTGTTTTTCCAACGCTTTTTTGAATACCTCCAACACGCGTTGGCGGGCAAATTTGTGCTCCACAATGGGCGCCGGGTAAGCTGGCGAGTTCAGCTCCGGCGCCCATTTTTTTAGGTACTCCGATTGCGGATCGAATTTTTCCGCCTGGGCGGCGGGATTGAAGATGCGAAAGTAGGGCGCGGCGTCGCAGCCGCAGCCGGCCGCCCATTGCCAGTTGCCGTTGTTAGATGCAAGCTCGTAATCCAGGAGCTTCTTCGCAAAATAGCGTTCCCCCCAACGCCAGTCGATCAGCAAATGCTTGGTAAGGAAGCTGGCAACGACCATGCGCACCCGGTTGTGCATGAAGCCGCTGGCGTTCAGCTCCCTCATGCCCGCGTCCACCAGCGGGTAGCCGGTTTTGCCCTCCCGCCAGGCGGCGAATTCGTTCTCGTCGTTGCGCCAGGGGATGGCGGCGTACTTTTCTTTGAAAGGCTGATCGACCACGTAGGAAAAATGCCCCAGGATCATCATAAAAAACTCCCGCCAGATCAATTCGTCCAGCCAGGCATCGTTGAGTTCCAGGGCGCGGCGCGCCAGTTGGCGCACGCTGACGGTTCCAAAGCGCAGGTGCACGCCTAAGCGGGTGGTGCCTGGCACGGCGGGGAAATTGCGCCGCCGGTGGTAGTCGCGCACGATCTCCTCCCGCAGCGCTTTGGCCGGGAACGCCGCCCCGGTTGCTTCAAAACCGATCTCGCTCAACCCGGGGATTGGCAAGGCGCCGGATTTCCAAAAATTCTCTTGTAAACTCTCCGAAGGAAAGGGTTTGAGCGCTTCCCCGGTGAGCAATTCCTTCCAGCGGTTGCGGTAGGGGGTGTAAACCGTGTAGGGATTTCCCCGGGCGCTCAGCACCTCGCTCTTCTCGAAGATCACCTGGTCCTTGAAGGTATGGAAAGGAATTCCCCGCTCTTTCAGCAGCTCAGCAATTTCCCGGTCGCGGCGGATGGCGTAGGGTTCGTAATCGTGGTTGGCGTAGGCCGCGGCGACGTCGAACTCCTCGAGCAACTGCTTCCACACCTGCACCGGTTTTCCGCAGCGCACCAGCAGGCTGCTGCCGGCCCGGCGCAGTTCGGTTTGCATTTCGCTCAGGGCCTGGTGAATGAATTCCACCCGGCGGTCTTTTTTATCCTCCAATTCATCGAGAATCTCACGGTCGAAGATAAACAGCGGCAGCACCGGGCGACCGCTTTGCAAAGCGTGGCACAGCCCGGCGTTATCTTCCAGCCGCAGGTCGCGGCGGAACCAGAAAACGGCGATTTGAGGTCTCATGCGCGCTTCTCTTTGGGTTGAGGGTGAAAGATACAGCAGGCAGGGGCAGGAGCAGTTGGCAGGAGCAGGTGCAGTGGCAAGGGGCAGCAGGCAAGTAGGCAGTAGGCAAATCTTACCCACAACTTCGGTTATTGTCCCTGCCCCTGCCCCTATCCCTGTTCCTACCCCTGCCCCTGCTCCTGCCCCCGCCCCTGCCCCTGCTCCTGCCCCTGCTCCTGCCCCTGCCTACCGCCCCGCGGCCTGCACGATGCGCCTGGCCATGTTGCGGAAAATCAGGAAGTGCATGGGCGTCATGGCGTACCAGTAGGCGACTCCCAGCCAGTTAGCGGGTTTGAACGAGGCGGTCTGGGTGAAAACCGTCTTTCCCGCCCCGCTTTCCGCCACTTTGAACTCCAGCCAGGCCACCCCGGGCACTTTCATCTCCGCCCGCAATTTTAAGGATTTACCGGGTTGAATCTCTTCCACCCGCCAGAAATCCAGCGCGTCGCCCACCCGCAGCTCCACGGGGTGCCGCCGCCCGCGGCGCATCCCCACACCCCCGATGAGGCGGTCGAGGAGCCCGCGGAATTTCCAGGCCCAGTCGGCGTAGTACCAGCCGGCATCGCCCCCGATGCGCTGGAAGCATTGGAATACCTGCGCCGGGGCTGCATTGGTGGAGATAACCTGTTCATCCTTTAATAATCGAAAGGGAGCGCCGGCGGCCTCCGCCGTTTCGTAGGTGGAGGCTTCGGTCCAGCGGGATTCCACGTGCGCTTCTTTTTCGCTGGCGAGCGCCCGGGCGACCGCTTCTTTGAACGGGGTGAGGGAGATGGGCAGAATTTCCCGGATGCGCCGGTCGCGACAAATGGTATCGTTGCGCAGCCCTTCTACTAAGGGGAAGGCGATGCTCATCGGCACGGCGGTAACCAGGTTCAGCCAGTAGGCGGAGAGGCGCGGGGTCAGCACCGGAACGTGGAGGATGTAGAGTTTTTTTCCCAGCACCTCTGCGACTAAGCGCATCATGTCTGCGTAGGTGAGAATTTCCTCCCCGCCGATGTCGTAGATGTTTCCGGCGGTGCGCGGCTCTTCCAGCGCCCCCACCAGGTAGTTGAGCACGTCGCGGATGGCGATGGGCTGGCAGCGGGAATTGACCCAGCGGGGGGTAATCATCAGGGGCAGCTTTTTCACCAGGTCGCGAATGATCTCGAACGAGGCGCTGCCGGAGCCGATGATGATGGAAGCGCGCAATTCGGTGACCGGAACGCCGCTTTCTCCCAGGATAGCGCCCACTTCCTGGCGGCTTTTTAAATGCTCGGAAAGCCTCTCCCCCTGATCGCCCAGCCCGCCTAAGTAGAGGATCCGCCGCACTCCGGCGGTTTTAGCGGCCTGCGCGAAATTGCGGGCGGAGAGGGCGTCGCGCTCCGAAAAATCCCCCGAATTTCCCATGGCGTGTACCAGGTAATAGGCGGCATCGACGTTTTGCAGGGCCGGGAGCAGGGTTTCCGGTTTCAATACGTCGCCGGGAACGATCTCCACGCCCTCCCAGGCGCGGCTTTTGAGCTTTTCGGGATTGCGCGCCAGGCAGCGCACCGCATACCCTTTTTGCAGCAGCCGGGGAACCAGCCGGCTGCCCACGTAACCGGAGGCGCCGGCGACCAGGATTTTTTTCATGGGGATTCTGTCCTGTCGGTGTTTTCGTATTGCGTATTGCGTAAAACGTAATGCGTAACTGATGTTACGCGCTGAGCATGATTCGGGGATAAATCCCCTTAAAATTGTGCAAGAGGATTCACAGCCCCCCCGCGATGAATCGCGGGGCTATTCATTTCCTCGATTAGACTTGAATAGCCCCGATCTTTAGATCGGGGATTGGGTGAAAATGCCAACCCTCATTAATCTTGCGGGAATTTATTCCCGCGTGGTGTGCTTCGCGTAACATCAGTGCGTAATAAAAACGGAATATGCAATACGAATTACGAGTTACGTTTTACACATGACGAAAAATTCTCGTTATTCTCGCCTCCCGGAAACGAAAAATCGTTTCCACGTTGCGTTTCACAAACAGCCGGTGGGCGAGGGGCGCCAGAACGCCCCCGGGAAGCCGGTATTCCACCCGGTCGCGCATCCGCGTTCCGCCGTTTACCGCCTCGAAAGTGTGCGTGTGAACCCATTTGCGGTAGGGGCCTTGCAGTTGTGCATCCACGAAGCGGTAGGGCGGCTCCCAGAGGCTGATCTCGGTTTTCCACAGCAGCGGAACGCCGTACAGCTTCAGCCGGTAGTCGATCAACGCGCCCTGCTTCAGCTCCACGGGCAGGGGGGTAAGGATTTGGAAATCCAGCCAGGGCGGGGTGAGCTGCTGAAGATTTTCCGCCTTTTTGAAGAAATCGAAGACCTCCTCAAGGGGGCGAGGCAGCCAGGTTTCGGTTTCCAGGATATAGTCTTGGCGCATATTTGCTGCTCCATCTTTTTACATCAACGAACCCCAATATAATATAAAATCGCTCAAAACGCTCGTTGTTTTTTAAAAAAATGGAGTGGGGGGGGTATTGCATATTTCGTAATGCGTAAAACGTAATGCGTAATAAAACGGAATACGCAATACGGAATACGGAATACGCAATACGCAATACGCAATACGCAATACAAATTACCCTTCGACGGTTCGGCAGGCTCACCACGGGCATGCTCAGGGTAAACTCTTTTACGCATTACGTTTTACGGATTACGCATTACGTTTTACGCTTCCCAGCACATATTTTTTTAGCAGGGCGAATTCTTGCTCAAAATTGGGGGTGAAGACGTTCTTGCCTAACTTCTTTTCGATCTCCTGCACCTGCCAGAAGCGCCCTTCGGAGATTTCCGCGCGGTTGCTGAAGAAGGGGCCTTCCTCCCGGAGCAGAAATGCATGCACCAGCTCGCTTTCGTGGGGATTTTTCATCACGTAGCGAAAAAGGGGTTGAAATTTGGCCATGGAGATGCCCAATTCCTCCTCTGCCTCGCGATGCAGGGCGTGTTCAATGCTCTCCCCGCTGCTCACGTGCCCGCCGACGGCGGTATCCCAATAACCGGGGTATAAATCCTTGTTCCGGGCGCGTTTTTGCAGGAACAGCTCTCCTTTAGAATTAAGAATGTGCACATGCACCACCGGGTGCAGCAAGTCGGGATTGCCGTGCACTGTGCGGCGCGGCGCACGCCCGATGACCTTGCCCTCCGGCGTTACCAGGTCGAACCACTCCTCATTTTGAAGCTGCTGCGCCATTTTCCCGCGTTGCCGGCGGGCGCGGATGAATTCCGCCAGCATCATCCCGCCCAGGAGGAGGTAAAGCAGCCCGCCGCTGATGAAGCCCCAGGCCTCGGTGCTGAGGTAGTATGCGGAATAGAAAATCAGGAGGGTATGGGCGGCGAGCAGGTAGAACATGCGCCGCATCATTCGGCGCATTTGGGAAAGCTGCTCTTCGGAAAATTCGATCCCTTTGAAGTAGCGGCCGGTCATGCGGATGAGGAGGGGATTCTTCGAGAACCCGCTGACGCCCAGGAGCGCAATCAGGATCAGTTCGATCAATCCCGGTTTCAGTTTGAAAAAAATATCGTTGTGCAGCGCCAGGGAGACCAGGCCCAGGGCCACGATCAACCCGGTATCGAAAAGAATGAAACGGTCGAGGCGTTTTTCCTTCAAATACACGAAGATGGTTTCCCCCAGCCCGAAAATAATGGCCACGATCAGGCCGGCGGCCAATCCGAAGAATTCATCCACCACGATGAACACTAACAGGGGTAAAAAGCCGATGGCGAGGTTTTTCAGGAGAGTTTTGCGGTCGAGCATGATGGTAGCGGTTGGTTCTCGTCGAACGCGAAGCGGGAGGGACAGGGGCAGGAGCGGGTGGCAGGAGCAGGGGCAGCCGGAGTGCAAAACTTCAGTTTTGCAGGTATAAAAACAAATCTCCTTTTTTGCCTATTGCCTGCTACCCCCTGCTCCTGCCCCCCCAAAATTGCCAATTGCCAATTGCTAATTGCCAATTAAAAACGCCCTGCCCCTGCTCCTGCCCCTCCAAAATTGCCAATTGCTAATTGCTAATTGCCAATTAAAAACGCCCTGCCCCTGCCCCTGTCCCTGCTCCTGTTGCCCTGCTCTACGCGCCTTGCGTGTTGCTCTCGGCGTCCTGCTCCAGCATTTCTTCCACCTTGAAGATAAACTGCTCCAGGCTGCGGGTGTCGGGATGGTCTTCCGGCAGTTGCAGGCGGTAAATATCGTGGGCTTTGCGGAAATAAACCTGCGCTTCCGGGAAATTTCCCTGGTCGTGGTACACCTTTCCGATATTGCTGTAAATGGTCCCGATGAGCAGATCCTGCGGGCCGATGGATTTGGCGCGAATATCCAGCGCCCAGAAGAAATATTTCAAAGCCCAGTCGTAATGGCTGCCGTAATAGTGCGCCACCCCGACGTGGTTGAGCATAATGGCGATATACGGATGCTCAGCCCCCAGCGCCCGCTCGCTGATTTCCAGGGTGCGGTAAATATAGCGGCGGGCCATTTCGTATTTTTTCTGGTGAAAATAGGTCATCCCGATATTCTGCAGCACCATGGCCAGGTAAGGATGCTCGATGTCGAGCTGTTTTTCCACCAGGTGCAGGGCGCGGCGGTAGTGATCCAGGGCGTCCTCGTAATTGCCCTGCTCCCGGTACACCATGGCCAGCTTCAAAATGAGGGGAATGAGAGTGGGATGGCGCATTCCCAGGCGCTTCTCGGCCATGCGCAGGGCCTGCCGGCAGCTTAAAAAGGCTTCCTGCATATCGCCCAGGTGAAAAGAAATCTCCCCGATGTTGCTGAGCATGATCGCCTTATTGGGATGGTTGTCTCCCCGCAGGGTGCGCTCCCCGATTTTCAGGGCGCGCTGGAGGTAATCCAGCGCCTCGCCATAATTGCTCAAAGCTGCATAGACCATTCCGATGTTGTTCAAAACCGGGGGATAGAGGCTCTCATCGCCGGCAATTTCCATGAAATCCAACTGCTTCCGGAAATAGTTGAAGGCGCTCCGATAATTTCCCAGCTTGTAGTACAGGCAGCCGATCTTTCCCAACAAATTGAACTCGTGCAACAATCCCTCCCGGGCGGCGGAATCGTATTCGAACTTGAGCGCCTCGTAAAGCGCCAGCAAGGTTTGCTTCTGAAGGTAGGAATCGGAGTTGATCGACCCCATAAAATGGTCGCACAAAAAAGCGGCGGTCTGGAAACGGTCCTCGTCGCGTTCCTCGAAGAGATACAAGCCGTTGCGCCACTCCCAGATATCCGGGGCTTCCTCTCTCAGCGCTTCGAATTGGTGGATGGGCAGGATGAACGCTATGGGGATATTCGACCGTCGCAGGTCGAACAGTTTTAAATTCAACGCCGGCAGGACACCCGGGTCATACTCTTTTTCGGAGGGAGAAATGTACTTTTCCAGGCCGGTAACGGCGATGATTTTCCCCGCGGGAACCCGGGAAACCTGCTCCGGCAGCAGCGCTACCGCATCGCTGATTTTGGCGAGATCCAGGATCTCCAACCGCTCCGCCAGGGCTTCGCCTAACTCTTTAAGTTTCTTTTTGATAACCGATTTGGCGTCGCAGATCACCAGGTGCAAGGAAAAGCCTTGCGAGGGCTGCAACCCGGCCAACAGGCGGGGCATCTCGCCGGACATCTTCCGGGAAATCTTTTTTGCTTTTCCGCTTTGCGCCATGCTCTGTTACCCTCCGGGAACTCAGAAAACTGCCGCCCTTTTATTGACTATAGTCGAACCAAAGCCGGAATAATGTAATCAAAATCTTCTATATATTTGAAAAACATTTTAATTTTTTCGCGCCGGAGGGGATGGGGAAGAGCGGCGCGGGGTAATTTTGTGTGCGGCTCACCGGGAATCCGGTGCTTCTATAATTGCCAATTGCTAATTGCCAATTGCTAATTGCCAATTGCTAATTGCCAATTGCCAATTGCTAATTGCCAATTGCTAATTGCCAATTGCTAATTGCCAATTGCTAATTGCCAATTGCTAATTGCCAATTGCTAATTGCCAATTGCTA
>JABWBP010000036.1 GCA_013360445.1 Calditrichaceae bacterium | reverse complement strand
GTCTCGCCAGAGATGTTGGCTAACTTCAGTCGCTCCGCTCCTTCCGTTAACCAACATCTCTTTCTACATCAAAAGCACAAAAAAACTGACACTCCCGGAACACCGGGGCTTCAAAATGTCTTTTTACCCGCTCAAATTGAAATCTCGTTTGAGAGATTTTTTCAACAACCCATAAGTCATATCCTCCAATCCATAGCCAAAATTATCGCTGAGGCCGCCCACCCACGTGGCCAGTTTCTCGACCTTGTCGGATAGGATTTCCAGAAACTCTTGACGGGTAACGCTCTCCTCGCGGTTGCGTTCAATTTCGGCAAGCAATTCCAGCATGACCGGCTCATATCCGGTTCTGATTTATCAAGCTCTTCATCAATTTGACGCTGAACGGCATCGCCATCATCCTGATTCGGTTTGGTGTTTTCAAAGCTATATCCGTTATTCTCTCAATGCAGGTGGGAATTATCTTGCGAGATCGCCCGGGTTCAAAAAATAGAACAAATGTTCTATTGATTCTCATTTGAAAAAACGTAAGTTACCGATGGTAAAAAGTCCCGAAACGGTTTCGGGTTTGTAAACCGGTTTGCCCGGGGGATGTTTTTGGTTTCCGCAAGAGATGCCTGCATTTCCCCGGGCGTTTTATCCAGAATGAATGGGAATGATCATATATGCCGATTACGGTGGCAATCGTAGAAGACAACGAAGATTTGCGGCTGGGCACGCTTTATGTTTTGAAGGCCTCGCCCAGCGTTAAAGTGGTAGGAGAGTACGAAGACGCGGAAGATTTTCTCAAAGACGTTAAAAGCAACCCTCCCGACGTGGTGTTGATGGATATCGGCTTGCCGGGCATGTCCGGCATCGAGGCCACCCGGGAGCTGAAACGCCGCCATCCCCGGGTGCAGGTAATTATTCTTAGCGTCTTCGAGGATAATGAGAATGTTTTCCAGGCCATCTGTGCGGGCGCCTGCGGCTACATCACCAAACCGGTAATGCCGGCGCAACTGTTAGAGGCGGTTGAGCAGGCATTTGACGGCGCATCGCCGATGTCGCCGCACATCGCCCGCAAAGTATTGGAAATTTTCCGCCAGTTTGCCCCCCCTCCTAAGGTGGATTACAACCTCACCGACCGGGAGTTAGAAGTGCTGGAATTTCTCACCCATGGCCACGATCTCAAACTGATCGCCGAGAAACTTTTTGTCAGTCCCTTTACAGTGCGGGCGCACGTGCGCAATATCTACGACAAATTACACGTGCACTCCAAATCCGAAGCCGTTGCAAAAGCATTGAAGGAGCGGCTTCTTCCCAGAAAATAAAGGTTTTGCCGCGAAACGCTGGGGGGCAGCATATCCCTTTTGGGCGGGGAGGGCGGAGTCAGAATGAATTCTGCACTCCCCCTCGCTGAATCTCCTTTAGTACTTCATTTTCCCTCTTTTGCCGCAAATTTTCCCCCAAAATAGTCCCCCGGTTCTATTGAAAAGGCTGCCGGCAAACCATAGCTTATGCGGCTTAAAAAAAACCCGGGGATCAATCAAAAACTGAAAATATCCCGCCTTGTAGCGCATGTCTCGAATTCCCCGCAGTGCAGGGCAGGAGAAAAAGAAAAAAAGGAGCAGCCATGAAAAAAGTACTGAAATACACTTCCTATAGCTTATTGGCGATTGTAGGAATTCTGTTCGTAGTTTACCTGGTCTTTTCGTTTCGGACCAATGCGGCGATGAACGAGGCATACCTCATCGAGCCGGAGAACCTGCCCGTTCTCATTGATTCCGCCGCGATTGCCCGGGGTAAACACATTGTGGAGTCTCGCGGCTGTACCGACTGCCACGGCGCGAGCCTGGAGGGCAGGGTGTTCATCGATGATTTCGCAATGGGAAAAGTGATAGCGACGAATTTAACCGGCGGCAAAGGCGGGGTGCAGAAGAGCTACAGCGACGCGGATTGGGTTCGAGCAATCCGCCACGGCATTCATCGCAGCGGCCGCCCCCTGCTGATAATGCCTTCCAATGAATATTTTTACCTGGGAGATGAAGACCTGGCCGGCGTGATTGCCTACCTGAAAAGTTTGCCCCCGATAGACAATCCCTTGCCGGCCAATAATATCGGCCCGCTGGCCCGGGTGCTCTATCCCCTGGGAAAACTCGAGCAGTTGATCCCCGCGAAAATGATCGACCACCAGGCCCGCCGCCCGGTAACGCCGGCAGCGGCAGTAACTCCCGAGTACGGGGAATACGTAGCAGTGAGCTGCCAGGGATGCCATTATCCGAATATGGAAGGCGGCCCCAGTGCGGTTCCCGGCTATCCCCCTGCACCCGACCTCACCCGCAACGGCAGCCTGGCCCGCTGGACCGAAGCAGACTTTATCCAAGCGATGCGCAGCGGCAAGACCGTGGACGGCAAGGAACTGAATAATGCTTATATGCCCTGGCAGGTGTTCGGAAAGATGAACGAAACCGAATTGCGGGCAATTTGGGCGTACCTGCAAACTTTGCCGAAGAGCGATTCCCCGCATTTATCCAGCTCATCGAATTGATGCGACCATCGAAACAGGAGGCATTGATATGGAGAAACAATCAGCCGTTAGTGTTCAGAAAAGACTTTTGCAAGTAGCATTCATTGCCGGTCCCGTCTTGTTATTCCTCTCAGCCGGATCGTTCGCGCTGGAAATCGGCCTGATCCCTCCCGGCATAAGCAGTTGGGTAGAGGGTTTCTTCGGCTCCTACGCCCTGATTCTGTTTATTCCCATCTACGTAGAGCTTTCCAGGAGATTGAGCGCAACCCACAGGGTTTTGGGAGCGATTACCACTGTTACCGGCCTTTTCGGCGCGGCGGTGGGATTTAGCCTGGAGTTTCTCCGGGTGATAGAATTTACCCTGCGCAAAGTCGGCGTCGGCGATAGCATCTGGCAAACCTATTATGCTGGCCCCGGCTGGGAATTTATGGCGATTGCTCTGCTCGGCCCCCTGTTTCCTTTGACTTCGGTTCTGTTGGGATTCGGCTTTCTGCGATCTAAAACCCTTCCGCTGTGGGTTGCCGCGGCGCTTCTGGCAGCGGGAGTATTTTTCCCCTTAGCGCAAGTGTTGGAGTGGGAATGGGGCTTCAAAGTAACCTATCCGTTGGCCTGCTTGTTGTGGATGATCGCGCTTCCTTTTGTTGGACTCAAATATGTCGGGAAAGATTAACTTCATGGGAAAACGAGATGCCTTGAAAGTGCTCGGCAGCCTTTTGCTCCTCTTGCTGGCGCCGTCGGTCGAAGCCCAGAATTGCTGGGCGCCGGATGACATTCAGCCGCCCGATCCCGCGGTGGCAAAATCCGCCCCGGCGGCGGAATGGATGCAGGATTTGAAAGCGGCCGGCGCCGTTCTCAAAAGTATTCGCACCCTGCAAACCCTGCCGGAAATCCGCCTGCGCAACAACATGTACCTTGGTTACCCCATGCCGGGATTCGGCAATACCGCAAGAGTATCCGCCAATCTCTACCCGCCCCATACCTGGGAAGGGCCATGCGGCTTGAAAAAGGGCGCCGACTACTTCACGAAGGCGCACCTGCACGTCAGCTTCAACGAGCCGCGGAATATTTTTAACAACCATTCCTATGCGGTACGGGATGAACAGTTGGATGCTTATCTCGAACCGCAGGCGCTCGAGCGCGTCGGCGAGGAAATCCTCTACAGCCACCGGGCGGTTATTTTGACCCCGGATCGCTTAGCCCCCTGGGTTCCGGTGACGGTAGAGGAGTACCTGCGCTTCAAGGAGAGGGAAGCGCAGAAGGAGTTGGCGAATATAGAAAAGACGCTCTCTGAAATGATAAACCCGGAAGACACCTCCGGAGAAGCCGAGGCCATGTTAAGGGAATTTGAAAAAACCGACCCGGCCCAGGCAAAGCAACTGCGAAAAATGATCGAAGAGAACAAGAAAACCCGGGAAGCGAGCATCGCCGAAAGCCTGCCGGAGGTTCGGCGGCAGGTTGAGGAAAAACAGCGCTACCTGGCGGACTTGAATGGCTACATTGCGAAACTCTCTCCCCGGGAACGCGGCGCCCAGGCAGTATTGGAATTAAATTCAGGTGAAGGCCGTTACGGGATGGCCCCCGCGGGGAGCGCGGGGCGCGGCAAATTAGTCAAATTGAATCCCGCGTTGAGCCAGGGCGAGAAGGCTGCCCGGCGAATTCAACTCATCGTCCTCCAGTCGTTCGCCAACGATCCCTCTTTGGGGGAGCCTATGACCCGCGCCCTGCGCGAGGTGGATTATGCCGAACTGCGCCGCTTGATCCGGTAAAAAAGTAGGCAGTAGGCAGTAGGCAAAATTATTTACTGCCAATGCTTACTGCCACTTGATATCCCAAAATACAGATATAAACAGCATCAACTAAAACTTAATTATTCGCAAGGAGATAATGACATGTCATTCTGGTTTTTCGTGAAGCTCTTACACATCTTTGCCGGGGTATTCTGGATGGGGGCGGCGTTTATTACCATATTTTTCGTTTTACCGGCGGTTCGGGCGGCGGGCCCGGCCGGCGGCGCGGTTATGAAACAACTGACCAATGAGCGAAAGCTCCCTCTTTATATCAATGTGGCCGCGGCATTGACCACCCTCTGCGGCATTCTTCTCTACTGGCGCTTGACGGGAGGATTTACCCCGGTATTCAGCAGCGCTTTGCCGTGGACGGGTTTGATGATCGGATCGCTGAGCGGCATCATGGCATTTTTATGGGGATTTTTTATCCAGTCGCGAAACGCCAAACGGTTGGGTATGTTAACCGCCGGTATCCAGGGGCCTCCCACTCCGGAACAGGCGGCGGCCATCGCAAATTTGCAGCGGAGACTCCACATTGGCGGGCTGGTGGGAATCGTTTTCCTGGTAATATCGCTTACCGGAATGGTTATGAGCCATCCGATGTAGATTATAGTACTGCATCCCCTGATTTTAAAGGCAAAATGGGTTCAAAAATAGTCTTTTGGTTCTATTGAACACCATTACAGAAGGGTGTAGATTTATCAAGTGAATAAAGCTTGCAACAGTCGGTTAGAACTTTCCTGTTGCCAGGTAAGAAGTTGAACCCATAAATAAAATAAGGGGATAGATAATGATTGCCAATCGCATTAATCATATACTCGCAAGGATGCTTCAAACAAGCCCCCGGAAGTTAGCCGCTATTTTTCTGGCGTTGTGCCTGTCGCTGCTGCTTGCGGTAGTGGCCTGCGAACGGAGTTCCTCACAAGTTCCCTCCCGGGCGGCTAAAATGCCCACCCCGGAAGAGCGGGGAAAGTACCTGGTGGTGATCGGCGGCTGTAACGACTGCCACACCCCGGGATATATCGAAACTGATGGAAAAAGTCCCGCGGAAAGTGAGTGGCTGACCGGCAGCCCGGTCGGTTTTCGCGGACCCTGGGGCACCACTTTTCCTCCGAATTTGCGCTTATTTATGAATGAGACCCCGGAAGACGATTTTGTAACCATCGCGAAAACCCGCAACCAGAAGCCGCCCATGCCCTGGCCCAGCCTGCATAATATGAGCGAAGAGGACCTGCGGGCGATTTATCGCTACGTCAACAGCCTGGGGCCTAAAGGCCAGCGAGCGCCGGAATACGTTCCCCCGGATCAGGAGCCGAACTTCCCCTATGTCGTATTCACGCCTCAGCACCTGGAGAGATTGGGAGCGGCGGCTCACTAAAAAGAGCTAACGGGCAGGCGGCGAAGCGGCGAGTCGCAATCATTGGGCAATCCAATGGCGATTCACCGCCTGCCGCTTTGCTGTTTTCCCCTAACCACCAAAATCAAATAAAGGAAAAGGTATTATGGTTCGTCGAATAAATAATTTACCCCCTGAAATATCCCCCAGGAACCCCCGGAAGCCGGCAGCCGGTTTTGGGGCAGTGTTGGTAGGGGTGTTGTTTTTGCTGGCGATGGTCGCCTGCGAGCAGCGTCCTGTCGAAACCCCCTCCCCTGCCGCCCAGGCGAGAACTCCCGAGCAGCAGGGAAAATATATCGTTTTGATCGGCGGCTGCAACGATTGCCATACCGGCGGCTACGCCGAGTCCAACGGGCAAAATCCTCCCGAAAGCGAGTGGCTCACCGGCGTCCCGGTTGGTTTTCGCGGTCCCTGGGGCACTTCCTATCCTTCCAACCTGCGCCTGACCGTAAATGAAATGGCCGAGGACGAATGGGTAAACATGTGCCTCACCCGCAAGTCCCTGCCTCCCATGCCCTGGCCCAGCATGAACCTCATGGATGAACAGGATCTGCGGGCGGTTTATCGCTACATCAAATCCCTGGGGCCGAAAGGCGTAAAAACGCCCCAGACCGTTCCCCCGGGCCAGGAGCCTGCCACGCCATATTTCGACTTTGCCCCTCAACATCTGGAAAGATTGCAAAACCTGGCGCCCTGAGCCTGCGCAATCTGAAAGTTGGTTTCGCCGCCAGTTATGGGTGAACCGGGGAAAGGGAGTGCGGAAGAGCCGGAGGAGGGGAGAGAAACGGAAACTTGAATCTCTCCGGTTCTCCGGTTCACTGTTTCTCCTGCTCCCCGGTTCATTGAAATTGAGAAACCATAAAGATTCCCGCCTCTAATTTACTGCTTGTCATTCTGTTTAAACCTGCGTATTTTTCGCCCGCAAAAACAAGCTTGGTCATGAATATGCGCGGCGCAGGTATTTTAGCGATTCTCATCCCCTTTTTGCTTTTCTCCCAAGCCCGGCAGCTCAAGTTCCAGCAATTTACCATCGACCAGGGCCTTTCCCAATCTTCCGTAAATGCCATTGCCCAGGACCGCCAGGGGTATATGTGGTTCGGCACCCAGGACGGGCTGAACCGCTTCGATGGTTATACATTTAAAGTGTACCGCCATAGTCCCACGGATTCAACTTCGATTTCGGCAAATTATATCTGGCGTATCGTCGCTGATCCCGAAGGGCATCTCTGGATCGGAACCTCCTCCGGGGGCCTCAGCCGCTACGATCCGGAGGCAGATTGCTTCGTTTCTTATCGCCATCGATCGAAGGATTCCACCAGCCTGCTTGCCAATAATATTCCCGCTCTCTACCTGGATTCTCAAAACCAGCTCTGGGTCGGGAGCTGGGCCGGCGGGCTTAGCCGATTGGATTCTTCCGGAAAGGGGTTTATCCACTACCGCCATCAAACCGGCGACAGCGCTTCCCTCAGCGACCCCAATGTTAGCGCCATCCTGGAAGACAGCTTCGGCGATTTGTGGGTGGGTACCTGGAACGGCCTCTCGCGGCTGCGTAAAGAAAACCGGGCAGAAAAACGCTTTACCCGCTACCTTCAGCAACCCCCGGGTTCGAAGACGCCTCAAGTGGGGCAAATCTGGGCTATTTGTGAAGACCCCGCTTCTCCCGGGGATATCTGGGTGGGAAGTTACGGCGGGGGGATGTGGAAATTCGACCGGAAAGGGGAGCAGTTCTCTCATTATCCTCTTGATGTCCCCGGCGCGGCGAATCCGGGCGAGGAGTTGATCGTCACCCTTTTCGCCGATCGGGATCGCAACTTCTGGGTTGGAACCGGCAACCATGGGCTGTTCCGCTGGGATTCCCTGCGGCAACGATTTACGGATTACCCAATAGGATCGGAAACCCCGGCCGGCCCGGAAAATTTTGAAATCCTGAGTATTTTCCAGGACCGCGCCGGGGGATTGTGGATCGGCAGCGGCGGAAAAGGGGTTTTTCATTACACCCCCTTCCGGGAAAAATTTTTGCACTATTATCGCAATCCCCACCGGGCTTCCAGCTTGAGCGATAACTCTATATGGGCGATTTGCGAAGACCGCGAAGGCGGATTATGGATAGGAACCAAATCGCGAGGATTAAATTATCAAGCGCCCGGCAGCGAGGGATTCGTTCATTATCGCCGCCATCCCGAAAAACGGAATTCCCTGGTCGATGATAATGTTCATGCCATCCTGGAAAAAAGAAATGGCGAAATATGGATCGCTACCTTAGGCGGCTTGAGCCGTCACGAGAAGGGAACCGATTCGTTTGTCAACTATCGCTATGATCCTGAAAACCCCGCCAGTCTTTCCAGCAACGACGTGAGAGCACTTTGTGAAGATAAAGAGGGGAATTTATGGGTCGCCACGGCCGGTCCCCAGGGCGGGGTGGATCGCTTCGATGCGGCAACCAACCGGTTTGTGCACTATCGCAACGACCCGGAAAATCCAAATTCCCTGGGCGGGCGCTGGATTTGGGCGCTCTACCAGGACCGGGAGGATTACTTGTGGGCCGGCTCCTGGGGCCGGGGAGTTACCCGGTTCGACCCCCGGGGAGAGCGTTATTTCCGCTATGCGAATGATCCCGCCAACCCCTTCAGCATCAGCAACAATACCGTGTGGTGCATCACCGAAGATTCGCGGGGAAATCTCTGGTTAGGCACCTGGGGGGGAGGATTGAATCTCTACGACCGCGAAAGAGACCGCTTCATCCATATTACCGAAAGCCAGGGGTTATCGAATAACGTGGTGTACGGAATATTGACCGACAGCGCCGGGCGATTGTGGATCAGCACCAATAAAGGCATTTCCATGCTGGAGATCAAAGAGGATTTTTGGGAGAAGCTATCCGCCCCGGAAGTGGCCGATCTGGCCGGCAGCCTCTCTTTCCGGCATTTTGATATCGGCGACGGCCTGCAAAGCAATGAGTTCAACCAGGGCGCTTTTTCCAGGGGGAAAAACGGCATCCTGTATTTCGGGGGCGTCAATGGATTCAATGCCTTCTACCCCGACCAGCTTTCTTTTAACCGTTTTATCCCCCCGGTAGTGATTACCTCTTTTAAAGTAATGGAGAAGCCGTTGTCCATTTCTCGAGAGGCCCGCAAAGGCAAGCCCCTGATTTTTTCTTACGCGCAGAATGATTTTTCCGCAGACTACGCCGCCCTGGATTTTACCGTTCCGGAGAAAAACCGGTATTCCTATATGTTAGAAGGGGTGGACCGCGGCTGGATTCACGCCGGCAACCGGCGTTACCTTAGCTATACCCACCTGGACCCCGGCAAATACCTGCTGCGCATTAAAGGATCCAATAACGACGGAATCTGGAACGAGGAAGGGCTGGCCCTGCCCATTATCATCACTCCCCCGTTTTGGGCTACCTGGTGGTTCCGGGGGGCGGTAATTGCGTTCCTTGCCGCCCTGGTTTATGCCGCTTACCGCTATCGCTTGAATAAAATGTTAGAGATGGAGCGTTTGCGCACCCGCCTGGCCGCGGACCTGCACGATGAGATAGCCGGGAACCTGAGCAGCATTGCCATGTTCGGGAAAATCATTCAAACCGAAATGGCTTCGGAGAAGCAGCATACCCTGGCCATTCTGCAACTGCTGAATCGCGTGATTCATCTTTCCCAGGAATCGGTCGGCTCCATTCGCGACATCATCTGGGCGATTGATCCGGCCCCGGAAACGCTCTATAACCTGTTTCTGCGCGTGCACGATATGGCCGCCAACGCCTGCCACGCCCGGGGAATCACCCTCAACTTCTTCCACCCTCCCCGGGAAGAGTTCCCGGCCATCAATCTCTCTCCAGAACAGCGTAAAAACCTCTGGCTGCTGATGAAAGAAGCGATTCAGAACGTGCTCAAACACGCCCGGGCCAGCGAGTTGGACGTGCGGGTGAGTTATGCCGAGAAGCTGTTGAAAGTTTACATCAGCGATAACGGCCAGGGATTTGAAAGTACCCAAAGCCACGCCGGCAAGGGCCTGCACACCATGCGCAGCCGGGCGGAGCATCTCCGGGGAAGCATCGAGATCAACTCCCGCCCCGGTGAAGGCACCGCGATTCTCTTCCAGATGAAGATTTGAGCGCATCATCCTTCATCCGGATTTATGCCGGCCACCTTTTCCATGCTATTTTTTACCGTCATTCCGGTCTTGACATTCCTGCCTGCTTTCACTATTTTGCCGGTGCAACGCCATAAAGTGGAATTCAACCAGGTAATTTCTATGGCAACAACCAGCGTCTCCAAAATCAAAACCACTCGACCTGCTAAACCCGAATACTTACCGGAATCGGATGGAAAACCCATGGCCGAGACAGATACCCATCGCAAGCAGATGATCGCCCTGCTCGACAGTCTGGAGGAATATTTTCGCGCCGATCCCGATGTCTATGTTACCGGCAACATCTTTCTCTACCTGCCGCGTGATGAAGATGCCGGGGAACGCCAGTCGGTCAGCCCGGATATTTTCGTGGTGCGGAGCATTAAGAAGAAAGAGCGCCGGATTTATGATATGGAAGTGGAAAAAAAAGCTCCCGACGTGGTGATCGAACTGACCTCGCGCTCCACCCGGTTTGAAGACCTGGGCAACAAACGCGCTATTTACGCCGAGTTGGGAGTGCGGGAATATTTCATTTTCGATCCCTTGAAGGAGATATTTCCCGAGCAGTTGCGGGGTTTTCGCCTGCAAGAAGGCGCTTACCTGCCCATCGACGCGCAACCGCTGCGCAGTGAAGTATTGGGGTTGGATTTAGTCGTTGAAGAGGGAGTATTGCGCCTGTACGATCCCGAAAACGGGGAGCGGCTGCGCACCCACGCGGAAGCGGAGGCAGCCCGCCGGGTTGCCGAAACCAGAGCCGCCCGGGAGACCGAAGCCCGCCGCCAGGCGGAAGCGGAACTCGCGCGCCTGCGCGAAGAATTAGCGCGGTTGCGCAACAAAAGCAAATAAAAAGAAATAACCTGCCAGATTCCCCCCTTAATTGCCTCCTGCCAAATTTGGCTGGTACATTAAACTTCTTCAACCCCCTTAATCACCTCGCACCAACTATTATCTATACAGGGCGCTTGCCGGCGCTGCATCCCGGTTAAAATAGTTCATCGGTTCTATTGAATCTCTTGCTCCCCGAAATCTATATTGTTGACAGTTCCGAAGGATGCTCATTTTCTGATTGCATCCGTTAAGGCGCTTAAAGCAATGTGAAAGGAAAAACCCATGACTGCAAATATAAAAACGCTGGTATCACGGCTCTACCGGTACATCAGCGAGGGCGATTGGGAGCAGGTGGACGGTTTTTTTGCTCCGCAGGTGATCGAGCATCAAGTTTTTTCCTGCAGCCGCCATGTGATCAAGGATTATCGTCTTCTTTACGGCCATTTTAGAGCCGCATTTCCGGATCTGGCTATTACGGTGGAGAGCCTGTACGCCATGGGCGGTAAAGTGATCAGCCGGTTTAATCTCTCAGGGTCCCTGCAAAAGCCATTTTTATATTTTACACCCCGGCAACAAGCGGTGCAGGTTTCAGGAATCGACGTTTTTCGGTTTCAGCGCGATAAAATTGTGGAACACTGGGGCACCATCGATCAATTAAGCCTGTTCCGGCAGTTGGATTCCAATTCCACTTATCAACACATCACCCTTCCGCTTCCCGATACCCGGGCATTATTTCAAGAAGGAGTAATGAGCCGGGGAGCGCAGTCATGATCCATTTCTTAAAACGGGCCATTGTGGTGGGAGGAGGAATTGGCGGGCTTAGCGCCGCCATTGCCCTGGATCAAATGGGAGTGGAAGTGACGGTGTACGAACAGGCCGGGGAAGTGGGTGAAGTAGGAGCCGGCCTGATCCTCTGGCCGAACGCCATCAAGGCGCTGCGCAAGTTAGGATTGGGTAAGGAAGTGGTGAAAAGCGGGGCAAAAATTTTCCGCGGGGAAATTTGTACCCCTGCGGGGAAAATCCTGTCCGGGTGGGACTCCGGGGATCTGGAGTTCCGGTTCGGCGCGCCGGTGATCGCCATCCATCGCGCGGATATGCACAAAATTCTCCTTTCCGCCCTGCCGCCGGGAGCAATCCGGATGGGGATGGTATGCACCGGGTTTCAGCAGGACGATGAAGGGGTAACGGCGCATTTTGCGAACGGCCAATCCGAGCGGGCGGATTTGCTGATCGGCGCTGACGGCATTCATTCCCCGCTTCGCCGGCAATTATTTCCCGAAGTCGCCTTGCGCTATTCCGGTTATATCGCCTGGAGAGGGGTGGTAGCCGCCGCGGATGAAAACCTGCGCGGAATCAGCCGGGAATATTGGGGACGGGGAAAGCGCTTCGGCATTGTGCCTCTCGGCAACCGGCGAATCTATTGGTACGCTACCGCAAATCTCCCCTCCGGCCAAACCTCTTCCGCGGCGCAACGAAAGGAAACCCTGCTCCGGCATTTTTCCCGCTGGCATTCCCCCCTGAAATCCGTGGCGGTCAAAACCGTCATTGCCGCAACTCCCGCGGAAGCAATACTTTATAATGATATCTATGATTTTCCGCCCCTGTCGCAGTGGCGCCGGGGGCGGGTGGTGCTCTTAGGCGATGCCGCCCATGCCACCACTCCGAACATGGGCCAGGGCGCCTGCATGGCCGTAGAAAGCAGCTTAACCCTGGCGCGCTGTTTAGCTGACGGAAAAGACCTGCGCAGCAGCCTGCGTCAATACGAATCGGAACGGATGCCCCGCACCGCCTGGATCACCCGCCGCTCTCACCGGCTCGGTCGCCTGGGACAGTTAGAAAACCCCATTGCCTGCCTTCTGCGCAACCTGCTTGTATGGCTGACCCCCGATCAGGTCATGAAAAAAAGCATCGAGAAGGCAGTCGGATACGAGGTTTAAACCGGGGCAGCCATACGGTTTCCGGGTTATCGAATGCCCTTCCAAATTCCGAATAGAGTACTCCCATCCTGCCCCAGGGCCTGAATTTCCCGCGTAAAAATAGTTCATCGGTTCTATTGTTGTATTCCGGCCTATTATTCTATATTAGGCCGCCGATAATAATGCTACCCGGAGCGCCGGGTACGTTAAATCGAAAACCGGATTCAGCGGTTTATGCAAACACATCCTTTAACTACTGGAGGTAGTTATGTTCAAAGCTAATGGTTTTGTAGTGGTGATTTTGCTGCTCTGCCTGGGGGCGGCCTCTTTGCCGGCAAAGGAAAGCTCTCGCAGGGAGAGAAAATCGCCTTCGGAATTGCCCATCCCGGGTGCGGCTCACTTGCTGCCCGGCCAGCCGGCAACCATCCAGACTCTGCCTTTTTTTGATGATTTTGAAAGCGGCGCCCCCGGTTGGACCGCAGATAGCCTGTTCATCCTGATCCAAAATCCCCAGAATTTTGCGGTGCTCAATCCGGCAATCAATCCCACCCTGGTAATCCTGCCGGACGCGGGAAACCTTCCCTCCGCTTTCAGCGGCGCCCACGCCTGGTGGTTTGGCCAAACTGAAACGGGAACCTTCATCGGCGCGAATTGGGACAGCATTACCCAAACTCCTCTCAATGGCGGAACTTCCTTTGAGCCTCAAAGCGGGTCGCTGATCTCCCCGGCCATCGACCTGAGCGGGGTAACCCAGGCGCGGCTGGAGTTCAAAACCTGGTGGGAGATCGAAGGCGTGGACGGCGACGCGTTCGATCTGATGAACGTAGAAATTTCCACCGATAACGGAACCACTTTTGGTCCGCTGGGCTTCGGCAATATCAATCCCTTGAACGATTTGGACGGGGAGCCCTGGAAAAGTTATAGCTCCGGCGGCCTGGGACAGCCCGGGGTGTGGCTGGATCATTTGTTCGACCTGACCCCCTACGTGGGGAACACGGTGTACCTGCGCTTCCGCTTCGATACCGTAGACGACCTCTACAACGGTTTCCGGGGATGGTTCATCGACAACGTGAGCGTTACCGAAGCCGCAATGCCGGCCCCGGCCATCACCTCCATCGACCCTTCGACGGTTTCCCCGTTCGAACACTTCACCATTACCGGCCAGAATTTTGTGAACGGCGCGGTGGTCGAAGTGGGCGGAATCCCTGCCCAGACGGCGGTTTTGTCCTCTACCCGGGCGTTTGTGGAAGCGCCTTTCCTGGCTTCCGGCCAGTATGACGTGAAATTGACCAACCCGGACGGCCAGTTCGACCTGGTCTCCAACGGGCTTACCATTACCAATACCCCCCCGCCCTCTATTTTTGGGATTAACCCGGATTCCGCGCTGGTAGGCTCCTCCGCGGCCGTTACCATCTCGGGTGAGAATTTCCTGGCCGGGGCGGCGGTGGAAATCGGCGGTTTTCCGTTGGCAAACTTGACCGTGGTGGATCCCTTTACCATTACCGGGGACAGTCCTTCCAACCTGCCGATTGGCATTTACAACGTGCGGATAATCAACCCGGACGGGCAGGTCGATCAACTGATCCTGGCTTTTAAAGTATATGGTACCACAGCCATCGAGCCGGTCGGCGGAACCCTGCCGAATGAGTACGAGTTGGCGCAGAATTTCCCCAATCCCTTCAACCCGGCCACTCATATCCGCTTCTCCGTTCCCCGGGCCGGATATGTAAAACTGACCGTGCATAATATTTTAGGCCAGACGGTAGCCGTGCTGGTAAACGAAGCCCTGCCGGCGGGAAATTACCTGGCGGATTTTCAATCCGGCAATTTGGCCAGCGGAGTATATTTCTACCGCCTCGAAGCAGAGGGATTTCAGCAAACCCGGAAAATGTTGTTAACCCGGTAATATTGTGTTTAAGTGTTCGGGTGTTCAGGTGTTATAGTGGTATCGTGCGTTATCTCACTATAACACTTGAACACGATAATGGTTGGAGGCCATTTGCAAATGAACCGATGCAGTTCCCGGAAGATGCTCATATTGATAGCGCTGCTGTTTGCCAGCGCGTGCAGCAGCCTGAACAAGTTGTCCACCGCGCAAACCGACCGGTTGAAAGGCGCGCCTTTTTATAAAAGTTATTCCAAAAATATTGCTGCGGAAAACCAGGAGGTGCGCCACTTTCCGGTTGGACTGGATGGAAAGATTTACACCGAATTCTTCCATTCCGGGCGCGAAAAGGCGTTGCAGCCGCTGCTCGAGGCGATGACGGCTTATTTAGACAGCTTAAGCTGGTCTGCCCCCCTGAATGCCGACGGATTTATGATCAGCGGCGCTCCTTACGCGTACGTCGGCAGCGCGGAAGGGGAAGACGCCCCCCCGGAAGCAGCCATGCAGCGCAACGAGTCCGACAAGTACCCCCCCATGGTGATTCACATTCAGAAGCCCGGCAAGGAATGGAAAGCTGCCCTGGCGCAGCGCCTGGACGAGTCCGCGGGAAAGTACCTGCTCTTCATCAACCTGGGCTTTAGCCAGTATCCCAAGGCCGATAAAGGGTTGTTCGAGAAAAAAGTGGTGTTAGGAACCAAATATGAGGAGGGTATCAAATTTCTGAGCGCGGAAGACAAGCCGGTAGAAGTGCTGCAAGTGACCGGGATGCTGTTAGACCGCGAAGGAAATATTTTGCGAGCCGGAAGCGAGGGGATTGTCGCCAAAGATACGCCCTTTTTGCTGCAAATTTTCGACGTGCAAAAATCCATTGACGATAAAACACTCCGCTACCTGTTGAACGACGCCCGGAGGGAAGACCTGCCCGGCAAGCCCCTGAAATGGAAAGTAGCTTTGCACAACCTGACTGCGCAGATGCTTCCACAAAATCCGTTCATCATCCAGTGACATAATCTTTAAAACGCCCGGGTGTTAGAGACGGATAACGGGTAAGGAATGAAAAAGAGAAAAGCGGTTTAATTTTTGCGTGAACTCAAAAAGATGTCTTGACCGCTCAAGGTGATCAACTTATATTTGCACCGCTTTTATACTAATCAGCTTCTCAATCCAATTATGGAAGGATGATTCTCATGAAACCAGCACTACTGTTTGTGTTAATGTTTTTCCTGGCCTGCGCCTCATCCCGTTCCGATAAGTCGGAAAAACTCGACGCCCCTTTGCGGCTGAAAGTGGAAACCGCGGAAAAAAGCGCCAGCGAAGAGCCGATCCAGGTTCTGGGCAAGTGCAGCCAACCCATTTCGGAAGAAATGCGCTCGCAGTTGGAAGCCAGCGGCGCCACCATTCATACCGTCACCGGGGATATTTTTACCGCTACCGGAACCGCCCGGCAAATCCGGGAGCTGGCCAGGCACGATTATGTCATTCAATTGGCTCTATCGGTGGAACGGAAATATTAAATAGAGGATTGGAGTATTGGATTAATGGATTGCTGTTAGCGGTTTTGGCAACACTCCATCATGCCAAAAATCCCAACATCGACCAAAACTGTCGGTGTCGAGGCTGTCAGTGTTTAACACTATACCATAAAACCACAGGAGGAATAGTTATGTTCAAGTCTATAGTGGCCGCACTTTGTGTGGCGATGTTCTTTTCCGGTTTCGTTGTTGCCCGGGAGCGCGGCAAAGCGGTTGGAATCGAGAAGCAATTCCCGGCGGACCTGTCGAAAGCGATTTCTGCGCCGGTGGTTACCGGCGATGAAACTGCGGGGAAGATCGATCCCCTGCTGCGCTATGTGGTCCGCAATTTCCGGGACAGCGGCGCCGCACTTCAAAAGCAGGCTGCGGCCCGGAAGTTCGCTGAAATTGCCCGGGTGGAGCAGAACGTTTCCGGCGAATATACGGTAGCGGTGTTCGTAAAGACTTACAATACGGACGCGGCGATTGCGTCAATCGAAGCCGCCGGCGGCGCGGTCTCCACGGTGGCCGGCGATATTCTCACCGCTACCCTGCCGGTTGCCGCGGTGGAAAACCTGGCCAAAGACGGCGCCATCCACTCCATGCAGATCAGCGCCAAATCCAAAGCCCTGATCGACGTCAGCCGGGTTGAGATCAACGCCGACGACGTCCATAACGGCGTGGGGCTGCCCCAGCCCTACAACGGCGCCGGAGTGGTGGTCGGCGTGCTGGATAGCGGCATCGACTGGAAACACGACGATTTCGATTGGAACGACGGCACTACCCGAATTCAGTACCTCTGGGATATGTCCGGCACCAGCAATCCCCCTTCCGGCTACAACTACGGGCGGGAATACACCAAGGCGCAGATCGACGCCGGCCAGTGCCTTGAGATCGACGGCAACGGCGGCGGCGGCCACGGAACCCACGTGGCCGGCACAGCCGCGGGCAGCGGCCGCGCCCAGGCGGGGTATATCGGCATGGCTCCCCAGTCGGACATTATTTTTGTGAAAGGCATCCGCGACCACAACAGCAACGGCGGTTTTGCCGATAGCGATGTGGTTGACGGGGTCGCCTACACCTTCTCCAAAGCGATAGCGATGGGCAAAGCCGCGGCGGTAAACCTGAGCTTGGGCGGGCATTTTGGCGCCCACGACGGCACCAGCCTTTACGAACAGGCGCTGGATAACCTTACCGGGCCGAGTAAAATCATCGTGGCGGCGGCCGGGAACGAAGGCTCCGATTTCATTCACGGCGGGTATGCCACCCAGCAGGGCAGCAGCTACAACGACGCCCTGGAAACCATCTGGATCGCCGACGGCAGCAGCGCCGTTACGTTAGCGGATATGTGGTATAACACCGGCAACATTTCCGTCGGCATCGCCGCCTACGATCAAAATGCTCAACTACTCGGGTGGACCAACCCGGTTGCGCCCGGGCAGAGTATCCAAAATGTGCCTTTCACGGTCAGCGGCACCACTTACGGGTTAATATCTATCGATGCGACGACTCTGAACGATCCGCAGAATAACGCCCGCCGGGTGCTGGTGCTCATCGACAGCAACAACGGCGCCCTGCCCATCAACACGGTGTTCTGGTCTCTCTATACCTTCAGCAGCTCCGGCAGCCCCAGTTTTGATATGTGGGTGGTGACAGGCGGTTACTTTACCATCGACTCCGGCACCTGGATTCGCCCCGGGGACAACGACAAATCCGTGGGCATGCCGGGAACGGCCAACCAGATTATTACCGTCGGCTCTTACGTGACCAAGAACCAGTGGATCGACGTGAACGGCCAAACCCAGCAGCAACAGAATCCCGGTCCCGGCGGGCCGGTGGTTCCCACCATCGGCCAGCTTTCTTACTTCAGCAGCCATGGGCCTACCCGCGACGGGCGGCTGAAACCGCAGATTACCGCTCCCGGGGAAGCCATCCTTGCGCCTCTTTCCAGTGATTTGACCATCGGCACCGGGGTGCAGCCGCATAACATCTTGTTGGGCGGCAAGCACCAAAAACAGCAGGGAACCAGCATGGCCTCCCCGCATATCACCGGGGTGGTGGCGCTGATGCTGCAAAAGAATCACAGGCTCACTCCCCAGACGGTGCTGAATATCCTCACCTCCACCGCCCGGGTGGACAGTTGGACCGGCACCACCCCCAACTACAATTGGGGTTACGGGCGGGTGAATGCCCTGGCGGCGGTGCAGGGCGTCATCAGCGGCATCGAGCCGATAGACCCGCAGGTACCGGCCAGTTACGAGTTAGAACAGAACTTCCCCAACCCCTTCAACCCCAGCACCAACATCCGCTTTGCCGTTTCCCAGGCCGGGCCGGTCAAGCTGCTGGTGTATAACGTTTTGGGACAGTTGGTCGCCACTTTGGTGGATGAACCGCTGGCCGCGGGAAAGTACCAGGTGGATTTCGACGCCAGCCAGTTGGGCAGCGGGGTCTATTTCTACCGGATCGAAGCGGGAAGCTTTAGAGAAGTGAAGAAAATGTTGTTAGCGCGTTGATCCCGAATTCTCTCAATTCAACCTCCCGAAGGCTCAAGCCCCTTCGGGAGGTTAAATATCTCACCTAATATCATGCATGAAGGAGAACAATTATGTATAAGCGGTTCGGATTTTTGATGAGTTTGCTGGCGATACTCTTTTTCACTCTGGGAAGCCAGGCCCAGATTCCCAACGGCGGCTTCGAACAATGGACCGCCGGTAATCCGGATGGTTGGTTAACCCCGAATGTTCCGGGTTTTTTTACCCCCATCACCCAATCAGCTAATAGCCACTCCGGCAGTTCCGCCGCCCGGGGGGACGTGGTGGATTTTTCCGGCTTTCTCTTTCCTCCCTATATGATCGCCGGAGACACCGCGCAGGGATTCCCGGTTTCCCAGCGTTACGCAAATTTTAGCGGGTATTACCAGTTCTCCCCCCAGGGTACGGATGCAATGTTTGCCTGGGTAATTATGTATAAGGATAGTATCGGCGTCGGCGCAGGTTACTCTTATCTCCCCCCCGCCACTTCCGGTTATGCTTCTTTTGACATTCCCATCCAATACATAAGCGGCGATGTGCCCAATAACTGTTATATCGAGATATTTGCCGGGGATACCACCGGAACCATCGGGGGCACTGCCGGGACTTTCTTCCTGGTTGACGACCTGACCCTCTCCGGCGTCAGCGGCATCGACCTGGTGCTGGATCCCGCAGTTCCGGCGGAATATACCCTGAAGCAGAACTATCCCAACCCCTTCAACCCCTCTACCACTATCGAATTTTCCCTTCCCGCGGCGGAGACGGTTTCTTTGATCGTTTACAATTCCCTGGGGCAGGAAGTGGAACGGCTGGTGAACCAGCAAAGAATGGCGACGGGGACTTACCGCCTCACCTGGACCGCCGAAAATCTTCCCAGTGGGGCCTATTTCTATCGTTTGATTACCGGCGATAAGGTGCAGAGCCGGAAAATGATGTTGATGAAGTAGATTTAACCTTCCGATCTCCCGAATTCTGCCGAATGCAGGATTCGGGAGGTTTATATGCCGTTAAGACCTTCCTGCCAACTGATTTCGGATAGTTGTTACCAGCCGTAAGAAATTCGCCAAGCGCCGCGATCTTAGTTTTCCCTCGTTTCCTCCACTTCACAACCGCACCACCCTCCTGAAAATATTCAGCAACAACCCTCGATTTTCCACCAGGTAAATCCCTCCGGATAGCGCGGTCAGGAAGGTTACGATCAGCATGGCAATCCCGATCGGGTCGAAATAGCGGGCCGCATAGGTATCCGGGTTGCCGGCAGAGTAGTTATACCAGTTGATGAAGATCAAAATCAAAAAAATGGTGGTCATTTGGGCGGCGGTTTTCCACTTGGCCAGCACGTGGGTAATGATCGGCTTGCCGACTTTCAGGGCGAAAATCCGCGTGGCGGTAATGAAGGCGTCGCGAATGATAATGATCCAGACCATCCAGGAAAAAACATAGCCCAGCGCCGCGAATACCAGCAGGGCGGAGCTGACCAGAACCTTGTCGGCCAGGGGATCCATAAATTGCCCCAGCCGGGTAATCACCCCGAATTTGCGGGCGTACCAACCGTCGTACCAATCGGTCAGGGCCGCAATCGTAAAGATGATCGAGGCGGATAGTTGCTCCAGGGGAGCTTCTTTTAGAAACAGGATGATAAAAACCGGCGTCAGGATGATGCGCAGAATGGTAAGCTGGTTGGGTATGGTTAGCCGCATATCAACTTCAGTTTTGATCGAACTCCTTGAGGCGGCAATTTAATAGTCCAACCTGATTTATTGAAACGGTTTTTATGCAAATCTCCTGGGGGGCGCGAAGCGCATAGTGCATAGCGCATAGCGCTGAGTGCCGGGCGTTCACAACGCCCTGTACTTTGGGATGCTTTAAAAGCATTTGGGATCCCCGCTAATGATTCCGCGGGGGATTTCGACCATTGAAACAGGCGCGGGAGGGTAAAAATAAGTGAAATCCTTCTGTGAGATGAGTCATACAGGCACTACCGGCTATAACTATATTAAAACTATGAGTGTAATTGACATGGCGGAGCTATATATGGTTATTCGCCGGCTTGACATGGTTCACAAATTTTGGCAGGATGTTGACTATTATTATTGTTGAGATAGAACAATCTTATGTCGCAGGTGAATTTGTACGGAAAAGTAAATGTGATCAGAAAATCGTTTTCTTCCGACGCTTCTAACATTGCCATCTTAGGTTTAAATCGGATTGCTACCAGGCTTTGGGAAAACGCTTCGTTATTTAAGCAGAATGGGCGCAGGATAGTCGGATTCATCAATATCGAGCCGGTAGAAAATAACTTCGACCGCTCAAAATTTCCCAATATTTTGGGAGAGATGGCGGATATTAAAAAAATCATGCTGCGCCACAATATCGACCGGGTGGTGTTGGCGATCGATCCGGGCGATTTCCAAAAGCTGCATGAAGTGATCCAGAAGTGCGAAAAAGAGCAAATTGCCTACGAAATTCTTCCGCATACTTATGATGTCGATTACGATCATACCCTTTCGGAAATTATCACCGAGCAATCGCCCCCGGCAGAGCACCGTCTTCAACGGATATTGGATTTGGCCATCTCGATCATGCTATTCTTGTTGTTTCTGCCTTCCTGGATTCTAATCGCCGTCGCCATCAAGCTGGAATCCGCCGGCAGGGTGCTCTATAGCCAGGAACGGGTGGGGAAGGGCGGCCGGATCTTCAGAATTTACAAATTCCGCAGCATGTATTCCGATGCGGAAAAATACAGCGGGCCGCAGTTGGCTACCCGCAACGACCCCCGGATTACCAAAGTCGGGCGTTTCATCCGCAAAACCCGGGTGGACGAGCTGCCCCAGTTGGTAAATGTGATCCGCGGGGATATGAGCCTGGTAGGCCCGCGCCCGGAGCGACCCTATTTCGTGGAAAAATATCGCAAGGAAATTCACCGCTACATGGATCGTTTGAAAGTGAAGCCGGGGCTGACCGGTTACGCCCAGGTGGAAGGCGGCTACGACGAGACCCTGGATGACGTGAAGGAAAAATTGCAGTATGATCTTTACTATATTGAAAATCCGCATCCGGTCAGGTTATATTTAAAAATTCTTTTCAAAACGCTTTGGGTAGTACTGAGCGCAAGAGGACAGTAAGAAGAGGCCGGTTGGCCTTTTTCTTTATCTATGAAGTTGTAATAATCCCTGCCGGGCGAGTGGCGGCTATTTTCGGAATCGCTGATGAAGAATTTTACCAACATCCTGTCGTTTGATATTGAAGACTGGTTTCACCCGGAAATATTTTCCGGCAGGTTTCCGATGGAGCAATGGAGCCTCCTGGAAAGCCGGGTTAAGAAGAACACCGAGATTATCCTGACCTTTTTGAGCAAAAAACGATTGACCGCCACCTTTTTTTTCCTGGGCTGGGTAGCGGAAAAATACCCCGCCATCGTGCGCGATGCGGCGCGGGAAGGCCACGAAATCGCTTCTCACGGGTACGCCCACCGCATGGTCACCCACCTCGAACCGGAAGAATTCCGCGCGGATTTACGCCGCTCTCTGGATATTCTCAATTCGCTTTCCGCCGCCCCGGTCGCCGGGTATCGCGCCCCCACGTTCTCGATTACCAAATCTTCCTTTTGGGCGCTCCCGATTATGTTGAAAGAGGGGCTGCGCTACGATTCCTCGGTATTCCCCATTCATCACGACCGCTATGGCATTCCCGAAGCGCCCCGGGAGCCGTACGTTATCTACCGCGAGGGCGAACAAGAGTTGTGGGAATATCCCATGACCACGGTACGGTTGGGCAAGGTTAACCTTCCCTGCAGCGGGGGAGGCTATTTTCGGCTGTATCCCTTTCCCCTCTCCGTGCAGTTGATGAAGCGCTGCCAGCAGGAAAAACGCCCGGTCATTTTTTACGCCCACCCGTGGGAATTTGACCTTGACCTGCCCAGGGTTCCCTTGAGCCTGTTGGGGAAAATCCGCCATTACCGCGGCATCAATACTTTTTTGGAAAGGCTGAACACCATTACGGACCTGTTCCCGTTCACGTCTTTCCGGGAAGCGGGTTTGGCCGGCGGCAGGCAATAGGGAGAAACGGAGACTTGCATCTCCCATTCTTCGATTTCGGGATAGAAAAATGTTGCAGGATAAGGGTGGGCAAGAGTTTTTCAGCGCGGTTTAAGCTAACTCACAGATATTTACCCCCTTCTTGTAATGGAAGGTTAATGAAATTATATTTGAGTTTGTAAATTGAAATAACAACTAATATTAATGCCGCCATTTCCGATCATTATAAATGCACACGGCGCGCTTTTTCAGGAAGAACAAGGCATTTCGGCCACGCGGGATGCCATTTCACGGATGGCTGAATAGTTACAAAAACCGAAAAGATGTAAAATGATTGAGCAAGAAGGCATCAAAATCGAAACAAAAGTAATGGACGAAGAAGCCCGCATCATGCTGATCGGGATCAGCGGCTACGTGGACCAGGCCAATTGCCACCTTTTGCAGGAGATGATCAACAAATCCCTGAAGGATAAGTACTACCGCCTGGTTTTCAATTTACAGAACCTGGTGTATATGAGCAGCGCCGGCTGGGGGGTTTTGATCGGCGAGATCAAGCGTTTCCGGGAGAGCAGCGGGGATATCAAGCTGGCGAATATGGGGCCGGAAATTTACGAAATCTACCAGATGCTGGAATTTTATCATATCATTTCCGAATATCCTTCGCTGGAAGATGCGCTCAAGAGTTTCAATCTAAAGCCGAAGATGGTTTCTGCTTCCGCGCCGGTGCCAGAGGCAAAGAAGGAAAAGCCCAAAGCGGCGGAGAAAAAGAGCGGGGCGAAAAAAGCTGCGCCGCCCGGCCCGGCCATCAAAGAAAAGCCGGTTTCCGCGGAGCTTCCCCCGCCGGAACAGAAACCGCTTAAACCGGCCCGGGAGCTTGGCGAGATAAAACCTGAGCAGGCCCGGGAACCCCTGGAAACGAAAAATCCGCTGCTGACCGGGACTCTCTTCGAAGAACCGGCCGCACCCGAACCCCCTTCGGTGGATCTCCCCCTCGAAGCGCCTTCCCCAAAGCCGCAAGAGCCGGAAGAACGGGAAGTTACATTTCAACCGGAACGTAACGGGGAGGAAGCATTCATCGAAGAGCCTCCGTTCAAGCCGGAGGTTCCCGGGGAGGACAAGAATATTATCATTGACCAGGAGATCGACATCAATATTGACGGAATTTTAGCCAACGAAGGCATATCGACCGCTCTTGTCCAGACGGATAAAGTCAATTATATCGCCTTCGACGCAGAAAAATATAGCCGCAGGATCGATATTAAAGTAATGCCGGTTCCGGATAAAGTGCGCGATATCATCTCCCAACACCCGGAACTATCTCCCCGGGCGATTCGGAAAATGTTGCGCCAGCCGGAGTACGGAGGGGTAAAAATCGGCTACTTCAAGCTGCGTTCGCTGTTGAAATCTTTGGAACTGGATACGAAAGAAAAACGCTATCGGTATCACCGCTCTGCCTGAGAAAGCATAAATATCGGAGGTTATAGTGATCAGTCAGTTTAGACACCATTTTCTGATGAAGCCCCTGGCCCTGTTGTTGAGTGGGTTGCTGTTGATGACGACCGGCTATGCCGGCGAAACCGGAAAAGACGATACAAACGATAATGACCGCCCCGCCTCCACCCCACCCCAGGAGCAAACCTCGGCGGGAAGGATTTTTGTGCCGGGAGACGGGGTGCTTATTTCTACCATGCCGGATACCACCTCGTTTTTGAACGGAATTTTTCCGATTGACGACCGCGGGTTCGTCGAATTGCCTATCTATGGAAAGGCCAAAATCAGCCACATGTCCGAAGCGGAGTTTATTAATTTTATCCGCGAAAATTTCCGCGATTATCTGCGCTTTCCCAACCTCCAGGTTAAGCCCATGATTCGCCTGAGCGTGTTAGGGGGAGTGCCGCGGCCGGGTTTTTATTACTTTGACGCGAACCGCTCGTTGTGGGAAGTGATCTATGAAGTCGGGGGAACCATGGACGAGAACGGCCTGAAAGATATGCGCTGGGAGCGAGACGGCGGGTCTATCGATAATGAGTTGATTCCCTACCTGCAAACCGGCATCTCTCTCAGGGAAATCGGCTTCAGAAGCGGGGATCAAATTTGGGTACGAACCCCCACCAAACCCGGATTCTGGGAAAAATCCCGTACCGTTTTGACAGCGATTACCGCCGTGGCGTCTCTGGTCGCTGTCTATATAACCATATATGACCGCACTGTGAATCGCTAATCCGAGAAATATCGCGAGGGGATCAATGAATCTCAGTAATAATGGTATGAAAAAACCGCACGGCGCTTTTGCGGAGGGAGAAAATGAAATCAAGAAGTATTTGCGCATTCTAAAACGGCGCAAGATCCTGATTTCCACAACGTTCTTAGCCGTTTTTTTAGGTTGGCTGGGATACGTGAGCCTGTACGATAGCTACCCGGTGTACTCCTCCAGCGTGCTGTTGTACTTCCAGAACCCCCGCACCATGAGCGCAGTGGAAGAAAAGGGCCAGACGGTTAATGCCAGCCGGATCACCTTTCTGGAAACCAACAGCCTCCTGGGGCAGATCGTACAGGAACTGCAACTGAACTTTTCCATTGTGACCCCCGGGGTTAGCAAGGACAAACTTTTCAGCTTTGTGGACGTGAACCCGGAGAGCGATCCCGGTCTCTACCGGGTGGCGCCCAAAGGGGGGCAGTACGAATTGTATTATTCCAACCCGGCTACAAAGGTAAAAGACCGGTTGCTGCTGGTGTTCGGGGCGCAAGATACGGTGCGCATCCATCACATCGCCTTTCAGGTGAACGCGCCTTACCTGTCATCGCTTCCGGTTAAAGCGGTGGAATTTAATGTGAAAAATTTCGATTCTTCGATAAAGAGCTTGAAAAGCCGCATCTCTTATAAATGGCTGGATCGGAAAACCCTCACCAATCTCTCGATTTCCGCCACCAGCGGCTCCCCGGAAATGGCCGCCCGGATCGCCAATACCCTGGCGGAGAAGTTTGTGCAGTTCGATTCGAGTATTAAGAATCGCAAGGGGAATGAGATTCTGAAAATTCTCGAAGATCAGTTGCAGGTCGCCAAACAGGATCTGGATGAGGTCAACCAGCGCTTGCAGCGCTTTCAGGAAATAAATCCCCAGGTCACCGCGGCAGTACCGCTAACCCCGGTCACCACCTTGCAACAAAACCAAAATGATCTGCGGCTGAAGATCAACGATCTCAAAAACCTGATCGCCCGCACCGAGAACGCCGCCTCCTTCAACGAGCAGCTGGATCAAGCCCGGCAACTGGTTACTTACCTGCTCAGCGCCGAAGGAATCCCCACGGCCTCGGTATTTGACCAGGAGTTTAATGCCTTGATGACGGAGCGGAACGGTCTGGCCGGCAAATACGCGCCCACCCATTTCTTATTTGTCGAAAACGAAAATAAATTCAAGTCCTTGATTGCCAAAGTGGAAACCGCCGCCCGGGAGCATGTGACCAAGCTGATGGATCGCGCCTCGAATCTGGAGAAAAATATTTCCTCGGAGCAGCAAAACCTCGCCCGCCTGCCTCTCAAGCAGCGGCAGCTCTCGGAATTGATGGTGGAACAGGGCGTCAAGCGGAACGTCTTCGAGACCGTGCTGACCCGCTACAACCAGGCCAAAATCAATTCCGAAGTAGAAGTGGGGGACGTTTTCATCCTCGATCCCGCGCCGGTGCCCCCGGTGCAGAGCCGGTTGTCCCTGATCTTGAAAAAATCCCTCCTGGGGCTGGCCCTGGCGTTGGGATTGGGCCTGGGACTGGCGATTGTGCGGGAATTTTTTGACAAAACCGTGCAAACCCCGGAAGACTTAGAAACCCGCCTGAAACTGCCGGTCATCGGAAGCATTCCGGTAATTCACAACGATAGCGAAGTGCCGGAAAACATCAAAGACCTCAAGGGCAAGCGCGATACCAAATTGATCACCCTGGATTATTCCCCTACCCTGGAGTCGGAATCCTACCGGGACTTGCGCACCAAACTGCTCTTCATGAACGAGAATAAAGAGCTGTCCTCTTTTATCGTTACCAGTTTGCGCCCCGGGGAGGGTAAATCCCTGACCTCCTCCAACCTTGCCATTACCTTTGCGCAGCAAAAAATCTCCACCCTGCTCATCGACGGGGATTTGCGCCGGGGCGTTTTGCACAATGTATTCGGAAACAAGAAAAAGCCCGGCCTGAGCGATTTCCTGATCTCCAAAGCCACCGTGGATTATGAAAATCTCAGCAAATTGATCCAAAAAACCATAATCCCTAATCTCTATATGATCACTGCCGGAACTCCCATTCCCAACCCCACGGAGATGTTAGGGTCGGAACGGATGAGCAGCGTATTGGAGGTGCTCAAATCCCGCTTCGGGATGCTCCTCCTGGATACCGCTCCTTTCCAGGCCAGTTCGGACGCGGCCATTCTCTCTACCAGCGTGGGCGGCATCCTGGTGGTGGTGCGGGCGGAATATACCAATATCGAACAGTTGAGCCGTAAATTGCAGGAATATCGAAATATCCACGAGAATATGCTGGGCCTGGTGTTGAACATGGTGAAAGTGGACATGAAAAAGGAGCGCTACCAGTATTCCTATTATAATTATTGAAAGCCCGGTCGCATTAGCGCCGGGTATATGGCGTCGTAAAGCCGGTTTTGCCGGGAGGGATGTTCGGTATTTTAGCTGGTTTTATTTCGTATCAAATCCGGAGCGGTTCGGCGGATTAATGGTCTGAATACCGCTTCTTTCCCGCGACAAATGATGCACTCCTTACCGATGCCGGGTTTACTTCTCGCCCGGCATTCTTATCTTAAGCGGAACGAACGGGGTAGGGTGATGGCATCTCTTTAAACCGAAAAAATCGGAGATATACGGAGTAGTTTTATCAGCGTGCATTAATCCTGCCTTGCAGAAGAGAAATCATAAATGAATTATTTGATCACCGGCTGCGCCGGGTTTATTGCTTCCCGCGTGGCCGAAAAATTGTTACACCAGAGCCACCGGGTCGTGGGGGTGGACGATCTCAACAATTATTATGATATCCGTTTAAAGGAGTGGCGCTTAAAGAAGCTGCAAGCTTCGGAAGATTTTACGTTCTTCAAAGAGAGCGTGGCGGATTACCCGGCCATGGAACGGTTGTTCCAGGGCTACAAATTCGACGCGGTGCTGAACCTGGCGGCGCGCGCCGGGGTGCGGGCCAGCGTTGAGGACCCCTGGAGCTACTATGACACCAACGTCACCGGAACCCTCAACCTCCTGGAATGCGCCCGGCAGCAGGGAATCAAAAAATTTGTCCTGGCCTCTACTTCCAGTGTGTATGGGAATACCCCGACCCCATTCAAGGTCACCAACCACACCGACACCCCCCTCTCTCCCTACGCCGCTTCCAAAAAGGCTGCGGAGACGCTCTGCCATACGTATCATTACCTGTATGGCCTGGATATCAGCATTCCCCGCTACTTTACGGTGTACGGCCCGGCCGGGCGGCCGGACATGTCCTATTTCCGCTTCATCCTCACCATCGAGCGCGGCAATCCGATAGATGTTTACGGCGACGGGAAACAGGCGCGGGATTTTACTTACATCGACGATGTGGCCGACGCAACCATTCGCGGCCTGGATTTGCCGGGATTCAACATTTTTAACGTCGGCAACGACCGCCCCATGGAATTGCTGAAAATGATCCGCATTCTGGAAGAATTATTGAAGAAAAAGGCCGCCCTGAATTTCCTGCCCCGCCACCCCGCTGATAATCTCATCACCTGGGCGGACCTGACCGAAACCGGGGCGTTGCTGAAGTGGAGACCCGCGGTACGCATCGAGGAGGGGCTGGAGAAGGTGGTGAAATGGTATTTCGAGAATAAACAATGGCTGCAGAACATCAAAATTTAGCGTTGCTGAAAACCGATATCGAAGTTTGCGAAACTCCCCCGGCGGAATGGGACCGCTTCGTTTTAGAACATCCGGGCGGAAAAATATATCACCTGGCGCAATGGAGCCGGATGATTCGGCGAATCTTCGGCCACCCGGCGTTCTACATCGTCATCCGCAACGGCGAGGGAATCGAAGGGGTACTGCCGTTGACGGAGTTCCACTCCTTCCTGTTCGGGCGTTTCGCGGTGTCGCTTCCCTTTATCAACTACGGCGGGGCGCTGCTCTCCGATCCCGCCCTGGCCGCGCCCCTGAACCGCTTTCTAATAAACCTGCGGGCGGAAAGAAAGTACGACTACATCGAATTGCGCTTCGATGCCCCGGTGGAGACCGCGCTGCCGACCAAATCCCATAAGGTGACCTTTTTCTTGGACCTGCCCCCGGACAGCGAGACGCTGTTCAACTCCTTCAAGGCCAAGCTGCGCAGCCAGATTCGCCGCCCGGAGAAGGAAAATATGCACGCCCGAACCGGCGGGGCGGAGCTTCTCGATGATTTTTACCGGGTCTTCGCGCTCAATATGCGCGAGTTGGGCACGCCGGTGCTCCCGCAACGGTTTTTCGGGGAGATTTTGCAAACCTTTCCGGATGACGCCTTCATCGTCACGGTTTACACCCCGGAAGGGCTGGCGGTGGCGGCTTCGTTCCTGCTGCGCTACAAGGGGATTATGGAGATTCCCTGGGCCTCCTCCTTGCGGGAATACAATCGCTACAGCCCCAACATGATGCTCTACTGGGAATCCCTGAAGCTCTCCATCAAAAAGGGCTGCCGGATGTTCGATTTCGGGCGCTGCACCCCGGGCAGCGGCACCTACCAGTTCAAAAAGCAGTGGAACGCCCGGGAACACCCGCTCAGTTGGGCGTACGTGCTGCCGGAAGGGGAAAAATTGCCGGAATTGAATCCCGATAACCGCAAATTCTCCCTGGCCATCAAGGTTTGGGCGAAGCTGCCCCTGGGCGTTACCAAAACATTGGGGCCGCGGATCATCCGGCATATTCCTTGAGGAAAGAGTCTGAAGAGTCTGAAAAGTCAGAAGAGTCTGAAGAGTCAGAAAAGTCAGGAGAGTCAGAAGAGTCGGAAGAGTCTGAAAAGTCAGAAGAGTCGGAAGAGTCAGAAGAGTCAGAAGAGTCTGAAGTGACTAAAGGGATAGTGAATCGTTCGTTCAAAAAATTTATCCGGCATCCAGCATCGCGTATCAATCGCCTCTATGAAAAAAATCCACCTCGCCCACCTGCTCTACTTCATCGGTCCCGCCGGAAAAGAGCAGGGCGTCCTGAAAATCGTTTCCGGCATGGATCGCTCCCGCTTCGAAGTGGACATCATCGTCTTACAGGGAGTGCGCTACCGGGAGTTGCTCCCGGTGGAGCAATTCAACATCATCGAATTGCAAGGAACCCCGGCCAACAGTTGGGAGACCGCCCGCCGCCTGGCGGAGGTTCTGAAGCGCAACCGCTACGACATTGTGTACACCCACTCCTGGAACACCCTCTTAGAAGGCTACCTGGCCGCCCGGCTGGCGAAAATCCCGGCGCTCATTCACGGGGAGCACGGCACCTTCGAGCGCTCTTTTATGAAAGACCGGGTTCAGAAATACCTCTGGCAGCGCTTCGACGCGGTGACGGTGGTGGCCGGGGACCTGGAAAAGAAGCTGCGCGACTCCTTCGGCTACCGGAAGGATAATATCTCCGTGCTCTACAACGGCATCGATCCCGTGCGTTTCTATCCCTCCCCGGAATTCCGGGAAAAATATCGCCGACAGTACGGGCTGGAGGGGAGCTTCGTGGTCGGCACCCTGGGGCGTTTTCATCCCGTGAAGGACCATTTTACCCTTATCAAAGCATTCCGGCGGTTCCGGGAAACAATACCCGCGGCAAAATTGGTGCTGGTGGGGGGCGGGGGAAGCGCGGGAGAGGAAATGAAGCGCCGCTACCAGGAATTGATCGCGCAATTGAGCCTGCAAGAGCAGGTGCGGTTCATTCCCCCGGTCTCCGACCCGGAAACCCTGCTGAATATGTTCGACGTCTTTGTGCTCAGCTCCGTGAGCGAGGGATGTTCCAACGTGATTTTAGAAGCCCAGGCCTGCGGCGTGCCGGTGCTCGCTACCGCTACCGGCGGCAACCCGGAGCTGGTCAACCATCAGGAAACCGGCCTGCTCTTCCCGGTGGGGGATGAACAGACCTTGGCCGGCGAGCTGCACCGCCTCTATGCCGATGAAGATTTACGCCGGAGATTTTCCCGCCAGGCCCTGGAGCGGGTGCGGGAGAAGTTCTCTTTGCGCAGCACGGTCTCCGGTTACGAGCAATTGTATCGGAACCTCTATCATTCCAAAATGAACGGAAAGGTGAAAATAGTAGGCAATAGGCAGTAGGCAGTGGGCAGTAGCAGGGGCAGATAAAAGTAAAATTGCCTGTTATCCACCATCCACTGCCAACTGCGTAATGCCTACTGCCTACTGCAAACGGCTACGCTATAAAAAACCATGCTCTTCAATTCCATAGAATTCCTGATCTTTTTTCCGGTTGTGGTAGCGGTTTTCTTCGCCCTGCCGCAGCGGTTTCGCCAGGTCTTTCTGTTAGCGGCCAGCTACTATTTTTACATGTGCTGGAAGGCGGAATACGCCATTTTGATCCTGGTCTCTACCCTGATCGACTATGTCGCCGCCCTGCGGATGGGTAAAACCACGGAAAAGAGCGCCCGCACAAAATACCTCATTCTCAGCCTGGCCGCCAACCTCGGCATCCTGTTTGCGTTCAAATATGCCAACTTCTTCAACGAATCCATCCGGGCGGTTTTGCAGCAGTTCAATATTTTTTACGGCTTTTCCGGATTCGACTGGCTGCTGCCGGTGGGCATCTCTTTTTACACTTTCCAGAGCATGAGTTACACCATCGACGTGTACCGGGGAGAAAAAGAGCCGGAACGCCGCTTCACCACCTTTGCCCTCTACGTGGCCTTCTTTCCCCAATTAGTGGCCGGCCCCATCGAGCGCTCGGTGCGCTTGCTGCCCCAGCTCGATAGAACGGTGCGTTTCGATTACGACCGCCTGATTTCCGGCCTGCGCCTGATGCTGTGGGGATTTTTCAAGAAGGTGGTCATTGCCGACCGCCTGGCGATTTACGTCAACCAGGTGTATAACTCCCCGGGAGAGTACCAGGGCTTTACCCTGCTCCTGGCGACCTACTTTTTCGCCTTTCAGATTTATTGTGATTTTTCCGGCTATTCGGATATCGCCATCGGAACCGCGCGGATCATGGGCTACGATTTGATGCTAAACTTCCGGCAGCCCTACTTTTCCCAATCCATCAGCGAGTTCTGGAAACGCTGGCACATCTCGCTTTCTTCCTGGTTCAAGGATTATCTCTACATTCCCCTGGGCGGAAACCGGGTGAGCAAGCCGCGCTGGTATTTCAACCTTTTGGCGGTGTTCCTGGTAAGCGGTTTGTGGCACGGGGCCAATTGGACCTTTGCGTTGTGGGGATTTTTGCACGGGTTCTACCTGGTTTTTTCCATCTGGACCCAAAAAGCCCGGGAGGCGATGGCCGGGCTGCTGAAGATCGACCGATTTCCGCTCTTGCAGCGGGGTTTGAAAATCTTCCTCACCTTCCACCTGGTCTGCTTCGCCTGGGTCTTTTTCCGGGCCAACTCCGTCGCGGAGGCTTTCCTGATCCTCCGCAACCTGCTCCGGCTGGATTTCTCTCCCGCCGGGTTAGCGGCAATCAACGTGGCGTTAGGTTGGGGAGAATTGCTCATCGCCCTGGGGTCTATCTTGCTGTTAGAGGTTTACCATTTGCTGGAACGAACCGGCAAGCTCAAAACCCTGGTTCTGGGGCAGCCGCGCATGTTCCGCTGGGCGATTTATTATGCCCTGATCCTGGGAATCGTATTTTTCGGAGTATTCAACCATACGGAATTCATCTATTTCCAATTTTAGAATGGCTATGATTCGCAAAACCGCGCTCTTTCTCGCCCTGCTGGGGGGACTGTACTTCCTCAGCGCCTTCGTTTTCTCCACCGTGGGGGTGGGGGATCAGACCCTTATGAAGATCGCCGCCCGCAACCCGGTGACCCCGGGGGGATTCGGGTTCACCTTGCAGCGATTCCAGGATATTCAAAACTATCGAGACCTGGATATTCTTTTCCTGGGCTCTTCCCATTGTTACCGCACCTTCGATACCCGGATTTACGCCGAACGCGGCCTGGAAACTTTCAACATGGGAACCACCGGGCAAACCCCGTTGAATACTTACTATTTGTTGAAACATTATTTTGCGGCGTTGAATCCCAAACTGGTGGTATTCGACCTGAATTACCGGGTGATCGACCGCGACGGGCTGGAATGTTTTTACGACCTTTCGCAGAACCTCTCCTATTCCCCGGAGATGATGGAAATGGCCCTGGCCATCGGAAGCCCCCACGCCCTCAACCTTGCGGTCTCCAAATGGATGCTGCACCTGAGCGGGCTGGCGCCGCAATTCACCCAGAAACCGGATGAGGACGAACGCTACATACCGGGCGGCTACGTCGAATTTACCCGGAGCCTGGCCGGCGAAGAATCTCGCTATGAAGCGCGGTTCGTGGATCAAAAACCGCGCAAATCTCCTGCCCGAACGGTGGTTCCGCGGGAAGAACAATTGCAGGCGATTCGTGACGTCATCCGCCTGGTAAAAGCAAACGGCGCCCGGATCATTCTGGCGACCAAGCCGGAGCCTCCGCAAAACCTGCACGCTATCGCCAATTACGAAGAAATCTCCCGCACTTTTGCCGAAATCGCCCGGGAGGAAGGGGTGGTTTACTACGATTTCAACAAAATCCCCCTGCCCCTCGACCCCTACGCGCATTTCCACGACCGGGAGTATCTCAATCCCGCGGGGGTGGAAATTTTCAACCCCGTTTTAATCGAAATGTTATATCAAGAAGTGAAAAGTGGCAAGTGAGAAGTGGCAAGTGGGAAGTGGCAAGTGGGATGAAAAGGGATACTTCTCACATGCCACTTCTCACTTCTCACTTGCAACTTGCCACTTGCAACTTGCCACTTCTCACTCAATAATGCGCCCGGCTGCAAACGTTGTAAAGGAATAAAAAATTGTTCAGTGAATTTTTAGTCGCTTATTATCGCATCAAACGCTACTTCCTGGATCACCGGGTGGCGGAGCGCCCGCAATTCGAACGCCTGCGCGAGCGGTTTTACCGCCAATTGTGGGAAGACGCTGCCGCGGAAATCGGCGCGAAGCTCGAAGAATTCGGCTACGGATACTATAAAATCAGCCGCGATGCTGCTTATACTTTCGTGCAGGAAGCGAAGGTGATGTTGGACGATCACCTGAGCCTGCGCATGGCCGGCAACAAACCGCTGGTGCACCGCATTTTAGCTGAACGAAATTACCCGGTGCAGGATTATTTAGAATACCGCCTCCACTCCCTGGGCAAAGCTCTGGAATTTATCCGCAAAACCGGGGGGCCTTGCGTGGTGAAACCGGCCGCCGCCACCGGGGCGGGAAACGGGGTTACCACCAAAATTCGAACCCTCTCCCAACTGCGCAAAGCATCCTGGTGGGCGGCGACTTTTTCCGAGCGCCTGTTGATCGAGAAGGAAATCGCCGGAAGCTCCTACCGCTTGTTGTATTTGAACGGCAGGTTCATCGACGCGGTGCGGCGCGATCCCCCCGTGGTGGTGGGCGACGGGAAGCGCTCCCTGAAGGAATTGATGCAGTCGGAAAACCGCAAGCGCCTGCAAGCGCCGGAGATCATCGCCCTTTCTCCCCTGGAGATCGATTACGAATGCAAATTGTGCCTCCAACAGCAGGGGTATTCCCTGGGGTATCGCCCCGGCGCGGGAGAAAAAATCGCCCTGAAAACCGTGGTGAACCAGAATACCGCCGCGGAGAATGAGTCGGTTCGCCAGATTGTGCATCCTTCGACCATTAAGATCGGGGCGGAAATTGCCGATTTATTCAAGCTGAAACTGGTGGGAGTGGATTTGATTACCCCGGATATTACCCGTCCTCTCGCAGAGGTAGGGGGCGTCATCAACGAGATCAACACCAACCCGGGGCTGCACCATCACTACCTGATCAAAAATAAATCGGAAAACGCCGGGGTCGCCGGCGCAATTTTAGAATACATCTTGAGCCGGCATAGGGCTTTCGCCCTTTTTATTGTACCACTGAACGCTAATGTGTTTCAATCACTCTGTGCGCTCAGTTGGGTACATTATTTTTTTCTGGCTCCCTTAATTCACAAGGAAATGAGCGAAGCGTGATGAAAACCGTAAATCCGAAAAAACCGCCGGTGCTGGTGTTAGGCGGAACCTCCAACGCCCTGGCCATCGCCCGCGCCCTGGGCCGGCAGGGAATCCGGGTATATCTTGCCGTGCTGCGCAACACCGGGGCCTGCTATACCCGCTACGCCGATAAAATATTCCCCATCCCCAGCAAAGACGGCGCGGCGGATTACTGGGGAGAACTGTTGTTGGCTTCCAACAGCGCCTCCCTGCACGGCAGCGTAATTTTCCCCTGCAATGACGACGCCATCGAATTCGCGGCCAAATTCCGCAAGGAGTTGGAAAATCATTACATTTTAGATGAATCCATTCCCGATTTGCAATTGCTGCTGATCAACAAGCGCAAAACCATGGAGCTGACCCGCTCCATCGGGCTGCCCACCCCGAAATTCACCGCCGTGGAATGCCCCGCGGACCTGCAAAAGGTCGATGGAGATTTCAAATTTCCCCTGATCGTCAAGCCGCAGCAATCGCACGTATTCAAACGCTTCTTCCCGGATGATAAACTGTTCATCGTGAACTCCCCGGGGGAGCTTCAGCGCCGCTTGCAGCAGGTGCTGCAATATGAATTGAAAGTGATCATCAGCGAATTCATCCCCGGCCCGGACAGCCTGTTAGGCAGTTATTATACCTACATCGACGCCCGGGGAAATACCCTGTTCCATTACACCAAAAAGGTGCTGCGCCGTTTTCCCAAGAATAACGGGCCGGCCACCTACCACATCACCGACTGGGACCCGGAAATTGCCGAATTAGGCTTGAAATTTTTCCGGGGCATCAATTTCCGGGGGCTGGGCAACGTAGAGTTCAAGCGCGATTTGCGCGACGGGCAGTTGAAGATCATCGAGTGCAATCCCCGGTTTACCGCCGCCCACGAATTGTTAGTGCGCTGCGGCATGGACACCTCGCTGATTCTCTACAACCACCTGGCCGGGCTGCCCCTTCCGGCGGTAAATTCATACAAACAGCGCATGACCTTGTGGTTCCCGTCCCTGGATTATAAAGCCTACAAAGAGCTGAAGGGGTTGAAGGAGATCACCTTTTGGAGCTGGTTCAAGAGCGTGGCGCGGCCGCAGGTGTTCCCGCATTTCCGCTGGTTCGATCCCCTGCCGACCGTGCTTCCCTTTCTTCAAAACGTTCGGAAAAAATTACTTCCCTGAGACCGGGGTTGAATAGTAATTCCTGTTCAATCTTTTCTGTTGTTTTCTGCGTAGAGCCTTATATCCCTGTATTTGTGATTTGATTAGGAATTTTTTTATGTCTCTGTGCTCTCTGTGGCCTCTGTGGCAAAACGCCTGAATAGTTACAAATATTTTAATTCAAAATAGAGGAATGGATATGTCAACCCAGGAGCTTTATAAAGAGATCAAAAATCTTGAAGAAAAAGACCTCTGGCTATTTTTAGCCCGCCTGTTGTCTGACGATGAAATTATTCAGAAAATAGAAAGGCTGGGCTATCTCAAACAGAGCGAAGAGGCTTTTGAATTTTGGAATGATCCCCGGGAAGAGGTTTATAAAGTTGCCGAGAAATTCTCCAATCCGGCCCGTTAAAGTTGACCACTATATCAAAAGCGCCATTCTGTTACCCACTTCATATTCTCCCCTCTCCCTCCGGCAAGTTTTTCCCCGGAAGCCGTTATCTATCACAACGGCGGTTAAGGAGAAGGTTAAATTTGCGGCTGAATAAAAAAATGAGCCGCTGCGCAATTTCCGGCGCCGCAATGCCTGAAATCAATTGAAGGATCGCCATGAGCGTTACCGCCATTCTATTCTGCCTGATCTATTTTACCGGGCTGATCATGACCTTCCGCAAGCCGGTGTACGGCGTATTTACCTATATCTTCGAGTGGCATAATCATCCGCCCTACTTCTGGTGGGGCGATGATATACCGGATAACCCGTTAGGCTGGTCGTTTACGGTTGCCATTGCCACCCTGCTCAGCTGGCTGATCCACCGCGGTAAACAAAACCCCCTGGAAAAACCGGATCTCCGCCCTGCCATTTGGGTTACCCTGATGGTGCTGAATATGTACTTCGTATCCTACATGCACGCCATCATTCCCGAGGCCAGCTACTCAAAGGCTTTCGAGATTTTCAAAGTCCTGATCAATTTTGTTTTGATGATCTCCATTGTCCGCGATTATGAGGACTACCGGAAAATGGTCTGGGTGATGATCGTCTGCTTAGGTTATTGGGGTTGGATCGCTTACAATGAAGGGTCCAACCGGGATATTGGAATGATTGCGCCCAACGCCACGGAGGAAAACGCGGTTTCCGCCCACGTGGTGGCGGTAATGCCGTTCATCGGAATGTATATTCTGACCACCAAAAATCGCTGGGCCAAGCTGTTTGCGGCGCTGACGATTCCCTTCCTGTTCAACCTGATCATCCTGGCCAATAGCCGGGCTTCTTTCTTGGGATTGTTAGTGGTGGGCGTATTTTCGATTTTCCTGGTGAAAGGCCGGGCGCGCTACGCCGTGATTGCCGGGCTGGTAATCGGGGGTTTCTTGTTCACCCAGTTGACCAACGAGCAATTCACCGAACGCCAGACCATGGAAACCTATGACGACGGCTCCGCGACCAGCCGTTTGCACATCTGGGGGGGCGCTTACCGGATGTGGAAAGACCATCCCTACGGGGTGGGCGGGGGAGGCTTCGCGGAGCTTTCGCTCGATTACATCCCGGAAATCGACGATGATAAAACCCAGCACAATACCTTTGTCGCGGTGCTGACGGACTGGGGATTCATCGGCATCATTCTGTATCTCGGTTTCCTGGGCCATATTTTTTACCTGAGCTTCAAATCTAAACGCCTCTCCAAAAAAATGCCTGCATTCCAGAAATATTCCTTAGAAATGACCGCGGCGCAGTTGGGTTTGTTGGGAATCTGCGCGGCCGGTATCTTCCATAGCCGCCAGTACGCCGAGATCGTATTCTGGCTGAGTTCCTTTGTTATGATGATTTACAACATGCAAAAAGCGGAATATGAACGGTTGAAAAAAGAAACTCACCCGGAAGCGGCTGTGCCGGCAACGGAGCCTGAAATCGCCTTACCAAGCCCGGTAATCCGATGAAACGTCTATTGATCATTACCACCAATTATCCTCCCAATCTTTCCATCGGAACCCAGCGGATTTTGCGCATCTGCAAATACCTGGATCCCTCCCAATGGGCCGTCTCGGTGCTGACTTTGAAGGAAAATTATCATCCCCTTCCTCCCGGCCGCGCCGAAAATGGCAAACTCTCCTATCTCGACCGGGTCACGGTTTACCGCACCCATAAATTTGACCTGGTATTTTTTCTGCTGAATCTCCGGCACGCCATTCGCTCCCGGCTGGTGCGCGGTTCCGTGAAGCAGGCGCGCCCGGTTTTCCGACTGGCCGATTCCGGCGATTCCGAAGGCGCTCCCCGCCCGGAGGTCGCCAAATGGCAGGGAGGCTGGTGGCAAAATTTGAAGGATTTTATCACCGAGATTTTTCAATTTCCCGATAAGCACGTCACCTGGCTGCCCCTGGCGGTGCTTAAAGGGTACCGCATTATCAAAAAAGAGCGGGTGGACGTGATTTTTTCCAGCTCCCCTTCCCACAGCCTGCACCTTATTTCCACCATTCTGAAAATACTTACCGGCAAAAAATTAGTGGTGGATTTCCGGGATCCCTGGGCGCGTTCCCCCTGGGAGGCGGCGGAGCGCACCCTCAACGCTTTCGAGCGCTGGAAACACCGCCGGATCATCGCTTTTGAACGCTGGGTGGTGAGCAAGGCCGACCAGGTGACCCTGATCACCCGCCAGATGCAGCAGGATTTTATCCGCAGTTATCCGGGCCTTCCGGCGGAGAAATTCAAGTTTTTCTCCAACGGGTACGACCCGGAAAGCGCTTCCCCCCCTCCCGCCGGGGGCGATCAAAACGGCGCCAAAGCCGGGAAAGTCACCTTCATCCACGCCGGCTCGCTCTACAAATTTCGCGATCCCACTCCCATCCTCTACGCGGTGAAGAACCTGGCCGAACGCGGCGAGATCGAGCGGGAGAAAATCTCTTTTCAATTTATCGGCGGGGTTACCCCGGACCTGGCGCACGTCCCCCCGCTGGCGAAGGAGTTGGGCATCGCAGACGTGGTGCGCTTTTTACCCCGGGTCAGTTACGCCAAAGTGATGGAAATGATGGCCGAAAGCCAGGCGCTCATCCTGTTGCAGCCCCTCACCAAACTGCAACTGCCCGGCAAATTTTTCGATTACCTTTGCCTGGGCAAGCCGATTTTTGCGGTGGCGGAGAAAGAGAGCGCCACCGAGGCGGCGGTCAAAGAAGGATTCGGCGTCTTTGCGGATTACAACGACGTCCGCGACGTGGAGAAGGGCATCCTGTTCCTCTATCAGCATCCAAATTACAACCTCGATTTCATCCGCGAGCACCGGAAACGCTACGATATGTCGAAATCCATCGAGACCTTCCGGGAAATACTGGAATTGTGATAACTGATGTTACGCAGGACAAAAGAATTTGCCACAGAGCCACAGAGGGCACGGAGGAAATTAAATGTTTATTGATGCTGAGATTGCACTGAGAAGTAAAAACACTAAAAAAGTTGCTGTAAACCCTGGGTTCTCCGTGTCTTTTGCATGGTGAGTTTATCGAACCATGTGGCAAAACGCGTAACATCAGAGATAATCTAAGATTGCCGCCCCGGCCTTCCGGGGTGCAATTTGACATGCAGGCCGACTGCCAGCCGCCACTTTTTTTCTCTTTGCCACATCACCGGATCTAAAAGGCTTCGCAAAATTCGCCCCGCCCTCATTTTGACTTGAATCAATCCCCCCGGCATTCAAATCTCCATATTTAAACGCTGAGCGCTGCAACGGCGCGTTTGACAAAAAGGGAATTAAGTCTCACACACACTTATCGGAAGGATTATGATATGACTGTTGAACAGATTTTCAGCGAATGCTTCAATATCCCGGTGGAACAAGTTCACGATAATATAAAATACCAGGAAATCGAAAAGTGGGATTCTTTGAACCACCTGAAGTTTACCGCCCGCCTGGAAGAAGTGTACGATATCGAATTGGACATGGATGACATCATCAACATGAGCAGTGTCAAAAAGATCAGGGAGATCCTCCAAAATTACGGAGTCGCTGCATGAATTTCACGGATTATGCATTTGAAACCTCGACGTTCCTCGACAAGGACGTGATCGTGGGGAATGCCGAACAGATTTCCTACCCGGCGCTGTACCGCGAGGTTTGCCGGATTGCCGCGCATTTGAACCGCATTGCCGGGGAGGATCAAAAAATCCTCCTCATCGGCGAAAATTCGGTATTTTTCGTGGCCGCTTACTTAGGGATCATCAAATCCGGCAACGTTTGCGTGCCGGTCAATCCCGCCATCGGAGCGGAGGCGCTGGCGCACATCGTGGGCCAGTGCGGGGCGAAGATCGGGTTCATTCAGAAACGCTCGATGGAAAAATTCAGCCCCCTGTTCGAGCAGGTTTTTGACGAATCCGCCCCGGCGGCCTTTCCCGAGCCGGCGCCAACCCCGCCCGCAACTCAAAACCCGCAACTCGCAACTCGCAACTCGAAACTCGAAACTCAAGACTCAAGATTCAAAACTCAAGACTCAAAACTCGCCGCCGCCTTCAACCCCTCCCGCCTGGCGGAAATCCTCTTCACCTCCGGCTCCACCGCCCTGCCCAAGGGGGTAATGCTCACGCACGGCAACCTCATCGCCAACACCGAGTCGATCATCGAGTATTTGAAATTGACCGAGGCCGACCGCATCGAAGTGGTGCTCCCGTTTTATTACTGCTTCGGATTGTCCCTGCTGCACACCCACCTGCGGGTGGGCGGCTCCCTGGTGCTGAATAATACTTTTATGATGCTCAACACCGTCATCGAAGACCTGCAAACCTATCAATGCACCGGTTTTTCCGGGGTTCCCAGCCATTACCAGATCATTCTTCGCAAGTCGCGGCGGTTCAAAGAGACGAAGTTTCCGCACCTCCGCTACGTTACCCAGGCCGGGGGCAAGCTGCCGGTGCCGTTTATCAAAGAGTTCACGGAAGCGTTTCCGGAAGTAAAATTTTATGTGATGTACGGCCAGACCGAAGCCACCGCCCGGCTCTCCTACCTGCCCCCGGAGATGCTCCCCGCTAAAATCGGCTCCATCGGCAGGGGAATTCCGGGGGTGAAATTGGAGGTGCTCAACAAAGCCGGCCAACCGGTAAAACCGGGCGAGGTAGGGGAATTGGCGGCCAGCGGCGGGAACATCATGGCCGGGTATTTTCAGGACCCGGAATTGACCGCCCGCACCATTCGCAACGGCAAGCTCTACACCGGCGACCTGGGCACCGTGGATGAAGACGGCTACATCTACATCGTGGCGCGGGAGAAAGAATTCATCAAAGTGGGCGGGGAGCGGATCAGCCCCAAGGAGATCGAAGAGGTGATCGTGCGCCTGCCGGAAGTGGTGGATTGCTCCATCATCGGGGTGCCGGATGACCTGTTGGGCGAGGCGGTCAAAGCCTACATCGTGCTCAACGGCAAAAATCTGAAAGAGAACGACATCATCGCCTACTGCACCCAGCACCTCAGCTCCACCAAAATTCCCAAGTACGTGGAGTTTATCGACAAGATTCCCGTGAGCGCCACCGGGAAAAAAGAGAAAGCGCGGCTGTTGGAACTGCATTCCGCCACTTAGGAGTGCCACGAAGCGGCTCCTTTGGAGCAAAACTTCAGTTTTGCAGGCGGCCGGCTGCAAACCGGAAGCAAGAAGCGCAAAACTTCAGACCAGCCCGTAATCAACTTGACAATGTTGAATTAGGATTTTTTGGCAGGATTGACAGGATAAAACAGGATTGTTTAAGGCATTTCTGTTCATCCTGTCTAAATTTTCTGGAATTTAACATTGCCAAGTCAAACCGCGTCAAACTAAAGTTTGACACTCCAGGTAGAGGATGACCATGAACATAGATCAGCAAATCGACCAGCTTATCAGCGAACCACAATACCAGTTCACCGATGCGGAGAAAGAGAAGCGTTTACTGCCGGTCATCAGAGAGCAACTGAAATCCCACTACCGGAACAACCGCCACGTCAAATCCTGGCTGGATAAATTGGCGCTGGATATCGACCGCATTCCTTCCCTGGCCGCGGTGCCGCCGCTGCCCACCCAGATGTTCAAATATTTCGATTTGCAAACCTCCCCGGGAGAGTTGCAGCGCATCCTCTACTCCAGCTCCACCAGCGGGCAGACCCCCAGCCGCATTCCCATCAGCCCCCTGACGGCGCAGCGGCAGACCAAAGCGCTGGCCGCGATCATCAAAAACCATTTCGGCGCAAAACGCCGCCCCTTCTTAGCTATAGACAGCCCCGCCAGCAACCGCGAGGCCCGGGGAATCACGGCCCGGGGAGCGGCAATCCGCGGGTTCAGCATTCTGGCCCGGGAGATGGTGTACGCCTTCGACGACCACGACGGCCGGATGGTGTTCAACGAGGAGCGGGTGAGGGATTTTTTCCGCCGCCACCAGGCCGAGGAGGTGTTTGCGCTGGGATTTACCTTTGTAATCTGGTCGGAATTCCGCAAAGCCCTGTTGGATGCGAACCTGCGCTTTCACTGCCCCAACTTAGTGCTGGTGCACGGCGGGGGCTGGAAAAAACTGCGCGCCCAGAGCGTCTCCAAAGAGGTCTTCTCCGGGACCCTGGCGGGTTTGTTAGGAAGCCGCCCGGAGAACGTGCTGGATTACTACGGCATGGTGGAGCAGACCGGCATCGTGTTTATCGACTGCGTTGCCGGGCATAAACACGCGCCCAACTTCGCGGAAGTGAAAATCCGCAACTACCTCACCCTGGAGGAGAACGGCATCGGCCAGCCCGGCTACATCGAGATCATGAACCTGCTGCCGGACAGCTACCCGGGCATGTCCATCCTCACCGAAGACGTGGGGGAAATCCTGGGCGCGGACGATTGCCCCTGCGGGCGCAAGGGGAAATACTTCGTGTTCCGCTCCCGGTTAGAAAAATCCGAAGCGCGGGGTTGCGGGGACACGTTCAGGGAGAATTGAAGAGTGAAAATTGAAGATTGGATAGTCCCCTTGTTGAGTGTGCTGCGGTCTCATCTGGTTATTTCAACCGCAGAGAGCGCAGAGTTCGCAGAGTTACGCCGGGGGGAAATGTATTTTTGAAGAAATGCCTTATCTTCTCTGCGGTTAAAAAAATACAGTAACACTGCAAAGGGGGGCTACCGAAGATTGGCCCGCTCGAAAATGGCGGCGTTGCGGAGCATCGTGACGAGCACGAGCATTTTGCTGACCAAATGGAGGAAACTCTGTTTCCTGGCGAAGAAATTGCCAGAGATTAATTGAGAAAACAGCATTCAACCATTGGCGAAAGCCCCGAAGGGATAAAACCCCGCTCCGCTACCCACTCACAACTCAAAACTCGAAACCCAAACCCAAACCCCATGAACATAGAATGCTATCTACAGAACGGCGAATTCACGGAATCCGCTTTTGCGAATTTTAATCCGATTGTCGAAAAATTAGACCAGAACGTTTTGTATAACGCCCCGGTGGATTTGATCGTCAAATTCCTGGCCGCCTTCGGCAAGGAGCTGACCCGCACGGTGATTTCCGAGGAGGGAGTGTTCTACCTCGCCTCCTGGCTGCGCGCCTCCAATCTCAATCACTACCTGGAGATCAACTTAGGCGATAAAACCTGCCTGGATACCTTTGTGGAAAAGGAAAACCACCTTTCCCTGCGCGCCCAGCCGCGCGGGGTGGTTTGCCACTGGGTGGCCGGGAACGTGCCCACCCTGGCGATTTTTTCCCTGGTGCAATCCATTCTCGCCAAAAACGCCAACATCCTGCGCGTGCCCAAAGAAACCCTGCCCGGGGTGCTGAAGATTCTGAAAGTGCTCGGCGGGGTGCAGGCGGAGCACCAGGGTAAAGTCCTGCGCGGGGCGGAGGTGCTGAAAAGCATCGCGGTAGTCTATTTTCCCAGCGAAAACCCGGAACTCAACCGCCAGTTTTCCCTCGCCGCGGACTGCAAGGTGATCTGGGGCGGCGCGGAGGCGGTGCGCTCCATCCTGGCGCTGCCGCAGCGAGAGCATTGCGAGAGCATCGTTTTCGGCCCGAAGTATTCCTTTGCCGTGGTGGACGAGGAATCCGTCGCCCCGGCGCTGTGCCGCCGCCTGGCCATGGATGCGATCATTTTCGAGCAGGAAGCCTGCTCCTCCCCCCAGGTGGTTTTCTGCGAGCGGAAACGGGGGGGCGAGCGCCCGGTTGCCGGCTCCAACGGAAGATATTTGCCGAAGCTGGCCGTGGAGCTTGCGGAAGCGTTTCGCCAGGTCAGCCCCAAATATCCCAAGCCGGTGGGCGGGTACGCCAAGGTGCTGAACGCCCGCGGCATCTACTGGCTGGATCCCGGGAAAGAGATTATCTGTTCCGAAGCGCTCGATTGGACCATTCTGGTCAATAACGAGCTGCAATTGGAAGAGCCGGTGATGTCGCGCACCGTGTTCATCAAGGAGGTGGATTCGGTGTTCGACGTGCTTCCCCTGATTACTAACAAAATCCAGACCGTGGGAATCGCCCTCAAAGACCGCCCAAAGACGCTCGACTTTTGCGAGCAGGCCACCCGCCGGGGAGTGGCTCGCTGCACCGCCATCGGAACCATGAACAATTACGATACCCCCTGGGACGGGATTCTCTACATCAATCGTTTAGTGCGCTGGACCTCTATGCGGATGAGCGAGGGCGCGGAATAGGGAGCGGGTAAGGCCATTGATGGTCATTTGCCCGGGCGTCAATTGGCTTCGCCGTCATTATGCTGCGCTGTCATTTGGCTTCGCCGTCATTGCGTCATTACGCTGCGCTGTCATTTGCGTTTGCGCGTTATGCCATTGGGAATCAGCCTATTAATGGCGCCAAATGACAGTGCAGCCCCGGCGGGGCGAGCAAATGACGGCGCAGCCCAATGACAGCGCAGCGAAATGACGGCGCAGCCATAATGACTTCGAAATTCAAATCCGATAAAACACAGGAAACATCCATGCTGAAAGATAAAGTTGCCCTGATCACCGGGGCGGGCCGGGGGATCGGAAGGGAGATCAGCCTGTTATTTGCCAAAAACGGCGCGGACCTGGCGCTCAATTTTCACCGGAGCGAGGGAAAAGCCCGGGAGCTGGCGGAAGAGGTTCGCAAGCTCGGCGTACGCGCGGTTGCCATCAAAGCGGACGTGAGCAAGCGCGAAGAAGTGGACGCCATGTTCCGGCAAATCAAGGCGGAATTCGGTCGCCTGGATATCTTAGTGAATAACGCCGGAATTTTACGCGATAATCTATTGTTGATGACCCCGGACGCCGATTATGATGCCTTGATGGAGATAAACCTGAAAGGCACCTTCAACTGCTTGCAGCGCGCCGCCAAGATGATGATCCGGCAGCAGCGGGGCAAGATAATCAACTTATCTTCTGTCATCGGGCGCTACGGAAACGCCGGGCAGGTGGTGTACGCCGGCGCCAAAGCCGGGGTCATCGGGATGACCACCTCCGCGGCCAAGGAGCTCGGCGCTTTCGGGATTACCGTGAACGCGGTGGCCCCGGGTTTGATCGAGACCGACATGATCACCGCCCTGAAGCCGGAGCAGCGCCAAAAATTGATCGACAACACCGCCCTCAAGCGCATCGGGAAGCCCGCGGACGTGGCCGGCGTGGCGCTCTTCCTGGCCTCGGAGCTAAGCGATTTCGTAAGCGGCCAGGTAATCGGGGTGGACGGCTGCCAGGTGGTGTGAAGACAGGGGGAAGTAGCAGAAAGCAGGTAAATCCGGAGTGCAAAATTTATTTTGCTCAAAGACCTCAAAGGTTTCAAAAACCTTTGAGGACTATAACCCGACAACAGAATTATGGAAGAAATCTTAATCCGACAAACCACCGCGGCCGACCTGGAGGGGGTGGCAAAATTATGGCATCCCCGCCGGCGCGACCCGGATATATTCCGTTGGCTTTTAGCGGACTCCCATGGCCGGCTGCGCTCGTTTGTGGCGGTTTCCGGCGAAAAAATCGTCGGGCACATCGGCTATATCATTTCCGATTACCGCTTCAACGGCGCTTCTTACAAAGGCGTGTTCACCATCGAATGGCTGGTGGACGAGGCCTCCGGCAAGCAGGCCGCCCTGCCGCTCTACTCCAAAGTACTCAAAATGGGCGATTTTACCTTCGTTATCGGGGGCACGGAAGTGGTGTGGAAGATCTATCCCCTGCTGAAGTTCAAAACCCCCTTGCAGGTATCCCGCTTCCTGAAAGTGACCCGTCCCCTGCCCTACCTGAAGGCGCTGAACCACGACCCGCTCCGGAAAATCGTTAAAACCGCTTTCTACTCCCGGGGCTTGCTGCTCCGCAAACCCCTGCCTGCCAACGGGGAGTTGGCGCTGGTTCCTTACGACGGCAATGCGCCGATTCTCCCGGGGAGTGATTTGGCGGTTGCGAACGAGACCCAAAAAGAGCATATTGAGTGGTTGATGAAGGTTCCCGGCGTGGATGCTTATCCCTTCACCCTGCGCAAAGACGGCAAACCGGCGGGAACCGCACTGTGCTACGTGCAGGAGATCGAGGGCGTGGTCTGCGGAAGGATCGTGCACGTTTCATACCTCGGCAAGGAGGTGGGATTTTGGCGCCAGGTTCTTCGCCAATTGGAGCAATTTCTCACCCAAAAGGGGTGCTGCATTATCACCACCCTGGCCTCCGATCCCCATTTTGTGCAGGCGTTAAAGCAAAACGGGCACTTCGTTTTTCGGGAATCCCCCTTCTGGCTGCGCGACCCTAAGGGGCGTTTCGAGGGAGCCTCCTGGCACCTCACTTACCTGGAAGGCGATCTGGCCTACCGGGATATGTATATGTACGACTTCGTTCCGCCCAAAAAAATTAATAGTGTTTTGGTGTTATAGTGTTCTGGCGTTATAGTGTTTGAGCGATCTGACCACTAAAACACTTGAACACACAAACGCCTGAACACTCCTTTACTTCTTTTCATATTGCCTGACTTTGAAATTACTGATGAAAAAAACCTTTTCCGAGCGCTCTCAAAAAGCTTTAGTCCTGGGCGTTGACGACCGCAGCGCCCTGACGGTGACCCGTTCCCTGGGGCGGCGCGGCGTCGAAGTACATTTAGGCATCGACCAGCCCTATTCCATTGCCCAGTTTTCGCGTTATACCCGCAAAGTGATCCGTTTCCCCGGCGCCGGGCGAACCCCGGAGCTGTGGTTAGAGAAACTGGCCGAGCACCTTGCCCGGGAAAAGTATGACCTGGTGATCCCCACGGTGGATAAATACCTGGTGCCGGTCGTGCAAAATCGCGCCCGGCTGGAAAAGCTGGCTAAATTCGCCATTCCCGACGAGCGCGGCTTCCGCTACACCTACGACAAGCGCCAAACCCTGGAGTTGGCGGAATCGCTGGGCGTGCCCTGCCCCCGCAGCGCCGAGATTCACAGCCCCGAGGGGATTGAAAGGGTTATCGCAGAATTTGGCTTTCCCCTGATTCTCAAGCCGGTCTCTTCCAAAGTGTGGCGGGACAACCTGCGTTACGATCTCTCCGTTACCCTGGCGCGCGACCGCGCCGAGCTGGGGCGCAAGCTGCCCGCTTTACTGGCGCTCTGCCCGGTGCTGATCCAGACCTTTCACCCGGGCGTTGGGGTGGGGCAGGAATTCCTGATGAAAGACGGGCAAGCGCTGGCGGTCTTTCAGCATGAGCGGGTTCACGAGCCTCAAAAAGGCGGGGGGAGCAGCTACCGCAAGAGCGTGGAGATCGACCCGCTGCTGTTGAGCCACTCCCTGAAACTGTTGCAGGCGCTCAACTGGACCGGGGTGGCCATGGTGGAATATAAATACGATAAATCCACCGGCGCCGCGGTGTTCATGGAGATCAACGGGCGCTTCTGGGGATCCCTGCCCCTGGCGGTCGCCGCGGGAGTGGATTTCCCGGCCTGGCTGTTCGATATGCTGGTCAACGACCGGCTGCCGCAGCATGTGCAATACCGGAAAAACCTCTACGTCCGCAACCCGGTGCACGATTTGGACTGGTTAAAAGAGAATTTTCGCGCCGATAAAAGCAATCCGTTCAGCCTGGCGCTGCCCTGGCGCGCGGTGTTAGGGGAGGCCAAAAATCTTCTCCTCTTCCGGGAACGCTGGGATACCATTGTATGGGACGATCCCCAACCCGGGGTAAGGCAACTGCTCAGCTATCTGAAAAAAAATCTTCGCGGCGCGGCGGACAAACTCTCCCGGGCGCTGATTCACTTCGATTACAAATTTAACCTTCCCGGCCGCTGGCTTCGGCAGCGCCGCATCGCTAAGCTGCTGCGCCGCAATCCCGCGGTGGCCTTTGTGTGCAAGGGGAATATCTGCCGCAGCCCCTTCGCGGGGATCTACTTAAAAAGCCTCTCCGCCAAACATAATTTGAATCACATTTCCGGAGATTCTTTTGGTTTAATTCCCCGCGAAAATCGCCGCAGCCCGGGCCTGGCGCTGGCGGCGGCGGAATCCTTCGGGGTGGACATGTCCGCGCACCGCTCCAAAATGCTCACCCCGGAAAACGCCGCGGTCGCGGGGGTGATTTTTGTGATGGATATTGACCTTTACAAGCAAGTCAAAAGACTCTATCCCGGCGCGCGCCGGAAGCTGTTTTTCCTGGGAGCGCTTCAACCCGGGCGCGCCGGTTCCATCGAGATCGCCGATCCCTACGGGAAGACCCTGGAGCAGTTCAAATCCGTCTTTGCCCAGATCACCCGCTCGGTCGATCAATTGTTGAAGCTGGCGAAAAATCAAATGGTGTTATAGTGTTTTAGTGTTATGGTATAAAGTATAAATGCCAATGTCACTATTCAGGCGTTTTGCCACAGAGGCCACAGAGAGCACAGAGACATAAAAAAATTCCTAATCAAATCACAAATACAGGAATATAAGGCTCTAAATGCTCTCCACGAAGTGGTGGATACCCCCAAATCTTCCTCTGTGACCTCTGTGGTCTCTGTGGCTGAATAGTAACATGCCAATTACCGGTTGGGGATGAGAGCGAAGAAAATTTGCCACAAAGACACTAAGGCAGGAAGTTTCACAAAGGTTTTAGCGTTCATATCCTCAAATTTTTTCTATTCCTTTGTGCTTCCTTAGCGTCTGGTCATATTTTTCAACTGGTAATTCGCGCATTATAAATAGCCCCATCCTGAAACACCAAAGCACCAAAACACCTTAACACTCGAACACCCAAACACTAACGCACTTTTTATGTCCAAAGATATCGGCTCCAAAACCCGGCAAGGCGTCCTCTGGACGGTGTTATTCGATTCGTTCGAGTTCGTGCTCAACTTTGCCAGCTCTATCATTCTGGCGCGCCTGCTCTTCCCGGAAGATTTCGGGTTGATGAGCATCGCCTCCATCGCCATCCAGTTTGCCCGCCGGCTGGCCAACTTCGGGTTCAGCACCGTGCTGGTGCAGCTCAAAGAGGTGAAAGACGAGCATTACGACACGGTTTACATCATGAACCTGGCATTGATGGCGCTGGTGTGCGCGGCGCTGTTTTTCGGGGCCCCTTTTTATGCCGATTTCTTCAATAATGATAAGCTGAACCTGATCCTGCGCATCATCGCCTTCGATTTTCTCCTGAAAGCGTTTGCCAGCGTGCCGACTTCCATCCTGCGGCGTTACATGAACTTCCGGTTGTTAGGGATGTCGCAGACCATCGGCAAAGCCGCCACGATTTTCTCCACCGTCGCCCTGGCCATTGCCGGCGCGGGCGTTTGGTCGCTGGTTTTCGGTACCCTGATCGGGAGTTTTGCGCAGCGAACCGCGGTGATCCATTTCGCCCGGCGCTACACCCCCTGGAGACCGGGGCTGCGCTTTCGCTGGTGGGCTATGAAAGAGGCGTTTGCTTTCGGGGCCTGGGTCTATGCCGGAGCCTACGTCAACTTTGCAGTCAAAAAAATCGATTTTTTCCTGGTGGGGAAATTTTTGGGCGCCGTGCAATTGGGTTTTTACGAACGCGCTTTTCAGATTATGAGCCTGCCCCGGCATGAGCTGGTGCACAAGATCAACAGCGTGCTCTTCTCCGGTTTTTCCCGCATCCAGGATGATGACCAGCGGGTGGTAAAAGGCCTGCTGCGGGTGGTCACCTACCTTTCCATCATCAGTTACCCGCTGATGATCTGGCTGTTTTTCGTCTCCCCCTCCCTGATCCGGGTGGTGTACGGGGAGAAATGGGTTTCCACCGTGTATCCCTTGCAGGTGATGTGCCTTTCCGGGCTGCTGGACTCCTTTACCTTGCTGTTCCAGCCGGTGCTGCGCGCCAAGGGACTGATCGGCCATAATACCCGGCGGGATTTCATGTATCTCATCGTATTGGGAACGCTGGTATATGTCTGCCTTCCCTGGGGCATCGACGGGGTGGCCTGGGGAGTGGTGGCCGCCTCGGTGATCAGCCTGGGGTTGATGCTGCAAGTCACCATGCGGAAGTTGCCCCTTACCCTGGGCGGTTTCCTGAAAGCCCAGCAATCGGCGATGATTTACGGACTCATCCAGATCGGGACGCTGCTGCTCTTGCAAACGCTCAGCAAACCCTATTTCAGCGATGATTCCATTCCCATGCTGATAGCGGTCTCCGCGCTCTCCCTGGTAAGCGTGTTGGGCGCGCACCTGCTGCTGCGCTTCAAGGACGTGGATGAAATTTTCTTCGAGTTTCTCGATGAGGGGTTCAAATTTGCTCGCAAACTGCCGGTCCTCGGGCGGCTGGGGTTTTTACAGAAAAAAATGCGAGCGTCTAAAACGCCGAAGCCGCCCAAAGCGCCTAAAATACCCAAAGCGCCGGAAGTGGATGAGAGCGTGGAATGAACAGAGAATTGTTGAGGGTTGGAGTGATGAGTAGTGGATTGATGGATGATGGATTAGTGGATTGATGGATGAATGGATTGAAACCGCGTGATCAGGATAGCTTAAACACTTTAGCCACTTTAGCTCACTTTAGTCACTTTAGATCACTTTAGCTCACTTAGACCATGCAGAAATCGCAACTCAATGAGCTTATCTTTTCCATCCCGCCCAGCCGCTGGGAGGAATCCCTGCCCATCGGGGAATTCCGGCGGCTGGAGGTGTTGCAGTATATCACCCGGCCCTTTTCCTTCATTGCCCGCTGCCGGGTGCAGGGGGAGCGCGACGCCCGGGTGGTTTTCATCAAACGTTACCGCAACCTGAAAAACAAGCCCCCGGAAGTCTATCGCCAGAAAGTCGAGAAAGAGCACCAAAACGCACTTTACTGGTATCAAAAATTCGCCGGTTCCCCGCAATTCCGGGTGGTAAAACCGCTGCTGGCGATCCCGGAACAGTTCATTTCCGTAACCGAGGAGAGCAGGGGGGAGAGCCTGTTTCAACTGGTGCTGAAGAATGCGCGCTATTTCCCTTCCCCGGCAGCGCTGCGGCAGCTCGAACGCTGCCTGCGCAATACCGGGGCCTGGCTGCGCTACAAACACTCGATTTTAGCGGAACCGGGGGAAACCTATTCGCCGGAGAGCTTAATGGAATACATGGACGTGCGCCTTAAAATCCTCGCCGAAGACCCCCGGCGGCGCTTTGACCCGGTTCTTCGCGAGCGGGTTTTGGCGTTTATGGCGCAGCAAAAAACCCGCTTTACCCCGGAGGACTTGCTGGTCAGCCTGAGCCATAGCGATTTTAACCCCGGCAATATCCTGGTGGACGGAGATACCGTAACGGTGCTGGATTTCGGGCGGCTGGTGAAAGAATCCTACCTGTTAGACGTCAGCAAGCTCTATTTTCAGCTCCAACTGCTCACCGGCAAACCCCAATACCGCCGCAGCGTGGTCGGGCAGCTGCAGCGCGCGCTGTTAGAGGGCTTTGGCGACCCAGGGGCGGATCAGCGCCGCGTCTTCCGCTGCCTGATGATCCGCCACATCCTCACCCATCTGAATGGAATCACCCGGTTCTGGAAGCAGGGGTTTGCCGAAAAATTCTATAACCGCCGGGTGATGCGCAAGGAATTGAAGATGCTGGATGATTTACTGACCAATCCGATGCGGGATAACCATGAAAAGCAACGCTGAAGCGTTGCACTCCGAAGCAAACACTAAAATACCATAACACTTAACAATGCTCTTAGACCGAATTCTCTCCGTATTACTGTTTTGCGCCGCGCCGTTGCTGGCGCAGGATCGCCCCATTGCTTTTATCCCCGAATTCAAGATCAACCCGGTGAGCGGGGCGCTGGTGCAGGGAAACGGCCAGACCGTGGAAACCTTGCGCGAGCGTTTCAACCTGGTGGATGAGCGCGGTTCCCTGCGCCTCTCCGCAGTGCCGGGGGAGACCGCGGCCTTCCAACTCGTACTCCCGCCGGAACCCTGGCTGCAGATCCATTTGGAGAACCCCTCCGCCTTTCCCTGCACCCTCTACCAGGTTGGCTCGGTAAAAGTGCCGGAGCTGGAAAACCGCTACTTTCCGGACCTGCTGGTTCCCCTGCCGGGAAATGCTCCCGGGGACCGCTTCAGCATGGTCAAAGACGCGCAAGTGGTTCCGGCGGGGAGCGCCTGGCAGGTTATCTGGGTAGAAATTCCCCTGGCGGCGCAAACCCCGGCGGGAGAGTACGCCTTCACTCTGCGCATTTCCGGGGAGAAGATCAACCAGGCGGTAACCGTCAATCTCACGGTTCATGGCGCCGCCCTGCCGCCCCCGCGCTTGCTGTTGGATTTGAACGAGTACGGCGATAAATACCTCTACCCCTTCCGCAAGAGCTTTTCCCCGCAGGAACTCGCCCGGCTGGAGCAGGTGGTTTTCCGGATGGGGCGCGACCATTACGGGGTCATCAATCCCCTGCCTTACGAGAGCCAGAGCGGGGAAGCGCGGGAGGGTCTGGTTCCTAAGGTTCTCAACTATGATTTGCTCCATCCCCAATTAGACTGGTCGGAATTCGACGCCCGCTTCGGCCCCTATTTCGACGGCAGCGCTTTTGCAGACGGCGTCCCGCTGCGCCATTTTTACCTCCCCTTCAACCCGGACTGGCCGGCTCCCTTCAAATTGTATCTCTCCGACCGGGAGCAGTACGAACAAATCTGGACGGCGTTTGCCCGGGAGTATATCCGCCACTTTACCGAAAAGGGATGGACCCGCACCATTTTCCAGGTCTATTGCAACCAGAAGCCCGGAAAAGGGAACGAAATCCCCTGGAATTTGGATGAACCCAAGGGAGTGGATGATTACCAGGCGTTGCGCTACTACGCGGAGCTGACCCACCGGGTATTTGCGGCAAATGCCCGCCCGCAGGCGGAGAGCGGGGCGCTCAAAGTGCGCTTCCGGGTGGATATTTCCCATTTTTATTGCGATGAGCACCGGGGAAATCGCGACAAAGATTTCCGGGTGAACGGGGGCGATAAAATCCTCGAAGCGGTGGATATCTGGGTCATCTCCGGCCACTCCCTGAACGGCGAAGCGGCGGCGCAGGAAGCGCGGAAGCTGCTGGCCGCGGGAAAAGAGGTGTGGATTTATTCGGAAACCCCCCTGATCGCCGAGGGAAGCCCGCGCGCCTTTCAGCGCATCTATCGCGCCCGGGAGCAGGAGTGGAGCGGTTTTATGGCCTGGAAATCGGTGGCCCGGGAGCTGCACGCCGGCAAGGGATCGGATTTCATCTTCTACGCGATTGAGGCGGGGGGAGAGAAGGGGATTTACCCCTCCCTGCGCTTGAAATTGCTGAAACGCGCCATCGACGATACCCGGTTGTTAGAGTTAGCCAGGAGTCGCGGCGCATTCACCCCCGCGGAATCGGCGGCGCATCGCCTGGCGTATCAAACCGGCGACCGGGAAGCGATCTGGAGCTTTCGCACCACCATCCATGAACGCATATTCGGAAAAAAAACGCATGAATGATCTGGTAAAATATATCGGATTCAGCAGCCTGGGGAAATTAGGCCTGTACCGCTCCCTGCGCCGGAAACACCGCGGGAAAGCGGTGGCGCTGACTTACCACGGGGTGCTGCCGGAAAAACCTCCCGGAAACGGAGACTTCCAGTACCGGAACTTCGTCACCGCCGGCCAGTTCGAACAGCAAATCCAATTCTTATTGCGCCGCTATCGCCCGCTGCGGGCGGAAGATTTCTATGAGCCGGGGGGAAATCTGGCCGGCGGTTTCCTGATCACTTTTGACGACGGTTTTCGCAACAACTACCTCCATGCCCTGCCGATTTTGAAAAAATACGGGCTGCAAGGCTGCTTTTTCATCACCACCCATTTGATCGATACCCGGGAATTCCTCTGGACCGAGCAGGTTACCCGTTTGTTAGAAAAAACCCGCCGGGAGAAAGTAGAGGTGGAGCTTGAGCGGCCGCACTCGTTTCCCTTAGGCGCGCCGGCGCAAAGGGAACATGCCTCGCTGGCCATCCGCAAATATTTGAAAGTTGCGCCCCTGCGCCGCCGCCAGGAAGTGCTGGGGCACATGAAAGCCCAGCTTTCCGACGTTCCCCTAACGGTGCAGCCGGAAGAAGAGGAGCGCTACCTGTTCATGACCTGGGACGAAGTGCGGGAAATGGCGCGCGCCGGGCAGGTGATCGGCTCCCATACTCACACCCACCCGATGCTGGCGACCCTGAGCGAGGAAGAGAGCCTGGGGGAATTGCGCGTTTCCCGCAAGCTGATCGAACAGCAGACCGGCCAGCCCTGTTTGACCATGAGCTACCCCAACGGAGAGCGGGAGAACTACTCGGAAGTGCAAATCCGGCAGTTGCAGCAGCTCGGTTATCGCTGCGCGTTTACCCAGGTGCCGCATTTCAACACCGCGGAAACCGACCGCTACCAGCTTCGCCGGGTAAACATCAGCCTGAAGATGTCCCTCCCGGTGTTCGAGGCGGCCTTGTGCGGGGTTCTTTGAGTCATTATTGTTCATTTGGCTTCGCTGTCATTAGGCTTCGCCGTTATTAATCTTCGCTGTCATTGGCTTGCCCCGTTGGGGCGGCGCGTCATTGATGGTCATTAGCCTGCTCGGCGTATTCGGAGCGGGAAACATTTTCAGTGGGTTCTAAACTCGCAACTCAAAACTCAAAACCTACTCCATGACCTTCCTGGAACGCTCTTACACCCTCTTCCCGTTTCTCTACTTTACCGCGGCGCGGCCGGGCGCTCGCCTGCTGATGGTGACCGACCATCCCGAACGCATGCAAATCCCCTTCAATTTTTTGGGGATCGAGCCGGTCTTCTGGCCGGCCCGCAGCGCGGAGAAGCGCTTCCGCCAGGCTGCGGCGGCGCCGGTAGAATTCATCACCCCGGAGAATTTTACCGGCTTCCGGGGGCATTTCGATGCGATCTGCATCGACCTGGAGCATAGCCGGGGAACCGGCATTTTATCGCGGGTGCATGAATTGCTCGCGCCGCGGGGGAGCATTATCTGGTTAGACTGGGCGGCTTCCGGTCGCGAGGTATGGAGGAATCTCCCCTGGTATTTCGGATGGCGGCGGGGTTCGTTCCCGCGGGAGCGGGAGTTGCTAAGCCGGCTGGGCCGGGGAGGTTTTTCCGCAGACTGGCATTTCCTCATCGAACCGGGCCTGAGCAAGCCCCGGTACTTAGTGCTGCCGGGATTCGGAACGGATATTCCCGCCCTCAGCGAATCTCCCTTGAAGCGCCGCCTGCTTCGAAAAGGCTTTTTTTACCTGCAAGCCCATCCCCAAGTGATCGTCGCCAGCGCCGCCGGCAGCGCTTCGCCCGGCGCGAGAGAAGGAGGGTTAGCCGGGAAGGCCATCCGGCAACTATTCCCTGCCGTGGCGGCTTCCGCTGCCCCGGCGCGGTTTCTGCGCCAGGCGTACATCTCCACCACCGGGGTGCTGCTGCTGCGGGTTTCGAACGGGCAGAAAACCTGTTTCATCCGCTTTCCCTTAACCGAACACTCCCTGCAACGGGTTCAGAACCAGGCTTCTTTGGCTAATTTCTTACATCAACAGGGCGCCGCGCTCACGCCCCGCCCGGTAGCATTGCACCCGGAACCGGCGCTGCCCGCATACGTGGAGGAGGGAATTTCCGGCAGGAGCATGGAAAGGGCCTTTACCGAAGGAAGCCGGGAAGCGGCGCTGGAGCTGTTTCGTAAAACCCAGGAAGCGATCCGGCAGATTCACCAGCAATTCGGGCGGGTGATGGCGTTCCGGGAAGGAGAATTCAACGCCTACATTCAGCCGAAATTAGCGGCAATCGAAGGCAAATTGCCGGCGCACCCGCAAAACCGCGCCGCCATGCAGCGCATCGCTGAATTTCTGTTTGCGGAATTGCGGGACAAAAAAATGCTTGCCGGCCTGGCGCACGGCGATTTCAAGATCGGGAACTGCCTCTTCGATTCCCGGGGGAACGTCGCCGGGATTATCGACTGGGACATGGGCAGCCGCGATGAGCTGGCCCTGGTGGACATTGCCAGCCTGTTGGGAAGGAGCATCCGCCAGCGCCATCGCTTAAGCCTTCCCGGTTTGCTGAAGAGCGCCGGGCAGCCCGGCGAGGAGTTTTTTCCCCTCTGCCGCGATTATTTTGCAGCGACGGGGACAACGCCCGTCAATCCCTTCACAACCCTGCTTCTCTACTGGATCGACCGGTCTTACAAACAGATCGCCTTCGACGAGCAAACCGACCCGCGCTGGCTGACCGCCAACGTTTACCCGGTGATAGAGCGGATCGAAAGCCTGATCTGATGCCGGATTCCGGATGCCGGTCGCCCAATTACTCGTGCTTATCCGGTATCCGGCATATCGCAATAAATTTATTTATTTTTCTTGACAAAATAAAATGCTTGGCTTACTTTTAGCCGTTCTTTTAGGAATTCCGGCCTGCGTTATCATACCAGTCTTGAATGCCCTAAATTAATTAACTGTTACAATCTTATAGTTTAAGGAGAAGTAGTAATGTCAGATCGAGTACACGGAGTTGTGAAGTGGTTTAATGCCAGCAAAGGCTATGGTTTTATCTCCAACGGCGAAGGCGAAGATCTTTTCGTCCACTACACTTCCATTCGGGATAACGGCGGCTATCGCACCCTGGAAGAAGGACAGGAAGTTGAATTCACCATTGGAGAAGGCAAGAAAGGCCGCCAGGCACAAGATGTGGTTGTCTTGTAAGGTGAAGTGATGTGAATCCTTAGTAAATTCAAAAAGAGTCACAAAAAAACAGGTATGGTGCTCTTTTTCAATGGATAGGTTGGCTGAACAGGCTAACGATTTTACTAAGTCATCAGCGAAAAAATTTAAAAAGGCGACACTCAACAGTGCCGCCTTTTTTTTGTAGGAATCTGAAAACTTGGTTCAACGGAGAAACAGATGAACATGTACATCGGCAATTTAGCGCGTGAAGTTACGGATGAAGATTTGCGCGGAGCTTTTGAAGCCTATGGCGAAGTGGCCTCGGCAAAAGTCATCAAAGATAACTTCAGCGGCTTATCAAGAGGTTTTGGCTTTGTGGAAATGCCCAACAATGCCGAAGCAGATACGGCCATGAAAGCATTGAACGGCCAGGAGCTGAAAGGAAGCACGCTAAAGATCAGCGAAGCGCGCCCGAAGTCGGACAAACGCCGCGGCGGCAAGGGAGGCAACCGGCGAGGCGGCGGGCAGTACTGGTAAAATACCTTCCCCAACACAGATTTTTTTACCTCCCGAGGGGGCTATTGCTCCCCGGGGGGGTATCTCCTGTCTTTCCCGATTCTTTATTCTCGCGAGTATGATATTTTTCGTTCCCCGCAATTTCAGCATCCCATTTTACCTTGCGTTTTTCAACCCCGGATGCCGGGCTGATAACCCGCCTGATGCTGCCCGGGTTCTGTTATTATTTATTACCCCCGGGTGGCTTCTCATTCATAAATTTTGCGCCAGATACGAAGGTTCAGGATATGCGAAAAATCAGCGTGGTCATTCCCACCTATAACGGCGCGGAGGTAATCCCGCGCTGCTTGAACTCTTTGCGGCGGCAGGAGGGAGCAGGCAAACTGTACGAGCTTGAAATCATTGCCGCTGACGACCACAGCAGCGACGGCACCTGGGAACTGCTGCGGGCGGAGAAAGATGTGATCGCCCTTAGAACTCCCCGCAACACCGGGGGGCCGAGCGCCGGGCGGAATTTGGGGTTGGAAGCCGCCGCCGGCGATTTTATTGCCCTGATCGACCAGGACGACGAGTGGCATCCGGCAAAATTACAACGCCAACTGGAACTCATCGACCGGGCGGCGCTGGTTTTCTGCGATTTTGAAATCCTGGATCAGCTTACCGGTAAAACCGATTATTTCAGCGACCGCTCCGGCAAAGTGCTCTTTTATGAACCCAACCAGGTGTTCCTGCGCCTGCTTCGCTGGGAAAAAGACTCCCAAAGCCCCCTCGCCTTGATCTCTTCGCTCCTGTTTCACCGCGATCTCAAGCGGATTCGCTTCGAAGAAAATTTCGGGGTCTGCGACTTCGACTATCTTTTGAAATTGACCGCCGGGCAGCCCGCGGCCAGAATCTGCGTCCCCCTGATTACCCGGCACGTGTACGGCAGCAACCTCTCGCTCAATCCCTATTTCCGCAGGGTGGCGCATTACCACAGCCTGATGACCCTGGAAGAGTACGAAGACCGCTACCCCAAGGAGGTCGCCCTGGCGGCCCGCCGGATAAACGGCACCTACGCGCGCTATTTTTATAAAATCGGCCGGATGAAGAAGGCGCGGAAATATTTCCGGCGCAGCCAGTGGAATTGGAAAACCCTGGGATATATCATTACCAGCTATTTCGGCGCAAACTGGGTAAAAAAACACTTCCGGATTTTCGGAAGTTGAAAAACCCGGCGCAACGTTTATGGATGTGTAAACATTGGAAACCCCGGCAGAAAATAATCCGGATGCCAGATCGCCCGGAGACTCCTCTTCCGTTCGTCCCCGGCTCCTGATGATGGCCCTGGGAGCGTTAGGAGTGGTGTACGGAGACATCGGCACCAGCCCGCTTTACGCGGTGCGGGAGTGTTTTTCCGAAGCCCATCCCGTGCCGGTTTCGGTTGAGAACGTGCTGGGAGTGCTCTCCCTGATCATCTGGTCGCTGATCCTGGTCATCTCGATTAAATATCTCATTCTGATCATGAACGCGGATAACCGCGGCGAAGGCGGGGTTTTCGCCCTGATGGCCCTGGTTCACTCCCGGCTGGAAAAAAAGCCGAAGTTAGGCTTTTTGGTGCAGGCCACCGCCATCTTAGGCGCGGCTTTGCTCTACGGCGACGGCATGATCACCCCGGCCATTACGGTGTTGAGCGCCGTGGATGGCCTGGAAACCCTGACCCCGGCGCTGGAGCCGTTCGTGATTCCCGCGGCCGTGGGCATTCTCATCGGGTTATTTACATTCCAGCGCCACGGCACGGAAAAGGTGGGGCGGGTATTCGGCCCGGTAATGCTGCTCTGGTTCGGGGCGCTGGCGGCGCTGGGAATTTCCTGGATCGCCAGGGAACCGGGAATTTTCGCAGCCTTCGATCCCCGACACGCGGTTTCTTTCTTCCTCCATAACGGCTTCGAGGGATTTCTGGTGCTGGGAGCGGTATTCCTGGTCGTAACCGGCGGCGAAGCGGTGTATGCGGACATGGGGCATTTCGGGGTGCGCTCCATTCGTTTTAGCTGGTTCGCGATGGTTTTCCCGGCCCTGCTGTTGAACTACTTAGGCCAGGGCGCGCTGATCCTCACCGATCCCTCGGCGGTCAAGAATACCTTCTTCCGCATGGCCCCTGCCTGGGCGTTATATCCCCTGGTGGCGCTGGCCACCGCCGCGGCGATCATTGCTTCCCAGGCGGTCATCTCCGGGGCGTTTTCGTTGACCCGGCAGGCCCTGCAATTAGGATACCTGCCGAGAATGGAAATTCGCCACTCCTCCGCCAGGCAAATCGGGCAAATCTATGTTCCCATGGTAAACTGGCTGTTGATGCTGTGCACCATCGGGCTGGTGTTAGGCTTCCGCAGCTCCGGCAACCTGGCCGCAGCCTATGGCATCGCGGTTTCAACCACCATGGTGCTGACCACGGTATTGGCGTATTACTGCGCGCGGATCTATTGGAAATGGAGCGCCGGCGCAGCCTTGTTCGCCATCGTCCCTTTCCTGCTCTTCGATTCCGCCTTTCTGCTCTCCAATACCGTAAAAATTCACCACGGCGGCTGGTTTGCCTTTTTGGCGGCGATGGTTATTTTTGTGTTGTTAACCACCTGGATCCGCGGGCAGGAAATCCTGAGCGTTCAAAGAAAATCGATCGCCCTTTCCGATCAGGAATTCCTGGAAAGCATCCGCATAAACCCTCCCCAACGGGTAGCCGGCGCCGCGGTGTACTTGAGCAGCGACGTGGACGGGGTTCCCCGCTCCATCCTGCACAATCTCAAACACAACAAAATACTGCACCAGCGGGTGGTATTCCTGACCATCCTCACCATGGAATCTCCCCGGGTGGCAATGGAGGAGCGGGTGCAGGCAACCATCCTGGGAGAAGGATTTTTCCGCATTGTGGCGAAATACGGGTTCATGGAATCCCCCCACGTTCCCCGCCTGCTGAAGCAGATCGCCATCCCCGGTTTCGAGTACAAAGAAATGGAGACCACTTTTTTTACCAGCCAGAAGAGCCTGGTGGTTACTTCTGCCCCCAAAATGTCGAAATGGCGAAAGCACCTTTTTTCCTTCATGGAGCGGAACGCCCAGCGGGTGGTGTTCCATTACCGGATTCCCCCCTACCGGGTGGTAGAGATGGGGGTGCAGATCGAATTTTGAGGCGGCGGGGAAGGGGAGAGAGGATTGCGGATGTCAAATTCCCCAAAGAGGCGGATCGGATTGGGGAACCCGCGATGGCGAAGCAGGGCAATATTCAACCATAAACCTTGCGGCAGGAAAACCATGAATGAGCAGAAGAAGCAGGACAAATCGAATCAAACCGCTTACCAGCAATTCAGAAAAGAGGATCTGATTTTAAGGGATTACCTGGCGCTGGACCGCACCGTGGTGGCGAACGAGCGCACCTTTTTGGCGTACATTCGCACCGCGCTGGCGTTTTTTGTTTCCGGGGTCACCTTCATCCATTTTTTCGGAGAGGTGGTATTCGAAATCCTGGGGGGGATATTCATTCCCCTGGGAGTGCTCACCTTCCTCATCGGGTGGCGGCGTTTTTGGCAGATGAAACAAAGTCTGCAACCGGGCAGGGACGATGCCGCCGCGGAGTGAAGGGTGCAATGGTTGAATGGCTCTCCGCCATCCAACTATTTAGCCTGTACTATCACGTGACAATCGTCAAATCTCAGATGATAGGACACCCTTTACCCAACCAATTCATCATCCCCCATACCGAAAAGAAACTTGCACGCATTCGCTGCGTAAGGCTGTGAATTTAAATCCGGGGAGCTTTGGAACAACGCTTTGTTGCAAGGCTGAATATTCACAATCCACTAACCATGGAGGCTTTATGGTGAAACGTTCATCGTTTCTGTTAATAATCGCCGCGCTGGGGATGGCCGCGCCGGCGTTGCTATATTCCCAACCGCGGGAGCGCTCGGAAGTGTCCTTGCAGGATACCTGGAAGTTAGAAGATCTGTATTCCACCGACCAGGCCTGGCATGAAGCCAAACAACAGGTCGCCGCCGAATTCGATAAATTGGCGGGATTCAAGGGGCGATTGGCGGCCTCCGCCTCCGATCTGCTGGCCTGCCTGGAGTTCAACAGCCGGATTTCCCGGGGAATGGCGCGGCTTTATAGCTACGCGTTCATGAAATCCGACCAGGACACCCGCAACTCCGCCTACCAATCCATGAAGCAGGAAATCCAGCAAATTTATACCGACTATCAGGCCAAAGCCGCATTTATGGAGCCGGAAATGGTCAAACTTGACAAACCGGCCATTGAAAAATTCATCGCTGAAGCGCCGGGGCTGAAAGTATATCAGTTCTATTTGCTGGACTTGCAGCGCCGGAAAGCGCATACCCTCTCCGAAAAGGAAGAGAAGATCTTAGCCGAAGCGGGCCTGATGGCCAGCGCCCCCTACGATATTTTCAGCGTATTCAGCAACGCGGAACTGCCCTATCCGGAGATCAAATTGAGCGACGGCAGCTCCGTCAAGTTAACTTCCGCGGGCTACTCCCGCTACCGCGCCCTGCCCAACCGGGAAGACCGGGAAGCGGTGTTCGCAGCGTTCTGGAACACCATCGGCGGATTCCAGGGAACCCTGGGCGAGCAATTGTACGGCAACGTCAAAAAGGATATTTTCTACGCCCGGGCCCGGGGATATCAATCATCTCTGGAGAACGCCCTGGACGCCAACAACATCCCCACGGAGGTCTATTTAGCCCTGGTTGATAACGTCAACCGCAACCTGGACACTTTCCACCGCTACCTCAACCTGCGCAAACGCATGCTCAAGTTAGATACTTTGAAATATTCCGATCTCTACGCCCCGGTGGTGAAAGGAGTGGAGTTGGAATATCCCTATAGCGAGGCTAAAAAACTGGTTTTGGAAGCCGTAAAACCGCTGGGGAATGAGTACGCCGGGGTGGTGAAGAAAGCGTTCGAGGAGCGCTGGATCGACGTGTATCCCACCCCGGGCAAGCGTTCCGGGGCTTACTCCGCGGGGGACGTGTACGACGCCCATCCCTTTATGCTCCTCAATTACAACGGCCAGTACAATGACGTCAGCACCCTGGCGCACGAGATCGGCCACGCCATGCACAGTTATTTTTCTAACAAAACCCAGCCCTACCCGCTGGCGGATTATCCCACCTTCGTGGCGGAAGTGGCCTCCACCTTCAACGAGGCGCTGCTGATCGACAAAATGCTGAAAGATATCCAAGACAATGATACCCGCCTCTCCTTGTTGATGAATTACCTGGATAATTTGAAGGGAACCCTGTTCCGGCAGACTCAGTTCGCCGAGTTCGAGCTAAAAATCCATGAAAAAGCCGAGCAGGGCGAACCGCTGACCGGCGAGGCGCTGACGGCGCTCTACGCCGATATTCTGAAAAAGTACTACGGGCACGATAAGGGAATTTGCAAAATCGATGACCGGGTAACCGTCGAGTGGGGCTACATTCCCCATTTTTATTACAATTTTTACGTGTACCAGTACGCCACCTCGTTTACCGCTTCCACCGCCCTGGCCGAGAAGGTGTTGAAAAAAGATCCTGGCGCGGTGCAGCGTTTCATGCAGTTCATCTCCTCCGGCGGCTCCGATTACCCCATCGAATTGCTGAAAAAGGCCGGGGTGGATATGACCACTTCCGAGCCTTTCACCCAGACCATGGCCGCCATGAACCGCGCCATGGATGAAATCGACAAAATACTGAACCAAAAAGGCTCCTGAAATAGCCTTCCGCCGGGAAGATTTTTAGCGATTTCTCTTTCCACCCGATTTTGCTACATTACCCCCCCAACACCGCGAGGCGTCCCCCAGCCGGAGACGCCTCGCGGTTATTTAATGTTGATATTCGATTGGCAGAGAAAATCCGGTATTTTTTCCATAAAACCCATCACCTCTCCAGGAGGAAGCTGCCATGTACACTACCATCAAAGATTTTTTGAAGGATTGGTCGCTGGAAAGCGAAGGAACTTTGAAGGTTTTCAACAACCTTACCGACGCCTCGTTAAGCCAGAGAGTAACCCCGGAAGGCCGCTCCCTGGGTTTTCTGGCCTGGCACATCGTGGGAACCATCAACGAGATGTTAGGGGATGCCGGTTTAGCCGTGGAGGGACCCGACGAACACGCCCCGGTTCCGGCGAAAGCGGCGGATATTGCCAGCGCCTACGAAAAATCCTCCGCTTCCCTGGTGGAGCAGGTCAGCCGGCGCTGGACCGACGCCAGCCTGAACGAAAAAGTGAACATGTACGGGGAACAGTGGAAGAAAAAAACCGTGCTGCTCGCCCTGATTCGCCACCAGGTACACCACCGCGCCCAGATGACCGTGTTGATGCGCCAGGCCGGTTTGAAAGTGCCGGGCCTCTACGGACCTTCCCACGAGGAGTGGGCGCAGATGGGTATGAAAGCGCCGGAATGACCGTCGAAAACTGTTACGGTTTTGCCACGCCGATGACCCCGCAGGCCACCCGCGCCCCAGCGTTGCCGGTGGGCTGGGTGGTGAGATCGTCTTCCGCAATGTGCACGATCAATCCCCGCCCGATAATGGAATGGGGGCCGCCGAAGCTCAGCATTTTATCGGTCCATTCCAGGTGTCCGACCCCGTTTTCATCGGCCACGATGTTGCCCAGGTCGCCGGTATGGCGCTGCGTCGCCTGCGGCCCGGCGTGGGGAGCATCGGAGGGGTTGAAGTGTCCGCCTGCGGAGGTTGCGTCCGGGGCGCTGCAATCCCCGTATTCATGAACGTGAAAACCATGGCTGCCGGGGGTCAGCCCTTCGATGTGGGCGACCACTTTGATCCCTTCCGGGGTGGCCGTGAATACCACCGTTCCATGCGCGGTATGGCCCTCCGTGGGGTGCATTACTGCAATGGCTTTGGTGATGGCCGGGGTTTCCGCGGCAGCGTGAGAATGATCGTGTTGCGCTTCGCAGGCGAACAGAAGCGCCGCCGCGACAATAATGAGAGTGGAAAAAAAACAATTAGCTTTCCGATTCATTGTTTTCTCCTCAGTTAAGGTTTACAAACAATCCAACATTCGACCGGTTAATTTATTCAAAGTAACTATTCAGGCATACAGGGATATAAGGCTCTAAATGCTCTCCACGAAGTGGTGGATACCCCCAAATCTTCCTCTGTGACCTCTGTGGTCTCTGTGGCTGAATAGTAACTATTCAAAAAACATTCCGGGATAGCAAGGGAATTATGAAAAAATCCTAGTAACCGCCCTGGAGATCGCGTATGAAACTGCAAAAACTTCCGGGAGAATGGCTGCTCATCGGGGGGTTGGTGCTGCTCAAATTGCTGCTGCACTTCTTTACCAACACCAATTACGAATTGCACCGCGACGCCTTCCTCTACCTCGCAGAAGGAGACCACCTGGACTTCGGATACCTCTCGGCGCCGCCCTCGATTGCCCTGTTTGCCCGTTTGACCACCACGGTATTCGGCGATTCGACGTTCGCCGTGCGGCTCTTTCCGGCGCTGTTGGGAGCCGCTTCGATCATCCTCATCGCCCTGATTGTCAAAGAATTGGGCGGGAAATCCCGGGCGATAGTGTTGAGCTGCTGCGCCTTTATCGTTTCCCCGGCATTCCTGCGCAGCAATACCTTGTTCCAGCCGGTTTCGTTCGATGAATTCTACTGGCTGCTGGCCGCTTATTTTATGGTAAAATTGCTCAAAACCGGGCGCCCCCAATTCTGGGTTCACCTGGGTATTGTCTTCGGAATGGGATTCTTGAACAAATATTCCATCGCAGTGCTGGCGGTCGCTTTTGCGCTCTCGCTCTTGCTAACTCCCCTGCGAAGGTTATTCTACTCCAAGTACCTGCTGGCAGGGGCAGCCATCGGTTTTCTGTTGATTCTGCCCAACCTGCTCTGGCAGTGGAGCCATCGCTGGCCGGTGGTAACCCACCTGGCGGAGCTCCGGCAAAACCAACTGGTGCACGTCACCGTTCCCGATTTTTTGCTCGCCCAGCTTTTGATGAATTTCCCCGTCATCCTGGTATGGGGATGCGGGCTGCTGTTTTTGTTGTTTCTCAAAGAAGGCAAACCTTACCGGGCGCTGGGCTACACGGTTTTAGCGGTGGTGTTGATTTTACTTTTACTGTCGGGAAAACCCTACTACACCCTGGGAATCTACCCGTTGCTGTTCGCCGCGGGAGGATTTGCCCTGGAAAGCTATCTCCGGGGACGTTGGCGCTCTCTGCAATGGGCAGTTTTAGCAATGATGATCCTGCTAACCTTGCCGGCGCTTCCTTACAGCCTGCCGGTTCTGCCCTACGATAAAATGCTGGTTTATGCGGAGCAATCCAAACGCTACGGGTTTGAGGGAGCGCTGCGCTGGGAAGACGGCCGACTCCATCCCCTGCCCCAGGATTACGCGGATATGATCGGCTGGGAGGAACTGGCAAAGCTGGCGGCGGACGCCTACCACGGTTTGAGCGCGGAGGAGCAGGCGCGGTGCGCAATTTATGCGGAAAATTACGGGCAGGCCGGGGCCATCAAGTACCACGGCAAAAAATACGGTTTGCCGGAACCGCTCTCTTTCGACGATAATTTCCTGCTCTGGGCCCCGGATTCCCTGGAAAACCTGCTCGCCTTCATCTATGTCAATGATGAATTTGGGGAGGATATTCAACACTTTTTTGCCGAGGTTGCCCTGGCGGGGCAATTGCGCAACCCCTACGCGCGGGAATACGGCCTGGGGGTATATCTCTGCAAACGCCCGAAACCGGAGTTCGGAGAATTTTATGCGCATAAGGTGCGCCGGCTTAAACAGCGATTTCGGCGGGAATGAATCGGTTGAAGGGAAAAGGATAAAGGATGAAAGATAAAATTTCCTGGTTTGGGGCAAAAATTCGCTTATATTGGGCGAAATTTTTTTAAGAAGGTTGATAAAAAGGTAAGGTTCAATGCGCTTCCGCAGCCGGTTTCCGAACCCTGTATGGGTTCTCCTGACAATCATACTCTTCTCCGGCCGCGGCTTACCCCAGGCCATCGAAAAAACTACCCCAAATCCCCTGAAATCATTTGTCGCCACGGTGGGCGGCGATATCTTGCACGTGGCTTCTTCCCCCCTGCGGATGTCGAAAGACGACGCGCTGCGCCTAACTTCTTTTACCTTGATGAGCGCCGGGATAGCGTACGGCTTCGATCAGCCTGTCCATGAAGAATTTGTTCTGGAGCGGCATTCCCTTTACACCCAATCGAGCGGGGGTTTCGTCAAATTAGGAGAGCTGTACGACGAGGTGGGGTCGAAAAATATCGCGTTAGGGCTTTCCGCGGGGATGATCGGGAGCGGGTTGATCTTCAATGATAAAAAACTGTTGGAAACTTCCCGGCTGATGATAGAATCCTTTGTCATCGCCGGGGCGATTACCACCCTGGGCAAGCACGTGCTGGGGCGGGCGCGGCCCTACACCGGGCGCGGGCCTTACGACCTCAACGCGCTGCAATTCAGGGGCGGGGAAGATTTTCTCTCCCTCCCCTCCGGCCACGCCACCTCGGCATTTGCCATGATGACCGTCATCGCCAAGCAGTACCCCCAGTGGTGGATCAAAATTCCCGCGTACACCCTGGCGGCTTCCGTGGCCTTGCAGCGCATCGACAGCCGCAACCACTGGCCTTCGGACGTATTCGTCGGCGGGGTAATCGGTTACTGGGTGGGCAGCATGTTAGTGAACCATACCCGGGAAAAAAGCGGGAAAATTCTCCTCGATCCCTACTTCGCCGCCAACCGGGCGGGGGTGTGCATCCGGTTTTGATAACCGTAATCCGATCAACCCTGTGCATCCTGTCAAGAACAATAAAAAATAGTGCTCGGCAATTTACGCGAAACGAGAGTTTTATCTCTCGCAAAGTCGCCAAGTCCGCATTTGACGGCATTTTCACCGCACCAGCAACATCTTCCGCGCTAATTTCCGCCCTCCCGCCTCCAACCGGTAATAATAAATTCCCGAAGCCAGATTTCCGGCCCGGAAATCCAGCGAATGCGCGCCCGGCTCATAGATCTCATTGCGAATCAGCTCGCGCACCGGGCGTCCCAGAACGTCGAACACCGCCAGCGTAACCGCCTGCCGCCGGCCCAGGGTGAAAGAAATCCGGGTTTGGGGATTGAAAGGATTGGGATAGTTCGGGTGCAGCTCGATGCTCCCCGGCAGAACCCCGGTTTGCCCCCCGGTGGCGGTGGGGCCGCCCCCGGGAATGCCGCCTAACCGGGCGGGATTGTATTTGTAAGTCGGCCAGGCGGAAGTTGCCGGCTGTCCCGGCGAATCGAAAGCGTACACCGTGCCCTCGTGCGAGGCGGTGAATATCTCGGTATCCCCGTCCCCGTCAATATCCACGATGGTGGGGGTGGTTTCTAAGGTGCTGAAGGTCTCGTTGATGGTAATGGGGAAGCCGGCGACCACCTGCCCCTGGTAATCGAAGGCCCACAATCGCGCGGGATCGTTGCTGACCCCGTTGGTGCCGCAGACGATATCCGCCAGCCCGTCGCCGGAAACGTCCTCCAAACTCACCGATTCCTCCACCCAGGTGGCGTACACCGGCTGCGGGAAGCCGGGCATCAATTCCCCGGTGTGGCGGAACAGCCATACTTTTGCGGAGTCAACCGCCTGCACGCTGCCGTAGGCGATTTCCGGGAATCCGTCGCCGTTTACGTCCGCCGCCGCCGGCGCGCCGTTGGGGGAGCCGGAGGAGAGCGCCGCGGGAAACCCGGGGAGAATCGCGCCGAAGCCGTCGAACGCGTAAATTCCGTTGATTCCGCTACTCAGGGGCATGATCCGGATCAGGACGTCGGCGACGCCGTTCAGGTCGATGTCGTAAATCGTGGGAGTGCAGTTGACCGCATTGCCCACCTCGATGGGAAATCCGGCGCAGATGCTCCCGTCGAGGTTGAACGCGTAAATCCGCCCCGGCTCGCCGGTATTGGGATCTCTCCCGCTGCCGAGCACGATTTCCACTTCGTTATCGCCGTCGATATCCCCCACCGCGGGGGAGGATTCGGAAAATACCGGGATTTGCTGCGGCCAGCCGGGCAGCTCGCTGTGATCCTCGTTGAAAATATGGATCGTGGCCGGGCCGTAAGGCAGGATGGAGTCCCACAGGAACTCGGCTAAGAGAATCTCATCCTTCCCGTCGTTATCGAAATCGAATAGAACCGGCTGGCTGGAGAAGTGCGCCAGGCCCAGGTCGTAAGGAAACCCGCCTAACAGGATGCTGTTATACTGGTACGCAAACAAATACCCGATATCCTTGGCGAATACCAACTCCTTCGCCCCGTCGCCGTTTACGTCCCCTGTCGCGCCCCCTTCCCGGGAGCCGGTGCTCACCCAACTGACGTACACCGTATCGCCGGTTTGGGGATCATAAACCCCGCGCAGGTAGGGCGATTTGGGAAACCCCAACACAAAAACGCCGTTGGGCCGCCAGCCGTATAGCCAGCCTTCGCTGTTGCTGAGGAAAATCTCCGGCGCGCCGTTTTCGTTGAGGTCCTCAATCGTGACCGGCTGGCCGTAAATGGTGGGCCAGCCGTTCATCAGGCGGGGCCAGCCGAATTGCATGGGGAGGTCTTCCGTGGGCGGCTGCGGCGTAAAAGAGGGCCGGCGAGCGCCCTGTTCGAGGATTCGAAACCCCAGCAATCGCAGCCTGTCCCCCGCGGCGGGATCGTCCGCCAGCACGGTAACGCAGCGGTTCTCCGGCATCCAGCGCACCGCCGGCCTGCCGACGGAAGCGGAGTAAATCCGGGCGTCGGCGAGCTCGAATCCCTGCGCAGCCAGGAGCAGGATTTGGCGGTCGCTCTCCGCCGCCACCCGGAAAAAGCGGGTTTCCCGGGCAAGAATAAGGGTGGAAAAGAGAAGTAAGATGGTTAAGTGACGCATATAAATTCCTCTATTCATCATAAAACACTTTGTTAGCGGGATCTCTCCCCGGAGTGCAGCACAAATTGCACAAAAAACCGAATTTCAGGATGACTAGCCCCGCGCTTCAGCACGGGGGAACCCAAAATTCCTATGACTCCTTCTGGGGCTTTAGCCCCACGTTTTGGTAACACTTGGGGCTGAAGCCCCAATCTGTTTTGTTTGGTTTCTCTCTTCCCCGCGCTGAAGCGCGGGGCTATTCAATTTATAATTTGTGCAATTTGTGCTGCGCCCATCTCTCCCCGTAGCGCAGCAGATACTCTTTCAGCGCAACCGCCTGGTTGCACTCGGCGTCGCGGGCGGAGAACAGGAGAGTCACCGGCCCTTTCGCCGCTTCGTTCAGGAGCGACGTTACAGCCTCGGAACGGGCATCCAGTTCCGCAAAATAGCGGATTTTGAATTCCTCCCAGCGGGAGCGGTCGTGGCCAAACCACTTTCGCAAGGCCGTTCCGGGCGCCAAATCTTTTAACCATACGTCCGCCCGAACCTGCTCTTTCGCCATCCCCCGCGGCCATACCCGGTCCACCAGCACGCGCAGGCCGTCCCGCGGATCGAACGGCGCGTAAACCCGTTTCGTTCGAATGTCCATGATGGCGCTCCCTGGCGGGTGAAAATTATTTTCAAATGCCAAAACAAGTGAAAACCGCCTGCAAATAGGTTTCGATGTCGTTCAATTTGGAATTCCAAATCTGATATACTTTTTTCAGATCAACCTCAATATAATCGTGAACCAGGATGTTTCGAAATCCGAACATTCCCACGATAGACGTGGTTTGTTCCGCAGAAATGACCCCGTGATCTTCTAAAATGTAGGCAATTTCAGAGAGCGTACCGGGCATACCCCATCCTTCATCGGAAATGAGATGCTGCCCGATATCAATACATGCCTGGATAGCGATTTGCAAGTGGTGGAGCACGGTGTCCTGGGCGCTTTCATCGCTTAGAAACTGTTCCTGCGTTAAGCCGGATTTCGAGCGCAGGCGCTCCAGGCTTTTGCGCGCCGCTTCCGCTTTGCGATAGATAATGTTCTTATCAATCATCCTTTTCCCAATAGTTTTTTGGAAATTTTCGGATAGAAGGGTTCCAGGAACCGGGTAAAATCCAGGTATTGAAGCATCCGCGCGTCCCGAAACATCTTGAAGGCGGTTTCATCCCGGCAGAGGATTATTTTTCCCCGGGTGAGCGCTTGATGGCATAAGATCAAATCTGCGTCATTCAAATTGACCAGGTCCACCGGCTCGATGAAGTAATAGGGGACCTGCTCATAGATTGCATAAAGAAGCTCTTTGCGTTGTTCCCGGGGAATCTCGAAGCGGAACAGCACCGCGACGTCAATATCGCTCTCCGCATGGAGTCTTTGCTGCGCCGCGGAGCCGAACAGGATCACCGCCAGCACTTCCGGGGAAAAATGCTCCGCAAACAGGGCGTTGAGACGAGAGAGGATTTCTTCGTGGGTTTTCATGGCTGATAAACCGATTCTGCTTGATGATGCGCTCCACCCCGGCCAACGGGACGGAGCGCATCGAAAAATTAGACCTTCCTACCGCAGCAACATCATCTTATTCACCTTCGTGAAATTGTCGGCCTGGAAGCGGTAGATGTAGATTCCGCTGCCCACCTGCGCCCCGGCCTGGTTGCGCCCGTCCCAGGCGATCTGGTGGTAGCCCGCTTCCCGGCGCTCGTTCACCAACACCCGCACCTGCTGGCCGAGCACGTTATACACCACTAATTTGACATTCACCGCCTCCGGCAACTGGTAGCGGATGGTGGTGGCAGGGTTGAAGGGGTTGGGATAGTTCTCGATCGCGAAGGTTTGCGGCAGGTTCTCCGCAGTTTGCGGGGGATTCTCGCCGGAACCCTTCAGGTAGGGCAGCAGATCGATGAACGTTTCCGCCGCGGCCAGGGCGCTGAAATTCAAAGAGAAATCCGCCCGGGCGTCGCGCAGCGCTCGATAGCGCAGGTTGAGAACGTTCACCAAGCCTTCCCCGCCGCGGGGATTGGCGTTGGCAAAGCGCAGCTCCCCGCTCCCGGCGCGGGTATCGTTCACCACCGGCTGCTCGAAACCGGCGCTGCCGCCGCTGTAGCCCAAGAATTCTAACTCCGCGGGATTCCATTCTAACTTCGCGGTAAAGCTGCCCAATTTGACGGCGCCGGAGGCCAGGTTGGCCATGTCAATGGCCACCGGAATATCCACCTCCTGGCCCTTGCTCAGGAACAGGTTTTCCGCGCCGGCGGAAGCGAGGATTTCTCCGCTGTATTTAGCGAGCTGGCCGCCCGAACGCGCCGGGGAAGCCGCCATTCCATCGGGCAGGCATACCGGCTGGCCCACCGGGTAAGGAACCGGGAGCCCTGCTTCCCAACTAAGCAGCACCAGCGCGTCCGTGGAGTTGGTCAAATCGTCTTCATTCACGTCCCCAAAACCGATGTTGATGCGGTCCAGGTAGCTCTGGGGAATGCTGATGCCGACGTCGTAGGAGAGCATCACCAGCCCGTCGGTGGAGTTTACTGCGTCGTCTCCGGTCACGTCGCCCAGGAAGCCGTTGACGCAGGCGCTGCCCGGGGAAAGGGCGAGAACCTTGCCGTTATCCGCCGCGCCTAAAATTTCATCGAAGCCGTTGTTGTCGATGTCCGGCAGCACGTTCGCCAGGGTGGCGCCCTGCAATACCCCGCTGTTCATGGGGTAATCCAGAATGCTGGCGCCGGTGGAGCCGTCGAGAATGTAGAGAATATCGTTGCGGCAGGCCATGATCACGTCTTGCTGCCCGTCGCCGTTGATATCCTCGATGGCCTGCGCGCTCCAACTGAAGTTGCCCACGGTTTTGAACCAGATGGGAATCCCGGTAGCGCCGCTGATGCAGTAAAAGGTGCTGTTGAAGCTGCACACCAAAATATCATCCAGCCCGTCGCCGTCCACGTCTTCGATGAGGGAAAGCATGTTGATGCCGGAGCTGCCTAAGTCAAAGGGCCACACCTGGAGGCCGGTTTCCCCATCGAGACGGTACACTTTGCCGAAATAGGAGCCGACGATCACGTCCGAAGTCTGTCCGGGAACGTCGTAGCGCAGCACTTCCTTGCCGCCCCCGGCGCCGCTGCCGATCGGGTAAGTCCAGATCGGGGTGGGACCGGTGGGGCCTTCCGGATCGATGCCCACGATGGAGTAGGTATTGGCGATCCCGTTGCCGGTTCCCACCACCACGTCGGTGCTGCCGTTGCCGTTGACGTCGCCGATGGATTCGACCATGCGCAGCATCGAACCGACGAAATACTGCCAGAGAATTTGCCCGTTGGTTCCGTTGAAGCAGTAAACCGTGCGCCGCCCGCCGGCGCCGTCATTGGTGCCGCTGCCGGTGGCCACCACGTCGTTCACGCCGTCGTTGTTGTAATCTTCATTGACATAGACCGAGGTCATATCGCCTAATCCGAAGCTGTCCGGGTGGTCGGTGCCGAAGCTCCAGATGATGTCCCCGGTCAGGCCGCTGAGGGCGTACACGTGCTCGTTCCCGCCCCCGGTACCGATCACCACGTCCTGGAAGCCGTCGTTGTTCAGATCGTTGGCGATGGTGAGGGCTTTTTGCTGCGGCGGAAGATCGTTGGTATTGCCGATGCCCCCGGCGCTATAGTTGGCGATGTAGGAAGAGAAGCGCCAGACCTCGCTGGCCAGCCCGGCGCTGGCCCCGTTCAGGGCGATGGTCCAGTAATTCCGGGAAGCGGTGATCACGTCCGGCACCCCGTCTCCGGTAATGTCGTTGATGGATTTCAGGGCCAGCACCCGATATTCGTTGTTGGTGGTGCTGGGATTGGGGGGAATCTGGTAGTTCCAGAACGCGTAGCCCAAATCAAAGGGGCCGCCCAGCCCGGTTCCCTGCAAATTGATTACCGCAGTGGGCTGCAGGGGATCGTTGTTGGCGATTTGCAGGGTTCCGGTGTAAGTAACCGCCTGTTGGGGCGCGAACCAGAGGGTCACTTCCGCGGTATCGTCCGGGGCGATGGTGATGGGCGGGGTTGCGCCGGCGTAAAATGCCGGGTCGCTGAACGTGAAAGCGCTGATTTGCAGGTTCTGCAAGCCGCGGTTGCCGATCAATAGCTGCCAGCTGGCCAATCCTTCTTCGGGAATCCACACGCTGCCGAAGTTGTGGTTGGTTCCGTTAAAGGAGATGAAGGGGTCTCCGTACATGCCTTTGCCGGTGAGGGAGACCGCCACCGAGGGGGTAATCGGATCATTGCTGAGGATGTTCATATTGCCGGTGAAGATGCCGTAATTCTGCGGCGTAAAGGTGACCCCGATGGTGGTAGAGCCTCCGGGCGGAATGCTTACCGGGAACGAGGTCACCGTGCTGGAAAACAGCGGATTGGTAAATTGCAGGTTATTAATCGAGAGCGCGGCAGTACCGACGTTCAAAATGTTTAGTTGCAGGGTGTTGGTCTGCCCGATTTCAGTCAGGCCGAAATTCAGGCTGGTAACCGGAACCTGGATGTCCGGGGTGCCGCCCTCGACGCCAAACTGGTAAAGGAGGCTGTTGGTGGTGTTGTAGTGCACCAGCCAGAAATAGGTGCCGTCGAAGGTCATGTCGCGGGGAGAGGCGGTAGGGTTGCGCACGAAGGTGCCGGTGTAGGCCCCGGTGGCGGGGTCATAGGCGTAAACTTCCTGGCGGGTGGTCCCGAAGCCGGTGTCTTCCGCGCACCAGACGAAGTTGCCGTCGTAGGCCACTCCCATGGGCTGCTCGCCCTGGGTGTCGAGGGTATCCACGGTAACGCCGGTGGTATCCATCTTGATGATCTTATCCTGCCCGGCTACCTGGCTGGCGAAATACTGGGAGTACCAGATGTGGTCGTCGAAGTAATCCATTCCCCCGACGTAATTGTTTTCCGGGCTGTTGATGGTTTTCAGCACCGCGCCGGTAGCGGGATCCACCTTGTAGAACTTGTCCGGGTGGTTGGCGGTAGGCAGATCCATGAACACCCAGAGGTATTGGCCGTCCCAGGCCAGCGCTTTGACGAAGTAAGAACCGCTGGGAGGAACAAACGGAACGGTAATGCTGTCTAAAACCGCGCCGTCGGCGGGATTAATTTTCCAGATCTGGTTGGAATTGGTGGAAGAAGTGCCCACCCACAGATTTGCGCCGTCATACGCCACAGCATAGGGATAATCGGGCGCGGGAATGGTTTTGATGATTTGCTGGGCGGGAACCAGCGTGATAAATATGATCCCCCAAAAGACCAGGAGAGTCTTAAAGTAACGGAAAGTAGAACGCATGTCGTTCCTCCTTACTTTAGGGTTAGACGGATTCTGTTTGCGGAATAATGTGCGGAATTTTGGGGTGAGATTCAAATGCTTTTTTATTGGGAGGGAAATTTTCGGGAAGTGCGGTATAGCTTAAAGGCGGGTCGGCAAGTCGGCGTAACCGTATCCAACCTCCCGGATCCCGGATGGGAGGCTGTTGCAGATTCAAAAATTAACCGTGAACTACGCGAATATATACTAGAGGGTGTACACTATGATTGCACACGTTTATTTTCCACACGCTAAAGCGTGGCAATCAAAGATTACCTCACTTTAGTGAGGAATACCTGTCTCATTTATGGCCGTGTAAAGTATAATTCGTGGAATTCGTGGTTAAAAGACGATTCTGCAACAGCCTCATGGCCGGGATGCGGGAGGTTATTTAAGAAGTTATTTCAATTTCGCACAAACAGCTTCCGCAAATACCCCAACAGGGAGTCGTAATAGATTTTGTTCACATCTTCCTGGGGCTGGTACACGATGTTGGAGTACACCGAGCTGCCCGCCCCTAATTGCAGGCGGTAGGGCGCTTCGGTCATCAAGGAAATGTACCCGGAGAGGTCGTCGGAATCGTCGTTCAAATCCACCACGAAGTGGTATTCCGCGCGGCGCAGCTTGTTGAGAATCTCCGGGCGAGGCAAATTCATGCTGTTCAGGTCCGATTTGCTCAGCTTGTCCACGTCGAACAGCTCCACCCGCCAGTCCGGGTAGGTTTTCCGCAGCGATTGCACGAAGTTGGAGGCGCGGTCTAACAATTCCAGGTTGCGCGGCAATATCACCAGCACTTTGGTGATGGAAGCGGCCTGAATGGGGAAATTTATGGCATGGGTGAGGCGGCGGGCCACGTTTTTGGCTTTCACGCGCATCAGGTATTCGGTAAAGCGTTCTCGCAGGCTATTCATTTTTGCTCTTTTGATTTTTTCGTTTTCCCGGTTTCATACTGTTTGAATTCCGCCCACAGCTTTTGCAGCCGTTCCCGGAGGTGTTTTTCTTCCCCGATCTCCGTGGGGCGGTAATAAATACGCCCTTTCAGGGATTCCGGCAAATAATTTTCCCGCACGAAATGGCCTTCGTAATCGTGGGCGTATTGGTAATCCTTCCCATAATTCAGCCGTTTCATCAGCCCCGTGGGGGCGTTGCGCAGGTGTAAGGGCACCTGCACGTCCGGCCCGCTTTTAACGTCTTCCAGCGCCTCCATAATAGCCTGGTAGGCGGCGTTGCTCTTGGGAGCCGCGGCTAAGTAGGCCGCCGCCTGGCTTAAAATGATCTGGCACTCCGGCATGCCCACGTAGGAGACCGCGCTAAACGTGCTGGTTGCCACGGTCAGCGCCTGCGGATCGGCGTTGCCGATGTCCTCCGCGGCCAATATCAGCATCCGCCGGGCGATGAATTTGGGGTCCTCGCCCGCTTCCAACATCCGCGCCATCCAGTAAATCGCGGCGTCCGGGTCGCTGCCCCGCAGGCTTTTGATGAAGGCGGAGATCAAATCGTAGTGGTAATCCCCGGCGCGGTCATAATAGAGCACCTTTTGCAGGGCCGCTTTCTCAAAAACCGCTTTGCTCAATTTTAAGGGCGGCGGGGCGTCGGCCAGCAAATCCACCGCCTTTTCCACGGCATTCAAAGCCCGGCGGGCGTCGCCGTCTGCCAGAATGTAAAGCGCCTCCCAATCCTCGATTTTGACCTGCTTCTCAATCAGCCAGGGGTCGTTTTTAAGCGCCTGCTCTACGATGCGCTGAATCTCCGGGTTGCCTAACGGCTGCATTTTATACACCTGGCAGCGCGACAGCAGCGGGGAGATCACTTCAAAGGAAGGATTCTCCGTGGTGGCGCCGATGAGGATGATAGTGCCGTCTTCCGCGGCGTGCAGCAGGGCGTCCTGCTGCGCTTTATTGAAGCGGTGGATTTCGTCGATGAACAGAATGGTGGATTTGTGCAGGTATTTGCGGTTGTATTCCGCTTTTTCGATGGTTTTGCGCACCTCCGCCACCCCGGAGGTGACCGCGCTGAGGGATACGAATTCCGCCTGCACCTCCGCGGAAATCACCCTTGCTAAGGTGGTTTTACCCACTCCCGGCGGCCCCCACAGGATCAGCGATTTCAAACGGTTGCGCTTGATAGACTCGTACAAAGCGGTTCCCGGGCCGACGATCTCTTCATGGCCGATGAACTCCGCCAGGGTTTTGGGGCGGCAGCGCTCCGCTAAAGGAATCGCGCCGGCAGGGGTTTCCCCTTTCGATGGCTGTTGCGAAAACAAATCCATAACGGCGCAATTTAATACCGGATCGGGGAAAAGGAAATAGGGAAGTGAAGCGGGGCGTGAAACGTAAAACGTGATGCGTAAAAGAGTTTACCCTGAGCTTGCCGAAGGGTATTCCGTTTTGTTATGCATCACGAATTACGCATTACGCAATCAACTAATTGGCGATCACCACTCGCTTGACCAGGATGAAGGTGTTGTTATCGTCGGTGACGGTGATTTCCAGGGAGTTGGGGCCGGGCTTCACGTAGCTGCTGATGTCCCATTCTACCTCTTCCATGCCGTTCACTTCATCGAAAAACTTTGGTTTGAAGTAATAGCTGAGGATAGTCCCGTTCAATTTCACCTTGATGTCCACTTTGCTGCTGAGGGAGAGCGGGTAGCGGTCGCGGGAAGCCGCGGCGTAGAATTTGAGAGTGAATTTTTGGCCATAAGCGGATTCCCGGGGCAGGTTGAAGGATACTTTGAGGGCGTCGTTTCCCTTGGGGTTGCGGAAGGGGAAGGCAAAGCCAAATTTCCAGTAATAACTTTTCAACGCTTCCAGGTACACGATCTCCGGTCCGGCCTCTTCGCTGGAGGTAAACCCGCGGTTGCTAAGGGTGTAGCCGGTCTTGACCTCGCATTTGTCGCTGCGCATGTTGCCGTCATCGCTGATTTCCGCGACCATCCGCACCTGGGGGAAATAATCCACCTGGAGATTCAGGGGGAGGTTCGGCTGCACCGCGATGGTTCTTTTCTGGGGAGTTTTGTAGCCGGGAACGTTCCCGAAGGTCAGCTCGTGCTCCCCGGTCTCCAGCATCCCCTCGAATGAACCGTTGCCGCGCAGCTTCCCGTCGATCAGGATATCGCCTTTGGCGGGATTGGTGCGAATGGATACCTTCTCGAAACGTTTGACCAGCTCGAAGGCGATTTCCGCCCGGGGTTGGCTGGAAGTCAGGGTTAAAACGTGTTCCGGGGGAATGGTTTGATACCCTTCCCGCTGCACCTTGATGGCGTAGCGCCCCAGGGGAATTTCGCTAAACACGTAGTCGGTTTCCTTGCCGGTATCCTGGTCGTTGAGGAAGATGCGTCCCCCGCTGGTGTTGGCGGTAATTTCCAGCGCCCCGGTTTGCGCGCCGGGGCGGGTTTCCGCCCGGAAGGTTCTCCGGGAGGAGAGCGGGACTTGCTGGAAAGCGATGACCGCGGTATCGCCGGGGGAGATGGAGACATATTTCTGCGGCGGAATGGCCTCGAAGCCGGCCTTATCTACCGTCACGTTATAGTCGCCTTGCGCCAGGGGAAGCAGCGGTTTTTCGGAGAGCGCGCCATAGGGTTCATCATTGATGTAGATTCGGGAATCGCCATAATCCGCGGTGATTTTCAAATACCCCTGGTTGAGCACGCTTAGCGGCTCGAACCGGAAATAAACCGTGACCGCAGAATCCGCGGCAATTTCCAGGTCATAAAATTCCGGTTTGGCGATATAGCCGCTCTTTTTGAGGGAGACGCGGTGGGCCCCCGCCGGCACCCCGGGAATGATGCGCATAAAGTCGGCGTACCCCTTTTTGTCATTATTCAAAAAAACGCTGGCGCCGGGGAGGTTGGATTCGATGATGATGCTCCCGGTTTGCACCTCCCTGCCGGAGAAAAGATAGTAGAGCAGCGCCGCCGTGAGAATAATTCCCGCGAAAGCTCCCAGCAAAAGGGGTTTATTCCACCCCATCGACTGGTAGATTTCCAGGGTGACCGGGATCGCTTCGATCTCCTCCCGGCTCAATTCCTTCATCCAGCGGGCCGGGATCATGCGGGCGGTTTCCGGGCGAATCTCCCCTAAGTAGGTTTTTTCCAGGTAAGCGCGGAATTGCAGCCGCAATTCTCTTTCGGAAGGCGAAAGATTTTTCCACTCCGGATAGCGGCGGGATTGCAGCTTCTTCCTCAACTGTTGAAGAGCTGTTTCCTGGAAGTGAAAGAACTCATGTTGTTCCGCCGCTTCTTCGGGAATCATCCAGCGGATTTCTCCCAAATGGTTCAGGTAAGGCGCATAGGCTTGCCCGCTCTGGGCAAAAAAACGTTCAAATTCCTGGGATTTTATCCGCTGGATGGTTTTGTACTGAAAGTGAGTCGGTTTTTTCATCATTTCTGTTACTCGTACGATCCCCCTGATTTTAGATCGGTTAAATGCGCCAAAAGTTTAGCCGGTTCCGTGGCAGAAGGTATGGCGCCGGGCGGATTTCCCGCCGGCCCGGTTTCACATTGCCGATTTCGAGGGCAGAATATAATGAGTCCCGCCAGAGATTGCAAAGCAATCGGATAATGCCCGGGCAATCGCCCCGATAATGCTATTTGGTGCTACGATTTGTACTATCACGTAGTCTTTGACAATTCCTTCCCATTCCTCCCGGCAATTGTTAAAGACCACGTGATAAGACAATGCTATGAAGCTGTTTTAAAAGTTGCCACAAAGGCTCTAAGACACGAAGTTTCAATAAAAATTCGTAACTATTCAGGCATTTTACCACAGAGGCCACAGAGAGCGCAGAGATATGGAAAAGTTTGCTAAACAAACCCATTTTGCAGAAAAAAATGTTTCATATAACGGAATAACGGTTCTAAATGCTCA
>JABWBP010000123.1 GCA_013360445.1 Calditrichaceae bacterium | reverse complement strand
AAGCGCCGGGAGAAGGTAAGAGACCTCGATTTAAGCCCTGAAAGGGCGCAATAAGCATACAATTTCAAAACTCGAAAAAAAATGAGCGAACCGGGAGTTATCAATAACATAAAAAGTAATAAGGTCTATTCTCTTTTGCCGTCGAATCTTTTCCGATATTTGATTTTACACAGTTGCCATTTCAAATTTAATTTCACCGGCAGCAATCGGATGCGCCAAAAACTTGCCTTTATAAAAATCTTTCATAATTTGGTCAATTTTTCTCGAAACCTCAGGTTTATAAAAAGCCTCTCCGCAATGGTTACAAATATAAGCCGGCACATTGGTAATGGAAACTACCTCTTTTTTTACTTTAACCACAAAATCCGTTTTTCCTTCATATAATGTCCCTTTGCAGAAGCTGCATCTTTCCGGTTTCATTGTTTACCCTTTCTTTTTCTATAATTAACTGATGTTACGCATTTTACCACATGGTTCGATAAACTCACCATGCAATTTTTGCTTCCCAACGCAGTCTCAGATTCAATAAATACTTGATTTTCTCTGTGCCCTCTGTGGCTCTGTGGTTGATTTTTGGTGTCTGCGTAACATCAGTAATTAATCCATTTTTCTTTATCTGGTTTATATACGGTTATGATTCTCGCATGATCCTCACATTGCCAGCGCCGCGCCGATCACAAACCCTTCTTTGATGGAGGCGGCGATTCCCTGGAACACCCAGCGGCCGTAACGCCCGGCCTGGTAAATGCCGCGCTCCTCCAGGGCCTTGATGGCGGCGCCCTGCCAGCGGCTGCCCGGCCAGCACCAGGTGTAGGCGGCGTCGATCCAGGTGGGATCGTTCACTTCCACTTCTTCGATGAAGCCCCACTCCTGCAATTCCCGGGCAACCGCGGCGGCGTAGGCGGCGGTCTCATTACCGGAAGGTTTTTCCCCGCCTTTATAGGCGCGTTCCACGTAGATGCTCACGCGGTTGTGTTCCGCCCGGGCGGAGCGGGGCAGAAAGCTCACGTCCACGTTATCATAAAAGCCTACCCGGTGGAAGCCGGACTTGCTGCGGGGAATGTAGAGCCATTGATCATCCGGGCAGCGCTTTCCCTTCGCCGCGCCGATGTTCAGCACCAGCACCGAGGTATGGGGATCCGCTTTCGCGTCCGGGGAAATGCCGGTTAGCTTCAGCATCAGGTTGAGGGGCAGGGTGGAGATGAGGGTCTGGTATTTCACCGCGCTTCCGTCGGCAAACAAGACCTCCCGGGAGGCGGCATCGATCTTTAGGGCCCGCTTTCCATAGTGCACCCGGCACTTTTCGGCCATTTTGAGGGCCAGGGTGTTCAATCCCGCTTCCGGGTACACAAAGGCGGCGTTATAGCCCACCGCGGGGGTTTTATCGAAGGCCCCTTTGATGACCAGGTCGAGATCCACGGGGGTTTTGTAGGAATCCTGCGGGGCGATGCGGGTATAGAGGCCGGCGGTGTAAAGCTCGTGAAAGGGGTTGAAGAATTTTTCCGCCAAGGAGGGGCCAAAACTCTGCGCCAGCCACTGAGACATGGTTTCCGGTTTGCTGCGCGGGGCGTTGACCATCTCTTCCAGCGCCCGCGCCGCTAAGGTTTTATCCAGGTAGGCGAGGTGGTTCTGGATGGGATAGGGGACGTACCTATTTTCTTCCGGGAAGAATACCGAGGATTTGCGCTGGTAGAACTTCAGGGGAGTGAGGGATTTGATGAATTCTAACACGATGGAGTCTCCCCCGAAAATCCAGTGCCCTCCCCCGATCTCGAAGCGGTAGGCTTCCCCGTCTTCCGGCTGCTGATGGCGTCTTTCGCGCTCCCCGGGGCGCACGTAGTAGGAGGAACAAATCCCCCCGGGAGTTTCTTCCGCTTCATAAACCGGAAACCCGGAAGCCCGGCCGGCGGCCAGGCCGGTCATACCCGCGCCTAAAATCATATCCTTGCTCTCCTCGTTTTTTTTAGTGTTTGGGTGTTATAGTGTTTACTATCACGTGACATTTGAGAATTTTTGATGCCAGATGGTCTCCCTGCCGCTTTGAACCTCACCCATCCCCACCCCACCCTCCCCTTCCCTCTCCTGTAGGAGAGGGAAGGGGAGGGTGGCCCCGGCCAGCCGGGGCCGGGAGGGGTTGGGTGAGGTTAAAGGGGCGCTGAAACCGCATATTCTCCGAAAATTCTCAAATGTCCCGTGATAGCACAGTGTTATAGTGTTTTGGTGTTTTAGTTTTCCGGTAGTTTTGGAGTTGGGAACCTGAACACCTGAACACTTTAACAATCGAACACTAAAACACGTGAACACCTCGCGCTATCTCCGCCCCGTCGCTCACATTCGGCAGCCCTCGCGCAAAACTTGAAACGTTGGTAGTGGTAGCGACGATTAGTTTATCGTGCATTTCCATATCGACTTCAAGGCTACCGGCGACTTTAAGAATATCCACATCTAAAGGCGCAATTTCAAAGTTATCATAGCCTTCTAACTTTTTTAAAGTTTCTCCGAAATTGAGTGAAACCCTTCCTTACCAGGGCATGAGTATCAGAAACATAATTCATGGAACGCCCGCCGGCTAATTTTCATAAGGGTAAAGTGACTTTTGGGCTTCATTATATAATGCATCATTAATTTCACTCCCTTTCCAAATACCGGCTAATGAACCCCGGCGGCCAGTTTTATTGATCGTTGGAGCCAACTCCATTTTCAAAAGATTAATGATCTTATAGATCACCGGAATCATGTCTTCCGGCATGGTTTCGATGAGCTTATACAATTTTCCTTTATGAACCGAATCCATGAACAGACCTCCTGTTATAAACATTTTTTCCAGGCAAATGGCATATTCCCTCTTCTCTTTTGCCGTCGAATCTTTTCCGATATTTGATTTTACACAGTTGCCCTCTCCCCGGGGCGCACGTAGCAGGAGGAACAAATTCCGCCGGGAGTTTCTTCCGCTTCGAAAACCGGGAACCCGGAAGCCCAGCCGGCGGCCAGGCCGGTCATACCCGCGCCTAAGATCATATTCACAATATCCCTGGTCGTTTCGTAGTGTTTTGCCTGCCCGACTACTGGTCAGGCGGGGCGTTTTGCGCTTGGACACCGCTTTCGGGGGGGCCAGCGCTATCTTCACCCCGTTTTTGAAATATATACTGATTAAGGGTTAGAATTTCACTCTTTATGTCATTCCCGCGAAAGCGGGGATCCATTGATTTTCCAGCCTTTCCGGATGCCCGCTTTCGCGGGCATGACAGTGCAAAACTAACCCTTAACGAGTATAATTTCCCTTCAGCGGCCTTTGAAAAAAAGCGGGCAGCGGGCCATTTTGCCTACAGCTTTACTTCTGCAATATTGCCTTGCGCACGATCTGCTGATCGCCGGCGCGGAGCCGGATGAAGTAGATGCCGGAGCCCAGGGGAACGCCGTTGTCATCCCTTCCGTCCCACAGGGCGGTTTGGGCGCCGGCGGGCTGATACCCCTCCGTCAATTTGCGAACCTGCTGGCCGAGGAGGTTGTAAACTACCAGGCGCAGGTGCATGGCTTCGGGGACGCCGTATTCAATCCGGGTATCGGAATTGAAAGGATTGGGATAGTTGGCGTTCAGGAATAGCTCCTCGGGAACCGCGGGGGGGTCTTCTTCGCTTCCGGCCGCCCGGGAAAGGGCCGGCGATCCTTGCGCCAGTTCCGGGGAAGAGTCTGTGGCTGGCGCGGCGGCGGAAGGATCAGCCGCGGTTTCGATAATCAGGCGGGCAATAATGTGGTCCCCGCCGCTGCTGAGACTATTGAAATGCTCTGGCGCAACACCGGAAAAGGCAAAAACATAGGATCCGCTTTGGCGGATCAGGGCAGTCAGATCATATTCAATCCAGTGGGCGTCCAAGTGAACTCCACCCGACAGGGGCGCGTCGTTGGGAGCGGAGAGGTTTGCAGCGTTTACCCGGCGCTCTTCAGCGACTGCGCGGAGGGGGTAAATACGCAACTCTTCCGGGGAATGGTTCACGCCGTAGAGGCGCAATTTGGCCTGCCGGATCGCTTCCGGGAGATCTTTGACCTCGAATTGCAGGGAGGAGAAAGCGGAAAGCGGGGTCCCTTCGCCGGGGGCGGAGGTGAGCGCGGCCGGCCCGCCTGCGGTTGAAAGCGGCTGCTCCAGGGTTGCGGGATTCCCCGGCGAGAAAGACCACAGGCGCGCGGTAGAAACACTGCGGGGTTTGATTTCCAACCCGATCACCGCCCAGTCCACGCTGCCGCTGAAAGTTCCGTTCACCAGGATATTTCCCGGCCCGGCGATACTCTGATCCTGTACCGCAATTCCCACCCTGTTGAACCCATTGTTAGCGAAAATTTCTATTCGCTCGCTGTAACCGGCCCCGGGCGTATGGGTGCGGTTGCGAATTGCCACTGCAGAATAGACCATAGCCCCGCTTACGGAAACGGGCAGGTTAAGGGCATACGCGCTGTTATCCGACCCCCCGGAACAGGGGCCGTTCAACCCGACGGTGTTGCCGGAAATGAGATTACCGACCGGCGCAGTCGCATCCACGCCCGAATAACGCGATACCGCCAGCACCACTGCGGCAGCGTTTGATAAAACGGCAGTAACGGCGCCGTTGCCGCCTGGATTTCCTTGCGCCATCCAGATTTCCACGCCGGTTAAATTGCGGCCGGCGCACTGGGCGGCGAGCCGGGTCCAGCTCAATCCCAGCCCGCTGACCGCGCTAACGCTGGCGCGCGGCCTGGTCGAAATTGCCGCCAGGTAGAGGTCGCCGCTCACCCCGGCAATGGCGGTAGAGGTAGTTACCTGGGCAGCGTTCGCCGCCCCCCCGGAAACAGTTTGTTCATACACCACCTCCATGCGCTCGGTAAAAGTGGCGACGACGGTCTTATTGGTGTTCATGGTGATGATTTCCGGATTGATGGACCCGCTCAAATCCCCGCTCCAGCCGCTGAACGTCCAGCCGGGATCGGCATTGGCGGTCAGGGTGACCACGGCGGCGCTGTCATAGACCCCGCCGGGGGCGGGGGGATCGGCGGTTATGGCGCCGAGGCCCACGGTACTGAGGGTGAGGGTGTACCGGGGAATGGGCGCAAAGGTGGCGGTAACGGTTTTGTTGGCATTCATGGTCAGGGATGCGGGATTGGCGGTTCCGCTGAGATCCCCGCTCCAGCCGCTAAAGCGCCAGCCGGCATCGGGAACCGCGGTGAGGGTGACCACGGCGGCGCTGTCATAGACCCCGTTGGTTGCCGGGGGATTGGCGGTTATGGCGCCCGAACCCACGGTAGCGAGGGTGAGGGTGTATTGGGGTATGGGCGTAAAGGTGGCGGTGACGGTCTTATTGGCATCCATGGTCAGGGATGCGGGATTGGCGGTCCCGCTGAGATCCCCGCTCCAGCCGCTAAAGCGGAAACCGGTCCCGGGAACCGCAGTGAGGCTCACCACGGTACCCTGGTTGTAAATCCCGCCGGGGGGATTCAACTGAACGGTTCCGTTGCCCGAGATATTGGCGGTCAAAGTATATTGCGGCAGCGCGGTAAAGGTGGCGGTCACGGTTTTGTTGGCATCCATAGTGATGGCGGCGGGATTGGCGGAACCGCTCAAATCCCCGCTCCAGCCGCTAAATACGAAGCCGGCCGCGGGCGCAGCGGTGAGGGTTACCACGGTAGCGGCAGTATAGACCCCGCCGGGGGGATTGAGGGTAACGGTACCGGAGCCGGCAATATTGACCGTCAAAGTGTATTGGGGCAGCGCGGTAAAGGTGGCGGTGACAGTCTTATTGGCGTTCATGGTGATGGCGGCGGGATTGGTTGAGCCGCTCAAATCCCCGCTCCAGCCGGAGAACTGGTAACCGGCGGCAGGCGAAGCGGTCAGGGTGACCACGGTGGCGCTGTCATACACCCCGCCGGGGGGATTGGCGCTGACGCTTCCCGAACCGGTGGCGTTGAGGGTGAGGGTATATTGCGGGGGAGGGGAACCGGCATTGCCGGGCTTGATCTCCAGGGCCGCCACCGCCCAATCGACGCTCCCGCTGAAGGTACCGTTCACCGTAACCAGCGCCGGGGAGGGAATGCCGCGGTCCTCAATGGCAAGCCCGGCCACATTTCCACTGGCTCCCTGGAATATTTCGATCCGCTCACTGTAACCGCTGCCGGGCGTATGGGTCTTGTTGCGCATAGCGGCGGCGCAATACACCATGGCGCCGCCGGCAGAGACATTCAGGTCAAAGGAATAAGCGCTGTTATCCACCCCCCCGGAGCAAGCGCCGTTCAACCCAAGGGTATTTCCGGAAATCGCCGTTCCGATGGGATTGGTTGCGGCAACCCCGGAATAGCGGGAGACGGTGATGACCGCATTGGCGTTGCCCGGAAAAGCGGCGCTGACCGGGCCGGAGGCAGAGGGCGTTCCCAGGGCCATCCAGACTTCCACGCCGGTGGCGCCTCGCCCGGAGCATTGAGCCTGAACGCGAGTCCAGGTGAGCCCCAGCCCGGAAACCGAAAGAGCGTTCATAAGCGGCCGGGTGGAGATCGCCGCCAGATATAAGTCCCCGGAAACTGCGGCAAGGCTTGCGGAGGTGGTCACGATGGTTCCGTATGCCCCGCCGCCCCGGGTTTCCATATATACCACGCTTCCCCCGCCGCCCTGTTCAACGAAGCCGGCGGTAACGTTCTTATTTCCGTTCATGGTAATGCCGGCGGGATTGGCGGAGCCGCTCAAGTCCCCGCTCCAGCCCAGGAATTGCCAGCCCGCGGCCGGGACGGCGGTAAGGGTGACCACGCTTCCCTGGTCATAAACGCCCCCGGGGGGGTCCAGGGTTACGCTGCCGGAGCCGCTAACGGTAACGGCCAAGGTGTGGGTAATAATGAAATCCGTGGCGCTAAGGGCACTGCCGGCCGGGTTGGTGACGCGGATTTTCCCGCTGGTCGCGCCAGAGGGCACGTTAGCGCGAATCCGGGTATCGGAGTCGATGATAAAACCGGGAGCGGAGGTGGTGTTAAAAGCCACCTGGGTGGCGCCGCTGAAATTGCTGCCGGTGATGGTTACCTGGGTTCCATGCGGCCCTTTGGCAGGGCTGAATGAGCTGATAACCGGGGGCGGGGGCACGTCGTCATTGAGAATGGTTCCGAGGCCCTGCCCGTCCCCAATAGTAGCATTGGTTGCGCCGGAGAGGTTCACAAAGAAAGTTTCGTCCGGCTCCACGGTCAGGTCGCCGATCACCGCGACGGTAATAGCGCGGGTAACGGTGCTGCCGGAAAAGGTGAGAGTCCCGGATTGGGCGGTATAATCGCTGCCCTGGGCGGCGGTTCCGTTGGCGGTGGCGTAATTCACGGTGACGGTCTGGCCGGTGGAACCGCTGAGGGTGACGGTGAAAACGGCGTTGACCGTGCCGCTGTTGCCTTCGGTTACGGTCGCATCATTGACGGCCAGGTAAGCGCCCTGCCCGTTGACGGTGACGATCAGCTCATCGTAATTCTGCAACGAGCCGTCGCTGGCGGTCAGGCGCAGGAGGTAGGTTCCGGGGGCAGAGAAACTGGCGGTGGTCTTTGCCGCAGAAGGGTTGGCAAAGATCACCGTGCCGGGACCGCTGGTTTTGCTCCAGGCCAGGGTTACCGCACCGGGATTGAGCGGCACCCCGTCATCCTTGACCCGGGCATGAAGATTGGCCGCGCCGGGCAGGGTGATGGTGGTATCCGGCCCGGCTTCGACGCAGGGGGGGACGTTATAGAGAGGGGGATTATTGGACCAGGGATTGCGCAGGAACACCCAGGGATTGGTGGTGCTGGTGTTCACGGTTACCTGCACCGGGTCTTCCTCTCCGCCGTTGTTAACCTGCACCCGGGTGATATTTTGCTCCGGGAAGGGTTTGTCATTTTTCCAGGAATGGCCGTCTCCTTGCATGAACAGAACCGGTTTGGCGAAAGTGGCCGCCGAGGCCCGGAACTGGTTGAAGAAGAGATCCCGGTTACTGTTGTCGGGACCGGCCTGGGCAAATACCACCGCGGCGCGCACCTGGGATTTTTTATTCTGGAATTGAAAATCCACCCAATCGGCGTCCTGCTGCATGCGGGTGTTCCATTCATTCTGGCTGTGCACCCGCCCCCCCACCAGGTTGATGCCGACAAACAATACCCCGTCGAGCAAGAAGGCAAAATTCTCCTGGCGCACGCTCTGGTGTTCGGTGGCAAAAGCGCCGCAGAAGTTTTCCTCGAAGCGCATGAAATAGGCGGTCCAGTACTGCCAGGCCTGGGTGGGATCGGAACAGTCGTTGTATTCGTTATCCCCGGGAACGATATAGCAGGGCGCCGCCAGCTCCTTCAGTATCCCGGAAACATCCTGGTAAATGGATTCCGGGCAGGAGGAGGTGCCTTCTTTGATGTCGCCCAGGTGAATCAGAAATTTCGAGGGGCTGTAGAGATTATGATCGGCAATTTGCTGTTGGAAGATGGGAATCTCGTTGCTCCCGTAGGGAACGTCGCCGGTGGCGGAAAAGATGACCGTGGAGCCCTGCGCCAGCACGGCCTGGAAGAACAGCAGCATTGCGGCGCAGACGATATATTTTAGTATAGTGGTTTTCAAATATTTCTCCTTTTTCGATGCAAGAGCCAAGAGCCACGAATCAATTTTCTTTTGGGGCTCCCGGTTCCTGGTTCTTGCCTCTGCTCCTGGGTTAATATACTCTACGCGGCATTAGATGAGACTTTTATTTGTTTCTGTTTTGTTATTGGGAACCGGCATAGGGTTGATTCTTCTCCGATCACCGGGACGGC
>JABWBP010000035.1 GCA_013360445.1 Calditrichaceae bacterium | reverse complement strand
AAAAATACATTTCCCCCCGGCGTAACTCCGCGCTCTCCGCGCTCTCTGCGGTTGAAATAAACAGACTAGACCGCAGCAACATTCAACAAGGGGACTACCGGAAATTTCAACGTGCGTTTAGTATACTTCGATGCAAATGAGGATACAGTATGAAAAACAGCGTAAAAGGAATTACCTGCAACCCCGGAGGCGGGCAGGCATTGATCTCCGGAAGCATGTTAGGTTTTGTGCTCTTTTTTCTGTTGGGAAATCTCCTCGCAAAAGCGCAGGGGTTATCCACCTATGACCGCGCCAGCAGCGCAACCCGCGGGGTCGAGCTGGCCGGTCTGTACGGCTGGCAATTTGGCGGCAGCCTCAACACCACTGCCGGGGATGTCAGCATAATGGACTCCGACTCCTGGGGTGTGGAGTTGGATATAACTGTACCTGGCGAAATTCAAGCGGTTATGCTATATTACCGGCAGGATAGCCGGTTGGAGCTAAAAGAAGATATAACCGGCTCAAAAAGCACCCTGTTCGATATGAGCGTGAATTACTTCCAGGTCGGCGGGATGAAGGGGGTGTGGCAGGGAAACATTATGCCGTTTGGCGTGTTCACCCTGGGCGCCACCCTTTTTGACCCTAAAAACTCCGGTATCGACAGCGAATGGCTCTTTTCGGTTAACCTGGGCCTGGGAGTAAAAATTTATGCCTCGGAAAGAGTGGGCCTGCGCCTGCAAGGAAATTTGCTGCTGCCCATCCAGTGGGCCGGGGGCGGCTTATGGTGCAGCAGCGGCAGCGGGTGCAGCGCGAGCCTGAGCGGCGGTTCCGCCATCCTCCAGGGATTTGCCGGGGGCGGGCTGTTCATTGTTATTTAGCAAAAATCAATAGCGGAGACAATAATGTTCCCCCAATCGTTCCGGTGTTGCTTGCTCAAAGTTGCAGTTGGAACGGGATTGATAGTGCTGCTATCCCCTCTTTTCATTGCCGCGCAGCCTGCAGCTACAGATTCGGTTATGGCGGAAATAGGGTTAAGCCCCGCCCCGGCCATCAAAGCCGACACCCTCATCATCCAAAACCGTCCGATTGCGGTATTCCGCGCCGATATGATGGGGCACTCCCCGGAGAAGCGGGTGCAGAAAATGCGCGAGAGAATTGCCGAATTGCTCGCTGCCGGGGGAACATATGACGTCGCCGCTCTGCCGATCCCGCAAGGAATGCTGATCCAGATGGGCGGCAACGGTGTTTTTGTTATCAGCTTTGCAGATCTGGATTCCCTTGCCGGGGAGACCCTGGAGGAAGTGAGCAAACGGACGGTGGATAACCTCACCCTTGCACTTAAAGCGGAACTGGAACAGCGCAGCCTGAAGTATATGCTGACCGCGGTCGCGCTTACAGTATTGGCCACCATCATATTTCTGGTGATTTTGGCAGGCATCCGCCGCGGGCATCGTTACTTCTATAAACTTTTGGAAGAGCTGGCCCGCAGAGGAATTTCCAAAGTTAACGTCAGCGGCGTGGAGTTGATCGACGCCAACCGGCAGCTGGCCTTGGTACGGCGGCTGGCGGATCTCCTGGCCTGGGTGGCGGCTCTTTTTATGACTTACATCTGGCTCACCTTCTCATTAAGGCGGTTCCCCTACACCCGCCCCTGGGGAGATTCCCTGCGCAGCTACATGTTGTCCCTGCTACAAGAATTTGCCCTGGCGATTGTCGATGCCATACCCGGCCTGGTTGCGGTTATCCTGATTTTTTTTATTACCCGCCTGTTGATTCGCTTTATCAAAACTTTTTTTACGGGAATAGAGACAGGGCGAATATCACTCCCCTGGGTTCACGCCGAAACTGCCCAGACCACCCGGCGAATGGTTGTTTTTGTAATCTGGTTGTTCGCCCTGGTGCTGGCTTATCCCTACCTGCCCGGCAGCGACAGCGCCGCATTCAAAGGGCTTAGCGTCTTTGTCGGGTTGATGCTGTCCATCGGCTCCTCCGGGGTGGTCAACCAGGCCATGAGCGGCCTCATTCTCATCTATTCCCGGGCCCTCAAGACCGGCGATTACGTGCGCATCGGCGACGTGGAAGGTATCGTGCTCTCCCAGGGAATCCTCTCCACCAAAATCAAAACCATTAAGCGGGAAGAGATTACCATCCCCAATTCCGTTATTCTTTCCACCGACGTGAAGAATTATTCCCGCCTGGCCGGCAGCGAAGGGGTTATCGTTTATACTTCCGTGACCATCGGCTATTCCGTGCCCTGGCGGCAGGTTCACGCCCTGCTGATTATGGCCGCGGACCGAACCCCCGGCCTGCGCAAGCAGCCCCCGCCCTTTGTCGGCCAGGTGGCGCTCTCCGATTTTTACGTGGAATACCAGATCAACGCCTACCTGGAGCAGCCGGAGAAAAGGCTCCCGACCCTGGCGGCGCTGCACGCCAATATCCAGGATACCTTCAACGAATACGGGGTGCAGATATTGTCCCCCCACTACGAGGCCGATCCCCCTGCCCCGGTGTGGGTTCCCAAGGAGAAATGGTACGAGTCGCCGGCGCAGAATCTCAATCCACCTGCCAACAAGTCGGAAAAACTTCTCAAACCCCGGCGGAAAACAAAGAACGGCGAAAAATAATCATACTTGAGAAAGGATGGCATTATGAAGAAGCGATTATTGGTTATTTTCATGCTGTTTTTTATGATCGAAAGCCATGCCCAGGACAACCATTACTGGAATATCCAGTACGGAACGCGCTCCCTGCTCCTGGGCGGGGCGGTGATCGGCAGCGTTTCCGACATGGCAGCCACTTTTTATAACCCGGCGGCGCTGGGCCTGTTTTCCAGCCCGGAAATTCTCCTCAGCGGAAAAGTCTATCAATACGACGCCTTGACGCTAAAAGACGTGAGCGAAAGTAATCTGGATTTGACATCATCCAACATAGAGGCGGCGCCCAGTCTATTTGCCGGATCGTTTACCTTCAAATGGCTGAAGAAGCATAAACTTTCCTATTCGATTCTGACCCGCCAGCGCATGAATTTCGGCATCGACGGGCAGCAGGGAACCGTGCAGGAGGTATTGAACGGTCAGGAACGCTTAGCCGGGGAGTTAACTTCCGATCAGAAATTATCCGATGACTGGGGCGGTTTAACCTGGTCTTATCCCCTCAGCTCTAAAATGGCTATCGGCGTCAGCCAGTTCCTTTCTGTCCGCAGCCAGAATACCCGCAACCAGGTGCTTGCCCAGTCCATCAATCCGGATGGCGACGTTGCCACCTCCATCATTCTCCGGAAGTTTGACTACCAGAGTTTCGACCTGGTGTGGAAAGCGGGTTTCGGGATGAAGTTAGACCCGTTTACCTTTGGCATTACCGTGACCACGCCGGGAGTGCATATTACCGGCAGCGGCTCCTCCCTGGTGGACGTCGCGGTTTCCGGCGTGAAGAGCGACACCCTGAGCAATCCGGTATTCGCCGCCAATTATCAGCAAGACGTTTCCGCGCAGTATCGTTCTCCCTGGTCGGTGGGGGGCGGTTTTTCCTGGGGTATCGGCAAACACCGGGTTCATTTCAGCATGGAGTGGTTTGACGCGGTCAAACAATTCGAGGTGCTGGAGACCGAAGATTTCACTATCCAGAGCAGTGGGGAAACGGCGAGTAATATAGTAGATCACGAACTTCAGAGCATCGTCAATTATGGGGTGGGTCTGGAAATATTTTTCAAAGAGAAGCTTTCCGGCTATGCCAGTTTTGTAACGGATAAATCCGCGGCCGTCCCCGGCACCCAAACCAACCTGGCGGTTTCTTTCTGGGATATTTACCACCTCTCTGCCGGGGCGGCCTTTACGCTGGGACGTTCGGAATTTACCTTAGGGGCGAGTTATTCCTTTGGCAACGACCGCCTGGAACGCACCATTACCTTTCCCGATGCGGACGCTTCCAACCGGATTTCCGAACTGCTGAAAGATTCCGAAATAAGTTTTACACGGTTAAAAATGCTGCTCGGATTTTCTATACAGATTTAAGGTGTACTATCACCTAACCTTTGAGAATTTTCGGGGAATGCGCGGTTTCAGCGCCCCTTTAACCTCACCCAACCCCTCCCGGCGCTTCGCGCCACCCTCCCCTTCCCTCTCCTGTAGGAGAGGGAAGGGGAGGGTTGGGGTGGCCTGCCTGCCACGCATTCAGGCAGGGAATGGGTGAGGTTAAGAGCGGTAAGGAAACCACATAGCATCAGAAATTCTCATATGTCACGTGATATTACAAGATTTAAGGATAAACAGACTGAATTACCCGGCGATTTACATGAAACCTGTCTCAAAAATTTCCTGGTTCATCCTGCTATTGGGAATCCTGACCATATCCGCCCAGGATAAACCGGATTCATCACAGGCCCTGCTGAAGCAGGAAATTCTGAAAACCCGCAAGACCCGAATCAATGCGTATCCGTACGTGTACTATACCCCGGAAACGGAATTGGCTTTCGGGGTGGGCGGGATCATTACCTTTTACACTTCCGAATACCTGCTGCTGCGCCCCTCCAAAGTAACCCTTTCCGGCTACTACTCCACCAAAAGCCAGTATAAAATAAGCCTCGCGCCGCAAGTGTATCTGGCCCGCAACAATTTGTTCCTTTCCGCCAATCTCGACTATGGATATTATGTGGATAAGTTCTGGGGAGTCGGCAACGCTACGCCGGATATTGAGGACGAAGATTACATTTCCAGCGGGTGGGGGATTGAATTGAACCTGCAAGCGCCGCCGCTGCTTAAATTCCTGGGGCGCACCAAAGCCGGGTGGGTTTATGATTATTTAAACAGCACGATTGAAGACAAAAAAAACAATCCCTATTTGCTCGACGGCCAGACAACCGGCAGCGAAGGGGGCATCAGTTCCGGGATGGGATTGATCTCGGTCTGGGATAACCGCGATCACATCTTTTATCCCGGCAGGGGCATGTATCACCAGGTAAAAATCATTTTCTATCAGAAGGCTTTCGGGGGCAGTTTCAATTTCAACCGGTTTGAAATAGACCTGCGCTACTATCAGGCCATCCAGAAAGAAAATGTGCTCGCATTACAAGTGTTTGTCAGTCTGGTACGGGGAAATCCGCCTTTTTATGAGCTTTCCGCACTGGGCGGGCCGCGGATCATGCGCGGCTATTACCAGGGGCGCTATCGCGATAAAAATTACCTGGCCGGTCAGGCGGAATATCGCCGGCATCTTTGGCGGCGCTTTGGGTTTGTGGCCTTTGCCGGGCTGGGCGATGTGGAAACCGAGATGCAGGACTTCCGCATGGTATCCGCCAAATTTTCCTGGGGGTTCGGATTGCGGTTTCTGTTCAACCAGGCGGAAAAGGTGAATCTCCGGGCGGATTTCGGCTTTGGCCGCAATACCAGCGGGGTCTATTTCGGGGTGGAGGAGTCGTTTTGAAATTCGGCAGCAGAGAAATAGCTAAGGGCTTTCGCCCTTTTTATTGTACCACTGAACGCTAATTTGTTTCAATAACTCTGTGCGCTCAGTTGGGTACATTATTTTTTTCTGGCTCCCTAAAGATATGGCCTCGCGCAGTATAACCGGAGGTAGAGCCTCCACCGTTGCGTTACCCGGCAGAGCCGGGTAACGAGTAATGCAGAAGTTTCGGTGCCCCGCCCTCGCCCATCGTCAACTCCCGGTAAACTTCACCACCGCCCAGATGGGCAAATGGTCGCTGGCGCGGGTATTTTTCAATTTCCCGCTTTCGACCAGGGTCAGGCCTTTAACAAAGATGTGATCAAGCTCGAACTGGATCAATCCCAAGGGATCGGCCTGGGAGGTAAATCCGATTCCGCCGGATACCCGGGTGAACCCGGCTTTATCGAACACGCTCTCGGTCTCTTCCACCAGGCGCGGCAATTCGGTATTGAAATCTCCCCCCACGATGACGTATTTGACCCCCGGCGGCACGCTCGCGATAATCGCCTCCGCCTGCTCAAGCCTTTTCGGATTATTCAACCAGAACATTTCCGTGTGCACGCAATAGGTGAGGATTTCATATTGGCCGACCGAGATGGTCGCCACGGCGGCGATTCTTTTCAATTTCCGGAAAGGATGCTCGTGAGGAAGGATGATTTTTTGGGGATCTTTGATCGGCCAGCGGGAGAAAATGGCATTCCCATAATCTTTATCATGTTTGGTATGAATGGAAGCGGGATAATAAATGAAATTATACTTCAGGCGGCGGGCCAGGAATTCCACGGCTTCGGCGTTCATTTCCTGAAGTAAAATGATGTCTGCATCCCGTAATCCCTCATTTTCCTGCAATTCCTGCGTCGCCTGCTCGATTTTCTGCCCGAGCTTGATATTAAAAGAGACCACTTTGATTTGGTCTTTCAATGCCGGGGCAGGCTGGGAAAACTCTCCGCTGTACAACGGCCCTTGCGGATCGACAAAGTTTTTCACCGGGGTACAGGCCAGCAGCGCCATGCCCGCCATCATCCCGATCCGTAAATACCGCCCGGTCTTTTTAACCATACCCTTGTCTCCTCGGCCAAGAAAAAGGCGCACAGCAGAATTAAGTCTTTTCACTTTTCATTAGTTTTGCGTTTTTGATCTACCCACGAAACACACAAAAAACGCGAAATGGTTTTTGTCAAAAAGCTTTGGATAACTGCCTTATTACTGGTTGGAATTTCTCTCACAATTGGGTCTGGACTAATTGTGAGAGAAATTCCCGGATGAGTTTTCGAGAAAACTCAGTATCCCCCCCTTTTCGCGTCATTTCGCGTATTTCGTGGGCAGGAAATTCGCAAAACTAATGACTTTTCACTTTTGCCTTTTTACCCTTCGACCCTTCGACAAGCTCAGGGTAAACCAAGCTCAGGCTTCGTCGTGAGCTCAGCCGAACGGGCATGCTTTTTACTTTCAATACGTCCACCCCAACGACACGGTCGTGCCCCAGTCATTCAGGGCCGCCTCCTGGTTGGGCGGTTTGTTGTCATAACTATCGTAGAGGGTTAAACTCCAAAAAAAATCTTTAAAAATCTCCCACTTCAATTGAGTATCGAATTCCAGGCGCACCCGGCCGAGATCGGACAGGCTGGGAAAGATATTGAGCGTGGTGGTCAGGTTTAATTGCGGGCTGTCATAGCGGAACTTTTCCAGGCGCAGGCCCGCCAGGCTTTCCAGGTTGTAAGTTTCAGATTCGGAATTCGAGGCCCATTCCCGGTTTACCAGCGCCCCCGCGCCTGCCTGGAAGAGGGCGTCGTTGGTTTGGATGAAGTTCTTTCCTACCCCCCCGCCAAGCGACAGGCGCAGCTCTAAGCCCAATTCGCTATTTTGTTGTGCTTCCGTAAGGGCGCTGGCAATCCAGCGCTGGCCCAAAAAGCGGGTGAGGCGGAAGTTGACGGTATGGCGTTGGGTTCGCTCCTGGTCTTTTTGGTCGGTTAGCACGGAGCTGACGCTAAGCTCCCGCGAGTACCAATAGGTGAGATAGCGAAAACTTCCGTTGAAACTAAGCTGGGCGACCCCGCTGGCCTTGGTGAAGCTGAACCCCAGGTCCAGGGAAATATCGACCCGCTCCCAGAAAGTGTCTTCTATGGGAGAAATCCGTACTACCTCGAACCGGTTTAAAGGTACGATCAGGGTGTCGTAAGCCACCAATAGTTTGGAGGTGGCGGAGTCGGTATCCAGGGTACCGAAAAACAGCAAACCGTCTTCCAATTCCACCCGGAAGTTTTTTACCAGGGCGGTTACGGATTGGATCTTATCCCACTCGATGCTGAGAGTGCCCATATCATCGGTTTTGAAGCTCAATTTCCCGTATTCCAGGCGCTTGACTTCCCCGGTGATGTGGTCCCCGTTTTCCAAAATTACCCGGTCGGTTTTTTCGGCAAGGACAAAGTAAGCGGGCAGCAGGGCCAGCAGTATCAGCCGCCCCAACAAAGAGGTTGAGACACCGCGGCGCAGATTGTCGTTCAAAAAGTTCCTCTACGGTTTCAATGATCCAAAACGGGCAAATCGTTGCAGCCGGGGGTTAATCATCCCGTTATCCGGCGCGGGAGCCCGATAAGGCCGATAATATAGGAACCGTACGGCCTGTTTGACAAGGGGGATTAGAGATAGCAGCGCCTGAAGTTGCTCAGTTCATTTCTCGAACTTAAAAATCACTTCAAACCCGCTGTTCTCTTGCGCTTGTGATAGTTGGAGATACAGGAATTTGGTGATATTGTATTCCAGGGTTACCAAATCCGGGCCGGATTGGTCGGAATAGGCCCGCCCGAAACCCTTTTCATAGCTCACGAATACGTCCGACGTGAGGTACTTTCCCACCACAAAGCGCCCTGACTGCCAGTTATCTTCCCCCTTTATTTCCAGGTAATCCACTTTCAGGGAATTTTCCAGGCCCTGGGTCAACTGGCCGGCCAGGAGAGTGACCGCCATTCCGGCGGCCATGGCCGAGGCGTCCAGGTATTTTTCCTGCCCCGCCATTTCCGATTTTTGACCGGAGGATAATTCATTCACCCCCCGCCCGAAGAACAGGTAAGAAAGCGCATCGGCTTCTTCTATCTGCTGGTCATCCAGGGTGAATTGCAGCTTGGGAGAGAAAGCTTTATCGCTAATCTGAAGTTCCAGGGTGCGTTTCTCGCGCTCGGCGTCCCGGAAAATATGCCGGGCCCGGACGGCAACCTCGGGATTGAACTCCTTTCCCCCGGTAAAGGTTACCACGCCTTCCCGGATTTCAAAGCGTTTTCCCAACAAGTCATACCATCCCCGCACCGTCTGCACCGGCCCGAAAATCTCGAAATACTCGCCCTCTTTGACGATATCCAGCTCGCCGGAAATTTCCACCTTCAGCTCTTTGGTTTCCAGCCAGGTATCCCGGGGAATGGAAAGGTGCAGGGTGCCCCGCAGGTTTTGGTAGTATTCCGGCCGGGTGGCCTGGGCGTCCGGTTTGGGTTCGCGCCGTTGGGTTAAATCCGGCTGGGCGCTCGCGTTGAGCGTGGAATCGGCTGCCCGGGCGGCCTCCACCAGCAAAGGCAGTTTTTCAGGAACAGCCGCGGCGTCGTAATTTTTCATAAACGCGGGCAGGTAAAAGCGCGCCCGGGGAATGGAGATCTCTCCCCGGTAGCGAAGCCTATCCAAATCCCCGCTCAATTCCGCATCGCCGTTCAGGGTAATTTCATAATCCCGGCTTTGGGCGGCCAGGAAATTTTTTGCGGCTAACTTTATATCCACCTGCTTCAAATTGCCTTTAACGATACTGCTATCGAATTCCACTCCCCCGGAAAGGGACAGGGAACCGCTCTTCCCCTTTAACTGGAAATCAGAAATGGAAAGTTTCTCCGGGCCAACCTCCAGTTTGAGCCGCGCCTCGGGATAGTTGATGCCCCAGCGAGGCAGGTTCAGCGATAGATCATGGAATTCCACAAAACCGCCGGCCGCCGGATCGGTGAGGGTGTTTTCCAGCTCCAAATCGCAGGCCAGGAACCCGCGGAGCTGGCTCTCCGGGCGGTTATCCTTGTAAAAGCGCAGGCCGGCGAGGTCGAATTGATCGGTTTTCAGCTCCATGAACATGGGTTTATTCCAATCCAGGCCCGCGCTTTCCCCGGCAAATGAAAGGCTCGCCGGCAATCGTCCGGTAAAGAGAAGCTCTCGCCCGGGAGAAAGGAGCAATCCCGATTCCCAGGAAAGGCGCTCTTCCCGGTAAGCGAATTCCCCATGGAATTTTTCGTAGGGTAGATCGAACAGGGAGCCGTTCGTAATACTCAACCTCCCGTTGATGGCCGGCGCGCTGGCGTCGCCGGTGATGTTCAGGCCAAAATTGAGCCGGCCCCCCAGCGGCCAGTTCACCCCCGCCAGGGGCAGAAAACGGGCGTATTCCAGGCCGTGAATGTCAACTTCAAACGCCTCCGCGCCCGCGAAGCTAATCCGCCCTTCTGCCCGAAGGTACTGCTCCCGGTGCGCCAGCAGAAAACGGTGAATTTCTATCCCGGTCGAATCGATGTCAATCCAGGTGGAATCATTGCCCCCGTTCCAATGCCAGTTGTTCAAATTCAGGTCGATTTGGGGTAGGTACACCCGGGTGCGGAAGCTGTCCCGCGCCGCCCGGGCGGTAATTTGCGCACCTAAGCTATCGTGCTGGAAAATATCCGTGAAAATGTTCAGCGAGTCGTTTGCGAAATCCGCGCGAAGATCGATCTTATTGGCTCGCAGCCCCGGCATTCCCGCGTTTCCGGCCCGGAGGGACAGTTCCCCGCGCAGGTTCTCCTTCTGTAGCAGGGCGCTCAGGGCGCCGGAAAGGGAGTCGATGCCGAAATCGTTATATGCCGCCTCTCGGAACTGAAAAGTTGACTCAGTCGCCAGGGAATCCGGACGCCCCCGCACCTGCCCTTGCAGAAATCCCTGTAATTTTAGGGTATCCGCGGGGATAAACCGGCGCAGGGCGGACAGATCTCCTGCCTCCAGGTAATAGTCCAGGTTGACCAGTGAATCGGGGAGGTTCAGGTATCCGGAAGCGTGCAGGGCCGCCGCCGGCAACCGCGCTTCCAGGGTGTCGAGATGGTAATCTCCCCGATCCATACGCAGGGATGCAAAAGCCCGGTGCAGGGGTTGGCCGATCACGTACGAAGAATCTACCTCTAAGCGGAGGGAACCGTCCAGGGTTTGCGGATCGAACCCCGCTCCTTCCGCGGCCAGGGCAAGGTGCAGATCGGTTTCGAGGCTGTCCTCGTGCAGCAGTTTGGCCAGGTTCAGGCGGCTGGCGCTGGCATTGATCTGAAAGCGCTGTTGCCCGCGGATATCATCGACCCGGGCGTCCATCTCTGCGCTGCCAGCCTCGCTGTGAATCGAGGCCTTTCCCCGGGCATTTCCGGCGGAATATTCGGCGGCCAGGCGAAGCTGCGCTACCGGCCAGCTCTCGAACCGGCAGTTTTGCAGCTCCGCCTGAACGGTCGCCCGCGCGGTTTCCGGGCGGACGCCTTCTCCGTTCAATTGGATAGAGCCATTCAGAACATAATTCAAGGCCGGTTCTTTCACCCACCCGGCCAGGTCGAGCCCGCGGAACTCGCAGTTCAGGCGATAGCGCGGCTCGCCCTCCAGCCCGGCGATAAAACCCTTTAGCAGCGCCGCCTGTTCGCGGTCGCGGAGGGCCAGGTCGATGTGAAGGGAATCGTCGCGGTAGGCGGCTTCCAGGGAGAGGCTGGGGGCGGCGGCGAGGCGGATTTCCGGGAGCAGGAATTGAAATTCGGAAAATTGCAGCGGGGCGGCCGCCAGGTTAACGCCGGAAAGGCGCTCGCCGGAGGGATCGACCCGGCCGGAGGCGTCCAGGCGGTTGCTGCCGGTGCGCAGCGTCAGGTCTTTGAAGGTGATTTCCTGCGCGGTTCTCCCGGCCCGAAAAGACAGTTCCGCGAGGCGAAAATCGGGATTCCGGGCGTGGAACCGGAATTCCCGAAGGTGCAATTTCTGCGCTTCCTCGCTATAAGCGAATTCGAGGTCAGCGTGGATATTTTCTACCCGGGAAGGAATAATTGCGGCGCTGTCGAGCGGGATAACGCGCAAGCCGGCATTTTTCAGCCGGAAATCGTTTACGGTAATTTTCCAATCGAACGGCGCGGGCGGTTGGGCGGTGTCCGCAACAGCGCCGCTATCCGGGGGAAGCAGTTTCGCAACGTTCCAGGAACTATCGGGGTACTGCCGCAATTTGAGGAAGAGAGAATCCAGCGCCAGGGAATCGATCCAAATTTCTTTGCGCAGCAGGGAAGCGGGCCGGAAGCGCAGCGCAAGCCGGGGGAGGTAGAGCACTGTATCTTCTTTAGCGGTCAGGAGAACGCCGGAAATTTCCAAATGATTGAGGAGATTGCCGCCGATCCGGTCGATGCGCACTTCCCCCGCCAGGGCAAGGTTCGCCCGGGAGACCGCCATATCCCGCAGCCAGCTTTTGAAAAACGGGGTGCGGGTGAACGCCGCTAACAGGATGAACGCCGCCAGCAGTCCCCCGGCAAGGCAGAGAAGGTATTTAAGCCATTTGCGCATGTTCAAAACGCCTGCCCCACACTGATATGAAATTGCAGCGGCCTCTTTTCGGTATCGATCGGCCAGGCAACGTCCAGCCGGATCGGGCCGACCGGGGTTTCCATTCGCAATCCCAGCCCGTTGGAATAGCGTATCTCATCTAAACGATAAAAAAAGGTTCGTTCCCAGACGTTTCCGAAATCCAGGAATACCGCCCCGCCTAAGATTTTCCAGATCGGAAAGCGCACTTCCGCGCCTCCTTCCAGCAGGCTGTTGCCGCCCAAGGGTTTACCGTCCTGCCCGAGGGGCCCTAACTCCGAGCGCCCCCAGCCGCGCACCGAGTTGCTGCCTCCGCTGTAGAACCGTTCCTCTACCGGGACAAAGTCGTCGGTATTCCGCGGAAAAATAAACCCTGATTTCAAGCGGATCGCCAGGATCGATCCGACGCCGAATTTGCCGTAACGCCGGAGGTCAATCCAGATTTTGGTAAACTGGTACGTGCTTTTGATAATTTCAAATCCCGGCAACGAAACGTTCAAAGCAACATAATAACCCTGGCGGGGGGAGAAGAACGGCCGGGAGTTATTAAACTCGATCCCGATAACCGGGTAAGATTTATTATATAGGTTGTCTATGCTGTCTTCTATTGTGCGGGTAGTAAGGGAAATATCGCTGGTGTCGTTATTGACTTTCTCCAGGATATAGGAAATATGACCGCTAAAATCGTTGCTGAAACGCTGTTCCAGGTTAATGCTCCCGCCGATCCGTTGCACGTCGTAGCCCGGCTCATTTTGCCGCAACACGAACAGGGATAACATCATGCTGGTATTGGGGGTCAAAATCGTGGGCCGATAGGTAGAAAGGTTCAAATTGACCGGCTCCAATGCGGAGTATTTGGCAAACAAGGTGATGCGTCGCGCGCCCAGCCAGTACCCCAGCCAGCGCAGATTGATAAACCCGCGGAACTTCTCTTCATCGCCGTATCCCACTCCAAAACGGGTGGTAAAACGGGGCGCTTCTTTTACCTGGATCTCTATGGGAATGGAATCACTCCGGGTTTCTGCCAGGTCCGCTTTAAGGGTAACAAACTGAAAAAATCCCTGGGAATAGATGTGCTCCTGGGATTTTTGCAACGCCCGGGCGTCATAGGTCTGGCCGGGCTTAAATCGTAGCTGATCGTGGATGAATTTGCCGGAAATGTAGCTATTTCCTTTTACGGTCACGTTTCCGAAAACAGAGCGCGGGCCGCTTTGGATCGACCAGGTGATTCGAACCGCATTTTCAGGCCGCCTCAGAACCAGTTCGTAATCGGCTTTCGCATAAGGGTACCCGGAATTGTTGAGCAGGTCGATAATGGCAGCCTGGTCTGCGCGAAGGCTTTCATCGCGGAAACGCGCGCCTTGCGTCAGGGTCAGGACAGCGGGTATTTTTTCAAGAGTCTCCCGGGGAAGATTACCGGCGCTTGCGGAATCGGCGCTAACCCGAATCTCGACGCTATCGACCCGCTGCGGCTCCCCTTCGGAAATCGGGAAGGTAATTTCGACCTTTTCAGCCGGTTGGTCGATTTTTAACTGTGGTTCGGCAAGGCCGGCGTTCAAGAATCCTTCGCTTTGGTAAAATCGCAGCAAGCGTTGAACGTCACTTTGCAAAATTTCTTCGCTAAAACGGAACGCTTCTTTCCTCAGGATGGAGCGCTGGAAACCATTAGTGCTATAGGTGGTGATTTGCCGGGAAAGCTCGCCGGAAGAGAAGCGCCGGTTGCCGGTAAATTTAACGGCAGTCACGATATAATTATCCTGCGCCGGAAGAGAAGGGCCTGCAAGACCGGCAAGGAAAGCGATACCAACTGCAAAGTGTGAGAAGGTTCTGTTCATCCAGGCGCAATACCGGTTCGAAACTCAGGCCTCAAATATAGGCAGGAATGCAAATTTCAACAAGCATTTTAGAGGGGAGCCGGCATGGCGAGGAAGAATTTTGGCCATGCCCCTCCGTCAAAAAAGATTATAGGATATATTAAAAAGAATTAATAAATTTTTGGCGCGGATGGAATGCGCACCCTGTTCGGCAACGGTTGGCGCAGGAGGTGATATCTGCATAAACCCTATGATTGAATTGAGCACGAGAGAAAATGGCGCTTAATCCATAACTACAAGGAGCTATATGAAAAATCTTTACGCCGTCATGTTGATAGTTATCATTCTGGCCGGCGCTGCATATTCTCAACCCGATCTTACCCAGGAGCCGCCCGCACCGCAGAAACGCGCGGATATTGCCATTGCGGAAGTAGTTGCCGTTAACGTGGTGGTATGGGCCTGGGGCCATTACGTTCTCGACGGGTACTGGACCCAGATCGGCTGGGAATCTTTCGACGTCAACCTGCGCCACGGTTTTGAGTGGGATCCTAACAAGTTCAAGACCAACTTTTTCGACCACCCCTTTCACGGCTCGATCTATTTTAACGCCGCCCGCACCAACGGAATGAATTTCTGGGAATCCGCGCCCTTTTCATTCTTCGGCAGCCTCACCTGGGAGCTGTTCATGGAAAGCGAGTACCCCAGCTTCAACGACCTGGCCATGACCACCTTAGGCGGAATAGCCTTAGGCGAAGGGCTTTACCGCTTTTCCGAACAGATTTTGGACGACCGCGCCGGCGGCTGGGACAGAGCCTGGCGAGAAGTTGCCGGCCTGGCCGTCAACCCGGTTGGGGGTTTTAACCGCCTGGTGAAGGGGGATATGTTCCGCCGCCGCGCAGCGATCAACCACCTGCGCAATCCCTTGATCGGTTACGTCGCCGTGGGAGGTCGCGGCCGGGTAAACGGCGACAACCTCGAAAAACAGGAATTTACGCCGGGGTTTCAGTTTAGCCTCCGCTACGGGGATCCCTTTGAAGACCAGTCCAGCCGCAGCCCCTTCGATTATTTTACCTTCCGCTATTGGACCAGCAAAAAAGACACCCTGCGGCACACCACCATACTGGAGCAGGCGGTGCTGTTGGGGAAAAATTTCCGTTCCGGCAAAAACCAGGACCAGGTTCACCTGCTCGGGCTCTTCCAGTATTACGATTATGTGAACGCCGAACTCATGAATTTCGGGGGGGTGACGTTCGGCCCGGGGCTGCTGTCGCAGTTTCCCCTGGGGAAAAATTACCAACTGGTGACCGGCCCGCATTTGGGCGCGCTGGTGTTAGGGGGCAGCAACAATGAATACGTGGCTTCTTCCCAGGGGCGCAATTATAATTTCGGGACCGGGGTCAAAGGGAAATTCAACGCCACTTTGCAGCACCATAAATTCGGGGCGCTATTGTTGGAATACAACTATTTCTGGATTCACACCATCGAAGGCGCGCCCGGAACGGAGCAGATTCAGATGCTGGATGGGATCTATAACCTGCCGATCTGGAAGAATTTCGGGCTGGGCCTGGAGGTTTTCTATTATCACCGCAACGGCCAGTATGATTTCTTCCCGGACGTAAAAACAGAGATTAAGGGAAGCCGGGTGCTGCTATCCTACGCTTTTTATTGATCGCTATCTTCCCGGGAGGCTTTCTTCGTGGAATAATGAAAAAGCCCAATTTCCTTTAACTATTGAGAAGAAAAATCAGAGAGGATAAACATGATCAGGCGAATATTACTGGCAGCGACATTTTTATGGGTAACCATGGCTCTGCCGCTGGCGTTTTCGACCGCCCGGGCGCAATCGGAGCGCGTCGAAGTTGCCGGCGGGTTAGGATACATGTTCGGCGGCGTGGCAGATGAGACCTTGAAAGAAGAGGGGGTAGAAACTCTGCAAGAGGCCCTGAGCTTAGACGCCGCAGTGAATTACGGGATACTGGCAAACGTGCGCCTGAAACCCAAGATGCAATTGGAGCTTTTGTGGGACCAGCAGCCCACCCAATTGGATGCCTACGACCGCGCCACCGGCCAGCCCATCAAAACCGTGGACGTGCGGGTGGATTACTTTCACGCCGGTTTGTTATATAGCTGGTCGCAGACTTCCCGGCAGCCCTTTATCGGGGGAACCATCGGCGTCACCCGGATGGATCCGGGCGAAGGCTTCGGCAGCGAAACCTACGTCTCCGCCGGCCCGGTGTTCGGGTATCGGACTTATTTAAGCAGGTATTTCGGGATTCGTTTCCATACCCGACTGCTGGTCACCTATATTCCTTCCGGCGAGCTGTTTGCCGATTCCTCCGGGGAAGGTTTTACCCATCACAAGCAGACCTTCATGACCGTAATGCAGGTCGGGCTGGGGATTATCCTGGGCTGGTAATCGACCAGATTGCATGTTGGCAATAGCGCAAACCCGGAAAGCAAAACTTCTCCCGGCTCGTTCCGCCGCTTTGCGGTGAAATCCCTGGGAAGCCGTTTTAAAAGTCTAAATTTTGGCCACGAAGCCGCAAAGTCACAAAGTTTCACCAAGAATTTTGAAGTTTTTTTAGGGAAACTTCGTGTCTTAGAGCCTTTGTGGCAACTTCTAAAAACAGCTTCTGAAGGTGGGGAAAACTTTGCTTCCCGTTTTTCCCGGCTCGCCTCGAAAACTCCCTTCCTGCGCTGATTACAAAAAACCGGCCCGCCGGGAACGAGCATAAGCCTGTTGATTGCAAACCGGCATTCTCCTATTCTTCGTCCCCGGGGTGATGAATCGAACCCCGGGAGGGACGATTTTCCTTTCTCCCGGAATCACAAGTTTTCTGCTTGATTATTGGCGAAATTTTGTTAACTTCACCGTTTGAATATCAAATTGAGGATAAATGACTTAGTGCGGTCGCCTTCAAATACCTTTTCTTCGGCGTTGCTTCATCGCCGATTTTTGTACCGGTAATTCGAGTGAATCAGGCAAAACCAATATTCCATTAACCTTAAGCCCCGGGAGATCAAGAAATGCGAGCAAACGGAAAATGCAGTAATAAAGGTGAGATATTTTTGCAAATCGCTTTGATCCTGGCGATGCTGTTTGCCGGCGAGGTTCTGAAAGCGCAGGATTTAGAGGAAACCTTGCAGCAATTGCCGGAGGATCCCGCCAAAGAATTCGTGCGCCCCTTGACCGACGCCTTCGGGGCAAATTTGAATACCGGCTGGTTGAGCAACGCCGCCAAAGCCAGCGTGTCAGGGCTGGATTTCAAAATAGGGCTGGTGGGAATGGGAGCGTTTATTGATAAAGATCAAGAAATATTCATTCTGTTGGATCAATTCTTTCCCCTTACGGAAAGCCAGGCGCTGAATATTGCCCAGACAATTCCCGGTTTCGGAAACCTGCCGGCCGGGGAGCAATCGGCCATCCTCGCCCGGCTGCTGACCGTGCCGTTAAAATCGGAAACCTCCGGCCCGACCGTGTTTGGAAGCGAAGATGAGTACGTGACGGTGCAATTCCCGCTGCAGACCATCGAAGCCAACGGGAACCAGTACCAAATCCCCGCCCAGGTATTGGAGATTACCCCGGTCACCGGGATACTGCAAGACCCCGGCATATTCCCCACCGTTGCGCCGCAACTGAGCATCGGTACGCTATACGGAACCCAGGCGACCATACGCTTTCTCCCCAGCAGCCGTTACATCGATGAACTCGGAAAAATCAGTTACTTCGGCTGGGGAATCCAGCACAATCCCCTGGTATGGTTCAAAAATCCCCTGCCGGTGGATTTCTCCGTGGCGTTTTTCAACCAGAGACTCAAAATCGAGGACCTGGCGGAAGCCAGCGGCATGGCATTCGGGATCAACGTGAGCAAAACTTTCGGGGGATTCGTGGGGAGTATTACCCCGTATGCCGGTTTTATGATCGAAAAAACCACCATGGATATCGAATATGAATACCAGGTTCTTCCCCCGCCTGCGCCTCCGATAGTTTTCGATTTTGAGATCGAAGGGGCCAACAAAAACCGCTTCATCGTGGGGCTGGGTTTTAACGTCGTCGGCCTCAACATCCTGGCAGATTATAATTTCTCGGAAGTGAATACCCTCAATCTGAGCGTCTTATACGGTTTTTAATCCGTACTATCAATTGAGATAAGAGAATTAAGGGGAGAAGGTATTTTTCAGCGTCCCCTAACCTTATCCATCCCTGCCGGCCTGGCCTTATAGCGGCGGGCAGTGTTACATCAACCATTATCAAACGGAGGTCAAGATGAAAGCCAAAATGATATTGACGATTTTGATCGGCTATATACTCGTTCTCAGCGCAAACATTCAGGCGCAGCGCTTGCAGGCCGTTCACGCCGCCGCCGATCCCCAGTTGGCGGTGGTGGACGTCTATATCGGAATTTCCATTCTCCCGCCGGTGAAGCTGGAGGATATTCCCTTCAAAGCGGCGGTGCCGTACACCACGGTGCTGGCCGGTTTGCCGGTTAACGTGGGGATTGCCCCGGGAAACAGCACTTCTGTGAATGATACGCTCAAGAATTTCACCATTACCCTGGGCAGCGGGCTTACCTACGCCGGGGTGGTTCGGGGGGTGGTCAACCCTGCCCAGTTTGCGCCCAACCCGGACGGGCGGAGCACCGGATTGAGCTTCTCCCTTACCGACCAGGCGCGGGAAATCTCTACCGAACCGGGCAAAGTGCAGTTCATCATGGTTCACGCGGTCTCCGACGCGCCCACCGTGGATCTGCGGATACGCAACGGGGCTTTGCTGGTGAATGACGCCGCTTACGGGGACATCTCCGCTTACGTTACCGTGGACCCCGATACCTACATTTTCGATATCACCGACGCCGCGGGCAGCAACGTGGTCGCCTCTTTCAGCGCCAATCTCTCCGCCTATGCAGATACCGCGCTGGTGGTTTTCGCCGGCGGTTTTTTGGATCCTGCCCAAAACCAGAACGGGGAAGACTTGGGATTGTACGCGGTTTCGCCCGGCGGAACGGTGACGACCTTTACCAAAATACTGGTGGGCATCGACGGCGGGGATACTCCCCAGCCGTTGCGGGAGTACCAATTGGCGCAGAATTATCCCAACCCTTTCAACCCCTCTACCAACATCGAATTTCGGATTGCGGATTACGGATTTGTGGAATTGGCCATTTATGACGTTTCCGGAAGGCAGATCGAAACGCTTTTGAGCCGGGAGATGCCCGCGGGGACATACCAGGTTCACTGGAACGCCGCGGGGCTGGCGAGCGGGGTTTACTTCTACCGCCTCCGGGCCTCGGCTTCTTCGGGAGAGCCGGCTCATTTTACCGCAACCCGGAAATTAATGCTCCTGAAATAACCTTGTGGGCCGACGACAGGCTCAAAACCGGTCTTTGAAATCAAAAAAATGGAATTTTGACACAGGAATGGACCGATGCTCAAAAAATCCGTGTTTGCCGCCAGTTTCTGCTTTTTCATGGTGAGGGCAGGATTCGGCCAGAGTGCAACAATCGAAGGGATTGTCAAAGATGCCCGAACTCGCGAGCCCCTTGCCGCGGTCAATGTTGTATTGGGGGAATATACCGGAACGGCCACTGATGGGGACGGAAAGTTTGAAATATCCATCGCTCCCGGCCAATATACCGTCTCGTTTTACTACTTAGGGTACGAAACCCTCTCGCAGGCGGTAACAGCCACGGGAGGCGAAAACGTCTTCCTGGAGATCAACCTCCAGGAGACCGAAATCCTCTCCAGCATGGTGGTGGTCAGCGCCGGCAAGTTCGAACAGAACTTAGGCGACCTGACCGTCTCCATGGAGGTACTCAAGCCCAACATCGTGGAAAACAAAAACACCACCTCGATGGATGAAGCAATTCAGCAGACTCCCGGGGTGGTGATCGTGGACAACGAGCCGCAAATCCGCAGCGGAAGCGGTTTCGGCTTCGGGGCGGGCAGCCGGGTGATGGTGTTAGTCGATGATCTGCCGATCCTCTCCGGCGACGCCGGGCGGCCCTCCTGGGGCTACCTGCCGGTGGAGAACCTGCAACAGATCGAGGTGATCAAGGGCGCTTCCTCGGTGCTCTACGGGTCCTCCGCTCTCAGCGGGGTGGTAAACGTGCGCACCGCCTACCCCCGCAGCGCCCCGGAAACCAAGATCACCTTCTTTAGCGGATTTTACAGCGACCCCCGCACCAAAGAAGCAAAATATTGGGATAAAAGCCCGATTTTTAACAACCTCAATTTCTTACACTCGCGCATTATCGGGAATTTAGACCTGGTGGTGGGAGGCAGTTTCCTCTCCGACCAGGGGCACTTAGGTCCCCTGGAAGGATTTGAAGAGACCTACAAGCTGACCGAGGTAGGGCGCGCCGCAGGCGACGTAAGGGGCAGGCTGAACCTGAACCTGCGCCATCGCAACCCGGCCATCCCCGGCCTGGAATACGGCCTCAACGGCAGTTGGCAGAGCAGCGAATCGGTAACCACCCTGTTGTGGGACAGCATCGGAACGGGATTGTACCGCCCTTATGAGGGAGGGGCGACCCGCACCGACCAGATTCTCTTGAATATCGACCCCTTCGTCTCCTTCGTAACCCATAAAGGAACCCGCCTCAGCCTGAAGGGGCGCTATTACAAGCAGGAGAACCATAACAGCAACGAGCAGGACAATTTTTCGGACGTTTTTTTCGGTGAATTCCAGGTGCAGCAGCACTTTGAACCCCTGGGCGTCAAGCAATTCACCATTACCGCGGGAGCGGTGGGCATCCGCACTTCCGGGGAAGCGGAACTGTACGCCGGAAATCCCGAAGGCGACGGAAAAAACGACGCCCACAATTACGCCGGCTACTTGCAGATCGACAAAACCTTCTTCGAGCGGCTGACCGCTTCCGGGGGGGTTCGTTATGAATATTTCAAGATCAACGGGGATGATGAGTCCAAGCCGGTCTTCCGGGCGGGGGTGAATTACCACCTGGCCCGGGCCAGTTACCTGCGAGCCTCATTCGGGCAGGGATACCGCTTTCCGACCATTGCGGAGAAGTTTATCCGCACTGCGGTGGGCAGCGTGAATATTTATCCCAACCCGGCCTTGCAATCGGAGACCGGCTGGAACGCAGAGGTGGGATTCAAGCAAGGTTACCGGGTCGATACTTTCCGGGGATTTCTGGACCTGGCCTATTTTCGCCAGGAATACAAGGACTATATCGAATTCACCTTCGGCAGATGGGGCACGATTCAGGATCCCCTGTTTGGGCTGGGCTTCCGCTCGGTGAATACCGGCAAATCCCGGGTCAGCGGCGCGGAGGTTTCGATTATGGGCGAGGGTAAAATCGGCGAGGTGCTGGTACAGGCCCTGTGCGGTTATACCTATACCCGCCCGGTTTCCCTGACCCCGGACTACGAATATGCGGATGATGTAACCTACCTCAATACCAGCTCCGACACGACCGACTACCTTCTGAAATACCGCATGCAGCACCTGGTGCGAGCGGATCTGGAGTTTAGCTATGCAAAACTGACAGGCGGGGTAAGTTTTCGCTACAATAGTTTCATGAAAAATATCGACAATATTTTCCTGGCTCTGGATAATGATCCGCAAAACCCCAACTCCTTAGGATTGCTCCCCACCGGAATTGCGGAATGGCGCCGGGAGAACGACGACGGCGATTACGTGATCGATTTGCGGGTCGGTTACAAAATCACCCGGCACCACAAACTTTCCCTGGTGGTCAACAACCTGCTCAACCGGGAATACACCATCCGCCCGCTGCTGATCGAAAAGCCGCGCACGGTCTCGTTGCAGTACGCTTTCAGCTACAACGCGCCGAATTAAGCGAATTGGGGGGATTGGGATGTGATACGGTAATGCGTAAAACGTAATGCGTATTGCGTAATGCGTAAGGGAAACGGAATACGCAATACGCATTCCATCCCTTTCTTCCCGCATCGCGCATCAGGAGTTACGCATTACGTTTTACGCTTTAGGTTCTACTGCTCGAAAAGCAGCAGGTGGTCGTAATCCGAATCGTGAAGCTCTCCGCGCTTGTTGGTGGTTTTCAATTTATAGTCCCCGAAACCGGAATCATCCATGAATAAGAATTTCACCCCTCCTTCCAATTCATGGTAGATCCAGATCTCGTAAGGCTTGGATTGCGCGGTGCTGGGATAGCGATTCACCACGCTGGGTTTTCCATACACAATATAGATTCGTCCCCGGTCGCTTTGCCAGCCCGGTAAATTGGAAAAGGCATAATAAGAGTCGGCGTACTCGATGCGGGTATAATATTCGTCCTTCACCCCGGGGTTGGCCTGTTCCCTTTCATACCAGAATTTGAACATAAACATCCGTTTGCTTTCCACATCCCCCAGGCTCTGGAAGATGGCCGCCTCCTCCCGGGTGGCAATATAGCGCACCTGTGCGAAGGCTTTGTTCAGGTCCGCTTCCGGCATGCCAAAATACTCGCTTTGCGAGAAGGCGAGCAGCATGGTTTCCTGCTGGGAAGACAATTCCGCAGCGTTCATCACATAGAAGCTGTTGCGGGTATAAATGGAATAGTCATTTACCGAATCGGTCACTGCAAAATTCAAGGTATATAAACCGCTTTTAAAATTTGCCACGTTGAACGCGTCGAATTCAACCAGCGACTCATAATTCCGGGATCTGGTATAGTTTTTTCGTTCCAGGATATGTCCCGCTTTATCGGCAATCGCTACTTCGATATTCACATTTCCCCGGGGATCTTCCGCCTTCAAATTATACACCTCGATATAATAGTGCAATTCCGGGGTTTCCGGGCCGTACATGCGCATGGGATTGGGGAAGACTTCCAGGGTATTTTTGTAGAACGGCCCCTTGGTATTGGTAGAGCCGGTGACAATGTTAGAACACAACTCCAGATCGCTCAGGGCAATTTTTTCAGTTTCAAAGGAGGGGGTGGAGAAAACCTGCTTAAGAGAATCCAGGCGAACGGTTCTGTTTTCGTTCCAGCGGGTCATCGTGAACTCGTATTTCTTCCCGATGGGCAGGGTAATTTTAAATAAATTCCCTTTCACGTTGGAAGAGGGATTGTTAGCCGCCTGCCGGCCCTCAAAGGTAAATTTCATTAAGTTCGTCTTTGCCAGAATGGAATCTTTACCCGCTTCTGACAACTCAAAATCCAACCAGACATCTTTAGCCCGGTTGAGGGTGTCCGGTTTCAAATTGTACAGGAGGTAGTAAATTTCCACGTAGGTTTCGTTCTTGTCATAGCGAAAGCGGGCGTAATCCAGGAACATCCGGATATCGGAAGGGCCGCTGAGTTGGGAATAGAGGGGAAAAATGATGAATGTGAAGAGTAACAGGGAAAATGTACGCTTTTTCAATGCAACACCTCAAACTGTTGATGAATTCACGACAAATGTATAAATTATCTTCGCCCGGCACAAGCCTTTAGAAGTAAAGCTCCCGGGGGTTTGGAACCTCCGGGAGGTTTTTATACTAAGCGCATTTTAAAATTTCCGTTTCTTATTCTACAAGGAACCCCGGTAGGGGTTCAATCCCGGCCATCCGGGATAGCCGGCAATAATAGCAATACGAACCGCAACCCCGGCCACGAAGCTTGTGAATTCTTGTGAATTCTACCAATGTTGAACACCTCCGGTGTTCGGGAAAGAATCCTGGCTACAAAGTGGCTCCATTACCTGTAAATGGAAATTTCAACGTGTGTTTAGTATAGCTATCCTGCATCTCGCTTTAAAAGAAAAAGGTCGGTGAAAAACACCGACCTTTTTCTTTAAATATCCGAATGGCTCCCGGTTAGAAACCGAAGGTCAACTGGAACAGGTTTTCCCCGTCGAAGAACTCGGAATCCCGGTAGGTATAATCGAAGGTCAGCCATTTGTAATGCAAGCCAACCCCCAGGGTCCACTTATTCAGCACGTCTTCGGAATCCACGTCGTTCAGGAACTTGTAGCCGCCCCGCAGGAAGACCAGGTCGCTGTAGCCGTATTCCAGGCCCAGTTTGTAATCATCGTTCCCAAAGTTGTTATTCCCAAAATTCCCATTGAGAACAACACTGTTGGTCTCGTTGAAGTTGTACTTGTAACCAAGCCCTAATTCTACCGCGCCCGGCAGCTGGTGAGAGGCGGTGGGGCGCTCGACGTAGTTGCTACCATCGGGAGTGGGAGACAGGAACGCGGAGCCGGAATATTGCATGTTGGTTCCGATGTTCTTTACCACCAGACCCATGGAGAAGCCGTTAAAGCCTCCTAAGTTGTGGTACTGAATCCCGACGTCAAAAGCGAAAGCGGTGGCGCTGGCGCGCGGCACCCGCTCGCTGATGATTTTCGCAGTAGCGCCCACAAAAATGGCGTCGGTCAATCTCTGGGAGTAAGTCAGGCCGCCGGTCATGTACGAGGGAGAGTAGGTTGCCCCGGTTCCATCGATGAACTGGTTAGTGGTTTCATCGATGTCGCCAAAATCCAGCGACTTCAGGCTAAGCCCCAGGTATCCGAACTTACCCATTTTAAAACCCAGCGCCAGGTAATTGACGTTGATGTCCCCAAAAATCTGCATGGTGGAGACACCCGCCATGGCGTTGTGGTGCATTCCCGACAAACCGCCCGGGTTCCAGTAAATCGCATCCAGCCCGGAAGAGAACGCAAGATTGGACCCGCTCATCGCGAGGTCCCGCGCGCCGACCGGAATCAAGACTTGCTCGCCTGCGGCGGTTCCGGTTCGGGCAGGGTCGCCGGCATACGCGGCGGAAAATGCCATCAAGAGCGCTAACGCTACACAGGCAATTGCCCAGGTTAATTTATGTTTGCTCATTATTTACTCCTCTTGTATTTAACATCTTGCTTTTGCTTAGTTTTTAGGCGCCGAAGTCCATTTTAGAAGAATCGCAGGATTTCCGCACCCTGGGCCACGAAGAGTTTCAGCGTTTTTTCCTTACCGAGATCCGGCAGTTGGATATGCACGATGTACATGCCGCTGGCCACGGGCAAGCTCGATTCGTTTCTCAGATCCCAATCCTGGAACTGGTCGGGACTGTCTTTCTCGATCTTGCGCACCAGGGTACCGCCTAAGCTGAAGATCCGGATGGTGGCTTTGCGCGGCATGTGGGTGAAGGTAACCTTGCGGTCGAAACGGCTGGTTTCTTCCGGGTTGTAGGCGTAGTAAGGATTGGGGAATACGTTGATCCGTTCCACGTCCTGTTTCGCCTGGTCGTCGGAGTAGGTGACCGCGGGGGCCTTCACGGAGAAGATATCACTGTCTTTGTTAGGCTTGCTGGAGATGATCCGGAAGACGGTCCCTTCTTCCGGCATTACCGCCCGCTGGTTGGCCGGGAAGGTCGGGTCGGTAACCGAACCGCCGTTCCAGCTTACCAGCACCATCCGGCGCATTACGTCGGTGCCGGCGGTGAGGGGACCTAAATACTCATGGGCGTCCGGGTTAGTGGTAATTTCATCCGTAATGGCCTGGTAACCCGCCTGGCCGGGGGATTGATCCGCGGGAATCACCCAATAGAACCAGTCGGTTTCCGGGTCGTCAGCGCCGCCGGATACAGAGTGGTCGATCGCCGCGAGGTTGAATCCGCCATCCTCTTCGCTGTCGATCAGGTAGGGGAACAGGCGGTAGTCGTCGCTAGGATCATCCGGGGTGCCAGCGCCGATATACCACAATTCAAACGGCACCTGCATGGCGGTGCCGCCGGTGCCCGCGCCGGTAATAAAGGCGTTGGGTTCAAATCCCCAGTTCGGTCCCGCGGTAAAGCGGATTTCGAAGTCGTTGGGGATGATCAACGGCCAGCGGGCGCCCGCCTGGGTTACCCGGGTAATAAAATAATCAAACGCAGCGTTATTGGAGGCTCCGGTGTAGCCGGTATGGATTCCCCAGCCGCTGTTATTGGTGGATTGCTGGTATCCGAAGCGCGGCCGGTCATTGGAGCCGTCGGATGCCGCGGGCAGGCCGTCGAGAGTCGGGAAACCGTTGTTGTTGAAGGCAAACGCGCCCATATCGAAAGGATCCAGCGGCCCGGCTCCGTTGGCCACGACGTAGAATCTCTTGAAGGTCAGTTCCGGCCCGGTGACAATCCATTCGACTCCGTCTGCGATGGGCTTATCGATATCCGTGGCGTCCACCGAAGCAGCCTGGCGCTGGTTGGTAACTAAGACGGTACCCGTATCTTTGTCGCGCAAGTTCCAGCGCAGCTCGATGCTGGAATCCGGGTTCATGTAGTCGGCGAAGAAAATCTCGTAGGTATGGCCGGTGGTCTTGGAGGGGTCCACTACCCGGGCTTGAACGATCCCGTCGCTTTCGCTGAGGGAGCGGTCCACTTCCAGGATTTCCGCGGGAGATCCGCCGTACACCACCCCCGGCGCGGTCGATTGCGGCTTCACAATGATCACTTCCGCAGCGCTTTCCAGGGAGGGTTCCGGAACGTCGTCATCCACGATGCCGTTGCCGTCCAGGTCTTTGGCGTTGTAAGCGGTCACTGCAAAGTAGTAGGTGTTTCCGGCGTAGAGGGGCCGGTCGTTGATATAGTCTTTTTCGATCACGAAATAGCGCTGGATGCCGGTATCGGTTCCCTTTTGGATCGGCACGGTAACGATGTCGCCGAATTCGGGAACGAAGCGCTCCCCGTTGATCTGGGTAATGCCGTTGGCCAGGTCAATGGTAGCTACTTTTCTGGCGTTGCTGCGGGTTTCGGAGCTGTATTGATAGATGTTATATCCTTCGAAGTTGTACCCTAACAGCGGATCCAGCGCTTCGGTCTGGGCAACCCGGGCCTGGTTGGAACCCCATTCTAAGGTAATCTTGTCGTCCAACGGGGTTACTTTGACGTCCGGGTTCGCCGGGGGGCTGGGAATGCCCTGGAACAGCCGGTCGAAGATAAACTGCGCGAAATCATCGTTCAGTTTCAACTGCGCCACGGCGTTGCGGTTATTGCCGCCGGCCTGGGCAACGATCCCCCCGACAATCGCGACCACCACTTCCTGGCTGTCGCCGGGTTCCATGCGGAACGGCCCGGAGCTCAAGGACATCCGGCGGTCCCCGGGAGGCAGGTTAGTTCCGAAAGCATCCAGGTCGCCGGTATTGCCCACCGGGTCCCCGTTCACCGGGAATTTAGTCGGGTGGCCCGCCATGGGACCAAACCCGTGGGTAAACGGGGAAGGATTGAGGGTATCTTCCGTGGGGATAAAGCCGTTCAACAGGTTATACCATTGCAGGGTTCCGGCATACTCGCCTAAGTCCGGGTCGCTGATGGCGCTGCCCGCCGCAAAGTAACCGAAGGAGTACTGGGGAAGGTTCCGGAAACCGGGACGATACTGCAAGCCGAAAATCGCGGTGTCTTCCGGCGCGCCCGGCACAATGGGGCCCTGGAAGAAGTCGTAGCCCATGGCCGCCGGGGGCAGATTGAATGCCAGATAATCATCATCGGTCAAATTGCCGCTGTAAGCATACCCCAAGCTTTTCACGGAGTCGCAGCCTACCAGGTCGTCGGTATAAACTCCCACGTCCGGGTCGCACCACTGCGCCACGAACATGGAGTCGATCGGGAAGCCGGATTTGTTGATCAGCAGGGAGCTTTTGAAAATGATCTGCCCCAGCGAGCCGCCGGCCTGGTTATAGGTCCACATGGTAGTCTGCACTTCCACTCCGATGGGCTGGGCGCCGTACAATTGGGTAGTGAGACCGGGGTTCACGTCGTTATAAACGAACCAGATCACCTGGTCGGCGCCGGCGATGCCAGGCTCATCCACGCCCGGGTCATAAGCGCCGTTGCCGTTGTGATCATAGTAGGGAGCGCCCAAATCCACCGGCCAGTTTTCCCAGGACCATTTGTAATCACTGATGATCCGCTCCTGGTCGGCCGTGGTGACGGCGGTCTGGGGCTTATTGAGCACGTCCGCGGCGTCCGCAATCACGGTCGGCTGGCCGACCGCCAGGGATTGCCAATCCTTGCGAATGCGGTAAATAAAGGCATTGTTGGGATTGGAGGCCACCGGGGGAGTGGTGGTAGTGCCGGGGGTCAGAATATGGCCGGCTGCCGTTCCGATGGAATAGGTCTGCCCTCCGACCCGGTAAGAACCTTCCGGCTGCGCCCAGTGAGACTGGGTCACCTTGCCGCCAAAGATGAAGCCGTCCTGGAACACGATGGTGGCGGTTCCGCGGGGATAGGTTCCCCCGGAGGCTTCGGTAAAGGGATTCTGGCCGGAATAACCGTCATTCCTTACCCAAAACGCCCAGTTACAAAGGTTGGCGACGGTTTGAATCGTCTCACCCTGGCCGGGCTTGTTGAAAGAGACGCTCTGCGAACCGGCAGGGCCTTTGGCGAGCAAATCACCCGCCAGCAACATCCAGGCCAGCCCGACTATAAGAATAAAGAGTTTTTTCTTCATTTGTTACTCCTTGACGTTATTCTTTGCACCTGCGCAAAATTTTTAGTAATTCAACTTGATCCCCAGGAAAATTTGCCGCGGGTTTCCGTAGAGCTGCAATGCCAATTCATCCCAGTAAGCCTGGCCGTTCTTGATGTTGATAGCTTCGTAGGTCTTGAGCCAGTCTTCGCCGTAGGTTTGCAGATAGGATTGGCGCTGGGCAAAACCGGGATTGTTGTAGAAACCGTCGTCTTCGGCGTTGCCGGTGGCCTGGAATACGTTAATGGTATTTTGGGTGTTGAAAAGGTTGAGCACCCGCAGATAGACGGTTGCTTCCAGACCTTTCACCAGCCCGAAGGACTTATCCAGCCGGAAATCCATGTTCCAGTTCATCGGGGTGGTAGAGCCGCCGACTTCTTCTAAGGCCACCCGGGAGCGCGGGTCGAGCATGTAGTTGGTGCCGGAGGTATAAGCGTTGGCCTGCCCCACGGTCGATTGGGAGAAGGTGTAAGGATGGCCGCTGTTGAAGGTAAACAACAGGTTGGCGCCTAAGTTCTGCAGGATCGGCCCGCCGTCGTTTTGGCCGAAACGGTAATCTAACATTACCGAGCCGCGATGGGTCTGGGCATAGTCCATGGGATTGATCACGGTCGGGCGCTGGGTAGCCTGCTCGATAGCGGCGATATGGGTGGTACGGGTAGAGGCAGTGCCTTCGGCGTTCTGCAGGGTATAGTTCAACTGCGCTTGCAGGCGCTGAATCCGGCGCAGGTTCAAGCTCAACTCCAGCCCTTTGGTGGTGGCGAAGTCGCTGTTGCGCAGGATATTGAAGGTATAGACGGTGCCGAACAATTTGTCAACCTGCACCTGGCCTTTTACGTTGCGATAGAACCCGGCAACATCGAACGCCGCAAAGGTGCCGATTTGCTGCCGGAACCCGACTTCGTAGGAAGTGGTGCGAATGGGATCGATGCCATAGCCGACGGGATTCTGGAAGGAGAAACCGGAGGCCACGTATTCGTAATTACGGCGCTGGGAGCCGGCGAACATGGTTTCCAATTCCGGCAGTTGCACGAATTTACCGTAATTCATATAAAATACGGTGCGGTCGCTCACCGGGAAGGAGAATCCCAAACGGGGGCTGACCTGTTCGAACACCGGGGAGTCCACCCAGTTGGATTCCAGGAGCTGGCCGGTGGAAAGGTCCACTTCCACGTTTTCCGGATCCCGCAGGCGGGGGGCGTCGCTGTCGAAACGGTCGTAGCGCAGGCCGATATTCAGGATCAGGTCGTTGTATTCGATCTTGTCCTGCACGTACGCGGAAGTAAACAGCGGCTGGCGGGGCGCATCGGCAATTTTGAGCTCGGTATCCTGCCCGACATCCAGGAACTGGTCTTCATCGGCTTCGCGGCCCCAGATATCATATCCGTAGTTGTTGGGAACGGCATTAGGCACCCACTGAATCGGATCGACGTAATAGTTCCCGGTGGCGGGATTAATAGAGGTCAGGTAGGTGTAGGGATCCATCCCGGCCTGGTCCGCGCCGCGCCCGACCAGGGCCATGGCATTGGCGTTGGAGATGACGATCCTTCTCAAGGTATAGCTGCGTACGTCCCCGCCGATTTTGATTTCATGGTGGCGGCCGGCCTGGGTTACCCAGTTCAACGCGCCGCCGATATAGCTCTGGTCTTGCCGGCGATAGGCGCGATAGGGATCGCCGTTACGGGCGAAGGGGAAACCGTTGAACAGGTAATCCTCTTTCGGAGCCCAGCGGTTTTTGTAGGTTACTTCGCCGTTAGTAGCGCCGGCGACCGCGGTGCTGTCGAACCATTTCCACCATTCATTGCCGAAATAGCTGTCTTCCCGGTCTAACACGGAATTGAAGTAGCTGAAGGTTCCTTCCAACAACGAAGTGGGGGAAATCACGTAGGTCAATCTGCCGCTCAGCAGCAGGTTGGTAAACACGTCATCGAAAGTACGCTGGTTCAAAACGTTCAGCATGGGGGTCTCGAGGCGGTTAGCGCCATCGATGTCGTCCCGGAAGGAGTTGAATTGCTGGCTGCGGTCGCTCCAGGAACCGCTCATGCGGAATTGCAGGGGAGAGAAATCGAACAACAAGGTTCCCTGAATCGCCCACTGGTCTTCCTTCCGCTGCGGGGTAAAACCGTCGGGGTATTCATATTTTTCGATGATGTCCGGGTGACCCGCGTTCACGTCCGGGTTGAGGGTATTGCGATCCACCAGGTTGGTGAGGGTGAATCCTTCGCTAAAGCGAACGGTGCGATCGCGCTTGTAGGCGTTTTCCGCCGCCACGAAGAAGCGCACCTTATTGCCGGCGATGGGGCCGCTCAAAGTTCCGATGGTATATTTGTGGCCGTAGGAATAAGTGCCTAAGAATTTGTCGCCGGTGCTGGCGAAATCATCGGTTTGAAAATCCACGGAGAAGTTGTACTTGCTGCCCCCGGTCTTCATTTCGGTTTTGATAATCCCGGAGTTGGCGCCGCCGAATTCGGCGTTATAACCGCCGGCCAACACCTGGAATTCTTCCACCGCTTCCTGAATAACGTAAATCGATTGGGTGTTGGTGAGGGGGTCCACCGCCGCAGCGCCGTCAATGTAGTAACCGACTTCATCCGGGCGGCCGCCGCGGATATAGATCTGGTCGTCCTGCACGACCACGCTATTCTGGGTGGCGATCACGTTATTGAAACCCCGGATGGGAATATTTTCCAACTCTTCCGAGGTAACCAGGGCGACGCTCTGGGTCACGTGTTTTTCCACCAGCGGTCTTTGCGCGGTTACCACCACCGCCTGCCCTTCAATGGCAGTTTCCTCCAAAGAGAAATTTTGCTCGGTGGTAACGCCGGCGGATACACGAATGCCTTTGAGCACCAGGTCCGTGTACCCGATAAAGCTGGCGCGCACTTCATAAACGCCTACCGGAACATTCAGGATAACAAAGTACCCGTCCACGTCCGTGGCCGCACCATAGGTCGTCCCTTCGATGCTGATGTTCACGCCCGGCAGGAGTTCTCCGGATTTTGCATCTTTTGCGACACCAACAATTTTACCGGAAGACTGGCCGAAAACGAAAAACGGCACCATCGCCAGTAAAATTGCTATCAACAGAATTTGTTTAGCCATCTCTGTCTCCATTAAATTAGTGTTACACAAATCAATTTTTTAACGGACTTACTAAGACCGAGAAATAGAAAAACCGGCTATTTCACGTCATGTGTTCCTCCTTAAAGTTGGTCAAACATGATTGTTTAGTCCGGTACCTGTAAAAAATTCCCCCGCTGAAATACAGTTCGCATTTCAAATGGCGGCGTATAGAAATACCGCCCCGCCATCCGGGGATTTATGAAGAATAAATCGTTGAAACTTTTCAAGTATGTCTGGGTATTGTATCAAAGTTCTAAAAACAACTCCTTATCATCCAGAGTGATGACCTTTAACCTCTCTACAAAAATTATGCTCATTTTTGAAAAAACACCACTAATCGCTTGTTTTGCTTAAAATTATCTACCAATCCGCTTTCCCGCAATTGATGTGATGCTGATCAATTTTTCCCATGGATGTAGGAAAAAATTTTCCTATTGCCCGGTTCGCAATCATTTTTGCCGGCCGGATTCCGCTTTTGATGAATGCACATGGCCGGGTTATGCGCGTTTTCTTCAGTTTCTGCGATTTCAAAACGGGAGAGTTTAACGGAAACGAAATAAATATGCAATACCCCGGCATATTTTTTTGGGTGGTCGCCAATCTTTCATCGAAGACCTCAAAGGTTTCGGAAACCTTTGAGGTCTGAACCTAAATTTAGCAATTTCTTTTTCCGCTCCGGGCGTTTAAATTAGAGCCGGCCATCAATGCATTACGGAGTGAGTGCCATGAAAAAACTTTATTTTGCGGTTTTATCCGTCTTTCTAATCTCCGGGGGCTGCGATACCCAAAAATATCTCGGTTACAATTACGAAGCGGAAAGTTATGTGGAGATCGCCAGTTTTTACGGCAGGGTAAGCAATAGCTTTACGGGGGAATATGTTCCCTTTGCGACCATTCGCATCGAAGAACAGGGCGCCAGGGCAGACGAGCGGGGTAATTACCGTTTTAATTACCGGCTCAGCAACGATGCCCGGTTGGGGAAGGAGGTGGAGTTGGTGATTTCCGCTCCCAACTATTTTCCGCACCTGGAAAAAAAATCCGTTTTCCCGGGGACTTTTGAGTTGAATGTAAGCCTGGGGTATGCCGCGCCAATCATCGAATCGACCGGCTGCTACGATATGACCTTTTGCCAGGCGATCGTTTTCGACTACCAGGGGGTGGAGGACATCGACACTGTTTCCGCCCACTTTCAGTACATCGGCGCTAACAACACCGTCACTTATGAATTCGACGCCGGCCTGAAACGGCTGCGAACGGTCTCTCCCAACCGGGCGCACTACCAGGCCGCCGTAGAGCCGGTCTCCCCGCAATATGGAACCTTGAACCGCTGGTACACGGTGACCGCTCGCGATAAATCCGGGTATTCTCACTCCCTGCAGCACAAAAATGATGAGAAGAACCCCGATCCCTTGCTCTTTCCGATTGATAGCCTGTCGGCTACCCACTAAAAAAGCCGATTTTTATAGAGTTGTCGTGAAAGAAGAAGAAGCCACGAATGTTTACGGATGTTTTTTAGAAAGTGCGGGTTTTTCTTCGTGTTTATTCGTGTGGATTCGTGGCTGACTTTTGAACAAACTGGTTCAAAATCCTTATTTTGCAATAGGTCTAATGTTAACCTCCAGGGTTAGGGCTTCCGGGAGGTTAACATTATCGCTGCGCCGATGCCGGGGGGACATCCAGGTAGAGCGCCTGCAAAACCTCTTTACTCTCTATATCCTGTACCCAGGCCACAATTGCCAGGTTGTCGCGGTTCAGTTTTTCCGGGCGGGCGCGCCAGCTGGCGGTTCCCCGGAAACGGGAAGCGTTTTTCTGCCCCCATTCATCCAGGTAGGCGCTTAGCTGCGCTTCCACCGCAGCCAACTCGATGTCGCTATTGAGAACAGCACGGCCGTTTTGCAATGCCAGGGGCATTCCCTCCCCGCCGCCTGACAGCTTGCGCACCACAAAGGCGTGGTGCGCCACCCCGTTGGCGCCCAGGTAATCCACCGAGCGTTCCACCAGGGCTACATTCCAGCGGGCATTTTCCCCGCCGGGCGCATTCCCATTCACCGCCTCGATTTGCAAATCGATCTTTACCATATCGCCGGCCAGGTTGGCGGAACCGCTGATGGTTAACTCCGCCGGGGAGGTTTGCAGATGTTTTTGAATGGCGCGGTTATAAAGCGTGAACCGGTTTTGGGTAACCATTTTCGGCCCCCCGCCGGTGATTTTATCCCTGCCGTTGATGAAAACCGTCGGCGTGCCAAAATTCCGCCCATAGAATTGAGAACGCGCTTCGGTATCGTTGTTGGTCAGGGGATCGGGGCCGGGGATGTGCAGGTGATGTTCCAGGATCACCAGCATGGAGCGGGGATAATATTTCGCCAGGGCGTCGAAGGCGTAATCGGAGCCGACGCAGGGATTGCACTCCGCCCCGGTGAAGAGTTCCGCCAACACCGCCGGGCCGCCCGCCGTAAAGGGGTCCTGGTATTTCCCGGGATCGAAATTCAGCAGTTCCTGTTGGGCTTGCTCGATCCGTTGCTGTAACCCCTCCCTGCTGCCGGACACTTTTTCATACAGGGCGCCGGCTGCGGCCAGCAGCTTCTCCGGCTGGAGTACCGTCAATCCCTGGAGGTAAGCCTCCAACGCCTTGCCATCTTCAGCTAATTTCTCGTAGGTTTGCCCCACCATGTACCAAAAATCCCCATCCCAGGGACTGGCAACCTCCTGCACCGGCGCGACGGTTTCCAGGGCTTTTTGATATTCGCCTTGCGCAAAATAGACCGCAGCCAGCCGGGAACGGTAGCTGATCTCATCGTTTACATCGGTTTCGTTATTGATAGAGGCGACCGCCGCCTCCGCCCATTCCCGGGCGCGGGGAAGATCGACCGCGGTGCGGGCCAGCAAACCCGCGGCAATGCTGCGCTTCTGCACTTCCGTCCCGGCTTCTCCTTCATTGATATATGCTTGCACGGTCTCGTTTATAATTTGCTCCTTCAGGGCCTGACGCGGGGCGGCGTCCGGGGCTTCTTTTTCCAGCCAGGCGTTGAAATACTCCACGTATTCATCCCCCCCGCCAAAAAGGATGGTTTTAGCAACCGTGCGCAGCGCCTCCGCCCGTTTTCCCACCGCTTCTTCATACAACGCCAAACGCCCGATAAACTCCGGGTCTTCCTCATTGCCCACCGCCGCTTCCCGCTGCAGCGCCTCGGCGGTGGGGTAATCCCCCATCTGGTAGTGAACGTAAGCGCGGGTATCTAAAATATTAGCCAACTGGCGGGGATTGTTGAGCGAGCGCGCCCACTTTTCCGCTAACTTTGCATAGCGGGCGGCGGTTTCCAGGGCGGTCTTCTTTTCCGCCAACCGCCAGGCCAGCCCGTTGTAGGCGGAGCCGCGCCGCTCCGCGGGCATGGCGGCCAGGTAGTTTTCCGCCGCCTCTACGGCCTTATCTCCTTCGCCCATTTGCAAGTAAGCCTGAAACAGGGCGTTATATGCGTCGCCTTTATAATTGCTTTCGGAATAGTGACCGACGAACGCCTCCAGCGCCTGAATGCGTTCGGAGAGATTTTCGATTCCCCGCGCGGCTTTAAAGGCCGCGGCGTCATCCTGGGCAACCGCCAGGTTTATCATACCAAACAAAACAAGCGTCACGATCGATCGTTTCATGCCCATCCTTTCGGTTGTTGCGTTTCGCTTGAAAATTATAGCTCAGGGGTAACTATTCAGGCATTTTGCCACAGAGGCCACAGACGGTTCTACATGCTCTCCACGAAGTGGTGGATACCCAAAATTCTTTCTCTGTGATCTTTGCATGGTGAGTTTATCGAACCATGTGGCTGAATAGTAACGCTCAGGGAGTTGGGGTGTTTAAGTGTTCAAGTGTTATGGTGCTATGGTGTTTTTTGCGACAGGACAACCCCTTGAGGCGATTGGCGCCCGCCACCAAAATACTTGAACACCATAACACTGGAACACTAAAACACTGCTTATTTAGAAGGCTGGTAATAGGGATTCTTCCCGCTGGCGTGATCGGTGGAGTCTAAAATTTGGCGCACTTCCGGGACGTTCTGCTTGATCATCACTTCGATGCCCTGTTTCAGGGTAACGTCCACCATGCCGCAGCCCCGGCAGCCGCCGCCTAACTCGATATAAACCGTGTCGCCCTGCACGTCGATAAGCTGCACGTAGCCGCCGTGCAGCGCCAGCGCGGGGTTGATCTGCTCGTCGATCACCCGCTGCACTTTTTCCGCCAGCGGCCCCTCTAACTTCGCCCTGGGGAGGATTTTGTCGATCCGGAAACCTCCCCCGCCCATGCCCGTGGAAATAAAATCCAGCTTGATGTTTTCCGCAAAGCCTAAGCTGTCCGGATCGATATAGACTTTGAAATCCTGAAAATCGATCACGGTATCGTCCTCGAACTCTTCACCCTGCTGCACAAACGCCAGGCTGTATTGGGGATTCACGGGAGAGGTCGCCTCCGCCAACAGGCGGATGCCTGCTACCGGGGATTCCGCGCCGCGGATCAATTCCATTAATTTCTGCCGCGCAACCTCGGTAATGGTGATAGAGGGTTGGCCTTCCCCGTTTTCAGCGCCGGGATCGCTCCCGCCCTCCGGAGCGGGGGAAGCGGCCGGATCGGGAATCTCTTTCTCTTTTTTGGAACCAAACCAGGCAGCCATCAGTCGTGACTCCTTTCTAAAACATGTTTGAATAGCTCGACAATACAAAATTTCAAAACTCACCCCTGCCCGCTTTTGAACGGCCCCGGCATAATACAAACCCATTCCCATAGCCGCAATGAAAATCTTATTTGACAAACCTGCCGGGTTTCCGGCTTGCATTCTCTGTGGAGAGGTTATATTTTACCGCCGAACAGGAGAAGAGTGTCAATATGGAAAAGGAGCAAATCGAGCTTTATCTGCAGGAGCTAAACGACGAACTCCACCGCACAAACGTTAAAGGCGAAGTTTGCCTTTACGGGGGAGCGGTTATGTGCCTGGTGTATGACGCCCGCCCCAGCACCAAAGACGTGGATGCCATCTTCAAGCCGGCCAGGGAGATCAGAGAAGCTGCAAAAGCGATTGCCGAGAAGCATAACTTGCGCGAAGACTGGATAAACGACGCCGTTAAAGGTTTTGTAGTAGAGCATCCGCAAAAAATTTTTCTGAATTTGCCGAATTTAAAAGTGTTCGTTCCTGAGCCGGACTACCTTTTAGCAATGAAAGCCATAGCTTCCCGGGTTGATGCGCCCGATAAAGACGATATTCGTTTTTTGATTGATCTCCTGGAAATGAAAACGCCGAAGCAGGTTTTTGAGGTTTTAGAAAAATATTACCCTCGCCAACAAATTAAACCGGCGACGCAATTTTTCATAGAAGAGTTGTTTGAACAATGACCCCATTGAGAGAAGTTAGAAGACAAATCTCCTCCGACCCGAAGAACTGGGCCGTTTATTTAATGGATTTTGTAGATGACTTCCGCTACTACAAAGACCGGGCAGCTATTTCTGAACCATTTGAATTATCGAATGACAAAATTGATGCCTTGCTGGCCTCCACGGTGGAGTATTTATGCGATGAGATCGGCCTGGAGCCGCCGGAATGGATACTGCGAGTCCCGGCCTGCAAAGAACCATGGTTCGTATCGGGAATGGAAAACCTGAAAGCGACTGCGCTGGTGGAAAGCCCCCTCCACTTTCGCATTCGCAAGATTTTCGTTTTGGAGAATTTCCTGGTGCGGGTGTAGCCGGAAAGCCGCCGCCAGCGTCTCTTTTTTCAATGCCGCGCACAATAAAACAAAAAAGCCGGGAAAAAAGTCCCGGCTTGAGACAAAATTGAAGCAAGTTACTAATGCCGGTGCAAATCCTTGTGCATGATCCGCCGGGTTTGCAGCAGGCGGTCGTCCGCCGGGAGGTCGGCGAGATCGCGGTTCATGGTCGCGTCGTTTTCGGCTTGTAATAATTTGGCGACGTATTCGATGACCCCGGGCGGGAAAACGCCGTTTCGCTCATATAAATCGCGCTTTTTCAGTAAAATCTTCGCCGATTCCACACAGCTGCCCGGCAGCACCGGCAGGGAAACGCCGCCGCCCCGGTGGTGGGGAACTGGCCCATGGATATAGAATTGCCGGGCGATCTCCAGGGCGTTCTCGCTTTGCATCCCCCACTCCGCGGCCATGGTAATCCCTGCTAAGAGCAGGTGGATGATGGCGCTGCCGTCGGGGCTGCGCAATTCCACGGTTTGAAGATTCCGCGACTCCCGGAAAGGCTCTTTTTGCTGAGGATTCAAACGCTGCGCCAGGTTGTTCAGCTTCGACCAGGCCAGGGGCACCCGGATCATGGCGCTGCGGTTCAAATCGCTCCAGCAAATGTGGGTGGGCGCTTCCTGGTTGGGAACCAGCCGCAGGTAGGCGGAGGAAGTGGTATTTCCGAAGGCAGTCAGGGAATCGGCGTAGTTGCACAACCCCCCGATGATCCGCCGGGCGGCTTCGGAAAGTTCTCCATTCTCTTCGGTCATAATATTGTGCTGCCGGCGGCGAATTTCCATGTGAACGTGCAAGCCGTTCCCGGCGATGCCCTCTTCCAACTTGGGCGAGAACGTCACCACGCAGCCGTGCTTATAGGCGATATTGCGGATCAGCCAGCGCGCCAGCACCAGGGAGTCGCCGGTCTCCTCGATGGGGGTGGGCAGAAATTCGATCTCCACCTGTTCAGCGCGCTTGCCTTTGATCTCTTCCAGGTCGCTGCGCACCTTGTCGATGTAGCCTACTTCGCTGTGGGCATACTTTACCGAGCCGGTAATGCGGGTAATGTGATACACCATTTCGTCTAAAATCTCCCCGCTCTTGATGAAGGGAGCGGTGGCATGGTACCCGCGCTGCTTTTGGGCCGGGAAAATTTGCGACTGCGGCGCGGTGAGCAGGAAAAACTCCAATTCTCCCAGGGCATAGAACTCCAGGCCGGTATTCTTGCGGAAAAGTTGGCCGGCATTGTGCAGAATGCTGTCCAGCGCAAAGGGCGCCAACTGCCCCTCCCGGGTTAAATAGCGGCACATGAAATCCAGGCTGCCCTCGTCGAAGGGGTTCAGGAAAGCGCTTTGGTAGAGCGGAACCACGTAGAGGTCCGAAACCGTGCTATCCACCATCCCCTTGAACAGCGAGGAGCCGTCCACCCGCTCTCCCTCGGCCAAAATGCGCTCCGCCTGGTAGCGGTCGGCAATGGGAATTTTCAACTCCTTCAATTTTCCGTCCAGGGCGGTGTAATGGAAATTGATCCGCTCGATCCTTTTTTCCCGGATCACGTTGATCATGTCTTCCCGGGTGAAATCCGCCTTCGGCTTGTTCAGCAATAAAGACACCGGGTTGCCCAGCGCGTAATGATCTTCCATCGAAATGAGCCTTTCTTGCATGGGTACATTGCTAAATTGTCAAATTGCTAAATTGTTAAATTTTTGTTACTATTCAGCCACAGAGACCACAGAGGTCACAGAGGAAGATTTGGGGGTATCCACCACTTCGTGGAGAGCATTTAGATACTTATATCCCTGTATTTGTGATTTGATTAGGAATTTTTTTATGTCTCTGTGCTCTCTGTGGCCTCTGTGGCAAAACGCCTGAATAGTTACAAATTTTTGTTTAGGGATTATTCTCCAACCATTCAACCATTCAACCATTCAACCATTTAACCATTAATTCGACATCCCGGGCGGCGCTTGCGCCGCTTGAAGCCGCCGGGCGACGCTCTCCACCTCCGCCCAGACCCGCAGCAGGTTGCCGCTGCAGATTTTTTCGATATCCGCTTCCGAATACCCTCTTTTCAGCAATTCATAAATGATGTTGGGATAATCCGAAACGTCCTGCACCCCTTCCGGAAGGGACAAAACCCCGTCAAAATCGGAGCCGAACGCGACGTGCTCCACCCCCGCTAATTTTACCGCGTGGTCGATGTGATCCGCTACGTCCGCAACTGTGCCTTTGGGGTGTTCCCGGCGATATTGCTGCTGGTATTCCGCCGCCGCTTTGCTCCCCTCGGCAATCTTATACTCCGCCAGGTGATCTTTGATTTCCCGGTTCGCCTGCCGCCAGGAACCGCGAAACTCCTGCCGCAGAAAATCAGAGCCGAAATTGATGCAGATTACCCCGCCCTTCTCTGCTAACAGCCGGATCATCTCGTCGCTCATGTTGCGCTCCCAGCCGGGGGTAAAATGGCGGCAGGAGGAGTGGGAGGCGATTACCGGCGCTTTGGAGATGCGCATCACGCCGTAAAAGGCGCTGTCCGAGATGTGGGAAACGTCGATCATGATCCCTAACCGGTTCATTTCTGCCACCACCTGCTCCCCAAAGGGGCTGAGGCCGTTCCAGGTGCGGGTGGAATCGTAGGAGGAGTCGCAAATCTGGTTATCCTTAGAGTGCGTAAGGGTGATATAGCGAACGCCGCGATCATAAAAATGGCGCAGGTTTGCCAGGTCTTTTTCCACCGGGGCGCCGTTTTCCATCCCTAAAGCCAGGGAGACCTTCCCTTCCTGAAATTGCTGGCGCACCTCCGCCACGGAAGCGGCGACGGCGAATTTATCCGGCCAGTCGCGGGCGAATTGTTCCACCATGTCGATCAGGCGGTCGGCAAACAGCTTTGCCCCGCCTTCCTTTTGATAGCGGGAGGGGGTATAGATCGACATGAAAGGCAGGTTCAGGCCGCCTTCTTTCGCCTTGGGGTAATCGAAATCCCCGATGGTGAGGCCGGAAATGTCCTCGGGATATTCCTGTAACCGGTAGGGAACGTCGATATGCCCGTCGGCGATGATGAATTTTTGCGCCAGCTCCCGGGCCTTTTCCGGCGTCGGGGGGATTATTTCTGCACCGGGGCTTTCGTCCCCGCCGCCGCAGGCCAGCATACAGCCCGCAATGCCAATTGCCATCCCAAACCTCTTGAAATTTATCGATTTCATACCCTGTCCTCGTGAACGTTAATGAAACCCGGAGGTTACTATTCAGCCACAGGGGTCACAGAGAAAATGGAACATTTTTTTCTAATAAAGGGGTTTGTTTAACGCACTTTTCCATATCTCTGTGCTCTCTGTGAACTCTGTGGCAAAAAACCTGAATAGTTACACCCGGAGACATGCTAACGCATGGCAATCAATTAGATTTCACAGCAGGCTCCTATGGTAACAGAAAAACAACCGCCGGCAGCGTTTCTTCTCTCGGCTTCCGGCAATTACCCGCCAATGTAGCATTTTTTACCCGGATAAAAAAGGCCAAACTATCCCCCGCGAATGCTACGAACATCTCGCGTTTAGCAAAAAAATTTCAACTTCCCGGAATTTCTGAACCTTCGGGAAGTTAATCGCTCTTGACAACAACGGATTAAAATTGTAAATTATGATTGACACTTTTGGAAAGCGTTAATTGTAATCGACAATTTTCCGGAGCAATTTTATGGAAGCGTTACTGGAGCAATACAATCCCCACTGGAGCCAGCCTTACGAATTCAACCTCATTCCCCGCGCGAAATATTCCGGCCAGGTGATGGACCTGGCGGCCCGCAAGGAAATCACCGTGCTGAAGGGCATTCGCCGCTCCGGCAAGAGCAGTTTGCTCAAATTAGTCATCAACGCGCTGATCAAAAAGGGCGTTCCGGCGCAGAACATCCTGTTCATGAACTTAGAAGATTACCGCTTCGGCAGCGAGAAGAGCGTGGCGACGTTGGACCAGATTTACCAGGCGTATCTGCAAAAAAAGACCCCCCGGGGAAAGATTTATATCCTGTTAGATGAAATCCAGGAGATCCCGGACTTCGAGAAATGGCTGCGAACCTATTACGAGCAGCAGGAATCCCTCAAATTCATGATTACCGGCTCCTCCTCCTCGCTCTTTTCCAAAGAGCTGGCCACCCTGTTGACCGGGCGGCAGATTCCGGTGGAGGTCTTTCCCTTTTCCTTCCGGGAGTTCCTGGCCTACAAAGCTCCCGCTCTGCTGGAGGCCATCGACAGCAAGCCCCTGGATTCTCTATATCTTTCAAAAACTTTTGGGGAGGTAGAACCGCTGCTAAAGCAGTATTTGGACCAGGGAGGATTTCCGGAAATGGTCAAAAACGAGCAGCCGGAGGGCAACATCCTGGCGCTGCAGCAATATATTGCGGACATTATTCTGCGCGATATTGCCCAGCGGTACAATATCCGCAAGATCGAAGTGCTGCAAAAATTAGCCCTCTATCTTATTTATAATATGGGCAACTTTATCAACGTGAGCCACATTGCCGAGCAGGTGGGCAGCAACCGCACCACCGTGTTAGAATTGATCGCCTACCTGAAAGAGGTGTACATGATCTTCACCACCGGCAGTTTTTCTTTTTCCTTGAACGAACAACTGACCACCACTCGCGCCCGGCGGGTGTACTGCATCGACAACGGTTTTTTTGCGGCGATCAAGACCAATTCGGAAAAAGATTTCCCCAAAAAAATGAAAAACGCGGTATTCCAGCAATTGCGCTTTCACTGGGACCGGGAACTGTTTTATTGGAGAGAAAAAGTGGAGATCGATTTTGTCTTCCAGGACGGCTTTCCGGTCGGCCTGACCGCGGACGAGGGGGACATGGACCGGGAAGTTTTCCAGCTATTTCATTATTTACACCAGCACAACCTGCCCTTGGGATTGTTGATCAGTTGGAAAAAGCTGCAAATTTTAGAAGAAAACGAACGCAAGGTTTTCATCCTGCCGTTGTGGCTGTTTTTGGCCAAATCGCAGGAAGAGATATTAGAATACGGGGGGTGAGGTCAAAGGCGGTGTGAAAAATGCGCTTAGTATATCTTTGGAGGACGTTCCTGCCCCCCCGGGCTTACCGCGCCGGCGAGTTTCTCCGGCTGCGCAAAATATCGGCAAAAACCGTTTTCAACTCCGGGGAAAGAATCACCCCCGCGGCGCTGCCAAAAAATTCCTCCAGATTTACCTCGTGCTGGTACTCGTAAATGCTCGCCTGCAAAGCCATCTCTAAGCGGTCGATCTGCTTCACCAATTGCGCTTGCGGCAAAATTAATGGCTATCTTTCCGCAAGCGCACCACGGTGACCCCGGTGTCTCCCTCGCCCCATTTGCCTAAGCGCTTCTCCTCCACGCGCTTATCCCGGGATAAAAATTCGTTGATGCGCCGGCGCAGCACCCCGGTGCCCTTGCCGTGCACGATGCGCACCTCTTCCCAACCTTCTTCTAACGCCTGGTCTAAGTAGCGGTCCGTGGCTTCCACGGCTTCCTGGGAATCCATCCCCCGCAAATCCAGTTCCGGCTTGACGCCCTCCCTCCGGGCGTCCACCTGCTCCCCGGTAACGGTGCGAATCACCCTGCTCTCGGAAGGCTGCTTGCTTAATTTGCGCAGCCCGGCGGCGTCCAGGTTCAATTTCACGTTCCCAACCTGCACCCGCACTTTGGTTTTATCCTGCGCGTCTTCCAGAAGCTCGCCCTCCTCGCCCAGGGATTCGATCCAAACGACGTCTCCTTTAATTAGCAGCGGCGATTCCGCTTCCGGCGCTGTTTCCGGAGCCGCCAGAATCGCCTCCACTTGCTCTTTTTGGGCCTGAACCGCTTCCCGGGCGGCTTTGATGGCGGATTTATCCGCCCCGCTCTGGCGAATTTCCTTCACGGTGCGCTCGATCAGCGCGTTGGCGTCCTGCAAAATGCGCTGCGCCTCTTCCGCGGCCTGCTGCTTCAGCGCCTGTTTGCTGCGCTTCAACTCTTCCGACTGGCGGCGGTACAGGGAGCGCATCCCCTCCGCCTCGGTAATTTTGATGCTCAGTTCCCGGTTCTTCTTTTCCAATTCCTGAATGCGCGCATCCAGGTCGATGATCAGCGCTTCTAACTTATCCTTGGCCGCGCCGACGTGCCGGCGGGCCTGTTGGATGAGGGGCTCCGGCAAACCGTAGCGCCGGGCGATTTCCACCGCGTAGCTGCTGCCCGGCACGCCGATGCGCAGCCGGTAGGTAGGCTCCAGGGTTTCCAGGTTGAACTCCATGGAGCCGTTCTCCACCCGGGGATGCTGGTGGGCAAAAGCTTTCAGCTCCCCATGGTGGGTGGTGGCGATGGTCAGGATGTTCTTTTCGGCCAATTCCGAGAGGATGGCAATCGCCAGGGCGGAGCCTTCCCGGGGATCGGTGCCGGTACCGATTTCATCTAACAAAACCAGGGTTCGCTCATCCGCTTTTTCCAAAATATCCCGCAGCCGCACGATGTGGGCGGAAAAGGTGCTGAGATCCTGCTCCAGCGACTGCCGGTCGCCGATGTCCACCAGAACGTTGGAAAGCAGGGGAATTTCGCTGTCCGGATCGGCGGGGATCAACATGCCGGCGCGGGCCATCAGCAGCAGCAAGCCGATGGTTTTCATGGCCACGGTTTTGCCCCCGGCGTTGGGGCCGGTAACCAGCAGGGTGGTAAAATCCGTTCCCAATTCCAGGGAAAGCGGAACCACTCGCCCGGGACCCATTTTCAACGCCAGCAGGGGGTGGCGGCCATTGGCGATCTTCAAATGGGCGCGCTCGGTAATTTGCGGCGCGGCGGCGTTCATCTCCCGGGCCAGCCGCGCTTTGGCGTGAATAAAATCCAGCATCGCAATGTTACGGATGCCGAAATAGAGGTCTTCCCGAACTTCGCGCACCAGCCCGGCCAAAAAACGCAGAATTTTGATGATCTCGGTGCGCTCCCGGATCTTCAAATTTTGCACCTGGTTGCTGAGCTGCAGGGTTTCCATCGGCTCCACGAATACCGTGGCCCCGGAGCCGGAGGTTCCGTGCACGATCCCGCTCACCTTTTGCACGAAGTTGGGCAGAATGCCCAGCACCATGCGCCCGTCGCGCAGGGTAACGATCTCGTCCTGGGAATACTCGGCGTAGCGTTTTTGCACCTGCCGCAGCGCTTTGGCCTGCTCCGCCTCCAGGGAGCGGATTTTGATGCGGATTTCCCGCAGTTCCGGGGTGGCGCGGTCGTAAATGCCCTCCGGTTGCCCGGGATCGACGGTGGCGTCGATCTCCTGGACGATATTGCGGTGGTAGTGAATGCCCCGGGCGTATGCGGCCAAACGGGGAGTTTCATCCTTGTGCTCCCGGAAAAAGTGCGCCAACTCCCCCATCGCCTGGAGATTGCTCTTGATCTCTAACAGCGCTTCCACTTCCAGGTAGGCGTTTTCCGGTTTGATCCGTTCCAGGTGGGGGCGAATATCGTTCAATCCCCCTAAGGGAACCGGGTACCCGCCGTCTAACAAACCGGCCATTTCCACCACTTCATCCAGCGCCTCCCGCACGGCCTGCGGATCGGCAGCGAATTCCATGCGGGCCAATTCTTTCACGCCGAACGGGGTGGCGAGCAGCGAGGCTAATTTTTCGACGATTTTGGGAAATTCTAATTGTTGGAGAGAATTTTCATCGGTATGGCGGGGGGATTCCGGCGCGACCGCGTCTTCGCCGCGGCGCGGCTCTTCCGTTGGGGAAGTACTAATCGATGGCATCTTGAATATCTTTTTTCAATTCTTTGGTGGCGTCATCCAGAAACTGGTCCCGGCTCTGGTTGAGGATCTCTTTCACCGCCTCGGGAAGCTCCTCGGGAGAGCCTAAGTGCTTATAAAGCTGGGGAACCAGGTTATACAGCGGTTTGTGAAAAAAGCTGTCTTTCTGATAAGGTTTCAGGGGCTTCTGTAAAGCGGTAAAGGAAATGAACATCAGTATCAGGCTTAAAATAAAACCGCCTTTCAGAGCGCCCACCACTCCTCCTAACAACCGGTCGAATCCCTTGAGATATAGCTTTTCGCTGAGATCGGTAAAAAAACCGCCGAGCTTGCGGGCGACCAGGTAAACCACCAGAAACAGCGCGGCAAAACATAGAATCAGGGCGACGATCTCCTTCCCGAAGAAATCCGGGAGCAGGTCGGAGAGGCGGCGCCCCAGCGCCCCGGCGCCGATAATTCCCGCTATAATGCCGCCGATGACGCCCGCCAGCCCCAGCACTTCGTTGAAAAATCCTTTTCGCAGACCCTGGATGAGATAAGCCGCCAGGATCAGCCCGATGATGATATCAAACGCCATATGATCTCGATGAAGTGTGTTGAATTAGAGGGCGGCTAATTTTTCCCGGACGATCTGTTGTACGATTTTTCCGTCCGCCTTTCCCTTCACCTTGGGCATGACCGCCCCCATGACCTTGCCCATATCTTTCGCCGAGGCGGCGTTCACTTCCCGGATGACTTCATCCACCAGCCGGGCGATTTCTTCCGCGCCCATTTGCGCCGGCAGGTAGGTTTCAATGATCGCCAATTCCTGTGCTTCCACCCCGGCGCGGTCCTCCCGGCCCCCTAAGCGGTATTGCTCGATGGCCTCTTTGCGCTTTTTGGCGGCGCTTAACAGCACTTCGATCACTTCCTCTTCCGTAAGCGAACCGCCCTTGCTCAATTCGGCATTTTTGAGCTGCGCGCGAACCCCCCGGATGGTTTCCAGCCGCAACTGCTCCTTAGCCTTCATGGCAGACTTCATGTCTTCCATCAACTTCTGTTCGAGGCCCATATCCCGCTCCTTTTGCATAATTGCACCAAAAATCAACCACAGAGCCACAGAGGGCACAGAGAAAATCAAGTATTTATTGAATCTGAGACTGCGTTGGGAAGCAAAAACGCTAAAAAGGCGATCAAAACTCTGTGTTCTCTGTGTCTCTGTGGTAAAATGCGTAACATCAGTTATCAGAATGCCCAAATCCTAATCGGAATTCATGCCGGCCACACGGAGGAGCCTCCTCCGGGCATAAATGCGCAACCGCCTGCTTATTGATTTTCCAGCATGATCTTGCGCATTTTCCGGCGCGCGGAGTTCTCTTTGCGCTTGCGGCGCTCGCTGGGTTTTTCGTAATGCTGATGTTTTTTGATCTCGGCCATCAAACCGGACTTCTCACAAGCTTTGGTAAAGCGTTTCAGCGCTTTTTCAAATGATTCGTTATCACGGACCTTTACGTTAATCAACCTGGTTGTCTCCTTTTTGCTTTGGGTTTAAAAATTTATTTCGATCTTCACTCTTACATTTTTCACTTTACACCCTTCACCCCTTCACCCCTTCGACTCTTCGACTCACCCGGGGTAAACCAGGCTCAGGCTTCGTCATGAGATCAGCCGAACGGCAGTTTTTCAATTTGCACTTCAATACGCGTATTTATCGGGATTCCGCAAAAGTTCGATTTCATGCTCGGCGGCTTTCTTCCAGTTCCGGTCTTTACTGGCTTCCTGGTAGTATTGCAAGGCCCGCTGGCTGTTGCCGCGCTTTTTGTAGATTTCTCCCAATCCGAAATTAGCCCCCGCCTTCAGCAAGCTTTGCCGGGCGTTGGTAAGGCAATCGTTATAAGCCTGCTCGGCCTCGTCATATTTCTTCAATTCAAAATAGGCGTTTCCGAGGCGGTAATACACGTCGCCGGCCTGGGTTTTGACGCGGATATTTTGCAGGGCGTTCAGAAAGGCTTCCACGGCATTTTCATATTGGCCCAGCTCCATAAAACTGCCGCCCATGTCTTTCCAGGCATTGGCGTAGGCGGGATCCGCCTCCACGGCCTTTTTGTAGCTTTCAACCGCCTGGGTAAAATTCTTCTGGTCGCGGTACACTTCCCCCATTCCCCAGTGCGCTTTGGCGTCCTTGGGATCTATGCTCAACGCGGCTTTGTAACTATTCAAAGCATCATTATGTTTTTGTTGCTTTGCCTGGGCATAGCCCAGGGCGGTATAAGCTTCTGCCATCTTGCCGTTTTTTTGAATCGCGCCTTCATAGGCTTTTGCGGCGCTGACGTAATCTTCATTTTTCCGGTAGGCATTTCCCATCCAGTAATACGCCAGGGCAAAGCTTGGGTCTATTTGGATGGCTGCTTTATACTTTTCGATTGCTAAATCAACCTTCCCCTCTTTGAATGCCTTATTGGCGGCGTTAAACTCCAACTTTGCCTCATTATTGGTAGTGCCGTTCTCGTTTTGCCCGAAGACAACCCCGGTTAAAGCAAATCCGAGGCCTAACAGCAAAATGAAGATAGCTCGCTTCACAATCACCTCCTGGTTTTATAGATTGGGATTTACGGACATCTCTGCAAGATTTTCTTTACAAGCCAACTCAAAAAACGTTTCAGTTTCAAAGGTATATACAGTCCTTCCGAATTTGAAGTTCCTGGCCGGGGCGCCGGCGCTTATTTCGCCCGGTCCAGGTATCTCCCGTCGCGGGTATCGATGCGCACCAACTCTCCCTCTTCGATAAAGGGCGGAACCTGGGTCACCAGGCCGGTCTCCATGGTGGCAGGCTTGTAAGAGCTGGTTACCGTGGCGCCTTTGAGTGCAGGCTCTGTCGCCACCACCCGCAATTCAACGGAGGCGGGCAATTCTACCCCTACCGGATCGCCTTCGTTAAACTGGATTTGAACGACCGTCTCCGGCAGCAGGTAATAAACGCCCTCGTCTAACATATCCCGGTGCAGGTGCATTTGTTCGTAGGTTTCCAGGTCCATAAAGTAAAAATGATCGCCGTCCTGGTATAAATACTGGTATTCGCGGACGATCAGAGAGATTTTTTCCACCGAGTCCTCGGGCCGGAAACGGTGCTCCGCCTTCGTTCCATCCGAAAGACGCTTCATTTTAACCTGCATCATAGCCGGCCCCTTACCCGGGGTAACGTGGGTCGCTTCGGTGACGCGGCAGAGGTCGTTTTTATAACTCAAGATGTTTCCTTTGCGAATTTGGCTCGCCTTGATCTTCATCGGGTACACACTCCTTCAAAATTGGGACGAAGAATATAAAGGGCAACAAAAATAAAAGCAACCGCTTTGTGAAATAGCGCCCGGCGCAGAGAGTGGAATAATGGGTCCTTTGCGCTATGCCCCATGCGCCATCACTCGGCAGGAAGCTGTTTTCGTTGCTTTTCCCAGCGTTTCTCGTCCAGGGTATAAAGGTATTGGGCTTCGGCTTCCCGCACCCGGGAAAGGTAGGCGGAGGAGGTGAAATATGCTTTTAAATCGCGCTGGAGCGGAATCATCTGATCGTCGATGAACCACTTGAAGGGCTTTCCGTTTTCATACACGCACCCGCGCTCAATTGCCCAGGAAACATTGGCGAGGTTTAGCCCATCCATCAAGTCCCGCCAGATGGCGCGCCGTTTTCCTTCGCTATCCGGGTCGATGAACATAAAGGCGCGGGAATACATCTGGGCGTTATGGAAATATTCCGGCACGCTTATTACTCCCGCCAGGCGCAACCGCCGGCAGGCCATGGAGATAAGGTGAAGAGCGATCTTTCCGCCGCCCAGGCCGGGATATTCCTGTCCCGGCAGGCGCGGGCGTTCAAGGGTAAATTTTTTGCGGGGGTCCTGCATGCACAGCCATTCGATGAAAAGCATTTCATAAGATTGCCCGGCAACCGGGGAGGAAAACGGCGGGGCAAATTTGACGAATTTACGCCGCACCACAATTTCGGATAACAACAACCGCGCGTTCAGCCCTTCGATCACCGAATAAATCGCCAGGCGCTGGCGGTAAGGGTCCCGGGTATCCATCACAAGCTGTAAATTTCCGAATCCCAATTCCCGAAATCTTTCATACACTCCATACTTCTGCAACGCCAACTCGATCCCTTCCCGGGAATAATACCCCAGGAACAGCAGAGATGGCGTTTTTTCCATGCTCCGGTCGAAGAGCTCCTCTTCGCTGAAAGAAAGATCGATTTCCTCCAGGCGCCGGAATTTATAATCCGACAATCGTTTGGATATCTTTTTCAAGCCGCCGAATCGCTTGGCCATTTCCATTCCTTCGCGCTTAATTGCCGTAAAACGCCTCCTCCACCACTCTGAACTTTACATCCCCGCTTTCGCGGGGACAGGCTTTTTATTTTCCACTTTTCATTTTTCACTTTTCATTTTTCACTATTTACACCTTCCCCGCAACACCGCTTTTATGAAATTATAATAAACCCGCCAGCTCTCCGGCCCGTACCCCCCGCCCGCCACCACTGCCAGGGGGAGTTTCCGCCGGCAGGCTTGCTGATAGACAAACATATCCCGCTCCAGCATTCCCGCTTCGGTGATATCGAAGTCGCCCAGGCTGTCGAGAATGAAAGGGTCGCCGCCGGCGAGGTAAATCAGCAAATCGGGGTCGAAGCGCTCGAACACCGGGGGGAGGTTTTCTTTCAAGGCAGCGAGGTAAACCGCGTCTTGAACGTGGGAGGGCAGCTCGAGGTCAACGTTGGTAGGGCTTTCCAGCGTTGCCCAGTTGCTGGCATGAATGGAAAAGGTGAAAACGCCGGGATCGTCGCGGTAAATCAGCATGGTGCCGTTTCCCTGGTGATAATCCAGGTCGATGACCAGGATTTTTTCTACCCGCTGCTTTTTACGCACTTTCTCGATAGCGATGGCCACGTCGTTGATCAGGCAGAACCCTTCGGCGCGATCCGGGTGGGCGTGGTGATACCCGCCCCCGAGGTTGAACACCGTGGTGCGATGCTCCAGGGCATATTCCACTGCCAGCGTCGTGCCCCCGGCGACGTAGCGGAAATACTCCATAATATAATTATCCCAGGGATTGACATAGTCCAGCGCCAGCGCCTGCCCCACCAACAAGGGATTCTTTAAAGATTCGAGGTAGGATTTTTGGTGTACCAGAAGCATGTCTTCCTCGCTGAGGAATTCCGGGGCGAGGATCTGCCTTCGCCGCACCAGCCGCTCTTTCACCAACTGGTCGCGAATTTTTTTGAATTTCATCACGTCAAAGGTCTGGTGATTATCCTGGGCGTGGATAGAGGTCATATATTCGCTGCGGTAAACAATCCGGCACGGTTTTCCGGCAAACCATCCCATCGATTTTTTACCTCCATTAAAAGTGCAGGGATAGTTTACAAAAAAGTTATTCGGGATAAAATGGTAAAAGAAAACAGTCAGAATTCGAGATCAAACATCGCGGATGGCCGCAGTTTAGAAGCGGATAGCCAGGGAGATCATAAATTCCCCGGAAGAGGGCGATTTGCCAGCGGTTTTTTGATGGATTGCCGGCACCCCGTAACCGATTAATCCCCCGACTGCGCCCCCTGCCAATACATCGGTCAGGAAATGTTTTCCGCACAGCATTCGCAGTAAAGCGACGGCAGAGGAGATGGCAATCGCCCCACTCCATATTGCCGGTTTCCAATCGGAATCGGGATAAAAATCCCCATACACTTTGGCCAGGAAAAAACTGGAAGCAAAGGCGGTCGCGGTATGCCCGGAGTAAAAGGATCGCCGGGCCTCTTTATTTTCCGTTTTCAGGCGCATGGGAACATCGGGATTGTAAACAAAGGGCCGGGTTCGCCGGAATATCCCCTTGCTCAACAGTGTTCCGGCAGAATTCAGGAGAAGCGTTTCCAGGTACATCAACCCCACCATCCCGGCATCATCGCGAACCCGGTTTGAGGCGAGCAATGAAAGAGGAGACGCCAGACAGATATTGCGCAGAATATCGCTCAGCTTGCCCGCCCGGGGCGACCAGTGGCGGGTTACCCAGCGGTCAAGGGGATGCAGATCTCCTTTTGAGAGGGAATTTACCTGTTCTTCCGTTAAAGGCGCAATTTGATGATTCAGGTAAAGCCCGGTTGCCGCCAGCCCGGCCCCGGCAGCGGAAAGCCCGATTTCCTGCGGCGCTTTCGTCTCGTAGGGCGATTGGGCTGCCGCGGGAAGAGAATGTGCATGCAGAACAGCGAGAAGAATCGCAATGAGAAATCGATCCATTTTCATATATACTTCGCGCGGCCATAAATTGCGCTTTTGCGATGGGTGTATGGTAACATGCACGCTGAAGCGTGGGAATCTCAGATTACCATGCTTCAGCGTGTTTTCCCCCGGGCGAATTCAGTATTCCCCCCTGTCAAAACAGGCAGGCGTTCACGCAATTCTGCGATGTTTAGAACGCTATAGCCTTCGCTACCGATTATTTTTTGAATTCAAAAATAAGATAATGCACCAATGTTTCGCCAATATTCTCCACACTATGTTCATCGGCGTTGTGCCAGTGGGCGGAACCGGCTTCTATCGCCGTTTCTTTTTCTCCCGCCCGGTCAGAGGAGTACTTGATATTATAGGAAGTCAGGGCGTAAACCAAACGGGGAAGCCCGTGATGCAGGGGCTGTTTTTCAGCCATTTGCAGCTGAACTTCGAGCAGGCGAACATGGTCATTCTCGAAGAGAGCGCCGGCGTGGTCGCTATCGAGTTGGCTGGCGTCTTTTGATAAGTCGTATCCCTCGGCAGCGGGCAGAGCGGCATTCTTCCGGGCGACAACGAGATACACCGCATCGGTTTCACCGGTATTTTCAACCGCGTGATTATCGGCCTCATGCCAGTGCGCCTCCGCTTTTTTCCACTCCTTCTCGGTCTCACCGCCGCTCTCGGTCCATTTGATCTTGTAATCCGACAGGGAATAGATGATACGCGGGCCGCCGGCGTGCAGGGGCAGCTTATCTCCCGGTTTCAAATCGAAAAGCACGGCCTTTACATAGTCATTCTCAAAGATCAGCTTTGCTTTTTCGGGAGCTGCCTGCACAATGTCCTCAACAACTTCTGCTTTCTTTTCAGCGCCGCAGTTCAAGATCAACAGAAAAAAAACGCCTGAAAGGAGAAAAGGTACGAGCTTCTTCATGGCATACCTCCAAGTGATTGGTTTGGATAATATCTTCCCCCGCTGCCTCGAGCGGTTGAGACAAGCTTAACCAATCGCCCCATAAAAATCCAGAGTGAATTGATAAAAACGAGCTTTCAGAAGTTCACATTTTTGCCACGAAGCCACAAAATTTCACCAAGAATTTTGAAGAATTTTTGTTACTATTCAGCCACAGAGATCACAGAGGTCACAGAGGAAGGTTTTTGAGCATTTAGAACCGTTATTCCGTTATATGAAACATTTTTTTCTGCAAAAT
>JABWBP010000034.1 GCA_013360445.1 Calditrichaceae bacterium | reverse complement strand
ATTTTGCAGAAAAAAATGTTTCATATAACGGAATAACGGTTCTAAATGCTCAAAAACCTTCCTCTGTGACCTCTGTGATCTCTGTGGCTGAATAGTAACGAATAATCAATGATTTCTTATCCAGAAAATCCGGTAAATCCGGTCAAAAAATCAATTCCTAATCATGTCTAATGAATTGTCGGAAAAAAACTGAAAAGATTTTGGAGGCGCTAATGAAAATATATGGAATTTTGATGGCCGGCGGCATGGGAACCCGTTTCTGGCCTCGCAGCCGCGAAAAATCGCCCAAACAAGTATTAAACGTATTCGGAGACGGCACCCTTATCCAGGCGGCCTATCAACGGCTGGCCAATTTTATTGAGGATTCGCAGATTTTGGTGGTTACTAATTATGATCAGAAAGAGGTTATCCAAAAGCAGTTGCCCCAGCTTTCCGCTGAAAACTTCATTTTAGAGCCATTCGGCAAAAACACCGCTCCCTGCATCGGCCTGGCGGCAATCCAGGTGGCCTACCAGGACCCGGATAACATTATGATTGTGGTGCCGGCAGACCACGTCATTTCCAACGTGGCGGAATTTCAGACCGTCATGAAACTGGCCGTGGATTTCGTTTCCCGCCAGGACAGCCTGGTCACCCTGGGAATTACCCCCGACGAGCCTGCGACCGGCTACGGATATATCCAGGCCGGGGAAGAAGTGTTAAAAGCCGACCATCACAGCGTGCTGCAGGTGCGCACGTTTGCGGAAAAACCCAACCTGGAGACCGCCAAACGATTTTTGAAGAGCGGGGATTTTTATTGGAATAGCGGAATGTTTATCTGGCGCGCCTCTACCATCCTGCGGGAAATCGGCGAAAAATTGCCCGAAATTTACGAAGGGTTGATGGAGCTGAGCCGCAGTATCGGCAAACGGGATTACCAGGGCAAATTAGAGGACGTGTACCGCCGCATCAAGGGAATCTCCATTGATTTTGGAGTGATGCAAGAAGCCCAAAACGTGTATGTGATCCCTGCCGATTTGGGATGGAACGACGTGGGCAGTTGGGAAACGGTATATGATATTTCCCCCAAAGATAAAAACCTGAACGCCGGCGAATACGCGGAATTGATCAGTATCGAATCCCGCAAGTGCTACGTGTACTCCCCGGAAAAGGCCGTGGCCCTGGTGGGGGTAGAAAATTTGATTATCGTCGATACCGGCGACGCCCTGTTGGTTTGTAAAAAATCCTCCGCCCAGGACGTAAAAGAGGTGGTGGATCATTTGAAGAAGAAAGGCCTGGAGAAATGGCTATGAATGGAGCGTACAAGCTGAAGCTTTGTATGCTGGCCAAAGCAATTCGCCACAGAGTCACAGAGCACACAGAGAAAATCAAATATTTATTGAGCCTAAGCCCGTACTGAGAAGCAAAAACATTCAAAAAGTGGTTAAAACTCTGTGTCTCTGTGGCATAATGCGTAACATCAGTTATAATTAAGGAAGAACCGGATATAAAGCGATGAAAAAGCGCAAGCACCGCAAACCCCTCGGCAGTGAAGAAGAAATCCAATTATTTAAAGAACTGTGCGAGGCGGTCAACCGCCTGGGAATCGAAACCCGGGTGGAAGAAGGAAATTTCCGGGGAGGGATGTGCCTGGTGGAGGGAGAAAAAGAAATTCTGTTTATTAACAAGAAAGACTCCATGGATAAACGCATCGCCCTGGTGATCTCGGAATTGAAAAAACGCAACGTTAGCGAAGCGCAGCTCCCGGAATCCTTGCGCGCCAAAATTGTCGATTGGTTTTAGCCATATCCTCGAAAGCTTGCCCCCCCCTTACTTCATAACTGATGTTACGCAGACACTAAAAATTAACCACAGAGCCACAGAGGGCCAGAGGGCACAGAGAAAATCAAGTATTTATTGAATCTGAGACTGCGCTGAGAAGCAAAAACGCTAAAAAGGCGATTAAAACTCTGTGTTCTCTGTGTCTCTGTGGTAAAATGCGTAACATCAGTTCATAAATCCGCCCCGTTTTTCCCTTCCCGCGGCCCGGTTTTTGACGGAAAGCACAAAAGTCTTGCATATTTACTTTTCTAAACTTATAATCTTCTGTTAGTTGTCAAAGTGATGGTTAACCCGCTCGCCCGCGCCAAAACGCGAGCAGAATCTTCGGTTTGAACGCTTTGATAAACGCTTAAAAAGAGGAGGTCGAATGTAAAAGTGTGACTGCCTGCCTTATTTTCTGATCCACGTTTATAATCTCAGCAAGTGCATTTCAATCTGAGGAAAAAATTTTCCTACAAGAATAGGTAAATTTGATCTCTGTCACATAGACCATGTTTGAAAAACCCGGCAGCTAATTTTTTTATTTATAATTAATTAATCATCATACCATTGCAGTCTGGTATGATAGTTGTTTTATTTCAAACGCTAAAGGGGGTGAAGAGAAACACAAATAGGATCAAAATTGGTTGCAGTTGCTTTTCAGGGATGAAGTCTTGCCATGCTTCTAAAGCAGCAGCGGAGGCTGCAAAAGAAGCAATAAGTTTAACTCCAATACCCCAAGGAGATACCATGGTTAAGAAACTCTTTACGGTTTCCCTGGTTTTGTTCGTGGCGTTCAGCCTTACCGGCCTTGCCAAAGAATTCAATACCCAAAAAGCGAACAAGGTTACGCCGCAGGATGAAGAGTTGTTTCAACAAAGATTAAATAATCTTACCCATTTTATTTACGCGAACCCGACCGAATCTCTCGACCGCGTTGAAGTCGGCAGAACCTGGTACGATTACGCCACCAACAACGAAATGGGAAGAGCGCTGGCGCATGCTTACGGAACCGGCACCAACGGCATCCATGCCGTTTTTATGAAAATCCTGCCCCAGGGCGCCGCGCGGCGGGTAAACTACGATTATTATGATGAAGACTTAGGCGGATTCTACGGGAACTGGGAAATTACCACCGACCGGGCCACCGGCTGGGGAAGAGTGCTCAACGGAAAAGATGATGAAGCGCTCGTCTCTTTGCATTCCGGGCTGGAATTTTGGACCGACGCCTCAGAAGCCGGTTTTTCGTTCTCGACCCTGCTGGCCGGCATTGCCCCCACGGGCGTATTTGCCGGTATCGCGCGCGAGGGTGATGTGATGGTTTATATCGGCCAGACCACGAACGCCAACTGGTCCGGCGGCGACGTGTTCAAATACACCACCGACTACGGAGCAAACTGGCTGGATGGAGACAATATCACCATCTCCGGCGTCACCGACTACGGCAACGGGGAACGTTGGCCCAGCTTTAATGTTCTCAATATGCCGCAACTAAGTTATCTGATCTCTCCGGCCACCGGAGCCGGTCTCCCGCTCAATGGCTCCACCTGGCTGTGCACCACCACGGATTGGGGCATTGCCAACTGGGACGTAACCCTGATTTGGGATGACGACGCGGTAGCGGTAACGCCTTTCGGAAATACCCAGTACATCATCGAGAACTTCAGCCAGCAGAATGGTTTTTACACCAGCGACGGCGTTTATCATGCCGTATTTGGCGCGATTCAGGGCGTCAGGGACACCACCACCTCCGCAGCTATCGACTACTGGCCGATCCTGCATTGGGACAGCAGCACCCAAACCTTCAGCGAAGTGACTACCCTGGAATACAGCGCGCCGGATGATCCCACGATTCAAGCGGCCATGGCCAACAACCGCCCGGGCAACGGCCTGGGGAACGCCTATCCCCACCTTGCCGAAGGCCCCAACGGGGAGTTGGTGTGTGTCTGGCAGCAGTGGGAAAAAGATCCCGTTAGCGGCGGCATTGTGCTCTTGCAAAGCAGCAGCGGCGGCGGAACCAGCACGGTAGAAATTTTTGCCACGGATATCTGGGGTGCTGTCTCCATGGACGGCGGCCAGACCTGGCAGGAGCCGGTTAAGTTGATCGGTAATTCCAATGAATCCGATGTGTATCCCACGATTACCCAAAACGTGCTGCGGGAAGGGAACGTCCTCCTTCTCGATATTATGTGGATGGTCGATACCAACGCCGGGGTTTCCCTGACCAACTTTACCCCGCTGACCGATCCGTCCGAGTGCATCTGGTACTATGAGCGGGTAGAGCTTCCCATTGAAGTCGGAATTGGCGACAATCCTGCAAGCCTGATCGACAAGTTTGCGCTTTCGCAGAACTATCCTAACCCCTTCAACCCCTCTACCACCATCGATTACACGCTGCAGCAGTCTTCCGACATTAGTCTGGACGTCTATAACCTGACCGGCCAGAAAGTAGCAACGTTGGAAAAAGGCCGCAAAGCTGCCGGGCAATACACCGTCAACTTTGACGCCGCCAACCTGCCCTCCGGCATCTACTTCTATACCCTTAAAGCCGGAAATGCCAGTTTGACCCAAAAGATGGTCTTGATGAAGTAAAGCGGTTTGTTAGGGCTGGCCGAATCTGAAGATTCGGCCAGCCTTTTTTAAACGGTTACATTTTTAATCTTAACGCGAGGATTGCAGATAGAGAAAAACGGTTACGGTTTAATGCTTCTTAATGGAATCGCTGGCCCGGATTGCCGGTTGCGCTTTCTGAAAATGCCGGATACTTGCTCCTGGGTTCCGGTTGCGCCGGGATGCAGCAGCAAGTATCGGGGCGGCGGTCTTCGATTTAATGAAGTAACTGATGTTACGCAGACTAGAAAAATTTAGCCACAGAGGGCACAGAGGAAATCAAATGTTTGTTGGCGGGGCGCTGTATTGAGTTAAGGGAAATGCGGCACCCTTCTTACTGGAAGATGAGGAACCCTACGTTCTCTGTGGCCTCTGTGGCAAAATGCGTAACATCAGTAAAGTAAGAATTTGGGCCAGGACATTTTTTCAAAATAATCAACTAATTGCGGAGGCGCTATGTATAAGCGAGTTTTCTCTGTAGTGTTACTCCTGGGAATGGTCTCGTTCGGCTTCTCCCAGGCCGTTGGCAAGCTTAGCGGGGTGGTGAAAGACAAAACCACCGGCGAGGCGTTGCCGGGAGTAAACGTGGTCATTCAAGAAACCTTCCTGGGGGCTTCCACGGACGTGGACGGCTTTTTTGTGGTGTTGAACGTGCCCGCAGGGACCTATACGGTATCCTTCAGCTATATCGGCTACAAACCGGTGGACGTAGAAAACGTCCGGGTCGTAGCGGATTTAACCAAGCGCCTGGACCTGGATTTGGAGCCTACCACCATCGAGCTCGACCAGGCCATCGTGGTGATTGCGGAAAGGCCCTTTTTTGAAACCGGCGCCACCAATACCGTTCGGGTACTGGATGCACAGGATATTGAACGCATTCCCGTAAAAGGGGTCAATACCATTGTATCCGTGAATGCCGGGGTGGTCGCCCAGGACGGCAGCGGGGGCCGCACCGATAACGCCACCATCAACGTGCGCGGCGGCCGCGGCAAGGAAACCCTGTTCCTGATCGACGGGGTTCCCTACAACGACCTGCTGTTCGGGAACGCCATCGGAACCATCCCGGACGCCGCCATCGAGCAGGTTTCCTCGCAATTGGGCGGTTTCAGCGCCAAATACGGCAGCGTGCAGTCCGGGGTGGTGAACATTACCACCCGCAGCGGCGCTTCCAAATATTTTGGGGGGCTGGAGCTGGTCTCTTCCGGTTTTGGGACGAACAACACCCTGGTGGACAATTACATCAGCAATGCCAAATTCGGCCCCAGCACCGATCAACGAGCGCTGACGAGTGAAGAGATCGCCGCCTTCAAAAACCAGCTCGATAAGGATATCGAGGACAATTATACCGGGCTGGATGAATACGGTTATAATCAAATTACCGCCCATTTAGGGGGGCCGGTCATTCCCGGGAACAGCAAATATACCTTCTTCAGCACCGCGGAATGGATCAAAACCAATGACGAAAGCCCCCGCTCCAGCGGGCTGCAAATTCCCACCCGCAACATCGACCAGAATTTTCTCCCTGATAACGAAAGCTCCATCTTTAGAGTAACTGCCAAGGCAGACGCCAACATTACCCAGCAGTTTCGATTGATCGGCAGCTTCAACGGCTCGTTCCGCGACGCCCGGGTGTACACCCACACCTACGCCAAAAACAACTCCTTCCATAACCCCCGGGTATCGGAAGACGTGTATAGCGGTTCGCTGAAACTGACCCATACCGTCAATTCCAAAACCTACTGGGATTTTACCGCCCGGGGCAAGTACACTTATTGGGATCGCATGGACGGATTCTGGAAAGAAGACCTCTATGCCTACGGGGATAAAGAAAAGAACGCTGAAGTGGGAGTGTTCATCCAGGCCGACGGCAACCGGGTGCTTCCGGATGAAAACCAGATCTTCCATAGCTTTGGCCGGGTTTACAACGAGTACCGGAAGTATGAAATCGAGCAAATGGGAGGGGATTTGAACTTCACCACCCAGATGGAAAATCACCTCATCGAGATCGGCGGAACGCTGGATCTCAACAAGGTGCGCTTCTACCAGATTGCCCCGCTGGTGCTGGCGGTAGGGTATCCCACGGCGTCGAATGAGCGGGAAATCCAGTACTACAATAGCCTGGTTTCCTTCTACGGTTATGATATGTTCGGCAATAAGATCGAAAGCGACCAACTGCGCTCGCCGGTGATCAATCCCGAAACCGGCGAAACCGATACCTTCGAGGAAGCCGGCCCGCCCACGCCGGTAATTGCCGGCGCGTACATTCAGGATAAGATCGAGCTTCTGGATTTTATCATCAACTTAGGAGCGCGCTGGGACTATTTCGATCCCCAATTCAAGCGCCTGAAAGACGTTTATGATCCCTTAGGCGCCGACAAAAGATTAACCCAGGACGATTTTGAACCCATGCCGACGGAGAGCTATATAAGCCCCCGGCTGGGATTTGCCTTCCCGGTGAGCCAATTCACGGTTTTCCATGCCCAGTACGGCATTTTCCGCCAGCCGCCGTTGCTGTTCGACCTCTATGATTCCTGGGTGAACTTAGATGACATTGAAGTGATCGACGGCCAGGGGCAGAATAACGGCCACCTGAAATCCGAAAGCACTACCTCTTACGAGTTCGGCTTTAAGCAGCAATTCGGCAATACCGCCAGTTTGGATTTGACGGCCTATTACAAGAACATCAAAGGCCTGACCAATGTCGTCACCATTATAACCCCGGCGGGGAACAACTATATTACCACGGCGAATACCGACTTCGGAACCGTTAAAGGAATTGCCGCTTCTTTCAACCTGCGCAAGATCGGGCCCTTGAGCGCTAAACTCGATTATACCCTGGCCCTGAACGAAGGAACCGGCTCCTCTTCTAACAGTTCTTTTACCGCCACTTTCCGCAACCAAAACTACGAAGTTCCCCTGGCCATCGCTCCCCTGGACTACGACCAGCGCCACACCTTGACTGCCAACCTGGACTTGCGCGCCGGAAAAGGGGAAGGGCCGGATGTGTTCGGTGTTAAGCTTCTGGAAAATGCCGGGGCCAATTTCCTGATCTCCTATAACAGCGGCCGGCCCTATACCCCGGTAGAGTACTGGGACGCCACCACCGGGCAGACCTTGCAGGGGAATTTAACCGAATACGTCAATACCGCCTACGCCGAAGGAATCTTCCGGATCGATATGCGAATCGACAAAGCCTTCGACATCGGGCGCATTTCCCTGGTTCCCTATTTGTGGGTGCAAAACCTGCTCGACCGCGAGAACTTCAACGACGTATGGCGCTCCACCGGCAAACCCGACAATACCGGTTTCCTGAATACCCCGGAAGGCCAGGACCGGGCGGAACGCGGCGGGCCGAGTTGGGTAGATGATTATAAAGCCCTGGAACGCGATCCCAATAATTACGGTATTCCCCGCTTAGTGCAATTAGGGCTGAGACTAAAATTTTAACGCAACCTGCTGACCATAACTGTGAGGTCTGAACCATGCGATACAAGGTTTTTATATTCTGCTTAACCTTAGTTTTCCTGGCGCTGCTGGTGAATGTGAATGCCAGGGAAAGAGAAGGCGCTCAACAAAGCTTTCCCAAGGTCAATCTTTTAGAAGATATCGTTTACATGGATATCAACAACATCGATATGCCCATGAAAAATGACGGCGCCAACGGCGAAGACGGCCAGGGATACTATCCCAACGGAACCGATTTGGCCTTCTTGTTTTCCGGCGGGATGGCCGCTTCCGGGTATATCGATGACAATGGCAACGGCGTCAACGAGCCGGAAGAATTGCGCACCGCCTGGATAACCCCGGCCTCCTTGATCGAGGAAACCCAGCCGGGAAACTGGGCGCAAAGCGCGGACGATCCCAGGTACGTTTTTTATGTCGTCAATAGCTCCGATGGCTTCGGCAGCGAGGCCTATCTGAAGTGGGCCGACGCCGTGGCCCAGGGCGCCGACTGGGTAAACCTGGATGGCGACCCTACCTCCTACGACCCCATGGCCGACCGGCCCGATATTTTAGCAGATCGAACCGTCTGGTGCGTTTACAATGACGGAACCACGCTGAGCAAACGCAACCGTTTGCAAACCCTGCCCCTGGGGTTGGAGGTGCGCCAGCAGGCCTGGGCGTTTGCCCGCAGCGACGCGCTGGGAGACGTGGTCTTTATCCGCTACCGTTTTACCAATGCGCTCCAGCGTGATATTAAGGACCTGATTTTTACCCTCTGGACCGATCCGGACCTGGGCAATGCCAATGATGACCTGATCGGTTGCGATACCACCCTGAGCATGGGTTATATTTACAACGACGGGGACGATGACCGCTATGGCGGTAATCCCCCGGCGTTTGGGATCGACTTTTTCCAGGGACCGGTGGTAGAATCTCCCGGGGATACCGCTTACCGCTACCGCGGGCCCCTTTTGGGGGTCGATACCCTGTATGATTGGAAAAATTTGCCCATGACTTCCTTTATGTATTACATCAACGGCGACCCGACCATTGGCGATCCGAACAGTAAAGATATTGCCCGCTACTACCAGGTGGGCGGGCTGATTGCCAACGGCAACCCGCTTGATCCTACCATATTCGGAACCGGGGCCACCGCTTCTACCGATCCCCGCTATGTTTACAACGGCGACCCGGTTACCGCCACCGGCTGGAGAGACAACGTACCGGCCGATAAGCGCTTTATGGTCAATACCGGCCCCTTCCAGCTCCCGGCCTGGCAGGATTTGAACGGCAACAACAGAGTGGACGTGGAAGAACCGGGAGTGCAGGACATTGTGGTGGCCTACATCGTTACCCGGGGCGCTTCCGCCATCAATAGCGTGGCTAAACTCCGGGCGACGGATGATTTCGCCCAATTGGCCTATAACGCCAACTTCTTAGTGGCCGGTCCTCCCCCGGCTCCGGTGGTGGATGTGCGTACCGCAGATCAAGAAATCGAGCTGATTGTCGATCTCCATCGCAATGGCACCTATCGCTACCAGCAGGAAGATGACCTGGGGAATTTGCAGACCTTCGAGGGAGTCAAGATCTATCAGTTCGCTTCCCGCTCCACCCAGGAAACCGAAGGCGGTCTGCCGAACCGGAAACTGATCGCCCTTTACGACCTGTCTAACGGATATAATAACCTGTATGTGCGCGACGGGTTGGGGCAGTGGCAACTGGCATTCGTGGGTTTGGAAAATTTGAATCCGGCAGATTTTACCCGCCCGGGAACCGAATACATTTCCTTCAAAGTCACCCAGGATGCGTTTAATAACAATACACCGCTGATTAACGGGAAAGAATACTTCTTTACCGTAACCTCCTTCAGCATCAACTTAGGGAACAGCCCGGTGACCGGTTCCCCCTATGTCCGAAAAGACACCCTGGGAACGATTACCGGCAACCCGGACAACTGGCTGGCCACTTCCAGCGCAGACTTGCTGGAAAACAGCCTCGCCACCAATTTGATAGCCGTGCGCCCGCAAAGCGACGAAGTCCGGCCTTTCCGCTCCACCAACCCGGGTGAATACTATACCGGCACTCGCACTTTCCCTGCTGACGCTGAGAGAGGTTTCGCCAGGGTGGATGTCATTCGCCAGGATGAGCTTCTCGACCATAACTACCAGGTGTCCTTCTTTGAGGATGGACAGTACTGGCGGCTGACCGATCAAACCCTCAACCAGGTGCTGGCTGACAGTGTAACGTTACAGGCCAACGCAGAAGACGTGGGCGAAGTGTGGAATTTCCCCATCATCGACGGTTTTTCCGCCCAGGTCTATAACGTGCCGCTGGAACTGGTTTCGGATTCGGTCGAATATGCCGACCTGCCGGATTCGCTCCTCTGGATGACCGGCCGGAACACCTTCGGAGACGGTTCGGTGTACAACAACGGTATCACCCTGGTCCGGTTGTTCGATCCGACACTGACCACACTAAAAAAATCGGATGTTTTCCCGGTTCGGCTGATTTTCCAGGCGGATTCGGCGAATCATACTACCGGGTATCGTTGGGCGGTAAATACCTTTACCGACGCCAGCTTCCGGGGGCCGCAGCCCATCCCGGTCACTGCTTACGACATAACCGATCCTAACAATCCCCGGCAACTGAATATCTGCTTTAACAATCCCGCGGCCGCCCTGCCTTTCTCGGCCCTCAACAGGATCTACGTGATGACCAGCAATTACGATCCGCAAAATGCTTATGTGGATGAGGACCCCGGCGATCCCAGCAATTTGAAAAACAAGTTCATTTCCGAAACCTACCTGGTTCTCAGCCTGGAATACAATGACAGCCTGCGCAGGGCCACCCGCCAGAACATTACGGTGGATGTCTTTCCGTCTTATTCCAACAGCGACGTGGATACCTACACCTTCAACGCCTCGCTGCTGCGCCCGGTGCTGAGCCAGGAGGAACGGCAGAGCCTGTTAGACCGGATCAAAGTGGTGCCCAATCCCTACTTTGCCTACAGCACTTACGAGACCAGCTACGACCAGGCGGTGTTGCGGTTTACCCACCTGGATAGAGAAGTCACCATCCGCATCTTCAACCTGGCGGGGCAATTGGTGCGCACCTTGACCAAGAATAACACCGAAAATCAGCTCACCTGGGATCTGCGAAACGAGGCGCGCTTAAAAGTAGCTTCCGGAATGTATATCGCCCACGTTGAAGTGCCCGGGGTCGGCGACAAGATTCTCAAATTCGCCATCATTCAGCGCGAAGAGCGGATCGACCAGTATTAATTACCGGTGTAACACTTCGGCTTCTCTCAGGGTGATCGATTGCCACGCTGAGCGAAGCCGAAGCATGAGAAATGGCAGACAATAGAGAAAGATGGATACCCTGTAACATAAAAACAGTGGGGTTTAACAATGAGACATAAATTCTGTATCCTGCTTATACTGTCGGTATTCTCCCTGGCATCCGTGTATGCGGGAGATTTGGACCGGGTAGGTACTGTCAGTGGCGTACAATTGCTGATTCCGGTTGGCGCTCGTTCCATTGCCATGGGTGGAGCTTCCACCGCCGACGTGAAGGGCGCGGAAGCAATGTTCTGGAATCCGGCCGGGCTGGCCTATTCCCCCCGCGCGGAAGTGGTCTTCAACAACATGCAGTATATTGCCGACATTGACCTGAATTACCTGGCGATTACCTATAACGGGAAATCAATCGGTTCGTTTGGCTTCGATATCAAGAATCTAAGCTTTGGCGAAATCGAGGAGACAACCGAAGAGTTCCAGGACGGCACCGGCAACACCTATTCCCCGACCTTTGTGGTGGTTGGTTTTTCCTACGCCCGGTTGTTGACCGACCGGATCGCCGCCGGGGTCATGGCGAAGTTTATCCATGAAGGGGTCATGGAGACCAGCGCCTCCGCTTTCGCGTTTGACTTAGGCGTGCAGTATTCGTTTGGGAAAAATCTCCGCCTCGGCGTAACCATGCAGAACGTGGGAACCAAAATGCAGTATGACGGCCGCAACCTCGAAGAAGCGCGTCCTATCAACGGTGGAAGCCTGATCGTCGATAACGGCTACTATAAAGGAATCGCCTTGAAATCGGATATTCCATCATTGTTCTCATTCGGCCTTAACTATACGGTGAATGTGAACGAAGAGAATAATTTCATGATCAACGGCGCGTTTTCTAACTTCAACGACGCTTCCGACCAGATATTCGGCGGGGTGGAGTACGGGTTCAAGAACTTATTCTTCCTCCGCGGGGGCTATAATTATGAAGTGCAGGCGGGTTCCGACCAGATTTTCGGCGCCTCCTTCGGAGCCGGTTTGAGTTACCCGGTGGGCGGCTTCAATTTTGCCCTCGACTATGCCTGGCGGCAACTGACCGACTATTTCGACTCCAACCATATTTTCACCATCAAGTTAGCTTTCTGAAAACTCCCGGCGATTTTGGAAAATGCGCGAAAGGCTGCCCCGGGGGCAGCCTTTCGCTTTTTAGCACTGTTAACCTCCCCGAGGTTCGCAACCTCCGGGAGGTTTTCCTGCAGCAAAAGATGAAAAAAATCTTGCATCATTGCAAAAATAAATTTCCCTCACCGCGAATTTTATCTTATCTTTTGAAGGATTTTGATATGTGTGTTTAACTTAACCTCAGGAGGCCTTTAATGAACTCTCCGAATACTTTCAACCGTAATTTTACCTGCAACAGCGGCGGCGGGATGGTTTTGGCATTATTCCTCGCTGCGGCGCTGTTGGCTTTTTCACCGAACCTTTCCGCCCAGGCCATTTACCAGGGACCGGCATTCGGCTCCATTGCCGGGGGCGCGCCGGTCACCACCGGGCAGTTCGATAACGTCCCCCAGACCATCGACCCGCAGAAGCGGATTCACAATCTCCTCTGGCATAAGTCTGATCCCCTGCCCATCGAGGATCGCTACAACGTTACTCCCCCTTCTGCCCCGGCGGGAAGCAACTGGTTCATCGACCCGGCCGTTTCCGGGGAGCGGATGGCCCCCAATCCCCCGGCCGTGCTGATCGATTTTCCGGGCAACGCGATGACCAACAGCATTCCCCCGGACCCCATCGTTGCCGCAGGGCCTAATCACATTATTGCCATGGTCAATACCAACTTTCATATCTTTGATAAACAGGGGAATTTGCTGTTTCAAAGAACCGCGGACCAGTGGTTTTCCAACGTTTTGCCATATCCCGGCCTGTTCGACCCCATCGTGCTGTACGATCATTTCGACGACCGCTGGATTCAAATTTGGGATTTGCAGGACAATAACGACCAGACCGGTTACTGGCTGGTCTCCATCTCGGACGATTCCGATCCCATGGGAACCTGGTACAATTTTTCCTTCCCGGCGCACCTGAACGGCTCTACCCCGGCCGGCAACTGGGGAGATTACGAAAAAGGCGGTTTCGACCACCAGGCGGTCTATATCAGCGGCAGGATGTTCACGTTTGCCGGCTCTTTTCAATATTCCAAAATGCGTATCATCCCCAAGGCGGAATTGTACGCCAACACCGGCGGCGCGGTAAATTATACCGACTTCTGGGGCTTCCGGGACCCCGCCAACCCCGGCCCGTTCGTCGATGGCCCTCCCATTGCCGTGGTTCCCAAGCAATCCCTGGGCAACAAAGCCTACATGGTGGTGGATGCGCCCTACCAGACCAGCACCTTCATTACTCTCTGGACCATCAATAATCCCCTGGGCCCCACTCCCACGCTCTCCGCGGTAAACATTCCCACCGTTTCGGCGCCCTGGCCGAATAACGGAAACCAGTTAGGCGGGGGAAGCCCGCGAATCGAAGTGGGCCGCCGCGCCTATCGCAACGCCATTTATAGCGACGGGTATATCTGGACTTCCACGGCCATCGGCGGAGGGGCGGGAAATCTCTATACTTTTGCCCGCTACCTGCGCTTAGACGTCAATACCAACACCGCCGTGGAAGACGTCGCATTAGGAGCGAACAATTTTTACTATCTCTACCCCGCGGCCATGGTGGACGACCAGAATAACCTGGTGATGGTCTTCACCCGCTCCGGCGATAGCGAGTACGCCGGGGCTGCCTTTACCGGGCGCAGGGCAGGCGATCCCCCGGGATTGTCGCCTTCGGTGATGCTGAAAGGGGGGGAAGGAAATTATGTAGTGACGTTCGGCTCCAACCGCAACCGCTGGGGAGATTACATGGGAATCGCCCCGGATCCCCAATATCCCAACGTTATCTGGGGGTTAATCGAGTACGCCGCCGCGACCAACACCTGGGGCAACTGGGTCGGGGCGTTTGCCTATAATTACTACGGCGTGGAAGGGATCGTGAAGGATGCGGTTTCCGGCAGCCCCATCGAGTTGGCTCATTTAACAGTTCCGGAAACCGGGAATTCCCGGGTGACCGACGCCTCCGGCGCTTACCAGTTTTTCGTGCCGCTGCAAAATATTACGATTGACGTGAGCGCCTTTGCTTACCAAAGCGTATCCATTCCCCTGTCGCTGGCGCTGAATGATACCCTGCAGCAGGATATCGCCCTGCAGCCGGAAGTCCAGGCGCTCTTTTCCGGGCAGGTGAAAGATGCTACCAGCGGGGCCGGCGTGCCCGCCGAACTGGAATTCTGGATTGAGGGCAATCCCTACCCCGGCCCCTACCAGGCCTTCAGCACCGATCCCAACGGAAACTTCAGCTTTTCCACCATCATCGGTACTTACGACATTGTGGTAAGGCCGCAGTCGCCTTATGCCTATGGCCGGGAAGAAGATATCGTCCTGGGCGCCGGCGGGCTGGCTTACGACATCGAGGTATCTCCCGCGGAAGTTATGCTGGTGGATGACGACAAAGGCAGCCCTTACGAAACCTATTACATCAGCGCTTTGGAAGAGCTGGCCAAAACCTATCACTACTGGGACATTCAGACCGACGGCGTTCCCTCCGCCGCGGATATGGCGGCCTATCCCAAAAAATTAGCCGTCTGGTACACCGGTGACGGCGCCGCCCCCATCCTGGAGGCCGCGGAACAGGAAGTATTGCTGGCGCACCTCGATAACGGCGGGCGGGTGTTACTGACCGGTCAGAACGTCGCCGAAGAGATCAACGGTTCGGATTTGCTGAACCAGTTGGGGATCGGATACCTGCAGGATAACGCCCAGGCGGTGGTGCGCGGTTCCGCCGGCAGCCTGATGGCCGGGATCATTTTTGTCGTGAACGGCAGCGGCGGGGCCAACAACCAGACTTCCAAAGACCAATTAACGATCAATAATACCGCCACCACGCAGCAGATTTTCCAATACGGCGGCGCTGCCGGGGACGTGGCCGGGGTGACTTATGCAAGCGGCGACGCCCGGGCGATGTTCCTCGGCTTCGGCTGGGAAGGCATCGGCGATCCGGTGAAACGCTCCGCGGTATTGACGAAGGCGTTTGAGTTCCTGGATACGCCGGTGGGAATCGGCGACCAGCCGGCGCTTTCCGGCCCGGCTGAGCGGTTCGAGTTGGCGCAGAACTATCCCAATCCCTTCAACCCCAGCACCACCATCCGCTTTAGCGTGCCGCAAAGGAGCCGGGTGGAGCTGGCGGTATTCAATACCCTGGGGCAGAAGGTTCGCACCCTGGTAAGCGGGAATTTCGCTCCCGGCGCTTACGAATATACCTGGGACGGGCGGGACGATTCCGGCAACCCGGTAACTTCCGGAATTTATTTCTACAAAATGGCCGCCGCGGGTAAATTCTCCGAAGTGAAAAAACTGATTTTAATGAAATAGTGTGAAATCGGGGCGAATCGCGATTCGCTCCGGCAAAGACCTCAAACCCCGGTTGGCGGGGTTTGAGGTCTTCATCTTATCTGATCGAGCCTGCCTGAGAGCGGCTTTCCGAAAATCTCTCTTCTGCTTACAATGTTCGACTTTTTCGCTTATAACTTCTTTGGGGCAGCATAGCCATAAAGAACAGGAATTTTACAACGTTAATCAACCGGGGAGATAAAGAAATGAATTATAAAGGTTTTCTACGCCGGGGCGGGAATATTTTCCTGCTGTTGCTGGGATTAACCGCCAGCCCGGCTTTAGCGTTAACCCTGCAGCTCTCTTCCGCAGAAAAATTAACCGCCGATTCCGACTTGATCGTGGCCGGCCGGGTAGTATCCATTGAATATGCCTGGGAGGACGAAACCCGGCGCGCCATCAACACCCTGTTGACCGTCGAGGTGGAGCAATATCTCAAGGGAAGCGGCAACGCTGCCGTGGTGGTGCGGCAATTGGGCGGGCGGATCGGCAATTTCGGCGACGAAATACCCGGGGTTCCGCAATTCGAGGCCGGGGAGGAAGTGGTGCTTTTCCTGGTAAGCCACCGCGGCGACTATTGGATCCACTCCATGGCCCTGGGCGCTTTCCGGGTTTTCAGCGATGAAACGGGGGAAAAGTTAGTGTATAACAACCTCCCCGATGTCACCGTCATTGATCCGGCCACGCAGCAAACCCTTCGGGGAGAGGACGTATTTGGTGTAACGGTTTTAGGGGAGTTCATCGCGCAAATCAAATCTTACGTCCGGTAAAGACCGCTTTAGCCTGTACTATCACGTGGCCTTTGAGAATTCTCGGTAAATGTGCGGTTTCAGCGCCCCATTAACCTCACCTAACCCCTCCCGGCGCTTCGCGCCACCCTCCCCTTCCCTCTCCTGTAGGAGAGGGAAGGGGAGGGTTGGGGTGGGGATGGGTGAGGTCAAACGCGGTAAGGAGAGCGCCAACTACCGAAAATTCTCAAAGGTCACGGGATAGTACACCCTTTAGCCTTTAAACCTGCCAGTTTTCTAAAACCTGGCAGGTCTATCAACAGGAGAGAAACGTATGAATAGATCGCTGTTAAACCGCGCCTGGTTCCTGGCGATGTTGTTTTTAGCCGGCAGCATGGTTTTATCATTCTGCATCATCAGCAACAGCGGGGGGTATTTCCGGCGCTATTTAGATTCGGATATCCCGTTTTACTACCAGTTGCACGTATCTACCCCTCCGAATTGGATCCCGGCGATCGACGCCGGGGCGCAGTCCTGGGAGGACCTGCCTTCATGCTATTGGGAATTCGAAAACGGCGGGCTTACCACCGCCAGCGACGATATTCAGGACGGCGTCAACCTGGTGTTTTTCGACTTGCAGGGGGTAAATTTCCCCTCGCCGACCAACACCATCGCTTTTTCCCGCACCTTCACCCAGGGCTCCGGCGCATCGTACCATGCCGTGGAATCGGATTTGATCTGGAACGCCCGGGATTTTCCCCCCAGCATTACCGGGGACCCCGGCAGCCAGGACCTGGAAAGCGTCATGGCCCATGAATTCGGGCATCACATCGGGCTGGCGCACACCGGCCCGATCGGCGGCCCCCCGGGCTGCGGGGAATTGATTACCGCCGCCACCATGTACGGGCAATCCGCTAACGGCGATACCACCAAACGCTCCCTGCATATCGACGACGTCGCTTCCGCCTCCCGGATGTACCCGGTATGGGTGCTGGAAGGCGCGGTAACCGACGCTTCCACCGGCCAGCCCCTGCCGGGCACCCAGGTTACTTCCCCGGAGCCTTTTGCGGCGGTGCTGTTCGATACGATTGTCTCCCCCTCGCAAAACTTTTACGAAGTGCCGGGAGCGGTGCAAAATATCCCGGTTCACCCGGACGGCGCTTATTCCGCCGCCATTCTGCGCCAGCAGGTGAGCCTGGAGGTGCAATTTTTCGGCTACCAGACCTACAATGACCAGGTTTCATTCAACGCGCCCGGGGGAATCGGCCAGACCGAGGTGATCACCCGGAATTTCGCCCTGCAACCCAATCCCCTGGCGACCATCTCCGGGGTGGTGCGGGATTCCCTGTCCGCCGCAGCCATAGAGGCGCAGGTGGACCTGCTGGTTATCGGCAGCGCCCCGGGGCGGCCTTCCGGGGTAATTGCCTCGACCGCCACCATAAATGGGGCGTTCAGTTTTTCGACGCCTTCGCAAGAGAGCTATAAAATCATCCTGATCCCGGCCGCGCCGTACCCCGCCGCCTCCGCCATTGTCGAAAACCTCTCCGCCGGCGGGGCGCAGGTTACCATGGAGCTGAATCCGGCGAAGGTTTTCCTGGTAAACGACGACCTGGGCGCGCAGAATGAAATTTATCTTCAAGAATCGTTGGAGATGCTGGGGGTGAAGTATCACACCTGGCGAATTTCCGAAAAAGGAATTCCCCAGGCGGATGATTACGCGCTCTTTCCGCAGCCGCGCACGGTTCTGTGGTACACCGGGAACGCGAATTCCGCGGCGCTGTCCGACCCCGAGCAGCAAAGCTTAGCGGCGTTTTTAGACGCCGGGGGCCGGCTGCTGCTTACCGGCCAGAACATCGCCGAGACCAGCGCCTCCGGGACGCTGCTGGCGAATTATCTGCAAGTCTCTTCCAGCCAGAATTTTAATCCGCCCATCGCCAAAGGGGTGGAGGGAGACCCGGTGGGCGCGGGGCTGACCGTGAGCATCTCCGGCGGGGCCGGAAATCAAACTTCTAAAGACGTGTTAACTACCGGCGCTGCGCCCTCGGCGTGTTTCAATTACGGGCCTACCGGCGCCGCGGGGATCGCCGGCATCCGGGCGGAAGATTCGCAGGCGGGCTGGAAGGCGGTTTTGCTGGGTTTCGGCTTAGAAGGGGTGAATAATCTGAGCGGCGTCCGGGACTTGATCATTCGCAATACCCTGGCGTGGTTCGAGGTGATCACCGGATTGGGCGGCGCCGCTGCGCCCGCCTCCGCCGCTCTGCCGGAAACTTTTCAACTATACCAGAATTTTCCGAATCCTTTCAATCCCGCCACGGCCATCCGTTTCAGCGTTCCCCGGCCGGCGCGGGTGAAAATTGCGATTTTCAACGGCCTGGGGCAGCAAATCCGCCGGCTGGCCGAGGCCGCTTACCCCGCGGGCGTGTACGAGCTGACCTGGGACGGGCGCGATGATTTCGGCAACCCCGCGGCTTCCGGGGTCTATTTTTACACCATGAGAGCCGGGGATCAATTCTCCGCGGTGAAAAAACTGGTGCTGCTCAAATGATCCGAAGTTGAACCTCCCGGAGGTGAGTATGTGCTTAGCGTCGGAAGATATTAACTCAAGCCTCCGAGGTAGCTTGAAATCGTCATTCCCGCGAAAGCGGGAATCCAGGTTTTCCTCAAAGCCCCACATGGATGCCCGCTTTCGCGGGCATGACAATCTGGAAGGCGCATAAATACTACACTGGACACGCTAAGCACATACAGGTTTGAAACCTCCGGGAGGGCAGGGGGAGGCCGCCTGCCGGACAGTGAAAAAAGCGCATATATTTTCGGCGCTTCTCGTGCATCGGTCACAAACCGCGGGCAAAAATATAATAATTTGGAGCGGGAGGCTAAATTACCATAAAACGGCGTTTTTTAGAGGCGTGAGTGTAACCGATGGGTTTGCAGGGCTTTCGAGCGCATTTTTCCGTTATCTACCTGGCCATTGCCATGCTGGCCGTGGATTTGATTTTCGGCAACCAGCAGCCGCCGGGGAATGATCCGTATTTCGAGGGCATCCGCAGCTACGAAGCCGGCCAGTACGAGCAGGCCTTGCAGCTTTTCCGGGAGGCGCTCAAGGGGAAAAGCGATCCGGCCCTGCGTTATCCGCAGTTGCACCTGAAGATCGCCTATTGCCTTTTCAGAACCGAACGGTACGAGGAAGCGGCCGCGGCGTTTCAGAGCGATTCGGCGCGCATCGACCAGCTAAGCGATTACGCAGACTTTTTTACCGCGCGCTCCCGCCTGGCGCTGCGCGATACCTCCACCGCTCTCCGGGAGTTCAACCGCTTCAAAGAGCTTTATCCGCAAAGCCCCCTCATCATGGCGGCGGACTCCATCGTGGCGAATTTGCATTTTGATCAAAAGGCCTGGCCGGCCGCGATAGCGTATTACCAGCAACTGCTCCGCTATGTAGAGATGGATAAGGGGGAGATTTACGGAAAGCTAATTCATGTTGCCGGCGCTACCCGGAACAACAAAATGTTGCAAGAGCACGCGTTTGAGCTGCTCCGCAAATACCCCTTTCATCCTCGCAGCGCGGAGGCCTACGGGGAGCTAAGCCGCATCTACGCGCAGCGGCTCTACCCCCAGAGCAAGCTTCGCACGGTGTTCGATTACCTTTCGCAAACGAAGCAGTTCGAGGAAATCGACCGCCTGTTCGAGGCCCAGCAGCGCATCGGCGGGCAACCCCCCCTGCTGCGCTGGTTGAAAATCCGGAAATTATATCTCGAAGAGTCCTACCAGGCCGCCCTGCAAGCCTGCCAGGAGCAGCGCAACAGCTTCAAGGGCAGCGATTATCTCCGCGAGATCGATCTTCATATCGCCCGCTGCTACCTGCGCCTGGGTTTCACGGAGAAAGCAATCGAGGAATACGACGCCTTTCAGAAGCGCTATCCCAACGACGCCCTGGCCGGGGAAGTGCTCTGGGTGATTGCCTGGCTGTGCGAAGAGCGGGAGAACATTGACCAGGCGCGGGATTATTATAAACGCCTGGTCGTGCAGTATCCCCGCTACGAGTTCGTGCCGGAGGCGCACTTCCGCTTCGGGTTGTCGTTTTACCGGCAGGGAGATTTCCAATCCGCCCGGGTGTACTGGTCCTCCGCCTTAGAAGACGCGAAAGACCCCTTCTGGGCTTCCCGCTACAAATACTGGATCGCCAAAACCTGGTCCCGGGAGAATGATTCCGCGGCCTACCTGGCGCAATTACGGGAAATCTCCCCGGAACCGTTCGGGAATTATTATAACCTGAAGGCGTTTCTGCTCACCAAAGACGGGCAGCAAATCCGCCAGTTCGTGGATTCCTTAGTCTGGGAGGTACACTACAAGCAGGTCAGTTATCTGCCCCGCTACTTAGACGTTTTTCGCCGCCCCCTGCTGGTGCAGGATATTTTCGGAGAGCAATATGCCCGCAGCGAATTGAACCGCATGGCCGGGGAAGCCAAAACCGCGGGGTGGGAAATGGTCTTCGCGATGGGGGAAATGAACGAGCGCATGCAGAATTTCGGGCGCGCCTATCGCCTCTACCGCAAAATCTACGATGAAAATTTTTCGCAAAAGGACTGGCAGGCCTGGATATTCCTGTTCAAATACCTCTACCCGCTCTATTTCAACGGAGAGGTGAACCAGTATGCCCGGCGGTGGAATATCACCCCCGCCAGCATCTGGGCGATCATCAAAAAAGAGAGCGCCTTCGAGCCGTACATCACTTCCTATGCCAACGCCTACGGGTTGATGCAAATCATCCCTCCCACCGCCAACCGGCTTTCCGGCAGCTTAGGGGTGGATTTGAAAGACGTGCGGCGCTTATTCGATCCCAATTTCAATATTTTTTTGGGAAGTTATTACCTCTCGGAACTGTTGAAACGCTACGAAGGTAATTTATATTACGCCCTGGCCGCCTATAACGCCGGGGAGCACCGGGTGGATCGCTGGCGCAAAGCCCTGAATACCGAAGATGACGACTTTTTTATGGAAAACATCGAATTCGAGCAGACCCGCTCCTACGTGCGCGGGGTGATGATGTTCTACTGGACATATCACCTGCTGATTCACCCCTATAAAGTGCCGGAAGACCTGGTTCCCTTCCCGGAGAAAGTGGCCCGGGAACCCTGGCTGCCGGAAGCGGGGAGATTCAAATAAATTATGGTGAATTGGTAGAATTGGTAGAGACGTAGCAATGCTACGTCTCTACATCACATCACACCACGCACCACGCGGGTTATCAGGAATTATTCAAACCACCGGGGGATTCAACCATCGAAAAACGTTTCCACATCGCGATCCTGTTGCTCCTGATCCTGGGAATCCCGGCGCTGGCCGGGGAAACGGGCAAATCGCACCTGCCGCACCGGGAAGCCCTGGCGACGGAGATCATATTCTGGAAAAAAATCTTTAGCGAGATCTCCCTCAACCAGTATTTGATCCACGACTCCCAGAACTTAGGCATCATTTACAAGCTCATCGCGATCGATACTACCCTGGGGCCGCGGCAGCGCAGTAAAGAATTGGAGGCGGCGAAAGATGAGGTCAAGAACCTGCTCCTGAAATTCCACGCCGGTGAATTCGAAGAAACCGCCCTGGCCCCCTGGGAGCGCCAGGTGTATGAACAGTTTGCCGCGCTGGCGGAAAAAGACAAGTTTTTGCAAGCTTCGGAACGGGTGCGCGCCCAGCAGGGCATCCGGGAGAATTTTTTGGCCGGGGTGAAGCGCTCCTTCGCTTACCTTCCCCACATCGAAACCGTGTTCAGGCAGGAAGATCTGCCCCACGAATTGATTTACCTGCCCCACGTGGAATCCTCTTTCAACCCGGAGGCGATGTCGCACGTGGGGGCGGCGGGAATGTGGCAGTTTATGCGCGGAACCGCGCGCGGTTATATGAAAATCGACCGGGTCGCTGATGAACGCTTCGATCCCCTGGTGTCAACTCGCTCCGCCGCCCGGCTGTTGAAATATAATTACCGGGAGCTGCGCGATTGGGCGCTGGCTATTACCGCTTATAACCACGGGTTGGGTAGCATGCGCAAAGCGAAGCGCCAGCATGGCAATTATATGACCATCCGGGAAAATTACCTGCGCCGCAGCTTTGGCTTCGCTTCCAAGAATTTTTACCCGGAATTCTTAGCCGTGGTGGATATTTCCGATAGCATTGACCACTATTTCCCCGGCATCGAAAAGACTGCCCCGTTGGAATTCCAGGAAATTCAACTGCCCCGGGCCGTAAAATTACCCTGGTTCTCCAACGCCTACCAGATTCCCGCCGAAGAGCTGCGGAGGCTCAACCCGGCTTACCGCAAGGCGGTGTGGAGCGGGGATATGCCGGCGCCCGCGGGATACCGCCTGCGCCTGCCCTTGCAGGCGGACGCTTACAAGATTCTGGCCTCCCTGGGCGCTCCGCAGGAGAAATTGGGCGATATTTTAGTTGCGCAACTCTCCCTGGACCGGCAGCAGCTTATCATTACCAGCTTCAACGAGCTGCAAGCGCGGCGGAAGACCCTTGCCGGCCAACTGGCCGCCAGCCATAGCGGGGTAGAGGGCGCTTCCGCCCCGCTCCCGGCGCTGGCAGCGGGACCGGGGATCGCAGAAGAAGAAACCATCACCGTGTTGGATTTCCCCGCAGGCGCGAACCGCTCGACGGTAGAGAATCCCTCCGGCAGACTGCTCGCGAGCGGCAAACCGGGGGTTGGGTCTGCCGGCGCGCCGGCCTCTTTCCCCGGGGAGCCTCCGAGCAAGCGAATTGCTGCCTCGCCGGAGGGTCTGGCCTCCCCCAACGCCGCGGCCATTGCCGGCTTCTCCAATAGAATGGAATCCCTTAACGGGGCGGCGCTCCCGGCGGCTATCGATCCCGCTCGTTTGAAACCGGGCATTGCCATTGCCCCGGCAACCGCCAATCCGGCGGCTTTTTTCCTGGCGATGGACGAGGCGCTCGCGGAAGCAGGGCAGAAAAATTTGCCCACAGTGACGCCTGCCTACTCCCGCGCGGCCGGCGCGGAGTCCCTGGCGGGGATTAAACCGCAGACGTCGGTGGTCTTTTCTAAGCCCGCGGCGCAGGGAGAGTTGTTGGCCGAAGCCCGCTCCTTTTCCAGGGAGTTAGCCTTTTTCGTACCTGCCAATTTGCCGGAAGCAGGGCATACAATCCCGGGAATACCGGCTCACCTTGAGGCCCGCGTTGAAGCGGCTCAAAGCGCCCCGGTTTTCACTAAAACCGGGGTGGAAGAGCAGTGGATTGCCCTGCCAAAGTTCGGCCAGCCTGTTACCGTTACTTTAGCGGAAACGCCGCCTCAAACCGCGCCGGCTCTCCCGGGCGAGGTTCGATTGCCCGCGGGCGCGTTAATTTTTTCCAAACCGCTGGTGGAAGAAACCTCCCCCCTGCCGCCGCCCGGCACGGTTAGCCGTTTTTTCCGATTGGATTGGGAAGGGGAGAAATTGGATACCCTCTGGGCGGCCGGCGGCCCGCGCAGAACCTGGTTAAGCTCCCTCAAACCGGGAGTTGAACAGGGCCGGGAGCGTTTTACTTCCCAGGCGAGACCGAAGACGGCCGCCCCATTTTCGCCGGAAACCGCCTCCGCAGAATCGAAACCGGGGTATTCCGGGGGCGGGGAGCAGGAAGAGCTTGGCTGGATTTTCGCCCCCGGTTCGGAACTCTGGATAGCCGGGGCCGGCGTTTCCCCGGAATCCCCGGGTTCCCCGGAGATAACGGCCCTTCTCAAACGGCGCTTGAATCCTGAGCAAGAGATGATCCGGGTCTTTCCCCAGGAAACCCTGGGGCATTTCAGCGAATGGCTGAATGTCAGCATATCCCAATTGCGGCGGATGAATAACCTCTCCGGCCGGGAGAAATTATTTACCGGCCAGCCTCTAAAATTGGACTTCAGCCGGGTTGCCCCGGCGCAATTCCTGGAGAAACGTCTCCGCTATCATCTCTCTTTGATTTCCCTCTACACCCGGGACGGGGGGCAGATCAAATTGGAAGATTACACTATTCGTTCCGGCGAAAACCTGTGGAGCCTGGCTCACAAAAGATATAAATTCCCTGTAAATCTTTTGCTTTATTTCAATGATTTCGATAAATTAGAGCGCCTTTATCCGGGAGACGTGATAAAATTACCGATTCTGTATCATTAGCCATTGCAGGAGGAGCTATGAAGATTAAGGAAAAGATGGAAGGGGATATTGCCGTGCTCACGGTTAGCGGGAATATGATGGGAGGGCCGGATTCGTCAGTGTTGCACGATAAAGTGAAAAGCTTGATCAGCGACGGATTGAAAAAGGTCGTGGTGGACATTAAAGGCGTTAAGTGGATGAACAGCTCCGGTTTGGGGGTGCTGATGGCCTGCATGAGTTCCTTGCAGCAAGCCGGGGGAAGCATGAAATTATCCAGCGTAACCGAAAAAGTGCAAAGCATTTTGATGATCACCAAGCTGATCGAGTTGTTCGAAACCTATGAAAATGCCGAAAGGGCCGTGGCAAAATTTTTAGAAGAAGAAAAAACGCATTAAATCCCATTTCTAATGGAAATCACGAAAAGCTCCCGTTTTGAAACTGGGAGCTTTTTATTATGCGCCGTTCTCTTCAACATCCCTGGGCTGTTTCTGCAAACGAAGCCTTTCAACTTCCGCATCAATAACGAGCTTATGTTCAGCTTATCAACGATACTTCCTTCGCGCAGGCAAGGCGGTTGCGGGAAGAACGTGCGTGAATCGTGAAACGTGATCAGGGAGAGATTCTATGGCAACTCGCCAGGTAGAGATTCGGGAACTGAAAGCGCAAAACCGCCGCCTGGAAAAAGCCCTGCGCGGCCGGGAACGGGAACTCTACTCCATCCAGCGGATTGGCAAGGCGCTCAGTTCTACCCTGCACCTCGATGAATTGCTGAACCTGATCATGCAGGAAATTACCACCCTGATGGACGCCGACCGCAGCTCCCTGTTCCTGGTGGACCACGAGCGCAAACAGATCTGGTCGAAAATTGCCCTGAAAGCGGAGGTAAAAGAAATCCGCCTGCCCCTGGGCAAGGGCATCTCCGGGCACGTGGCCGCTGCCGGGGAAACCATTAACATTCCCGACGCCTACAAAGACAGCCGCTTCGATCCCGCCACGGATAAAAGAACCGGCTACCGCACCCGTTCCATCCTGTGCCTCCCGGTGTGGAACCCCGCCGCGCCCGGCGATCTGCAAAAAATCATCGGGGTAATCCAGGTGCTGAATAAAAAGCAGGGCGTATTCACCGCCGAAGACGAAACCCTGTTAGAGGCGCTGGCGGGGCAGGTGGCCATTTCCATTTCCCACGCCTGGCTGTACGACCGCCTGGCCAAAAAATTCCGCGAGACCGACCTGCTCTACGAGGTAGAGCAACTGCTAAGCACCGAATACGAATTGCCGGTTATCACCCAAAAAATTCTCCACAAAACGGTAATCCATTTGAAAGCCCGCTGGGTGCTGGCCTATTTCCCGGTGGAAGGCCAGTACTGGTTCCTGGGGGTCAACGAGGGGGGAGAGAAACGGTTTATGAAACACAGCGCCGTCTCCTTAGGATGGAATGATTTTGTACAGCATTCTTCTCCGGCGGGGCTAAGGGATTGCCGGGAAGAGTGCCGGCAATATTTCGGGATCGAAGAAAACCTCGATTCCGCGACCCTTACGGCGCTGGTTTCGCCCATCCGGTTCTATCACCAGGATTACGGGGTATTGATTGCCCTGGGTTTGAAGGCCGCGGAGGGGCAGGATTTCGAAGACGAACGGATTATGTTAGAATTGGTGGCGCAAATGATCTCCCGGGCGCAGGAGATTCACCAGCTCCGGGAAACCGCCTTGAAGCGCGAGCGGCTCTCCGCCATCGGCCAGATGATGAGCACCGTGGTACACGATATTCGCGGGCCGGTGAACACCATTTACGGATTCATGGATTTGATCGAAGATACCGGCACTTCCCCCAGCGAGCGCCGGGAATTCGCCGAGATCATCCGCGATGAGATCAAATCCGCCATGAACATGATTACCGAAGTGCTGGATTTTGCTAAAGGGAAAACCAGCATTCTGCCCCGCAAAACCAGCGTGGACAACCTGGTGAAGCGTTTCACCCCGCGGTTGCGGCAAATGTGCCAGCAGCAAAATACCGAGCTGGTCTGCAATGTCAACAGCAGCCAACTGATTTACGCCGATGAAGAAAAACTGAACCGGGTGTTTTACAACATCACCAAGAACGCCCTGGAGGCCATGGGAGAGGGAGGCAAATTCCGTTTCGAAGTCACCGACGACAGCCGGGAAGTGGCCTTCCGCTTTTCCGATACCGGCCCGGGCATTCCCCGGGACATTCGCCACCGCCTGTTCGATTCGTTCGTGACCAGCGGAAAAGAGAGCGGAACCGGGCTGGGGCTGGCCATCGTCAAAAAAATCGTGGATGAGCACCACGGCGAGATTGAAATCGATTCCCGAGAAGGGGAGGGGGCCACGTTTCTGATCAAGCTGCCGGTGCATCGGTAATCCATTCCTTCCGATTTAATTGCCAATTAGCAATTGCCAATTGCCAATTAATAATAGTACTGAAAACTCCCGAGGACCCTCATGCCGCTGCCCTGGCGCAAGCTTATTTTCTACTATCACCCGGTTTTCCTGGAGCATCTTCCGGGGCTTCGCCACCCGGAAAACCCGGAACGGCTAAAGATGATCGTGCGGCACTTGCAGGAGAAAAATATTTGGGAGCAGTTGCAGGTGGCCGCTCCCCCGCCGGCGGAACTGAAATGGATCGAAACCAACCACAGCCCTTCCTATATCCGCTCGGTTGAAGAAGCCTGCCGGCGCGCCCCGCTCATTTTGGACGGGGGCGATACGGTGGTGACCGCCCGTTCTTACGAAGCGGCGCTCCACGCCGTGGGAGCCTGCCTGGCCGGGGTGGATGACCTGCTGAACAACCGCGCCAGTTCGGTATTCTGCGCCCTGCGCCCGCCGGGGCACCACGCGGAGCACGCCGAGGCCATGGGTTTCTGCCTCTTCAACAACTCGGCGATTGCCGCCCGCTACGCCCTGGACCGCTATTCGCTGCAACGGGTGTTTATTTTGGACTGGGACGTGCATCACGGCAACGGCACCCAGAACAGTTTTTACGATTCCGCAGAGGTCTATTTTTGCAGCATTCACGAATGGCCCCTCTACCCCGGCAGCGGGGCGCGGGATGAGCGCGGGCGGGGATTGGGCAAAGGATATACCCTGAATATCCCCTTGCTTGCCGGAGGCGGAGACGAGGAGTATTTAGAGGCGTTGCGGGATCAAATCATTCCCGAAATCCGGCACTATCGCCCGGATTTGCTGATCATCTCCGCCGGTTTCGACGCCCATGAGGATGATCCCCTGGCGCAAATGCAGGTTTCTACCAACTGCTACCGGGAAATGACCCGGCTGGTTCGCCAGGCCATGCGGGAGATCAACGGCGGCAAAATTCTGTCCGTGCTGGAGGGGGGTTATCACCATCACAACCTGGCGGATAGCGTGCAGGCGCACTTAGAGGCGCTGGTGGAGGAAGAGGGCGTAGTGCATGGCGCATAGAGCAAAAGCCTGCCCTGAGCTTGTCGAAGGATGCAAAGTGAAAAGTGTAAAATGAGTAGCGATATTTGCGTTTTCTCCACACTCTGCTCTTTGCTCCATGCGCTCTGCGCTCCGCGAAAACCATAAGGAATCGAGCCGCGATGGGGCAAGATAAGCCGAACAACCAAACCCCGGACAATGAATTTGCCGAAAAGCGCCAGATCATGGTGGCTTCGCAAATCCGGCGGCGGGGCATCAAGGATGAGCGGGTGCTGGCGGCGCTGGAAAAAGTGCCCCGGCACCTCTTTGTGCCGGTTCGCTACCAGCGCCAGGCCTACAGCGACGAACCGCTGCCGATCGGGATGAACCAGACCATTTCCCAACCCTACATCGTGGCCTACATGGTGGATCAACTGCAATTGAACGGCAGCGAAAGAGTGCTGGAGATCGGCGCCGGTTCCGGATACCAGACCGCCGTGCTGGCCGAATTGTCCCGCCGGGTGTTTACCATCGAAATCATACCCCAACTGGCCCGCCAGGCCAAAAAGATCATTGCCCAATTGGGATATAAAAACGTGGAATTCCGCACCGGCGACGGCTACTTAGGCTGGCCGGAAGCAGCGCCCTTCGACGCCATCATCGTTTCCGCCGCTCCCCTGGCAATTCCCACGCTGCTCATCGAACAGCTCGCCCCCGGCGGGCGGATGATCGTTCCCGTGGGGGAAGATCAGCAGGACCTGGTGTTCCTGCTCCATACCGGGGAGCGGGTGGAGCAGTTCCGCAAAATCCCGGTGCGCTTTGTGCCCATGATCCGCAAAAAGGAGGCGGAATAAAATTGCCCCATTCATGGGATTGCGCTTACTCCATGCGCCCTTTATATTATTTATCGGGCAGAATTTGCAACGGAGTGCAAAGCTTCAGCTTTGCACACAAGTGATGTATCTTAGAGAACTCAATATCGCCCCGTTTGCGTCATTTCGCGCTTGCCTTGCTACATAACAGGCAGGTATTGCACAGTGCAAAGCTGAAGCTTTGCACTCCACTAAACCTGGAAATGCAGCATCGTGAAATTCCAATCCTTCATTGCATGGGGAATTGCCCTCGGGTGCTTTTTCCTGGTTAGTTTTGGGATCGCCCAGGAAGCGGAACAGATGCGGCTTAGCGGCCAGGTGACCGACGCCGCGACCCGCTCTCCCCTGAAGGGGGCGGATATTTATTTAGTGCGCTCCCAGGTGGGAACCATCTCCGACGCCGACGGCTATTTCAGCCTGATCCTGAAGGCAATTCAGGAGAATGACACCCTGGTGGTCGGTTTTGTGGGCTACCGGGAGTACCGCGTCGCGTTGAAGGAGTTCAAGAACCGCTCGCGCATCGAGCTGCAGCCGGTCAGTATCGAGCTGCCGGATTCGGTGTTAGTGCGGGGAGAGCGCATCGACCTGGTGCAGCAGGAGATTCCCCACGCCCGCGACGTGGTCGATTTCCAGACCATCGAGATTCGCGGCAGCAGCGAGATCAGCGACCTCTTCAAAACCATCCCCTCGGTGCGGGTGGAAGGCAACGACCTGACCGGGCGGCGCGTTCAAATCCGCGGCAGCAACGCCGGGGAGGTGAACGTGTACGTTGACGGCATCCTGATCAACAGCTTGGGAGAGGAGAACGCTGCGGACCTCTCGGTAATCCCCACCGAGAATATCGAAAAGATGGAAGTGTTGAAGGGAGCGAACTTAACCCTGTTAGGCAGCGGGGCGTTCGGCGGGGTGGTCAATGTTACCACCCAGAAGAGCCTGGAGCGCAGCCTGCTCCTTAAAACCAAGCAGGGCAGTTTCAATACCCAATATTACATCGCCGAGGTGAACTTTCCCATCTCCCGGAGGTTGGTGGTCAACTATTTCGGGCAGTACAGCGGCATCGAACCGGGCATCGAGTATTTCCCCGGGGAATTTTCCGATTCCACGAAAACCGAAAACCAGACCGTCGAATCCGGCAAGCAGAACCATAACCTGGCCTTGAATTATTATACCGGCAGGGGAGAGTGGAGCGCCCGCTTTTACGGGTATTTGTTAGACTATGAGAAGCTTTCCGCGGATAACCAGCCCCTGCAAAATTTCCGCAAAAACTATCTCCTTTCCGGCGCGTACACCGGCAACCTGTTGGGGGTCAATAATATGGATATGCGCCTGAATTACCTGCTGGGAGATGATGAAACCCGGCGTGACCGGGTGCGCGAGGGAGGCAGCGACCGTTTCGTGAACGCTTTCGAATCCCGGCGCATGAACGCCCGGCTGACCAAAAAATTCGATTTCGGCATTGCCAACGAGGTGCAGCTTTTGGGCGAATATTTCCACGACGAGGTAGAAACCGACGTGCGGCAGACCCTGGGCGGCGAGGATTATTCGATTTATAACGCCCTGCTGTACGAAAACCGCTTCAGCGCCGCGGGGGTGGCGGCCTTCAGCAATCAATTCCAAAACCGTTCCGACATTACCTGGAAAACCCATTTCGGAATGCGGGACGATTACGTGGTGACCGGGGATAACTACCTCGCCCCCACCGTGGGCATCCAGGTGGAGGTGGAAAAAACCCGCTGGAGCTTCTCACCCTACCTCAATTACGGTAAAAATATCAAATTTCAGACCCTGTTAGAGAACGCCCGCAACGCCCTCTCCGAGGTGAGCGGCGCGGACACGGTGCTGGTGCGCCTGAAGCCGGAAGAGAGCAACGCCGGGGAGATCGGGGTGGGGGTGACTTATGATCCCGCTTCGGAAGCGCTGCGCGACGTGGATTTCAAGCTGGCGGTATTTCGCAACGTGGTATTCAACAAGTTAGTGTGGATTCCCGGCTTTGGGGTGCAGCAGTTCGAGCAATCGCAAATCGGGCGCAACGTTACCAAAGGGTTAGAAGGCTCCATTGCGCTCAACAAAGTTGCCCGCGATTGGGATTTTATCGCCGCCGCCACGCTGCTGGACATCGAATATCCTTCCCTGTACCCCTTCAAGCCGGAGAGCATGTTCAGCCTGCAAACCCTCTATTCCGGTGATTGGGGAGGCTATTTTTCGGCCACGTTTTTCTATGAAGGGCGGAGCACCGCGGTCATTTTGAATGAATTTACCCAGGAGATAAGTTCATTTCTGCTGGAGCCTTTTTTCGATATCGACCTCTCCCTCGGTTACCGCTTCCGGGTGGGGCGGGTGCGGCTCAACCTTCAGGCCGCGGGGTATAACATTTTAGATAACAGCGGATTTCAATACTACCTGCTGAAGAAGCAGTATTTCCAGGTTTCCCTGGCGGCGAAGATTTAGAGAGCGTGAAGCGGGAGACGTGAAACGTGATCTTCTAATGCTGCCGGGGTATCACGCATCACGCTTCACGCTTTACGTTTCCCGGTGCAAACGATGCCAGACCTCAGGGGAGGTTCTCGATGAGAACATCCGATCACGGCCACGAAAGAACCTTAAGACTTTCCCACTTTACCATCGAAACCGCGCCCGACGTGGTGGTGTGGAGCGACGCCGACGGGCGCATCCACCGCATCAACCAGGCAATCCGCCGTTACGGGTACGCCCCGGAAGAATTCATCGGCAAAAAATTGTACGAGCTGTTCCCGGCCATGAAAGAAAGAGCCTTCCGGGAGCGCTGGAAAGTTTTCCGGGAGAAGAAGGTGCTGGTGATGGAAAAAATGCTCCCCACCGGGGACGGACGGCTGGTCCCCGTGGAGGTCACCGCCAACCTGATCGAGTTCGAGGGCAAAGAATACACCTGCATCTTTGTACACGACATCAGCGATCGCAAGCGGGCGGAGGCGGAGCTGAAACAGGCCCTGGAGGAGGTGGAGCGCTTGAAAAACCGCCTCCAGGAAGAGAATATCTATTTGCAGCAGGAGATCAAGCTCACCCATAATTTCGACGCGATCATCACCCGCAACCAGCGTTTCAAAGAGACCCTGGCGCAGGTGGAGCAGGTTGCCTCCACGGACGCCACGGTGCTGATCTTAGGGGAAACCGGCACCGGCAAGGAATTGATTGCCCGGGCGGTGCACAATATCAGCGCCCGCCGCCAGCGCCCCCTGGTGAAAGTGAATTGCGCCGCCCTGCCGGCCAGTTTGATCGAGAGCGAGCTGTTCGGGCACGAAAAAGGGGCGTTTACCGGGGCGCTGGCGCGCAAGATCGGGCGCTTCGAGCTGGCCGACGGGGGCACCATTTTTTTAGACGAGATCGGCGATTTGCCCCCGGAATTGCAGGTGAAACTGCTGCGGGCGCTGCAGGACGGGGAGTTCGAGCGGTTGGGCAATCCCCATTCCATCAAAGTGGACGTGCGGGTGATCGCCGCCACCAACCGCGACCTGGAAAAAGCCCTCCAGAGCGGGAGCTTCCGGGAGGATCTCTATTACCGTTTGAGCGTGTTCCCGATCCATTTGCCCCCGCTGCGGGAGCGCCGCGACGATATTCCCCTGTTGGTGAACCACTTTGTAATGAAATACGCCGCCAAAGTGGGGAAGAAGATCGAAGCCCTGCCCCGGCGGGAGATCGAGGCGCTGGTGAATTACCACTGGCCGGGGAACGTGCGGGAGTTAGAGAACGTGATCGAGCGGGCGGTGATCCTCAGCCCCGGCCGGCGCCTGGAATTGGGGCAGTGGCATTTCCAGCCGCCCGGCGAACCCGGGAACGCTCCCCTGGACACGTTGGAAGAAGCGGAGCGCGCCCACATCCTCAAGGCCCTGGAAATGACCCGCTGGCGGGTGAGCGGGGAAAAAGGCGCGGCGAAGATTTTAGCCATCAATCCCCAAACCCTGGTCTCGCGGATGAAGAAGTTGGGCATCCGGCGGTGAGGGAGTGCTCCAAAGGAGTGGCTTTGCCACAGAATTTATTCTGTACCTTATTGTGCATGATAAATACATCGTTATCGAAACAGGTGGCTGTTCCAATGGAGAAACAATCCCCCAAATATCTTACCCCGGAAGAATACCTCGCATTGGAGGAAGCTGCCGAATTTCGAAGCGAATATTACCGCGGGAAAATGTCTCCCAGAGAGGGAGAATCGCTCAATCACAACCGGATTGTAGGAAACCTGATCGCGAATCTCCACTACGCCCTTAAAAACAAGAACTGCCAGGTATTCGCAATTGATCTGCGCCTCTGGATCAAAGCCCGGGACATGTTCACCTATCCGGACGTGCTGGTGGTGTGCGGCAAAGCGGAATTCTACCCCGGCCGCGACGATACGGTCGCCAACCCGGTAGTAATTTTCGAGGTGCTCTCCGAATCCACGAAAAATTACGACCGGGGAGAAAAGTTCGAGATTTACCGCGCCATTCCCACCTTGAAAGAGTATATCCTGGTGGATCAATACCGGCTTCACCTGGAGCATTTTTCCAAAAACGGGCAGGGGAAATGGGTGTTGGAGGAGTTTGAGGATCTGAATGCGATGTTGAACCTGCCGGAAATCGAATTTCAAATATCCCTGAAAGAGATTTACGATAAAGTGGAACTGTAAAGGATGGGCAATCCCATCCCGACAAATACATAAACTTCCCTGTTTATATGTCGGGATGAAAACTTCCTGTTTTCAAATCCCCTTATCCTCTCTGCCGCAGCCAGCGCAGCATGAGGGGGACGCGCAGGCGCCAGCGGCCGTTCTCTTTCACCCAATCCTGCTGCGCGTGGTTGTAGCTGAGGAAGATTTTTTTCGGCATTTTCCCATTTCCGGTTTGTTTACTCCCACCGTCCATACAAATTTTGGAATAGTGAATTGCAACGCCAGGTTCGCCAATAAATTTACCGGCTTAATTTAACAGCCCGTATTTTTTCTTGTTGAGCTTTGACGTATGCTTTCAGCACCGCATTCATGCGGGATTGATACCCCTTCCCTTGCGCTTTAAACCAGTCCAACACTTCCGGATCTATTCGTAAAGATATGGCTTTTTTGGGCTGCGGTAATTTTACCTTTGCGATTTTCCAAAATTCTTTATCGGTCGCCGGAATATCCGAGTAATCAATTTCCGAATCCGGCATAACTTCAAGCTTCTCAATTGTTTTTTCTGATGAACTCATTATAAACCTCTCTTTCATCTTTATTGGCCTTCCTCGCCGATATGATTCTTGTTTTCCCCTCCCGGGCGGTATGAACAACAACGATGATGATTCTTCCTTCTAACAATCCTAAACTGATTTCCCGGGTTTCCCCATAATCCCCGCGATCATCTATCCGGTTCAAAATTTCATAATCAAATATCGTCTTAGCCCGTTCAAAGCTAATGCCATGCTTGTTTATGTTCTTCCGGTTCTTATTGTCGTCCCAGTCAAATTCCATGGCTTAATCTACGTTGTGTATATACACTTTTCAAGCGTCTTTGTTCTTTTCTGATCTTTCGTTCATTGCATTCATTCAATCCGCAATCCGCAATCGCGTTCACCCGTCCAGCTTCTGCAACTCCTCATACTCCCGCGACTCCTGCAACTGGCGCTGCAAAATTTCGTCGCCGAGGACTTCTAATAATTGGCGGAAGGCCCCCCGCGCTTCGGCAGCGTACTGTTGCAGGGCTGCGGAATCGCCGCGCCGTTTGGCCAGCAGCGCCAGGTCGCGGAGGGTTTGGTACTCCAAATGCGGCAGGCGGCAGCGGCGGCTGCGCTCCCGGGCGCTTTCCAGGCGGGATTGCGCGGCGCCGTAATCGCCCTGCTCCGCCAGCAGCCTCCCGGAAAGCCAGCGCCAGAGGTTCTCGAATTTCACGATCCCGCGCCCCTCTTTTTCCCAGCTTTCCAGCAGGGTTACGGCCTCCCCCAAATTCCCCGCCTTCAGGTGGTACAATACCGCGTAGTAGTAATAATTCAGGCGGTCGATGGGCGCGCCCCCGGCATCGATGGCGGCTTTGGCCTGCTGCAAATACTCCGCAGCGGAGTTCGCGCGGTTCTGCTGCATCTCGTAGGAGGCCATGAACAACCGCGCCGGAATCAGCAGCTCCAGGTCCTGCTGCTCTTCCGCCCAGGTCAGGGCTGCGCCCAGGTGCTCCCGCGCCCGGATGGTTCCGTACACCAACAAATGGGTATGCCCGGCGTGCAGCTTGACGTAGTGCTCCTGGCCGGCCAGCCCCAGGGCGCGCGCGCCTTCCAGCGCCTCATCGAAGCGCTCCAGGGCGGCGCCGTAGCGCCCTAACTCCTTTTCCACGATCCCCAAATTGACGGTTACCCGCAGCCGCGCCGCCGCGGAGGAGACCAGCACTTCCTCTTTCAGCAGCGCGATGAGATGGCCGCGCGAGAGCTGCCATTTGCCGTAGTAGCCGTAAATTTCCGCCAAATACATGCCCGCCTGGGCCAGCATCGCCGGGGAGGGTAGCTGCCCGCCGCGGCGATAGAGCGAGCGCGCCAGGGGCAGCGCCGCGGCAAAGTCATGCCGGGCGGCCAAGTATTTCAACCGTTCCAATTGATAAAAGAAGCGCTCCGGGGATTGCTCCGGCAGGGCGGGGAGGATCAGCTCGAGCAATTGCAGCGAGTTTTCATCCGGCGATGATCCGGACGCCAGCACCCCGGCGCCGCGGTACAGCTCCCGCAAAGAGCCGTACAAACGCCGGATCAACTGCGGATCGTTGATTTTGGGGAGCAGGGGCAGGGCGAATTCGTAATGCCGCCGGGCGTAATCCCCATGGCCGGAGTTCTGCTCTAACTCCCCGGCCAGCACCCGGGAGAGAAATTGGGTTTCCGGGGCGATGTCCGCCTTGGTTTTCAACTCTTTGAGCAAATAGCGGGTCTCGCTGAGCGCGTCCATGCGGAACAGGGTATCGGCCATTTGCAGGCTCGCCTCCACCCATTCCCGGCGCTGGCTGCGGCTCAAACTCTCGCGCAACTCCCGGAAGGATTCGAAAGCGTTTTCGTACAGCCCGGTCTGGCGCTGCAGCTCTCCGGTTTCCTGCAAGATTTCCGGCAGCCGGATGGAGGAGCGAGCCTGCCCGCCATCGTTCAGGCGGGGATGGCGCGCCAGGTTGCGCCGCAAAAACGCGTAACGCTCCAGCGCCCGTTGCGGCTGGTCGAAGCGGGCAAAATCCAACGCCTCCCGGCGGGCGGCCTTCAGGGCCGCGGCAATTTTCCCGTGGTTGAAGAAGTGGGTGGATAACTCCAGGGGGCCGTGCCAGGCGTAACGCTCCAGGTGAGGCTCCAGAAGCTCCAAAACCTTCCCGGCGCGGTCGATGGGAGTGTGCTTGCGCAGGAAATCCTTCCAGGCGTCATTCTCCAAATGAATGAAGCTCTCCCCGGCGCAAAATTCTCTGCGCAGCCAGGCGTTGTTCACCCAGGCGAGCAGGTCTGCCGCCCCGCTCCCGCAGGCATTCAGCGCTTCCAACAAAAGGTCTTCCGGGAAAGGATCCTCCAGGCGGCTGACCAACGCCAGAACGTCTAACGCCGGCTGCGGGATGCGCCGGAGCAGTTGCGGAAAGAGGATTTCCGGGGCGGCGGCGGGGGAAATTTTTTGCAGCGCCGCAGCCTCCAAAAGCTGTTGGGGATCGCCGGGGAGCAGGGGGCGGTAAAAGGCTTCTAACATCCATTTGATGGCCCGGGCATTCCCGCGGGATTTGAGATACAAATGATTGCTGATCAACCGGGCGTTGATGGGATGGGCGGCGAGATGCTCCGCGACCAGCGCTTCCGCTTCCCGCACGGAGAGTTTTTCTATGTGAATATTGTGCGCGGGGTGATGCCGCGGCGCTTCCTGCGCGCCGCCGGAGAGAATCAGGAGCGGCAGTTCCGGGCTGTTTTCTAACAGTTTGAGCAACTCCCGGCTCCAGGGGGTGGGCGCTTCGAAAATTCCCTGTGCGATCAGAATGGCCGGGCGCTCCCGCCCCAACGCGGCGAGGAACTGCCGCAGCGCCGGGAATTCCCAGGCCTCGCCCGGGGAAGCGGCGGGCGGGTCTTCCGCCAGCAGCCGGGCGATCATTGTGCGCAGTTTTCCGGGGAGAGCGCTCAAAAAACGCTCGTACTCGGCGGGGAAGCGCCGGAAAACCGCGCCCAGCGAATCCCGCAGGGCGCGGCGGGAGCGCCAGGGGAAAATCGCAAAGTTGTGGCGCAGCAGCAGGGGATATTCCGCCGCCCGCGCTTGCAGCAGGGAGCGGATGATCCACTCTTTGCCGGCTCCGTCCTCGCCGTGCAGGTGAATCCACGCGCTGCCGCGGCCCTGCCAGCCGGACAGGATCTCATTGATTTTCTGCATCGCCTGATGTTGGGTCATCGGTATTCTCCTGCGGAGCGCCGGAGTGCCGCGAAGCGGCTCCTTTGGAGCAAAGCTTCAGCTTTGCATTCATTCCTGGCGTTGCAAAACTGAAGTTTTGCACTCCGATCTGTGGACCCCGGTTTGATTTCTCAACGGTTGATGAACTTCGGGTTCATCAAGTTTTCCGGGGAGA
>JABWBP010000122.1 GCA_013360445.1 Calditrichaceae bacterium | reverse complement strand
CCAGCAGGTGCGCAGCCTGGTGAACGAGCGCCGGGAAGCGGGCTACCACCACATCGCCTGGGACGGGCGCAACGACGCCGGCGCGGCGGTGGGCAGCGGCATCTACATCTACCGCTTTACCGCCAACAGCTTCAGCAAAGTGCAGAAAATGATGCTCTTGAAGTGAGTCGTAATGCGTAATGCGTGATGCGTAAAAGAGTTTACCCTGAGCTTGCCCGTGGTGAGCCTGCCGAACCGTCGAAGGGTATTGCGCATTGTGTAAAAAGCAATGGTAATTGGGTGATAATCCCGGCAAAGGGGTTATCACCCTTTTTATTTGTGACCTTCCGACAGATGTTTGCCAATCTCCTTTGAAAAATGTTTTTTATTGAAGAATCAGGCTGGCAAGTGCTATATTGCGGACGGCATTTCGGAACACGAATATCAGCTTTGCACTTTTCGTCGAATTCCTGCGGTTGAGGCGAATGTGGTTTGTGAATCGCAAAGCTGCGCGGAATATCGGCGCCGCCTGATCGGAATGCCCTGAATCTCTGCATATCCCAAATACGAGAACTCATATAATTCGCTGTTAACGGATTACACCTGCGGTTCCGGATAGAGAACGCCTTCACTCACGCTCGATCAGGCAAAACGGATCATCCTGAATCGCCCCGTTGTTGCCGGCTTGAGAGGCGTTTACCCGGCTAAAGATGAGCCTGCCAAACCTTCACTGCGCCAAAGGGGGTGAGAAATATGCTTGAGCGCCGGTTTTGAAAATTTTTATCCGTTTTCTCCCCAGGGATGAAATTTTAGATACGCCTTGAGGCGGAAGGGAACGCCGCCGGCAAAGCGCACGGATCTACTTTTTCATTATCTTGAGAGGAGTCGATATGGACAGGAAATTTTTCGTGATTTTGCTAACGTCGCTCTTGGCGTTAAGCCAGGCCCTGCTGGCAAAAGATTTCCCACTCCAAAGGGCGCAAAAAGTGACCGAGGCGGATGAGAAATTGTTTCAAGAGCGCTTGCAGCATCTCACCAATTATATATATGCAACGCCGGCGGAAAGCCAGGGGCGCATCGAAATGGGAAGAACCTGGTACGATTACGCCACCAACAACGAGATGGGGAGAATGCTGGCGCACGCCTACGGAAGCGGAGACAACGGGATTCACACCGTTTTCATGAAAATTCTTCCCCAGGGAAACATCCGGTACGTGAACTATGATTATTATCACGAAGGTCTGGATTTGTTCTTCGGAAACCTGGAGATTACGACGAATCGCCAGACCGGCTGGGGAAAGGTCATCAATGGCAACAATGACGCGGCGCTGGTCTGCTTGCATGCCCCGGTGGAATTATACCAGGATGGTTTGGAGGCGGGCTACTTTTTTTCCCCCATTTTAGACCTGAACCCGGGGGTTTTCCCCGGTTTTGCGGTTTGGGGAGATACGATTGTTGTCGTTGCGCAGCAAAATAATATTGCCGGCCAGGCCTGGACCGCGGGGGATTACTTCAAATATTCTACCAACTATGGCGTAACCTGGCTGGACGGCGCGAACGTGAATGTTTCCGGGGTTGTCGATTACGGGAACGCCGAGCGCTGGCCCTCCTTCAATCCCCAGAATCCCCCGGAACTGGCCTATTTGATCGCCCCGGCCAGCATCGGCGCGCTCTATCCCAACGGATCGACCCACCTGGCAACCACCGGAAACTGGGGGGGCAACTGGAACGTCACCCTTATCTGGGATGACGATGCGACTGCGCCTACCCCGTTCGGCCAGACGCAGTATATCATCGAGAACTTCAATCAGCAGAACGGTTTATACGACCATGGCGGCGTTTATCACGCGGTGTTCGGGGCGGTGCAGGGAATCCGGGATATTAACACCTCCACCGCTATCGACTATTATCCCATTCTGCACTGGAATTCTAATACCCAGACCCTTACCCGGGTCAGCACCCTGGAATACAGCGCGCCCGACGATCCCTTCATCCAGAGCGCGTTAACGAACAACCGCCCCGGCAACGGCTTAGGCAACTCCTACGCCCATATCGCCAGGGGTCCCAACCCCGGGGAACTGGTGTGCGTGTGGCAGCAGTGGGAGAAGGACCCCCTCACCGGCAGCATCGTGCTGTTGGACGCCACTTACCTGGGCGGGATTGTGCAGGTATTCGCCACGGATATCTGGGGCGCCTACTCCAGCGACGGGGGAGTGACCTGGAGCAACCCGGTACACCTGGCCGGGAATCCCAATGAATCGGACGTCTTTCCCAATATTACCGAGAATTTCATCTGGAACGCCAGCAACGACTCTGTTTATGTGGACCTTCTCTGGATGTACGATTCCAATCCCGGGGTTTCGATTTTCGCTGCTCCTAACTCCGACCCCTCCGAATGCATCTGGTATTACCAAAGAGTGGCCATGGCGGCCGGCCCCGGCTGCGCCGGCGTCTCCGGTCTGCTGGGGGACGTGACCGGGGAAAATGCCGTGAACGCGTTCGACGGGCTGGTAATGCTCTCCTACGACGCCGGCATTTCCCTGCCGCAAAACTTCCTCAATCGCATCGCAATTGGCTTTGGGGACGTAAACGAAGACGGCTTCACCAACTCCTCGGACGCGCTGCTCTCCATGACCTGGGAAGTGGGGCTGCCGGTTCCCTACCCGGTGGGCACGGTGGTGTGTTTACCCCTTGATGGGAGTTTGCCGCTCGCAGGCCCGGCCCGGCTGGCTGCGGCATCCCCGGCTAAGCCCGCGGCCCCCCCGGGAGCGCGGGAAACCCGCGTAGAAGCCCTCGCCCCGTTGCATTTCCGGGGCCAGACCCTGGACATACCGGTTAGCATCAATATGGCAAATAGCGGGGAAAAACTCGGCAGTTACACCTTAACCATGACCTGGAATCCTGCACTCTTAGAATTCAGCGGCTACAGCGGGGGGACTACCGCGGGATTTAGCGAGCCGGTAGTAAACGACCTCGAAGCAGGGCGGGGCCGGTTGAGAGCGGCGCACGCCTATCCCTACGGCGGGGAAGGAGAGGTCAACGTCCTGAATGTGCGTTTCGCAGTGAAGGGGGACGCGGAAGCGCTGCCCGGCAACCCGGTTTCCCTGGATTTCAGCGCCATGTGCGCGGCCGGCACGTTCACGGACCTCTTGCCGGCCTTGAAGGTGTCGAGCGGAGCGGCGGCTGTGAGTGAAGCGCCAGCCTCTTTTGCGCTGGATAACTACCCCAACCCCTTCAACCCGGTTACGGAAATCCGTTACCAACTGCCCGAAGCCGCGGAGGTGGAGATCGTGGTGTACAACGTGCTGGGGCAGAAGGTGCAAACGCTGGCGAACGGCCAACAGCAGGCGGGAACCTACCTGCTGCGCTGGGAAGGGCGCAACGAGCAGGGGCAGGCGGCGCCCTCGGGAATATATTTCCTGCGGATGCGGGCAAAGCCTCGCGGTGATAAAGCGGCGCCGGCCGGCCAGGGCGGGGCATTCATTGCCGACCGAAAACTTCTGCTGCTAAAATAACAGATTGCAAAAATTGTTTTGCCTTTTGAAGCGTTCGCACTATATTGGCGTGCAAAATCAAGTGCGAATTCACGTGCATCCCGGCCTTCCGGGATTGCACTCCTAAATTACCTGAATCTCCCCGGCTGCAGAAGAGCCGGGGAGATTGTATCTCACCCAAAAGGAGGTGCACCCGTGCTCAAAAAGCTATTGCGCGAAACCGTTTTGCTGTCGGCGCTCCTGATGATCATGCTTCCCGGCTTCGTTCGCGGCCAGGGCAGCGCCAACGTGCCGCTGCGGGCGCACGTAAATATGTATCCCGCCAGCGGGTATAATGATTGCTGGGGCTACACCGCCCCGGATGGCCGGGAGTACGCCCTGTTAGGGGTCAGAACCGGCACCAGCATCATCGACATTACCGATACCAACAACCCCACGGAAGTGACGTTTATTTCCGGAAATTCCTCCTCCTGGCGGGACATCAAAACTTACCAGCACTACGCTTACGTGGTAAATGAAAGCGGCGGGGGGATGCAAATCATCGACCTCTCCGGCCTGCCCGGTAGCGCCGCCCTGGCGGCCACCTACAGCGGCTTCAATACCTCGCATAACATTTACATCGACGTGCCCAACGCCATGCTCTACGCCGAAGGGAGCTTTCAGGAGCCGGTGCGGGCGCTCAGCCTCGCCAATCCGTTAGCCCCGGTGCAGGTTTCCTATTTCGGGATCGAGTGCCACGACGTGTATGCCCGCAATAATATCGTCTATGTTTCCGAAGGCGGCAGCGGCTCCCTGGGAGTTTTCAATCTAACCAACGCCGCAGCGCCCTCCCTGGTGGTGCGCATCCCGGTTCCCGCCAGCGGCTACGTGCACAATGCCTGGCTGAGCGACGACGGAAAGTACCTGATGAGCACCGAGGAGACCACCGGCAAGACCATCAAGCTGTGGGATATTCAAAACCTCAACAACGCCTTCATTGCCGATAGCTACCTGGCTCCCGGCGGGCTGGCGCACAATACCCACGTCAAGGGCGATTACGCGTACATTTCCCATTACGTGGACGGTTTGCGGATCGTGGATGTCTCCGACCCGAACAACATCTTCGAGGCGGGATATTACGACACCTATCCCCAGCCGGGCAACGGTTACAACGGCGCCTGGGGGGCTTTCCCGTTTTTTAACTCCGGGAAGGTGCTGATTTCCGACATGCAAACCGGGCTTTACGTGGTCTATTTTGACGGCGCCGCGATGCAGGACCCGGATATTGCGGTGATTCCCCTGTTTCATAATTACGGCGACGTGCAGACCTGCGCCACGGCCAGCAAGACCTTTCAGGTCATCAACACCGGAACGGCGAATTTGGAAGTCGCCGCCGCTGTCACCATCGGGCCTAATGCCGATGAATTTTCCGTGACCGGCGGGGGAGCGCCCTTTACGGTGCCGCCGGCGCAATCCCACGACCTCGTGGTAACTTTTGCCCCCACCGCCTCGGGCACTAAAATGGCCACCCTGAGCATTTTCAGCAACGACCCCGATGAAAATCCTTACGAGGTCGGGCTGGCCGGCAACGCAATCGGCGAAGCGGAGATTTTAGGGGACGTGGATGAAAATTTCCTGGCCAACTCCACCGACGGGCTGATCGTGTTGTCCTACGACGCGGGCCTGCCCATTCCCCAGCCGATTTTGGATCGCATCAACGCCGGCATCGGCGACGTGGACGCCAGCGGGGCGACCAACTCCACGGATGCGCTGATCATCCTCTCCTTCGACGCGGGGCTGACGGTGCCTTTCCCGGTGGGACAGCCGTTTTGCCCGTAGCAATAAGAGCTATCAGCAGTCAGCCGTCAGCTATCAGCCGCCGGTTTTTTCCCGGTTTCTGATAGCTGATTGCTGACCGCTGATAATGAGGCGCTACTTAAACCACTTCAATAACTGTCCCCAAAATTCCTCCTCGTCCCCCAAAACCGTCGCCGGCAGCGGCAGGGATTGCAGAAAGACGCGTCCGTAGAGTTTTTTGATGATCCGGGTGTCCAACACGATCACCGCGCCGTAGTCGCTGCGGTTGCGGATCAGCCGCCCAAAACCCTGGCGCAGGCGGATCACCGCCTCGGGAATAGAGTACTCCATGAAGGGATTGCCCCCCTGCTTCTGGATCAGCTCCGAGCGCGCCTGGATGATCGGCTCGCTGGGCACGTCGAAAGGCAGTTTGGTGATCAGCACGATCTCCAGCGCTTTGCCGGGCACGTCGATCCCCTCCCAGAAGCTGTCGGTGCCGAACAAAAACGATTTTTCCTCCTGCTTGAAGCGGTTGATGAGCAGGTGGCGGCCCCCGTCGATGCCCTGCCCCAACAGGGGAATATTCTCCGCCTCGAAGGTCTGGCGCACCGCCTGGTACACGTTGTTCAGCATGGCGTAAGAGGTGAATAACACTAAGCTGCCGCGCGGCAGGCGGGTAGCGAATTTTCCTAACAGTTGCTTCAGTTCCCCGCTGAATTGCGGGCTGTTGGGGTCGGAAAAAAAGGCCGGAATCGCTAACAGCGCCTGCTCCCGGAAGTCGAAGGGAGAATCGAGGAGCAAAGTTTCCACCCGCTCCGGCTGCAGGTGCTGAATTCCCGCCCGTTTGATGAAATAATCGAATTTCCGGTCCACCGCTAAGGTCGCAGAAGTAAAAATGGCGGTCTGCAACTTGGTGTAGAGGCGCTGCGCCAGGGTTCCTCCCACGTCGAGCGGGGCGGCGTAGAGGCGGGTGTCGTCGCTGCCCTCCCGGGCGGGCAGCTCGAACCAGTACACGTAGTTATCCCACTCCGCGGCCAGCAGGAATTGCAGGTTGTTGATGAGCATTTCCGACTGCATCGCCTGGGCGTTGAGGTCCTGGAAAATCTGGCGCTGGTATTCGAAGCTGCCCGGGGGAATCTCCGCAAAATACTCCACTAAGTCATTCAAATCGCTTTGAATCTTGTTCAACTCTTTGAGGATTTCCCGGTACTGCGCGGTCAGCGGTTCGAACACCTGTTCCTCTTTGCGGTAGCGGTGGCGGGCGGTGTACTGGTTGTTGCTGGCGGGAACCCGGGCGCCCAGGGTGCGGGTGAGGTCGCGGAAAAAGAACTGGATCAGCTTCCAGGCCGCGGGAATGCGCCCGGCCATCTCGTCGATCATTTTCGCGAGCGCGTCCACATGCGCCGGCGGCAGGCTGCCGGATTGCATGCGCCGGCGAAGCTGCGCCAACACCCCGGTCTCGGTTTTATCCTTCGCGTAGAGCTTATTCAAATAATCCCGGAACTGCCACAAGGTGGTCTCGATCCCTAAGTACTCCGTGGCGGTTTTCTCGATATTGTGCGCCTCGTCGAAGATCACGTTCACGTAGTCGGCCAGGATGGCGTTATCCGCGGCCAGGTCGGAGAAGAGCAGGGAGTGGTTCACCAGCACCAGGTGGGCGTCGCGGGCGTGGTTGCGGGCTTTCATCAAAAAGCAGCGGTCGTAAAACTTGCAGGTTTTGCCGGGGCAATAGTTGTTCTCGGCGATGAATTTAGACCACAGCCCGGCGTTGCGCTCCACCCGGAAGCCGTTGTTCTCGGAGATGTCGCCGGTCTGGGTCTGCTGCATCCAGAAATAGAGCGGCAACATGCGCACCCGTTCCTGGGGAGTAAGGCGGTATTGTATGTCGTTCAGCGCCGTCACCCACTTGTCGAGGCAGAGGTAGTTGCCCTTGCCCTTTAGCAGCACCGCCTTGAATTTCTCCTTTAGAATGCTATGTAAAATGGGCAGGTCTTTGAAAAATAGCTGCTCTTGCAGGTTTTTGGTATTGGTGCTGATGATCACCCGCCCGGCCGGCCCGTAATTCTGCGCCGCCCATTTGATGGCCGGAAGCAGGTAGGCCAGGGATTTGCCGGTGCCGGTTCCCGCCTCGGCGATGAGAAACGCGCCGCCGTTGAAGGCGTTGGCGATGGCGCGGGCCATGCGCCCCTGCTGCGGGCGCGCCTCGAAGACCCCGAACTCCCGGGCCAGCTCCCCGTTTTCCCGGAAGAAATCTTCCACAACTTCTTCATCAATCGGGCGGGTTTCGCTTTTCCAGGTCTCCGGTTTGGCGCTCTCCCCGATGATGTTGTAGTGGTTGGCGCTGACCGCAAACTGCTCCCGCCCGATGCCTTCCCCCGGGAAACTGTATTTGCCGGTGGAGAGAAACAGGGCCAGGTTCTCGAAGAAGGTTTTGATGGGATCGTCGGCAGGCTCCAGGATTTGCAGGATTTTCTGCACGTCGGCGAATTTGGTTCGCAGCGCGATTTGCAGCAGCTCTAAAAAGAGTTTCCCGGCGGCCTCCGCGTCCGGCAGGGCGCGGTGAGCTTTCTCCTCCCCGGAAATGCGGAAATACTCCGCCAGCGATTCCAAACTGAACGAGGAGAGAAAGGGCTGATACATTCGCGCCAACAGCACCGTGTCCAATTTAGGATTGGGGAAGTAGTGATATTCCGGGGCCTTATCATTCCAGTTGGCGAAATTGTTCTTGCTCTTGCGGGCGTGGTATTCCAAAAAGGGCAAATCGAAGGAGACGTTGTGGGCGATGATGGGGTAATCTTTCACGAAATCGCGAATGCGCGAGAGCATTTTCCGGAACGGGAGGGCGTCTTTCACGTCCGCGTCGGTGATGCCGGTAATGCGGGTGATGAACGGGGGGATGCGCTTGCCCGGTTTGATGAAGAAATTCAGCCCCTCCGCGGCCTCGCCGTTGTGGAAATGCACCGCGGCAAACTCGATGATCTCTTCTTTCTGGTAATCGAGACCGGTGGTCTCGAGGTCCAGCGCCACGAAATCAGCAAGCTTGAGGGCTTCGAAAATTTCTGCTGTCAAGATTTCCGGCATCGCTTTTCCTTTGATACACGGTTACTATTCAGCCACAGAGATCACAGAGGCCACAGAGGAAGAATTTTGGGTATCCACCACTTCGTGGAGAGCATTTAGAATCGTTTTCCCTGCTTGTG
>JABWBP010000033.1 GCA_013360445.1 Calditrichaceae bacterium | reverse complement strand
CAGGAAGGGCTGGGGCAGGGGCAGGGCGGCGTCGTAGGAGAGCATGATCAAACCGTCGGTGGAGTTCACCGCGTCGTCGCCGGTCACGTCGCCCAACAGGCCGGTAATACACCCGCCGCTTTGCACCACTAATTTCACCGGCACTTCCATTTCCGGGGTGACGGGGTCGTTGCTGGAAATGACGATTTTTGCCCGGTAGGTTCCTTCGGCCAGGTTGGTCGCATCGGCGGTCACCTGGACCGGGAAATTGCCGCCCGCGGGAACTGTGCCGCTCGCCGGGTTTTGGCTCAGCCAGGCGGATTCCGCGGAGAAGCGGATCGCCAGGTTATTGTGCAGATAGGCGGCGTTAAAAGCCACTTGCAGGCCGTCGGTTCCACCCACTTTTTCGATCCCCACCGAGCTGCTGGTCAGGGTTCCGCCGTTGATGCCCATGTTCAGGTACTGGAAGAATATCGTCCCGCTGGGTTTCAGGATATACTCGAAGGTATAATTGGGCGTGGTAGTGGGGTAGCGGGGAAGATCCACGTACTGAACCACGAAATCGCCGCCATTGGTTCCGTAATAAATCACGCTGGGATCGTTCACTTCCAGGTCATCCCAGAACGCAGCCAGGAAGTTATCGATGGATCCGCCAGCGGTAGGGATAGCCTGGTTGGTAAAGGTGTTGGCGGTCGGCGCCTGGAAGGAGAGGGTTCCGTTGCTTCCAATGAAGGCGGAATTGTAAGCCACACCGTAGAAGCTGAAGGGGAATGGCAGCGGCACTTCGATGTATCCCTCGTCGTTGCCGTCGAAGGTACCGGTGGGTATCCAGGCGCTGGATTGGGTGAGCGGGGTTCCGGTGGCGGAAATATCCACCCAGTTGAATACCGGCCCGCCCGGCTCGTCGCTGTCGATCCAGCGGTAGCCGAACAGATCCGGCCCGCCCAGGCCCTCGGCAGGCGCAACGCCGGGGCGAGGATCTGCTTCACCCTTGCCCAAATTCAACTCATAATTGGACTGGCTATTTTGTCCCTGCCCGGTTCCCGGTACGCCCTGCGCCAGGCGCATCGCGGTGAAAACATCTTCATCCCGCAGGCTGAAATTCAGCGGCCCGGCGCCGCTATTCAGGATGGTAAGCTGTTTGGAACCGGTTGTCCCCGGCTGGAGAGTGAAGATAAGCGAATCCGGTGAAAAGCCCACCACCGGGGCGCCGTTTACCCGCAAGCTCACCGGAACGTTTACCTGGGGATTGGTGAGGTCGTTGCTGGTGATTTGCAGGGTAGTGGAATAATCGCCGATGGCCAGCCCGCCGGCGTCGATAGAAAGGGTAATATTGGCCGACTGGTTCCCGGCAAGGGCGCCGGAAGTTTGCGATAGATCCAGCCAACCTGCCGGAGGGTTCTCGGTAATGTTGAAGTTCAAATCCCCAGCCAGGCTGCCGCCGCTGTTGGTAATGGCCATGACTTCGCTGGTAGAAGCGCCTTGCAGCAGGGTATCCGCGAACGCCGTGGGCGCCACGCTGATCTGCGGCGCGCCGCTGCTGAAGAACAGGCTGAGGTAGGCGGCCATCAAATCTACTTTGGTGTTCGCCAGAATTTCCATGCCCCCGGCGGTGTAACGGAAATATTCACCCCGCCGCTGGCCCTTCAATTCCGGGCGCCAGGCCGCTTTTTTCACGAAATTCTCGTTCCATTCCCGCGGCAGGCGCGGTTTACGGACTTCGGAAGTAGTGGATTTATCCCCGGCCACGAAATCGACCGTGCGTTCTGCGGTGTACAGCGGCGCGGGATTATCCACCAGCCCGCCAAAGGAGGGCACTACCCCGATGGAGCGCCCGCTGCCGTATCCGACGTTGAACACCCCGCTGATGTCGGCGTTGGCGCTGTTTTTCCAAACCGGCGTGGAAGTAACCGGCTGAAGCTCGTCCATAAAGCTGTTTCCCCCGGTATAGGGGAAGGAAAACGCCGAGAGGTCGTTCAAGCCGGTGATCCCGGAAAGGTCTGCGGAACCGTCCGAGCCGTCGTTCAGCCCGAACCAGGGACGAATGTTGTAGCCGCCCACTTCCGGGTCGTAGTTGTAGCAATCCGCGCCTTCCAAGTAAATCCGCCCGCCGTTTTGCAGGTAGGCTTCCAGGGCCGGGCCTTCCGGGTCGCTGGCGCCGATGACGTGGTTGTCGGAAAAAATCCCCAACACCACGAAAATGCCTTCATAGACGCTCAAATTGCTGCCAAATTCGAAGAGGTTGTTGGTCAAAAAGCAGCTTTCCCCGTTAGCGACTAAGGCTTCGAAGAGGCTGTCGCCGCTCTCGGCGCTGGATCCGATCGCGCCAGGGCCTACCCAGACCAGGAAGTCCGGGGTAGAACCTACGTAGATATCCACCACGTTGCTGGGCGCGCTCTCGTTGGGAGGCACTTCGTCATCCACTGCAGTAACCTTGTAACTATAGACGAAGCCCGCGGGAGGCGTGTCGGTGTATGATTCAACCCCGGGAGCCACGCTGGCGACGAACACGTTATTGCGATAGATGTTCAGGTGATCCAGGTCGTCTAACGGGGTTCCGTCGGATTGCGTGGTAGGATCATCCCAGGTCAGAAAGGCCTGAATCGTATCCGCGGTTGCAGCCAGGTTTTGCGGAGCCGCCGGGAAAGGCGAGCCTCCCGCGTACCAGCTCAAATTCACCGGCAGGCTCAGGCTGTCGAAGTTGTCTTTGGCATAGAGGGTGTAATCGTAGAGCTGCCCGTCGGACAGGCCGGTGTTGGTGTATTGCTGCACCCCACTGTTCACTCCGGTCAGGAAAGCCCCGTCGCGGTAGATTTGAATGGTAAAGTTGGTCAGGGGAGTGCCATTCACATAGGTCGTGGGGTCGGTCCAGCTCAGGGCGATGGAGGTCGGGGTGGTGAAATCGCTGTAAGCCGCGGCGTTGCTGGGGGCATTGGGATCGGCCGGGTCGGCCAGGGTGAAGGGCGATACATAGGTCAGCGCCCGCCCGCTGCGGTTGTCGGTCCAGCAGGGATACACCTTCCCGGCCCGCGCGGAAATCCCCAAATAATCTCCCATGTAACCGCCGGCCAGGCCGGGAATCGGCGCCGGGGTAAAGGACACGTCGCTCACCTTGAAATCTTCCCAGGTGAAACCGCCGTCGATGGAGTTGGCCACGAACACTTCGCAGGCCGTTCCGCCCACGTTGCGGTCGTCATAAAACACCGCGCTCAACGCGCCCGTTATCGGATCGCAGGTGATCCAGGGATAGTAGTGCTCGTTGCCCAGCCCGGAAGGATCCTGGTTCACTTTGATCGGCGCAGACCAGGTTTGCCCCCCGTTGGTGGAACGCACCAGGTAGTTGTCGATGTCGTTGCCGGTGTTGATTCCCGGCACCCCGATGTTGGTCCACACAATGTAAATCCAGCCGTTGCGCGGTCCCCCGCTGAGGTCCACCGTCATCACCGGGAAAGAGGCCACCCGCTGGTTCTTGGAGGTGGTGCTGGTGCGAATCCCCCGGATGTTGGTGATGATCCGGGAGGCGGTGGCATAGGTCGCCCCGCCGTCGGTGGATTTGGTGAACCCGATGGCGGTCTCGTCCGAAGGCCAGCTGTCGTAAATCGCCCAGGCCACGTACACCTCCCCGTTCGGCCCGGTCTGGATGTTCACCCCCTGGTTGTGGCTGCCCGCGCTCACCGCGGAGCTGATGTTCAGGGGCGTTGACCAGTTTACCCCCCCGTTGGTGGAGCGGGAAATCTCGATCTCGTTGTCATTGGACCCCCCAAAGGCGGTCCAGGCGCTGTAGAGGTTGCCGTCGTGGGGGCTCAGCGGGCCGTTGTCCACCCACAGGTGGTTCTTATCTAACAAGCCCCCCGAGGCGGCGTTAGCCACCTGCGCGTGAGTCCAGGTACCGCCTTCGTTGGTGGAGCGCGCCACCCCCTGCCCGCCGTTGGCGGCAATGTAACCGACGTAGTATCTGCCGGTCAGGTCAATGGCCGCGGCGGGGTCGCCGCTGTTGTCGCCCCCGGTACCCTGCACCGACCCGTTCCAGGTGAGGCCCCCGTCGGTGGTGAAAAATCCGCTGGTGCCGTAAATGGTGGAAACCGGGAAATCCGTGGAGTTGTTGGAATTCAACGCCTTACGGTTGTCTAAAGGGTTGACGAAAATAGAATTCTCGCTCTGGGTGGTGTTGCTCAAAGTGGTCACCGGCACGTCCGGGGAATCGTCGATCAACACCGTGCGGGCGCTGATCCGGCTGCCGGTATGCTGCGCCGGGGCTACGGCCGTCTCGCCGGCTACTTCCACCAGCCCGGCCTTGGCCCATTTTTGCCAGTGGTGAATGCTCCAGACCCGGGAATCTACCTTCGATTCCTGGGACCAGGCCATGCTGCTCAGCAGCAACAGCACTGCCGCCAGCAACCACATCTGGATAAACTCGATACGCCATCCTGTGGGGTTTCTCTTCATGAATACTCCTTTTGAATTGGGGTTATGGGATTATCTTTAATTAAAAAAACCTCCGGCAACATGTGCGGGAGGAAGAAATCGAAGATTACACTGGATGTTTGCAGCAGAGTGGATTGTGCGAAAGTTGGGATTGAAAACGATGCTGAAAATATTGAAGCGCCGGCAGAATCATAAACGCAGTTGCAACCTCTTGAGAGGAGATGGTTTGTCGAACCTGGATTGGTTGTAAAGACTGGGTATGAGTGGAGCTTGTGGAGAATTCAAAGCTCGGAAATGTAAAAGACCCAAGAACGAGGGGTGAAGATAATCAGGATTTGCGCCAAAATCAAACTGTCAAAAAAAATAAATTTGCGGCAATGGGCAGGGAAACTTTTGCACTTAGGGCTTTGCGCTTCTCACTTTACGCTTTATTTTCCCGCATCGTGAAGGATCGTAAGCGGGCTATGAAGATAAAAAAAGACGCCTCGGAAGCGGGGCAGCCGGTTTTGCTGGGCATCGAAAGCAGCGGAAGCGCCTGCGGAGTGGGCATTTCCAGCGGCGGGCGGCTCTCAGGCGAGATTTCCGCCAATATCCGCAATATTCACTCCCGGCAGCTTGCCCCGTTTGTGGAGTACCTTTTGCAAAGCACCGGAACGGTGGGAAGGGAGTTGTCTGCCGTGGTATTATCGGCGGGACCCGGCTCTTTTACCGGGCTGCGCATCGGTTACAGCGTCGCCAAGGGGTTAGCCCATGCGCTGGGGATTCCCATTGTGGAAGTGCCGACCCTGGACGTCTGGGCTTACCAGGCGGGAATGCAATCCCTGCCGGTAATGCCGGTAATCGACGCTCACCGGGGAGAGATTTTTTGCGCCTTCTACCAGTGGGAGGGAGAGGAGCTGAAGCGCTCCGGCGAATATGCTTTGCTAAAGCCGCCGGATTTGCGGGGCTTCCTGAACAGCGCCGCGCTGCTCGCCGGCGCGGACGCGGCAGGCCTCTACCCGGCGCTGGAACCTTTTCTGCCGCCGGGTTCGCGCCGGCTGCATCCTTCTCCGGCGTCCCCGCAATTATGGGCCTTGCTGGAATTGGGACTGCAAAAATACCGGCAGAATTTGGCATCCCACCCGGATAGCTGTGAGCCTCTATACCTCCGCGCATTCAAAGGCGCATTATGAGCGACCGGCTGACTACGCGATACATGACCGTCGAAGACCTGGACGCGGTGATGGAGATCGAGCGCCGGGTATTTATCGATCCCTGGTCGCGCAAGAGCTATGAATTCGAGATTATCGAGAACCGCTACTCCCTGCCCCTGGTGCTGGAGTATGCTGGGAAAATCGTCGGGTATGCGGTGGTATGGCAGGTGTACGAAGAATTTCATATTGCTTCCCTGGCTATCGCCCCGGAGCAGCAGGGCCGGGGATGGGGAAAATACTTATTAGAGACGCTCCTGAAGCTGGCTGACAACGCCGATTACGCGCTCCTGGAGGTTCGCCCCAGCAATACCCGGGCGATCCGCATGTACGAACAGTTCGGCTTCACGCGCTTAGGCGTTCGAAAACGCTATTACCAGAACGGGGAAGACGCCCTGGTAATGCGCAAAATGCTGCGGAAGCTCTAAGAAGCAGTTCCAAAAGTCTAAATTTCCGCCACAATCGCCGTACTCCTGCATGGACGCCCGATTTCAGCGGGCTTGTGGAGGCTCGCCCGGCGACGGCTCCGCGGGTTCGAAGCGCACCCGCAGCCAGCCGTTCTTCAGGGTCGAGGCGGCCAGGCGGTAGTATGTCAAAAAGGTGGGTAGGAGATAATTGCGGCGCTGGTTTTGAATCTGAATGACCAATTGGTCCCCGAATTGATTGACGGTAAAGTTTTTTTCCTTCACAAAGGGCAGGCGAATATCCAAAAAATAGATCCCTCCTTCCGCCGTCACCCGGTAAGTCGGTTCTTTGTAAAAAATGCCCGCGGGATCGCGGTCTTCGTATAATCCCCTGCCAATTTCGCTTAGCAAGGGCAGGCCGAATACTTCCCGGCGCATGTGCGGCACTCGTAAAATTGGCAAGGGAGTAAAGCTGGATTCGATCTCTTCTAAATACCCGGCCTGCGCTTCCAAATATTTTTGCCAGCCGGGGTCGCTGGCCGCTTCCGGGGGGAGAATGCGGTTCACGATAACCGAATCCACCCCGTAGCCGTACAGTTGCAAGTAGGTGTAGGCGCGGCGGGCCTCCTGCACCACCATCTTTTCCGGATTCATCACCAGGCGCACGGAGCTGATGTCCGGGTTGCTGAGCGCCGCGTGAATGGCGCGCAGCTTCTCGAACAGGGTGCGCAATTCCATGTATCCTTTGTCCAGGGGGATGCCGGTGGTTTTGCGCACCGCGTAGCCCACGGTTTGAAAAGCTAATTTTTGAAAGGGAAACGCTTTGGTCAGCCACCACTCCGTGGCCTGCGGCAGGGTAAGGAAGGTGAGGGTTTCGCCGGTGGGAGCGCTGTCCACCACGATCAAATCGTACTCCCCGCTATGGAAAAACAAATCTAACCAGAGCAGGGCGGAGGCTTCTCCCATTCCGGGAATGGCGGCTAACTCTTCGGCGGCGATCTCGTTGACCCCCTGCCACTTGAACACCAGCAGCAACAGCTCGCGCATGTTGCCCCAGTATTTCTTCATGGAGTAATAGAGATCCACTTCCTGGGCGTGGAGATTGGGCTGGATCTCTTCCGGCTCCGGTCCCAGCGGGCGGTCGAAAGCGTCGGCGAGGCTGTGGGCCGGGTCGGAAGACATTACCAGGGTCTTATATCCCGATTCCGCGGCTTTCAACGCCGTGGCCGCGGCGCAGGTGGTTTTTCCTACCCCGCCTTTGCCGGTAAACAGAATAATTCGTTTGGCCATTCATCCTCTGTTGTTGTTTCGCAAGTTATGACCGCGGTTCAATAGCGGTTAAATCCGGCTTGATGTTACGGTAATCCGGGGATGATGTCAATAGAGGAAGTAAGGCGCCATAAAACAAAAGGCGCGACACGCTTTAAAAGCGCATCGCACCTTTTTAGGAGGGGGTAAACTTTTAAATTGAAGATTGATGATTTTCGATTGAAGATTTTTGGTTGAAAATCTTCAATCTTCAATCATTCCACGGTCACGCTCTTGGCCAGGTTGCGCGGCTGATCCACATTGCAGCCCCGCAAAACCGCCATGTGATAGGCTAATAATTGCAGGGGAATAATGGAAAGGATCGGCTGCAAGAAATTGAAGGTGGTGGGAATGGGAATGGTGAACTCCACCATGTCTTTGAGCTTTTCATCTCCTTCGGAAACCACCGCGATTACCCGTCCCTTGCGGGCGCGCACTTCTTCGATGTTGCTGATAATCTTTTCATAAGTGCTGTCGCGGGTGGCGATGAAGACCACCGGCATATCTTTGTCGATGAGCGCGATCGGGCCGTGCTTCATTTCCGCAGCCGGGTAACCTTCCGCGTGAATGTAGGAAATCTCTTTCAACTTCAAAGCCCCTTCCAGCGCCACCGGGTAGTTATAACCCCGGCCCAGGTAAAGGAAATTGGTGTTGTCCTTGAATTCCCGGGCAACCTGCTGCACTTGTGCGTCGCATTTGAGCGCCTCTTCAACTTTTTGGGGCAGGATTTTCAATTCCTGCACGATCCGCCTGCCCATCTCTGCGGACATGGTTTTGCTGCGGGCGATCATTACCGTGAGCAGCGCCAACGCCGTAACCTGGGAAGTAAACGCTTTGGTGGAGGCCACCCCGATCTCCGGCCCGGCATGAATATAAGTGCCCCCGGGAGTTTCCCGGGCGATGGTGGAACCGACCACGTTGACCAGCCCCATGACCGTGGCCCCTTTGCGCTTGGCTTCCCGCACCGCCGCCAGAGTATCGGCGGTTTCCCCGGACTGGCTGATGGCGATCACCAGGTGGTCGTTCTCGATAATCGGGTCGCGGTAGCGGAACTCCGAGGCATATTCCACTTCCACCGGCAGGCGGCAATATTCCTCGATCATATACTCGCCGATCAAACCGGCGTGGTAAGAGGTTCCGCAAGCGGTAATAATGATTTTGGGCGCGCGTATGACCTTATCTTTGATAGGGGTCAGGCCGCCCAGGTGGGTCAATCCCTCTTCCGGAAGCAAGCGGCCGCGCATACAATCGGCCACCGTGCGCGGTTGTTCATAGATTTCTTTTAGCATAAAATGTGAATACCCCGCTTTTTCGATGCGTTCCAGGTCATAGGTAATTCTTTCGATCTTCTTTTCGATCACTTCGTTCATAATGGTCTTGGTCACGTGGCCGCTTTCCAGGCTGATGATTGCAATTTCCCCGTCCTCCAGGTAAACCACGTCGCGGGTGTGGGCGATGATCGCGGAGGCGTCCGAAGCCACGAAGTATTCATTTTCCCCAATGCCGATCACCAGCGGGCTGCCTTTGCGGGCCACGAAGAGCTTTCCGGGGTCATGGCTGGTAATCAACGCCAGGCCGTATGTGCCTTCCAATTCCTGCAAAGCCGCGCGAAAAGCCTCTTCAAAATTCAACTCGGTTTTATGGATTTCCTCGATCAAGTGCGCGATCGTCTCCGTGTCGGTCTCGGTCCTGAATACGTGGCCTTTTTCGGCGAGCATTGTGCGAAGGGCGTCGTAATTTTCCACGATGCCATTGTGAACCAGCACGATGTCGCCATTGCTGTCGGTGTGGGGGTGGGCATTCCGCTGGTTGGGTTCGCCATGGGTGGCCCAGCGGGTATGGGCAATCCCCACGGTTCCCTGCATCGGTTTACCTTCCACCAGCTCCTCCAGCGCGGCAATTTTTCCCACCTGTTTCTGAATGTCAATGTGTCCATTGATGGTCAGCGCGACCCCGGCAGAATCATAGCCGCGGTATTCCAGCCGCTTCAAACCGTTAATCAATATCGGGTAAGCATCCCGCTTTCCGATATATCCGACAATTCCGCACATAATATGGCTCCTTTTTTAGGATTTACTCGAAGTTTCGTATCCTGTAGGGTTTATTCTTTATTCATTCCCACTCAATCGTCGCCGGCGGTTTGGAGCTGACGTCGTACACCACCCGGTTGATGCCGCGAACCTCGTTGGCGATGCGGTTGGATACCCGGGCCAAGAAATCGTACGGCAGGGGGTACCAATCCGCGGTCATGCCGTCGGTGCTGGTTACCGCACGCAGGGCCAGCACGTTTTCGTAGGTGCGCTCGTCGCCCATTACGCCCACGGTTTGCACCGGCAGCAGCACGCAGAAGGCCTGCCAAATCTGGTTATAAAGGGTCTCTGTTTTTAACATGTCGATAAAAATCTTGTCGGCTTTCCGCAGGACGCCCAGGCGTTCCGGGGTGACCTCTTCGATGATGCGAACCGCCAGACCGGGCCCCGGAAAGGGATGCCGGGCGAGAATCTCTTCCGGCACCTGCAACTCTTTCCCGACCCGGCGCACTTCGTCCTTGAACAATTCCCGCAGCGGTTCTAAGAGTTCAAAATCCATTTTTTCCGGCAGTCCCCCGACGTTGTGATGGGATTTGATGGTGGCGGAGGGTCCTTTGAAGGAAACGCTTTCGATCACGTCGGGATAGAGGGTTCCCTGGGCTAAATAGCGAAAATGCCCCAATTTTTTGGCTTCGGATTCGAACACTTCGATAAACGTTTTCCCGATGATTTTGCGCTTCTCCTCCGGATCGATCACGCGGCATAATCTAGAAAGGAACAGGTCCGCTGCGGTGATTGAAATCAAATTAAGGTGTAATTTCTCACGAAATACCGCGGCTACTTCTTCCGCTTCGTTCTGGCGCAGCAGGCCGGTATCAACAAAGATGCAGGTGAGCTGCTCTCCGATGGCCCGCTTTAGCAGCGCCGCTAACACCGTGGAATCCACTCCCCCGCTCAGGGCGCAGAGCACCCGCTCGCGGCCTACCTGCCGGCGGATTCTTTCGATCTCGCTATTGATAAAAGATTGGGGAGTCCACTCCCCCCGGAACCCGCAGATATCGAACAGAAAATTCCGCAGAATTTGTTTCCCCTCCCCGGTGTGGTGTACTTCGGGATGAAATTGCAGCCCGTAGATTTTCTTATCCCGTTGGCGGATGGCGGCGATGGGGGAATTGTCGGTGTGGGCAATGGCCTCGAATCCTTCCGGCAGGCGGGTGAGGTGGTCGCCGTGGCTCATCCATACCGGGGTGGGGGATTTTACCTGAGCCAGCAGATCGTCAGCGGCGTCGATGTGCAGCAGGGCGCGCCCGTACTCCCGGCGGGGAGCGGGGTCCACCGTACCGTTTAGTGAATAGGCGAGGTGCTGCAAACCGTAACAAATCCCCAGGATGGGCAGGTTGAGGCGGAAAATCTCCGGGTCGCAGTGCGGCGCATCCGGGCTGTACACGCTGGCCGGCCCCCCGGAAAGAATGATGGCTTTGACGTCCCGCTCGGTTTTGATCCTCTCCGCCGGGTAATTATAGGCGTGAATCTCCGAGAACACTTGCAGTTCCCGCACCTTGCGGGCGATGAGCTGGGTGTATTGGGAGCCGAAGTCCAGGATCAAAGTTTTTTGCATTGGTTATAATCCGGGTATAGCGTGCAATGCTCTCGGAAGTGAGATAAAATAACTTCCCTGCCTGCCCGAGTGGTCAGGCGGGCAGGTTGACCGGGTGTTTGAATTGATAAATCAACCCAATTTTAAGTTCCATTCGTTCAAACGGCCAATCATCTCCCGGTCGGTCAAATCATAGTGCAGCGGGGTCACGGAAACGTAATGGTTCATGATCGCAACTTCGTCGATGTCCTCCTCGGTGTCTAAAACCAGCTTGGTTCCTCCCAGCCAGTAGTAGGTGCGATTGGCGGGATCGACCCGCTTTTCAAAAAAATCTTCGTAATAGCCCCTTCCCTGCCGGGTAATTTTGATCCCTTTGATGTCTTTGCGGGGAACCGGGGGGATATTGACGTTGAGCAGCGTGCCGGGAGGAAGCCCCTTTTCCAGCACTTTTTCGGCCAGCAGCCGGGCGATTTCCGCGGCGAGGGAAAAGTCACTCTTTTTGAAGGTGGTGAGGGAAAAAGCAATGGAAGGAATTCCCATGATGGTTCCTTCCGTGGCCGCGGAAACGGTGCCGGAATAAATCACGTTGGTGGCGGTATTGCTGCCCTGGTTGATCCCGGAAACCACCAGGTCGGGGTTGAATTGCAGAATGCCCTTCAAAGCCAGTTTAACGCAGTCGGCGGGGGTACCCTTTACCGCCCAGCCGAAAAATTTGCCGTTCCGTTCCACTTCTGTCACCCGCAGGGGATCGGAGATGGTAATGGCGTGCCCCACGGCGCTTTTTTCCGAATCCGGCGCAATAACGTAGGTCTCGCCGATGCCGGCCATGGCGTTGTAGAGCGCATAAATTCCGCCGGAATAGATGCCGTCGTCGTTGGTGACGAGAATGCGCGGTTTGTCAGCCATAATTTGACCGTATTGCCCTGTATTAAAGTTTTTTTCGGGTGGTTGACCGTTCCCCGCCTGGCCCCCTTGCGCGGTGCGCCTTCTTTTTTGAAATCTTGCGGAGACGGTAACTGTTCAGCCTTCAGTTGTCAGCCATCGGCTTTCAGCTTAAAAAAAATACTGTACACAGCCCAGAATCGTAAACCCAACCGTGAAGACTATCGCAGCAAGTATCTCTGAGAACGTTTTTTGCTGACGGCTGACCGCTGAAGGCTGATAGCTGAGTAGTAGCCGGCGACGGTTATTTGTTATCGGATGAAACAGCAGTTGCTTTTTTACCGGCGTCTTCCTTCTGGCGGGATTCCGGGGGGGCTTTACGCGGCTCGGCAGCATTAGACTGGGGGAAAAACCAGAACAAATTCAGAAGGCGGCCCAGGGTAGCGCGCATTTCCTGCCGGGGAACAATGATGTCGATAAATCCGTGCTCCAGGAGAAATTCGGCGGTCTGAAAGCCTTCCGGGAGATCCTGCCCGATGGTCTGTTTGATGACCCGCTGCCCCGCAAACCCGATCAGCGCGCCGGGTTCGGCAATATGAATATCGCCTAACATCGCAAAACTGGCAGTGGTTCCACCGGTAGTCGGGTCGGTTAGAATGGATATATAAGGAATTCCCAAATCCGCCAGGCGAGCTAATTTTGCGCTGGTTTTCGCCATTTGCATCAGCGAAAGGGCGCTTTCCATCATGCGCGCCCCCCCGGAAGCGGAGACGATGATGAGGGGGATTTTTTTCTCGCAGGCGCGATCGATGGTTCGGGAGATTTTTTCCCCCACTACCGACCCCATACTTCCGCCGATGAAGGAAAAATCCATGATCGCTGCCGCCACGGGGTGGCCCTCGATGGTTGCTTCCCCGGCGATGACCGCGTCGCTCAGCCCGGTTTTTTTCTGGGCTTCTTTCAAGCGGTCGGAATAGCGTTTGGAATCTTTAAACTTCAAAACATCGACCGGCTTGATGTTCTGATCCAATTCTTGAAAACTATCCTTGTCGAAATAGTATTCGCTGAATTCTTTGCTGGTGACCCGGAAATGATAGTTGCATTTGTGGCAAACAAACATGCGCTTCTGCAATTCAGGCCGGTAGATGATCTCCCCGCATTGGTCGCATTTGACCCACAGGCCATCGGGCATCACCTTTTTTTCGGTGCTGGCAATGCCTTTCTTCTTCTTATTAAACCAATCCAACTTAGCGGCTCCGGTTCAGGATCAACGTCTGTATTGTTCATGAAATCCGGTGAAATATAACATGGAAAGCGCAAAATGCAAAAAATTTTAAATTGCATGCCGCTCCTGAATCTCATCCCGTGTAAAGCTGCCCGGCGCGGTACATTTCCAGGGTGGGAATGATCTGGCGCTCGTAATAATAAACCAGGAAAGTGCCCAGGGCGCCGCCGCCGCCGAAAGCCAGCACATCGGTGATTTCGGCGATGCGCGAAGCGGAAAAAAACTGGGAAAATTCGATGAAAGCGCCCGCCGCTAACCCCGCCAGGGTGGTAAGCACATATAGCTGGTTATAGGAGACGCCGCGGCTTTTCTGCCGGTAACTCCAGTACAGGCTCAGGGGCAGAAAAAAAGCGAGGGAGCTGAACAGGTCGTAGATATTCCACAGGCTGGTTTTGCGAAAATAAGCGTAGAAGGGAACCAGGTTATCTAAGCGCATATCCACCGCCAGCACCTGGGGAGAAAGGCTCCAATCGAAGGGGCGAAGCCCCGCAAACAGCATGAACAGGGCATACATTGCCACGGGAACCTTCAGCAAATCGAGATCGGATTTCAGGTTTTTGTGGCGAATGGGGCGCAGCAGTTTATACAGCAGGTATCCTAAAGCGGCGCCGATCCAGCCGCTAAGAATGTCGGTTACATCCGTTATCCGGGAAGTGATGAAGATTTGAAGAAATTCGAGAAAAGGGAAGTATAGCAGCGGCAAAGCTATTAAGAGCAACTTTCCGTAGGGTCTGCGGCGCCAGTAAATCCGGTAGCAAATCATTGCGATATAGCCGCCTGCAGCCCAGAAGAGGATGTCCTCGACCGGTTTGCTGGCGTCGAAAGGCAGGGAATCTAACTTGTTGGGATCGTTGAAATACACCGCGCCCACAGAATGGTAGGCAAAGGGTACCAGGTTGGCGCTTTTGATGCTGTCCTTCAGGTCCGAGATGGTAATGGACACGGTAAAGGGCATAATTGCGGAGATGGTTTGCACGATTGCAAGAATCGCCAGCAGCAAGAGGAAAGGCTTCCGGTTCAGCAGTTGATAGAAAATTCTCCGGGAAACGGAAGCCAGGCGCTGCGCGTAGAGCGACGCCGCCACCCCGCCGGCAAAACTGCCCAGGGTGTTGTTGAATACGTCGTGAATGGCGCTGTCCCGCTCGGCGATGAACATTTGCATGAATTCGATGAAGAGGCTGATAAACGTGCCCGTGAAGGTGCTGAACAACAGGGGCTGAGGAGCGTTGCGATAAAACAGGAACATATACATCACGAAGCCGAAGGGAACGAACAGGAGGATATTCCCGGCGATGTCGGTGAGGGAGAGATCGTCCGGGTCCGGCAGTTGCCAGACAAACTCCCGCAACAGGGAGGGCAGATCGCTTAAATTCTGGTCGAAGGTGAAGGGAATCAGGGTATTATAAAGGATAAACAGTACAAATAGCGTCAGTAACCAGGTGATGATTCGTTGGTTCATGGAGACATCCCGAATTTTTGAGTCTGCATCAATCGCCCCTTCCGTAAATAAGGGCACAATATACAGTTTAATTCGGCGTTTTCGTTGTGATCTTGACATATTTTCCGCATTCTACGGCGCCGGGCGCAGCCCCAGGCAGATTTGCCAGAGGAAAAAGGCGATGATGCCCAGCAAAGTCAAAATTTACCACTAACGATCTTCAAAATAGCAACTCATCCAACTATAAAAAATCTCATGCTTCCAATTTATTCATTCCAGAATTAAATTATTCTACCAGACAATTTTGCCGGTAAAAATCAAAGGGAGAATTTAATGGATGCTCTATTCCTGAAAACCCTCTATAGCGAATATCAACAAAAAATTGGGAATATCCTGAAAGAATATGGTATCAAGGAGGGGTTTATTATTAAGGGCGAATTATGGTGGGATTACTATAAAAAACTTATTGATACCACTCTCAATAAAATCAATGAAAATACTCTAACTCTACAAGACGCCACTTGTTTTTATAAAGAATTTGGTTTTGGTCCGAAATTATATGGAAATAGTTTTGTCGAAAACGGACTTGATCCCATAAAAAGACTTTTTAAATATTTGGCTGATGATTCCATCTCGGCTAAGGAAAAGATAATGGAGCTTGTTGAGGAGCCTGAGAGCGAGAACTATGTCAAAGGGGTTGGAATTAACTTTATCACTCTCTTTTTGACCACTTGTTATCCTACAAAATACGTTCAATGGAATATTCAAACCAATGGAGCTTTGAAGTTATTGGGGGTCTATCCCCAAAAAAAGTATGGTGAAAAAAAATCTGATTTTTACATCAAGATTAATCGAGTTTGCCTGGAGTTACAGCGTACAGTTGGTCTGGATTCACTCACCAGGCTCGATAATTTTTTGTACTGTTTAAACAAAGGTTATATCGGAAACCCAAAAAAGTTAGAAAAGGAATATGCAAAAGAAACCAAAAAGATTGAGCAGTTGGATGATATTGTCCCATCAGCCCAAGAAGTAAATCAACACGATGAAATGATGTATTACTTAGTAAAAATAGGGATTTATAAAAATCATGATGTTTTCGTAGCAGTCGATAATAAAAATAAAGAAGTGAATGGAGAAAAATTTCCTGATTTGTGTTTGAAAGAGCTACCCAGTTTTACACAGCCGACCACATTAGCTACTGCAAAGTATATCGACGTCATCTGGTTTAAAAAAGGAACCTCGCATCCCGTACGATTTTTTGAGATTGAACACAGCACTTCTGTTTATTCGGGCTTGTTACGTCTAAACGATGTTAAAATTGATTATCCTATCAATAAGGCGACCGTTGTCATTCCTCAAAAACGAAAAGACCTCTTTGAGACACAGATTGAAAGAAGAACTTTTAAATACAGCGAGTTATTTGATATTTGTGATTATCTCACTTATGAAGATTTAAAAAAATGGTATGAGGCTGTGAAAGTAGATGTGCAATATGCTTAGAAACGAGTATATTTAGCAGAAGAGATCACCTTATGCCCGCAAACCTTTCCAACCGGCAAGATGGTATCCGGCGAAGGAATAATTTTTACGATAGTAGAGACCTTGCATGCAAGGTCTCTACCGAATATCACCAATAAATATGGAGATTCCTGCCATGAAACCCCTGCGTATTTATCTCCTGGTTTGCGGATTATTCGGCTTGCGGCTATCCCTCGCCGCGGAAATCACCCCGGCATTACAACAGGAAATAGACCGGGCGCCGGAAAAGAACGCCCCGGTTCGCGCCCTGGTCTTCCTGGACGAGCAGGTGGAAATTCCGGCGCTGGAGCAGCAGCTTTCGGCAATGAACGTTTCTCCGCAGCAGCGGGCGTATGCGGTTATCACTGCCCTGCAGGATAAGGCCGCGGCCGCGCAAAGGGGAATTCTCTCCTACCTGGAGTCCCTCGCCGCCGAAGGGATCATGGAATACCAATCCTTCTGGATCGCCAACATGATCCGGGTGGAAACCACCCCGGCGGTGTTGCAGGTCCTCGCCGCCCGCCCGGAAGTCGCGCTGCTGGATGCGGACCCGCTGCTGGCGATTCCCGCCCCGGCGGCGCAGCAGCCCGCCTTGCCGGTGGAAAACGGCGCGGAAGCGGGTTTGAAGCTCATCAACGCCCATAAAATGTGGGAAATGGGTTTCCGGGGAGAAGGGCGTTTAGTGATGAACATCGATACCGGGGTAGAGGGAACCCATCCCGCCCTGGCCGCCCGCTGGCGCGGCAACCACGTCCCCGCTTCCCAGGCCTGGTTCGACCCCGCCTTTGGCAGCACCTTCCCGAACGATTGCAACAACCACGGCACTCACGGCATGGGCATCATCGCCGGCCTGAACCCGGCAACCCAGGATACCATCGGGGCGGCCCCGGCGGCGGAGTGGATCGCCGCCCAGACCCTTTGCGCCTTTCCGCACCTTTCCAACACCATTCTCGCGTTCCAGTGGGCCATGGACCCGGACGGCAATCCTGCCACCATCGAAGATATGCCGGACGTGATCGCGGGATTCTCGGACGCCACGCTGATCGGCTGCCCGGCGGCTATTTATCACACCGTGTTGAACGCCGTGGAAGCGGCGGGAATTGCGGCGGTGTTCCCGGTTGGCGGGGCGGGACCCGCCGCCGCGACCATCCAGGGATTCGGCAACATTAATACTTCCCTGGTAACCGCCTGGGCGACCGGCAGCATCGATGGGTTCTATTCCCCGCTCCTGCCGGTTACCAGTTTCAGCAGCCGGGGGCCTTCGAATTGCGGGGGAAGCGGTTCCCTGCTGATCAAACCGGAGGCAGTAGCGCCGGGGATCAACATCCGCTCCGCGATTACCGGGGGCGGGTATGCGGTCTGGAGCGGCACCGCGGCCTCCAGCGCCCACGTCGCCGGGGCTATCGCCCTGCTGAAGCAGGCTTTTCCCAATAAAACCGGGCAGGAACTGAAGCTGGCGCTCTATCTCACTGCCCGGGAAACCCCCGCGGATTCCGCAGCGCACGATCCCGGGGAGCCTGCCGGGGAAACCACCGGGGAAGATCACAATTACGGGATGGGCTTGATCGACGTCTTCGCCGCGTTCAATTATTTGCAAATCCCGGTAGGCGTCGAACCGCCTTCACCGCCGGGAGATTTTATGCTGTACCCCAACTATCCCAACCCTTTCAATCCTTCGACGAATTTGGGATTTCGGATCGCGGATCGCGGATTTACCCGCCTGGAAGTGTTTGATGTTGGCGGGCGAAAAGTAGCCACATTGGTAGAGCGGGAATTGCCGCCGGGAGAGCACGCCTTTCAATGGGATGGCCGGAACGAGGCCGGCGAAGCGGTCGCAAGCGGAATTTACCTCTACCGCCTGCGGGTAGCGATTCCCGGGGCAGCCGGCGGCGAGTACCTGCAAGCACGGAAGATGGTGCTGCTCCGGTGAGGGCTGCCGGTTCAATCACTTTTTCAGGGAGCATCTTTATCAAAGTATCCCGCGCCGAACGCGGGTTAGCTGCTCTTCAAGGGCATTACACAAATTCAGCAAGGCTTTCACTTTAGCGACGATGCGTTTTTGTTCGGAAAAAGGGGGGATATTTCAAACTGTAAAGTCAGGAGAGTAAAAAAATTCCCATCATCGGGAGAGGAAGCACAGAATTCAACCAATTCCTCCAGAATCGTGTATCCTTCTTCGAGTTGAACATCCTCGACAATTTCGACTTCCAATAAGACTTTATCGCCCTTAATTTTGCTTGACAACTGGTTGAAAGGAATCAACTTAGTGAGGAATACCTGTCTCATTTAATCCCGCGTGAAGTATAGATAAAATCGAGCTTAAAGACAATCCCCAATTGCGAAGCGCACAATTTTTTGAAATCGTGGGAAAAGTTCGCTTGATCAAGAAACTCATCCGGTAACAAATTTCTGCCCGCACCGGCAAACTGCTCAGCTTCGAAGCGGTAGAAGTCAACCCCATCCTCGATTCCCAAAACCATACCACTTATAAACAGGGCAAGCTTTTGCACTGTTCATCCCCGCTTAGCGGGGACAAGCTTTACACTTTCTTCATTTCCGCCAGCAACGTTTCGTATGCCTCCTGGGCTTTTTCCCAGCGCTCCAATAACGTTTCCAGCTCCTGTTTCACTGCGGCGTAGTCCTTGCGCAGCGACTTCACGTGCTCCCCGTTCTGGTAGCTCTTCGGGTCGGCGATCAATTTTTCCAGGCTCTCCTTCTGCGTCTCCAACTCCCCGATGCGGCTCTCACAGGCTTCGATCTCCGCTTTCAACTGGCCGCGCTGCCGGCTGATGGTCTGCCGAGCCTCCGCCTCCTGGCGTTTCTGATCCTTGCTCTTTTTGGCGGGAGGAACCGGCGGCGTTGGCTCCAGGGGTTGCCCGGCATGGTCCGGAGCAGCGGCAACGCCCTCTTTTTCCCGGCGGTCCAGGTAATCGGAATAGTTGCCCTCGAATTCCCGCAGCCGCCCGTCTTTCAATTCGAGCACCCGGTTCACCAACTTATCCAGGAAGTAGCGGTCGTGGGAGATCAGCAGAAAAGTGCCGTCGTAATCTTGCAAAGCATCTTCCAACGCTTCCCGAGAGGAGATGTCGAGATGGTTGGTGGGTTCGTCCATGATCAGGAAATTGACCGGGGAGAGCAGTATTTTCGCCAGGGAGACCCGCGCTTTTTCTCCGCCGGAGAGCACCCCGATGCGCTTATCGGGGTCCTGCCCGCTGAACTGGAACAGGCCCAGGATGTCGCGCAACTGAAGGCGGTGGGCTTCGCTGGCGGCGGCGGCTACCTCCTCCATAATGGTCGCATTCAGATTCAGGGTGTCCACCTGGTGCTGGGCGTAGTAGCCCATGATCACCCGCTCCCCGGCGCGGATGCTCCCCTGCTGGGGCGTTAACTGCCCGAAAATCAGCCGGGTGAGGGTAGTTTTCCCGGCCCCGTTCACCCCCACCAGGGCCAGCTTCTGCCCCCGGTAAACGTTCAGGTTGATGTTTTTCAGCACCCAGTCGCGCTGGTACTTGAAAGACATATTCTCGATCTTCAGCGCCTCTTTGTAGCTGGGGGTTTCCACCCGGATTTTGAAATGAATCCGGCGCGGGGGAGGCGGGGGCAGCTCGATCTCGCGCATTTTTTCCAACTGCTTGATGCGGCTTTGCACCTGCACCGCCTTGCTGGCTTTATAGCGAAAGCGGTCGATGAAGCGCTGCACCCGTTCCCGCTCCGCCCGCTGTTCTTCCCACTTTTTCAGCAGTTGTTCCTCCCGCAGCGCCTTCTCTTTTTCGAAGAAATGGTAGTTGCCGGGGTAATGGGTAAGCCGCCCGCGATCCAGCTCGCAGATTTCCTCCGCTAACCGGTCGATGAAAAAGCGGTCGTGCGAGACGATGACCATGCTGCCCGGAAACGTCCTGAGGTACTGTTCCAGCCACTCTAAGGATTCCAGGTCGAGGTGGTTGGTAGGCTCGTCGAGCAGCAGCAGATCCGGGTTTTGCAGCAGCAGCCGGGCCAGGTACACCCTCATGCGCCAGCCCCCGCTGAATTCGTAAAGAGAGCGCTGGAAATCGTAGTTTTTGAAGCCCAGCCCGGAGAGGATCGCTTTCGCCTCCGCTTCCAGGCGGTAGCCGCCGGAGAGTTGGAAACGCTCCTCCAGCGCGCCCAATCTTTCCAACAGCGCCGGGGAATCGGGGGGATGGTTTTCCAACCGGCGGTGAATCTCCGCCATCTCGCTTTCCATCGCTATAATTTCCGAATGCCCTTCTAACACGCTGTCCAGAATGGGGCCGGCTTCTGGGAATCCACCACTTCGTGGCAGGGCAATCTCTTCCTGGGGCAGGTAGCCGATGCGGTAGCCTTTGGGGGTTTGCATGGTTCCCGCGGTCGCTTCTAACTCCCCGTAGATGACGCGCAGCAGGGTAGTTTTCCCCGCCCCGTTGGGGCCGATCAGCGCCACCCGCTTGCCGGGATTGATGATCCAGTTGACCCCGGTGAGCAGGTTGCGCTCGCCAATCGAATAATGTAGGTCTTTGATTTGCAGCATGGCTCGTTTATATTCTTTTTCCGTTGCCAACAATGGTTTTGCGCCGGAGCGGAATTTAAAACATCCTTAGGCGATGTAAAAGCCCTGAATAATAAGAATCTATCGCACGTTAACCTTAACACCCGGAGGTTAAAGCAATGCAGCAAAGACCCCCTTTTGATTTCAACGAGTTTCGCATCCCCCGGCGGCCCTCCCTTCCGCCCAATTTGTTGAAATGGATCATCCCGGGAGTGCTGTTGGCCATCATCCTTTTTTCTTCTCTGTTCACGGTGAATACCGAGGAGGCCGGGGTGATCCTGCGCTTCGGCAGGTACACCCGCACGGTGGACCCAGGGCTGAATTTCAAGCTGCCCCTGGGCATCGAGCAGGTGTACAAGATCCCGGTGCGCCGGCAGTTGAAGGATGAGTTCGGCTTCCGCACTATGGAAGGAAGAGGGCGCAGCGAATACTCGCCGGGAAGGTTTCAGGAAGAATCCCTGATGCTCACCGGGGACCTCAACGCCGCGGAGGTGGAGTGGATCGTGCAATACCGCATCCGCGATCCCTACCAGTTCCTGTTCCGGGTGCGCAACGCCCCGCAAACCTTCCGGGACATGAATGAAGCGGTGATGCGGGAAGTGGTGGGCGACCGCACCATCAACGAAGTGCTGACCGTGGGGCGGCAGGAGATCGCCAGCTCCGTGGAGACCAAGCTCCAGGAGTTATGCGCTCAATACGAGTTAGGCATCCACGTGGAGCAGGTGGTGCTGCAGGACGTCAATCCTCCCGATGAAGTGAAAGCATCTTTCAACGAGGTGAACGAGGCGCAGCAGGAGCGCGAGAAGCTGATCAATCAGGCGCGCTCGGAGTATAACCAGGTAATTCCCCGGGCCCGGGGGGACGCCGCCCGGGTGATCGAAGAATCCCGGGGCTACGCCCTGGAGCGGGTGAACCGGGCGCGCGGCGAGGCGGCGCGTTTCAATTCGCTGTTCGGAGAATACCAAAAAGCCAAAGAGGTGACCCGCCAGCGCATCTATATCGAAACCCTGAACAAGGTGATGCAGAAGGTCGGGAAGAAATTGATTCTGGATGAAAAAGCCGGCGGCGTTCTGCCCCTGTTGGATTTAGACAAAGGAGATTTGAAAAAATGAGACAGCCCAAATACCTTCTATACGCCGTTTTAGGCGTCGCCGCCCTGATCCTGATCCTGGCCTCGGCCTTTGTGGTCAACGAAGCGCAGCAAGTGATCGTTACCCGCTTTGGCGAGCCGGTGCGAGATCCCATTACCACGCCGGGGATTCATTTCAAAATGCCCTTTATCGAAGACGCCCGCTATTTCGATAAGCGTTTCTTGGAGTGGGACGGGGACCCTAACCAGGTTCCCACTAAAGATAAACGCTTCATCTGGGTGGATTGCTACGGGCGCTGGCGGATCAAAAATTCCCTGCTCTTCCTGGAGCGCTTGCAGAACGAGGAGCGCGCCCAGACCCGTTTAGATGACATCCTGGATGGAGAAACCCGCAACGCCATCGCCCGCCACGACTTAGTGGAGGTGATCCGCTCTACCAACCGGGAATTCCAGGCCAGCGACGATTTGGAAGCCGGGGAAGAATCGGAAATTTTCGTGAAGATCCAGGTGGGGCGGGATAAAATTACCCGCATGATCATCGAAACCGCCGCGCCCAAGTTGGATTCCCTGGGCATCGAATTGTTGGATTTGCGCTTCAAGCGCATCAATTACGTGGAAGCGGTGCAGCAGAAAATCTACGAGCGCATGATCACCGAGCGCAAGCGCATCGCCGACAAATACCGCTCCGAAGGGCAGGGAGAGGCCTCCAAAATTTTAGGCGACAAGGAGCGGGATCTGAAGCAGATCGAATCGGAAGCGTTCAAGACCGCGCAGGAGATTCGCGGAAAGGCGGACGCGGAAGCCACGGCCATTTACGCCGCAGCCTACGACCGCAACGCCGATTCCCGGGAATTCTACCGCTTCCTGAAAACCATGGAAACTTACGAGACCGCGCTTTCGGAACAGGACTGGCTGATCCTGTCCACCCAGAGCGACTTCTTTAAATTCCTGCAGAACCAGTCGGGGAGATAAACGCCGGAGTGCAAAGCTTCAGCTTTGCACTTTTCGAGCATATTCCGGACGCTATAAGCACTCCGGACGGCAAAATTGAAATTTTTAACAAAGCTGCTCCCGATGAGGGGAAAAGCCTCAACTGCGAGCTAAAACCTTTCTTCAGAGCATTCCAGTGCAAAACTGAAGTTTTGCACTCCGGGAATTTAGTGGAGAACCATGAATCTTTCAAAATCACGAATTATCATTGCATTGGTTGTGGTGGTTGCCGCAGCCATTGGCGTCTTCCTGCTTTCGAGCCGCAACCGCGCCGACGCCGGAATCGGCGAACCCCGCTATAAAGAGATGAAGGTAGAGCGGGGAACTTTCCGGGAAATCGTCACCGCCAACGGCGTGGTGCGCCCGATCGACCGGGTGGAAATCAAATCCAAAGCCAGCGGGCAAATCGAAGAGCTGGCGGTAGAGGTGGGCGACTTCGTGCGCAAGGGCGATCTGATCGCCCGGTTGGACCAGAAAGACGAGCGCGCCGCGGTCAAACAGGCCGAGGCGGATTTTGACATCGCCCGGGCGGAGCTGATCCAGGCGCAGCGCGCCTTCGACCGCCTGGATCAACTTTTCAAAGACCGGCTGATTTCCGAAGAGGAGCGCGACCAGATCGAGCTGCGCCTGGCGGTGGCAAACGGGAACTTAGTGCGCGCCACCACCACATTGGAACGCGCCCGGGAACGCTTTGCGGAATCGGTGGTGCGCGCCCCGGTTGATGGGGTGATCCTGCAAAAATACGTGGAGGAAGGGCAGATCATCGCCTCGGGGGTCAGCAACGTCAGCGGCGGCACCCCGATCGTTGATATTGCGGACATGCGCAACGTGCACATCGAAGCGGGCATCGACGAGATCGACATCGGCAAAATTCACATCGGCCAGCCCGCCCGGGTGGTGGCGGAAGCCTACCCGATGCTGAAATTCAAGGGCAAGATCGTGCGCATTGCCCCGGAGGCGCGGATCGAGCAAAATGTTACCCTCTTCAACGTGATCATCGAGGTTGAAAATACCGAGGGGAAATTGAAGTCGGGCATGAATGCCAGCATCGAAATCACCATTGTGGAGAAGGAAAATATCCTTTTAGCCCCCGCGGTGGCGTTGCAGCTTCCCCCGGACGCCAAACCCTCCTCCCGGGAGCGTATGGTGCTGTTGAAACAAGGAGATCGCTTCACTCCCCACACGGTGACCATCGGTCTTTCCAATTTCAAAAACGCGGAAATCGTTTCCGGCCTGGAAGAAGGCAGCATCATCGGAGCGCCGATGGCCTCCCGGCTGATAGAGGAAAACGAACGCATGGAGAACCGCATTCGCGACAGCCGCGGCTTCGGCGCTACCGGGGGTTCCAGATCGCAATAGCCGGCCCGGCAAAGCCGGGGTAGTTGTGTTATGGTGTTTTAGTGTTTTCTGCTCGCCACAATACTCTGCATTGTGACGCAGTTGGTGAGGCTCTGCCTCATGTTCACCATGCACTCAATCTGAGCGGTAGTGTTATGGTATCGAGGAACGAAGCATGATCATCTGGGAAAATTTGCTTTTGGCGGTGCAGAGCCTGCGGGCCAACCCGCTGCGCTCGATCCTGACGCTTTTCGGCATCGCCATCGGGATTGCCGCGGTGTTGTACGTGGTGGTGTTGGGAGAAATGACCCAGCGCCGGGTAAAGGAGCGGCTGGAGGCCATGGGCTCCAACGTGCTGATGATCCGCCCGGGCTTTTCCCGGATGCACGGGGTGCGCACCGGTTCGAACGTGGTCAATTTGAAATGGGAGGATGCCCGGGAAATCGCTTCTACCTCCGAAGCTATAACGGTCACTGTGCCCACTTATTCCTCATCGGCTACCGTGGAATTCAAGGATCAAAATTGGAGCACTCGCATCACCGGGGCCACCCCGGAGTATGCGGCGGTGAACAACGAGCGCCTTATCGAAGGGCGGTTTTTCAACGCGGCTGAGCTAAACCGCCGGGAGCGGGTTTGTGTACTGGGCGCAACGGTACGCGAAAAACTCTTTGGCGGCGCCTCCCCCATCGGCGAATCGGTTTCGATCCGCTCCTCCCGTTTTACCGTAATCGGCCTGTTAGCCGCCAAGGGGGAGACCTGGTCCAGCCCCGACGACCAGGTATTCATTCCCCTCACCACCGCGCAGGAACGCCTCTTTGGAGTGGATCACCTCTCCGGCATTTTAGCGCAAATGCGCTCCGCCGGAGATTATGAGGAAGCGCTTTTCGACATCGAAACGATTTTGCGGCGCAACCACCGCCTGCGCCCGGACCAGGAGAATGATTTTCAGGTGCGGCGGCAGGATCTTTTCCTTTCCACCATTCAGGAGACCAACCAGGAGATCGCCAATTTCATCATCCTGATCGCGCTGGTGTCGCTGGTGGTGGGAGGCATCGGCATCGCCAACGTGATGCTGGTCTCGGTAACCGAGCGCATCCGGGAGATCGGCATCCGGCGGGCCATCGGGGCCAGGCGGAGCCATATCCTGGTGCAGTTTCTCACCGAATCGATGATCTTAGGAGTGTTAGGCGGATTTTTGGGGATCGTCGGCGGCACGATTTTCAACCATTTCAACATCGGCGGGGGGTGGATTTTGCCCTGGAACTGGATCGGCTACAGCTTTGTGATCTGCGCCGGGATCGGCACCATTGCCGGTCTCTACCCCGCCTACCGCGCCGCCAATGAGAACGTTATCGAAGCGCTGCGCTACGAATGAATCTTGATTGGGGAGTGCAAAACTTCAGTTTTGCAGATTGGTCAGGGCGCTGCGCTGCAAATATGTATTGACTGGTTTCCGGTTCATTCCTGGTAAAAACGCTCATCCATATCGTTGAGGTGCTCCATGCGGTTCAAACCGGCGGGCTGCGTTTTCATTTTCGCCCTGTTTCTGCTGATCGCGCGGGGATTTTCCCAGCCAACCCCCGGGGAGTTTTCCGGCAGCGATGTTCAAACCGTGGTCGCGGGAGCGCAATATCGCGCCGGGAGCCTGAAGCAATTCTTTTTCGGCAAACATTACCGGGCGGAATGGACGACTCCCGTGGAAGCGCCGGCGCTGAATTTGACAACTTACGCCGGCGGGCTGGCGCCGCAAAAACGCAGCGGCGGCTTCCAATCCCGCTCTCTCAGCTTCAATGCCGGGCGGGGCGGGCGATTCCAGTTCCGCTCCATTGACAAGGACCCCGCTGCAATCCTGCCGGAAGATTTGCAAGCAACCCCGGTGGCGGATATTGTGCGCGACCAGACCAGCAGCGCCCATCCTTACGGCGCCCTGGTGGTTCCGGCGCTCGCCGGGGCGGTGGGAGTGCTGCATACCACTCCTGAGTTAGTGGTAATTCCGGACGATCCGGCGCTGGGGCAGTTCCGGGATGATTTCGCCGGGGCGATGGGAACCCTGGAAGAATTCGTCGTCCATGGGCCGGCGAACACCCCCGGTTTCGGGGGGTTCGACCATATCCTCAGCTCTTATGAATTGGTGGATTTGCTGCGCGACAGCTTTATCGACGCGGTGGATCAAAAAGCTTTCCTGAAAGCCCGCATCCTGGATATTTTCATCAGCGACTGGGATCGCCATTTCGATCAGTGGCGCTGGGCGCGCGTTGAACGGAACGGAAGGTATTCCTGGCAGCCCATTCCGCTGGATCGCGACCAGGCTTTTTCCAAATTCGACGGGCTGCTGCCCTCCATTGCCGAAGACCGCGACGTGGTGCCGCAGTTCGAGGGAATCGAAAAGAAGAATCCCGATATCTGGAGCCTCACCTTCTCCGGGCGGCACCTGGATCGCATTTTCCTCAACGCCTTAACGGAGGAGGATTTCCGGGAGGCCGGCGCGGATTTCCGGCGGAAGATGACCGATGAAGTGATCGAACAGGCGGTTCGCCGGCTGCCCGCAGCGATTTACCAGGTCTCCGGGGAGGAGTTGGAGCGCAAACTCAAATCCCGCCGCGACGCCATGCCGCGATACGCGGTAAAATACTACCGCAATCTTGCCAAAAACATCGAGATCATCGGGCGCGACCGGGATGAATATTTGGAGGTGCAGCGCCGTGAGAATGGCCGGGTCGAGATCGCTCTTTACCGGCGGGATGCCCAAACCGGCGGCAAAGAAGGCGATCCGCTCTACCGGCGGATTTTCAAGAGCGAAGAAACCGGGGAAATCCGCGTTTATCTTTTGGGCGGGAACGACAAAGCGGCGGTGAGCGGAAACACGGGGCGGAGCATCAAATTGCGGGTCATCGGCGGCCCGGGCGCGGATGAGCTGCACGATGAATCCCGCGGCAGAACCTTTTTTTACGATGTTGAGGGAACCCCGGTCGCCAGGGGCAAAAACACCGCGTTCAAAAGCGGCCGGGCGGATTCGCTGATCAACGCCCACGAATACGAGCCGCTGACCCTGAGTTACGGGAGCATTGTTTCCCCTTTCCCGGTCCTCTCCTTCAACCCGGACGACGGCCTGGTGGTAGGCGCGGGCGCAACGCTCACTTACTACGGGTTCCGCAAAAAGCCCCACGCCAGCCGGCTGACCTTGGGCGCAAATTACGCTTTTTTGACCTCCGCAATCCGCTCCGATTTCCGGGGAGATTTCATCGAGGCGATGGGGCGATTGAATCTTCGAGTGGAGGCGGCGTTCAATCCCCGGGAAATTACCGACTATTACGGATTGGGAAACGACGCCCAACGGGATAAAAACCTGGAGAAAGAGAATTTTTACCGGGTTCAGGCCAACGAATACTGGATCAGGCCGGTTCTTTATGCCCACCTGACCCCGAAGATAAATTTTTTCTTTGGAGGCACGCTCAAACGCTACAACACCAAGACCGATATTTCCGATCCCCGCTTTATCATCGCAGAGCAGCCTTACGGCGTCAATGTTAACAGTTTGCTGGAGCTTGGCGGGGGCGTTACCCTGGATTTGCGGGATGATCCCGGCATGCCCACCAAAGGGATATACCTGGCCGCCGCTGCCAGCGGCTTTCCCGAGGCGTTCGAGAATGACAGCGCGTTTACCCGGGCGCTGGCGGAAGCGCAGATTTACCTGAAACCGTTCCGGCAAACCACCTTTGCGCTCCGGGCAAGAGGGGAAAAACTCTGGGGAGATTTTCCCTACTACCAGGCTGCCTACCTGGGCGGAACCCAGACCCTGCGCGGTTTTGCCCGCAATCGTTTTGGGGGGGACGCCTCCCTGTACGGAAGCGCGGCGTTGCGGCATCACCTCTTCCGCCCCACGCTGTTAGTGCCCTTCGATGTGGGTTGGTTCGTTTTTGGGGAAACCGGACGGGTGTGGATGGATAGAAAAAGCCCGGGGGACTGGCACTCGGATTTCGGGGGCGGTTTCTGGTTCTCGCCGTTTTTCCGGGAGCTATCCTTTGTGTTTGCGGGCATCTATTCAGAGGAGGATTTCCGGGTGATGTTGGGGGGAAACTGGGGGCTTTAAATTGCGGATTTACATCTAAAAACGATTCTATGGAAGAGGCAAAAATGAAATACTCTCCATGATTGTCGCTTCGATCAAAACGGCGAAGAAGAACAAATGATGTAAGATTTGTTTTTCAATCCGCAATCCGACCCGCCCCCATGGGGAATCCAACCTGCCCCTTCGGGGAATCCGAAATCCCTTTCCAGTAGGCCTCCTTCAGCAAGCTCTGAAAATGATACACCCCCTGCTCCCGCAGTACCGAGAACCGCCCCCGGTCGTAGGCGGGGGAATTCAGCCCCATCTGCACCCGCTCGCAAATTTCGATGTCTTCCTGCTGCACCCGGTCGCTGTAATCAATGTCTTCAGCGATGATTTGCAGGGCCTGGGGAGAGGTAACGTCGTCGTAATAATATTCGAAGATCACTAAAGTTTTATCCTGCGCCAGCGGCAATACCAGGTTGGTTTGCAGTCGCCCGGGCAAAATGTTCAGCATGATGTTGGGGAAGATAAAGTAGTAAAACGCTTCCCCTTTTTCCGCTCGGTAGAGATTGTCGCCCCCGGCGAAGGGGCTGTATTGCAGGGAATACCAGGGGAAGGTTTCGGTGACGTAGTTGCGGTAATCCAACAGCTTGTTCAGCTCCGGGTGAACGTAAGGCAGGTGGTAGCCTTCTAAATAGTTGTCCACGTACACCTTCCAGTTGCAGCGAATCTGGTATTCCACCTTGCGGTAGAATTTTTTATCGGCCAACCGGATGGGGGCAATGCGTTCGGAAATGCCGGCCACGAAGTCGTTCAGCGGGGCGGGATTTTCGGAGAGATTCACGAAAATCAATCCTTCCCAGGTTTCTAACTTTACCGGGATCAGCCCGTAATCCTTGCGGTCGAACAACTGCACGTAGTCGAATTCCGGCACTCCCCGCAGCATCCCGTCGAGCCAATAGGTCCACCCGTGATACTTGCACTGGAGCGCCTTCACGCAGCCGCTTTCTTCAACCTCCAACGGCCCGCCGCGGTGCCGGCAGACGTTGTAAAATGCCCGTACCTGTTCATCCTTCCCGCGCACCACGATCAGGGGATTTCCGGCAACGTCGATCAGAAAATAATCCCCGGCGCGGCTGACCCGGGAAACATGCCCGGCGCACTGCCAGTGGTGGGAGAAAATGCTCTCATTGTCCCAGGCATGAAAGGCGGGATCGGTGTACCAGGCAGAGGGAATGGTCTCCGCCCGCTCGATGGGAACGGTTTGGAGCGTTTCGGGAGTTAGATTGGGGCGGGAAAGTCTGTTCTCCATACTCTCTTTCCTTGATTGTGCAGTAGTAATGGGTAATTGGGAATTGGTGAGTGGTAAAATAGCTACATCTTCTTTAATTACCACTCGCCACTCCACCACCGAAGGAATGTAGAACCGAGCGATGGGCATTGCAAGCGAGTTTTTGGGTAAGCTCTTTTCACCAGCGCGCAGGGCGGATGCCGCTACCGGGAGAGATTTCATGCTTCCGTGGTTGCTTGCGGGATGCCAGGTGTAGATTCGCCGTGCGAGATCCCGGAGAAGCATTTCCCGAAAAGTGTCCGCTTGGCGGGACAGGCTTATCGCTGCCTCCCTCACCTAAAAATCCGCTTGGTTTGCCGCCCTGCTGTTTATTATTTTCTAACCGCGAATGGGAAAAAAGGAACGAATCGCTATCCGGCGCGTGAGATGGAAGTAAAAAACCCGATCGCAAACGTGGAGAGGCCCGCAACTTTCGCAAGGAGCAGTGGAATGGCGCTCAAAACCGCGGATGAAGAGAGGAATGAATTGCACAGCTATAAACTGGCCGGCCGCGACTACCGGCCCGAAAATACCATTATTCAAATCCACCACAACGCCGTTGGCGGAGGAGAGCCGGCGATCATCGCCGGGCCTTGCTCTGTGGAGAGCGAGGCGCAAATCATCGAAACCGCCCGGCTGGTGAAGGAACAAGGAGCGCACCTGTTGCGCGGGGGCGCATTCAAGCCCCGCACCAGCCCCTACAGCTTCCAGGGATTGGGGGAAAAGGGGCTGAAGCTGCTGCGCAAAGCCGGCGATGAAACCGGCCTGGCGGTGGTCACCGAGGTGATCGACACTACCGATATCGCCTTAGTAGCGGAATACGCGGACGTTCTCCAAATTGGCAGCCGCAACATGCAGAATTTTCGCTTGCTAAAGGCCGTGGGCCGGTTAAACAAACCGGTATTGTTGAAGCGCGGCATGGCCGCCACTCTTACGGAATTTTTGCTCAGCGCGGAATACATCCTGGCGGAGGGCAACTGGCAGGTGATCTTGTGCGAGCGGGGCATCCGCACCTTTGCCGACCATGCCCGCAATACCCTGGACTTAAATGTAGTGCCGGCAGTCAAAGCGGTCTCTCACCTGCCCATCATTGTGGACCCCAGCCACGGCACCGGGCGGCGCGACCTGGTAGAGCCGATGAGCCTTGCCGCCCTGGCCGCCGGGGCCGACGGCCTGATCATCGAAGTGCATCCCCGCCCGGAGGAATCCCGCTCCGACGCCGGGCAGACCATCGGCCCGGCGCAGTTTTCCCGGCTTATGGATAAAATCCGCCGCTTCATCGAATGGCAGAAAGCCTATGCAGAAGCTGCCCATACGTATTAAGGAGCATCTTCGCGAAATCCCCTTTTTTGTCGGGCGGGACCTCTGGGCCGCTCTCGCCGCTTACCTGCAAACCGATTTCCCCGCCCACTCGCTCTTTGTGATCGCCGATTCCACCGTTGCGGCGTTGTATGGCGAGGCCGCCGCCGGGGCGCTGCGCCCGCATGGCGGTTTCCGCGACATCCTCACCTTTCCCGCCGGGGAGCAGTATAAATCCCGCGCCCGGAAAGAGCAGTTGGAAGATCTGTTGCTGCTTGGGAAAGCGGGGCGGGACAGCGTCATCGTCGCCCTGGGCGGGGGCGTCACCGGGGATTTGGCCGGTTACCTGGCCGCCACCCTGCACCGGGGGGTCCCCCTGGTGCATCTCCCCACCAGCTTGATGGCGCAGGTGGACAGCAGCATCGGGGGCAAGGTGGGGGTCAACCATCCCGCGGGCAAGAATTTGATCGGGGCGTTTTACCAGCCCCGGGCGGTTTTCTGCGACACCGCTTTTCTGAAAACCTTGCCGGAGGAGGAATTCTTCAACGGGATGGCGGAGGTGATCAAGTACGCAGTTATTCTGGATGATGAATTATGGCGCCGGTTGGATAGCGAAAGCGCGCCCATTCTCCGGCGCGAGCCGGGCCTCCTGGAACAGATCGTGCTGCGCTGCGCTTCATTGAAAATCAAAGTGGTGGAAGCGGATGAAAAGGAAAGCGGGTACCGCAGCATCCTCAATTTCGGGCATACCGCCGGCCACGCAATCGAGCATTTGAGCGAATATCGCATTAAACACGGGTTTGCGGTGGCGGAAGGGATGCGGATAGCCGCCCGGCTCTCTCATCAACTGTTGGGGTATCCCCGGGAACGGGTGGAGGATTTGGATAAATTACTGGAGTTGTATGGTCTGAAGGGAGTTGGGCGGGAGCAATTTTCGGCGGAGGAGATTTGGAATTGCATTTGCAGCGACAAAAAAGCCCGCCGGCAGGCCCCCCGGTTCACCTTATTGAGATCCCCCCATCACCCGGAATTGTTTTACCCGGTCGAAAAACAGGAGCTTAGCCATGCCCTCGCTGCATCATAAGACCTCTCCCCAAAACCATGCACCGCAATCGACGGGCAAAAATATACAGCACCGCGGCCTGCAGCGGTACGATACCAGGGGCGAAAAACCAAAATTGTGCGTTAGTCTGATGCCCCGATCCCTCCAGCAGCTAAAAGAGTGGCTGCCTCAATGTGAAGAGGCCGACCTGGTGGAGATTCGTTTAGATTACCTGCCCGGGTTGGATTTCAAGAAAATCCGCCCCTTGACCTCCAAGCCGTTGATCGCGGCCCTGCGCAGCCGCCGGGAAGGAGGTTTTTGGGAGGGCGACCCCCCGGAAGCATTATCCGTTCTGCGCAAAGCCGGTAGGGCCGGGGTGGATTACCTCGACGTGGAATTATCCTCCGCAGAAAAAATCCTGCCCAAACTCAAAGCGGAAAGCGCCCGAATCCTGCTGTCGCATCACGCGGAAACCGCCAATCCCGGCCGCTTGAGAACCCTGTTGAAGCAGATGGCGGAAATTCCGGCAGACGTTTACAAACTAATTTTCCGGGCGCAATCGCTCCACGATAATTTGATCGCCCTGGAATTGATGGAAACCGCGAAGGCGTTGCAGTTGGAATTCATTATCCACGCCCAGGGCGAACCCGGCCAGCCTTCGCGACTGTTAGGCGCGATCCGGGGCAATTGCTGGACCTACGTCTCCGCCGATTTTGCCGAAGAAACCGCGCCGGGACAGCTTTCCCTTCATGACGCCCTGCACCATTACGGTCTTCCCGCTAAATCACCCGGAACAAAAATACTGGGCCTGGTAGGCTCTCCCATCCGGCAAAGCATCGGCTGGCGACTGCATAACCGGCTCATCGCGCAGAAAATCAGCGGGAAACATTCCGGAGGAGAGGCCGGCAATGCTGCGAACGCTCCGAAAGATTTTTTGTACCTGAATTTCCCCGCCGATCACCTGGATGAATTCTGGCTGGACTGGTGCGAGAGCGCGGCGCCGGGTCCCGCAGCCCTGCACGGCCTTAGCGTGACCATTCCCTATAAAGAAAAAATCGTCAAACACCTGAATGAGCTATCCACGGAGGTAAAAATATCCGGGGTTTGCAACACCGTGGTGCGGGAAGAGCAGGGCTGGAAGGGGTATAATACCGACCTGATCGCCCTGGAAACAGTGCTGCGCTCTTATCGCGAAGAATTGAAGAGCGGCGGGCTGGTAGTGGGAACCGGGGCGACCGCGCGCAGCGCCATTGTGGCCATGAAACGGCTGGAGGCGACCCCTATTTTTGTGATCGGCAGGAACATCGAGCGGGGCAAGCTCCTGGCAGATACCTTCGGAATTGACTTTTTGGACGAGAGCGAGGTACACTATGCCAGCGCCGCCGTCATTGTTCAGGCGACGCCGGTAGGCATGGCGCCCTATGCGGATAAATACCCGGTGGGAACCGCCCTGTTTCGCAAAGACCGGGTGGTGTTAGACGTGGTTTACAACCCGGAAGAAACCCGCTTTCTGCAAATTGCCCGGGAGCGCGGGTGCATCACCATCTCCGGCGTGGAAATGTTTTTGATTCAGGCGGCAAAGCAGTTCGAGCTGTTTACCGGGATTCCGGCGGCGTTAGAAGAGGTTCGGGAGGCGTGGAAAGATATAGTTGGCCGGGTTGGGTCGTGAAAACTCCATTGAAAAGCCCGCCCGCCATATTTCAACGACTCGTACTGATTGGCTTTCGCGGCAGCGGAAAAACCACCCTTGGCAAGGAGCTTGCCCGGCTGCTGGGCTGGAATTATCTCTCCACGGATGAATGGATCGAAGCGCGAACCGGCTGCTCCATCGCCGATTTTGTAAAACGGGAGGGCTGGCCGCGTTTCCGGCTGATCGAGAGGGAGGTAATCCGGGAAACGGCGGAGGCCCGCCAGGCGGTCATCGACTGCGGCGGCGGGGTGGTGGAAGACCCTTCAAATATGGAAACCCTGGCAAAAAACGCCCTGGTAGCGTGGGTGGATGCGCCGTTGGAAGATATTTACCAGCGGCTCCGGGGAGAGCGCAACCGCCCCTTGCTGAGCGCAAAAGATTTGCGAGCCGACGTTGCGGAAAATTACCGCCGCAGAGAACCCCTCTACCACCGCCACGCGCAGGTGTATGTAAACACCTCGGAAAATCCGGTGGAGGAGTGCTGCCGCCTGATTTTGGAAGAGCTTCGCCGCGCCAGCGTGCAGGCGGGGCAGGTGGCAGGAGCAGGAGCAGGGGCAGGTGGCAGGAGCAGAAAGTAGGAGTATTGCCTACTGCCTACTTGCCTACTGCCTGCTGCCTACTGAATCAGGTAGCGTTCCCGCAGAATGCCCAGGTGGTGCAACTCATGCCCGGCAACGATAAAGGGAAGCGCCCGTACCGTGAATTCATACCCGCTGGCAATACCGGTGCGCAGGTGCATTTCTTCATCGAAGCTTTGGAATAGGGCGATGCTGGCCGCTCGTACCAGACGAAACTCTTCCGCCAAATCCTGCAGGGCGCGGCGCTCGAAATTGGCATATTTCACAAAATCCACCTGCTCGAACGAGGGCAGGGGAGTTTTGTCATTGCGGCTGAAGCGCAGGGCGCGGTAGGTAAACACACGCTCGCTATCGGAAAGATGGCCGATCACTTCCTTGATGCTCCATTTGCCGGGAGCGTAGCGGTAATCGGCTTTGGCGGCCGGAATGCCGGCTAACAGGCGCATGGTTTCCTCGATCTGCCGCTTCAGAATATCTATGATATTCCCCTCCGGCACCTTGCCGACGTAGGTGTGGTAATAAGGCGCGTATTCGCTTTCTGCCGGTCGATTCATGGCTTTTTGCTCCTTTTGGTTTGAATGATGGATAATCCCCTGTTTCAAGAATCTCACTTTATCCCTCTGCATGGCCCGGGAACCTTACACCTCCGGTGAATTTACCACAACCCCAACGGAATCCCGGTGTTTATGTTACACGGCGCGATTGAAAACGGCGCGATTTTTTGCGGAGCTGGCCATATTCCGGCGGTTGCAGAATGATTGAATGAACCGAAGCTCGTAAAATGACTATTGCGTATGTCCGGGTTAAAAATTACATTCTCGCGTTATTTTTCATAGGTTTGGATTCCGGCGCAGGGGCTACGGAGCCGGCGTAAAACGTTCCCCGTGGAACGACCGACAACGGACAACAAAAACCGGCGTTCAACAAATGGCTTTTCTACCGCAAGTGGACATTCGCCGCAATATCCTCGACGTTACCCGCCGCTTGCTGATCGAGCAGGGCACTACCCGGCTTTCCATCCGCATGATTGCCCGGGAGGTGGGGTGCAGCGTGGGCACGATCTATGTATATTTCGAAAACAAAGACGTGCTGATCCACGCCCTGATCGAGGAAGGGTTCGACAAACTGGTGGAGATGCAGGAACAGACCGAAAAGGCGGTAAGCGATCCGCTTCAACGGCTCTCGGCGTTATGCCGCAATTACATCCGCTTTGCCATGCAAAACCCGGAGTATTACGAGATTATGTTCATGCTCAAACCGGAGCGCATGGCCCGCTACCCGGCAGAGAAATACCGCAAGGCTCGCCGCAGTCTGGAGATCATCGCCGCGGCGTTAGAGCAGTGCGGCGCAAAGGGGCTGATGAGCGTGGCCGAGCCGTACATGGAAGCGCACCTGATCTGGGCGTTCATGCACGGCATCGTCTCCCTGATCGGGGTCAAGCGTATCGACCACCGCTTTGCGGAGGCTGAGATCACCGAGGCGGCCATTCAGCGGATTATCGAGATGAACTTGAAGGAAAAAGAAAGAAGTTAGAAGTGACAGGTGAGGGTTCGCTTAATTTTTTTGCCACTTCGGTAAAATATTTTTCTATTCCGCCCTTTCAGGGCTTCCCAGCGGTGTTTTTTTCTACCCCGGAGCGTTGC
>JABWBP010000032.1 GCA_013360445.1 Calditrichaceae bacterium | reverse complement strand
ACGCTCCGGGGTAGAAAAAAACACCGCTGGGAAGCCCTGAAAGGGCGGAATAGAAAAATATTTTACCGAAGTGGCAAAAAAATTAAGCGAACCCTCCATTCTCACTTCTCACTTCCCACTTCCCATTCCTCCACCAACTTCTTTAAAATTAATTCCTTGTTTAGCAAGAAGATTTGCTGTACAATTTTTTAGTGCAAACGTCGGGAAATGGCTATGAAGGTGCTCCATACTGCGGATCTCCACATCCGGGAATACGAGGACGTGCGCTGGCAGGCTCTCCAAAAAATCATCGAATTAGGGCATTTCGAGCATTTTGACGTGATGGCGATCTGCGGCGATTTGTTCGACAGCAGCGCCGACGCCCATAAGCTGCGCCCCAAAATCCGGGAATTGTTCAACCGCATCGATTTTCCGGTGCTGATCATCCCCGGCAACCACGACGCCGGGGCTTACCCCGAAGGCGTTTTCTTAGGCGAGAGAGTAACCGTATTTCGCGACCTCCTCCGCCCCCTGGAAATCGAGGGAGTTTTCTTCTGGGGATTTCCCTACGAAGAGCTGTTGGAAGAAGAGGTGCTGGAGTACCTCATCCTGGCCTCCCGGAACGCCCGGCCGGACGCCGCTCACGTGCTCCTTTTTCACGGGGAATTGTTGGATATTACCGGGGGATGGGATCAGTACGGGCAGGAAGGCCGCCAGCGCTACCTGCCGGTTAAATTATCCTACTTCGAAAGCCTGCCCTGGCGGTACGTGTTAGCAGGGCATTTTCACAGCAATTTCAGCGCGCATGAATTCAAAGAAGGCGGCTATTTCGTCTATCCCGGCTCCCCGGCCGCGGTTACCCGCGCGGAATTGGGGCCGCGCAAAGTGAACGCGCTGGAGTTAGGCCGCCCGCCCGCCCCCCAGGTCTTGAATACCTTCTACTACCAAAAAATGGAGCTCCGCTTAGACCCTTTCCGGGAGCAAAACCCTCTCTATGCGATTAAAGATGCCTTGCAAGATCTTCCCGATAACGCGCAACTGCTCCTGGAGGTCGGGGGGTATTTTAACGGCAAGGCGCTGCAAATGAGCGAGCAGGAACTCCATCGCGCCATCAGCAAATTCTCCGGGAAACGCATCGAGCTTGTCAAAACGGAATTTCGCGATATCCGGGAAATCCTGGAAGACGATCTCTTCAAACTCTTCCTGGAGCGCCTGGAGGCGCGCACCCTGCCGGAAGCGGAAAGACAGCAGGTTCTGGAACTGGCGCTGAAAGCAATGATGGAGTCGCAGGCATGAGAATCAAAGAATTTTCCATCCGGAAATACGGGCCGCTCACCGATTCCGGGACACTTCGCTTAACCGATTTCAACCTGTTCTGGGGGGAGAACGAAGACGGCAAAACCCTCACCCTGGAAGCGCTCATCCGTTTGCTGTTAGGCAAGGGGCAGAAGCTCTTCAGCGGAATCGAGCGGGTGAACGAGAAGCCGGATGGCTACGTGCTCTTAGAAACCGACCGGGGAGAAGAGCACAAGCTTCCCGAGGGAGGGCAGATCACCGAGCTGCTGGCGCTTTCCGCGGAGGAATACCGCAACCTCTTCGTGATCCGCAACAGCGACCTCTCCATCGCCCGGGAAAATGAATTTTACGGCGACGTAACCGAACGGCTGATGGGTCTGCGCAGCAATCAAATCCAGAAAATCAAAAATCAATTGCGCGTCCTGGGAAATCTTACCGAAGGGATGGATACCGTCAACACCCGCCAGAGCCAGCATTTGAAGAGCCGGGTTCTGTTAGCTGAAGGGCTGCTGAAAGAAGCCGGGGAATTCCTGCAGGCCGCCCATTCCCAGGGCTATGGCGCGTTGGAAGAGCAAATGCTCTCCCGGCAAAACCGCTTCCGGGAGTTAGAAGGGGAAATCCGCGACCTGGAAAAAGCCCGCCTGCGAGAAAAATTTCAAAACGGCCAACGGCATCTCGACGTCATCCTGGCCGCCCTGGAAAAGTTGGATACCTTAAAAGCCTTCACGGATGAGGAATTTTCGGAATGGCAGCAGCTCGAAGGGTTCATCGAAGACCGGGAATTCGAACGCGAGCAGGTGCAGCAGCAGCTTCAGCTTCAGGACGCGGAACGGAAGGAAGAAGCCCGGCGGCTGGAAGACTACAAAAGCCAGTTGCAGATCAGTGAAAAACGCAAGACCGGCATCGATGAACTATTGAAGCCGCTGTTCCGGCGGCGCTCGGAGATCAATGAATTATTTGCCCGCCGGAACGCGGGAAGGAATTTTTGGCGCGCCGGGGTGCTTATTTTTCTGCTGATATCCCTGTCCCTGCTGTTAGGATTGAGCCGGTTTCCCCAGGTGTATATGCTGGTTAGCGCTATTGCGGCGGGGACGATTACCTTTGGCCTGGCGGTTTTTTATTATTTTCGTTTCATCAAGCTGAGCGGGGAATTGAAGCAGTTGGAGCAGAACCTGCTGAACCGCGCCGCAGACCTGGGCGTGCCGGGCAGCGACATTTCTCAAATTCAGGAGCAAATCCAGCGCTTCGAAGAAAATCTTCAGCGCCAGCAGCAGCGGGTGGCCGCCAGCGAGGGGCGGCTGGCTTTTCTGGAAAATAGCTGCAAGGCCATGCGGGAAGAACGGCTGGCCCAGATCGACCATCGCGTTAAAGAGGCCCGCCAGGGCGTCCGGGTGGTGCAGGCGCGCCACAACCTGGAATCCCTCGAAATATATCGCGAAAAAGTATGGCAGCGCCGGGAGCAGGAACAGAAAATCAAGGAATCCATGGCCACTTTGAAGAGCCTTTTCGGGATGAAGGGAGAGGCGGTGGCGGAGTGGATTCAGCATTGGCAGGCGGAAATCCAGGATTTGAAGGAATACCAGGCGGTGGCCCCCGACCTCCAGTTCAACGAAAAAACCCTGGAGAAGAAGAAAGCGGAGCAGCAGCAAATCAAAGAAGAGATCGAGAGAATGCAGCGGCAGACCCGGGAAGTGCGCGAGCGGCTGGCGGATTTCGAGCGGCGGGCCCGGGAAGCCACCCTGCCGGGCGAGGATGAAATGCTGCCCTGCCGCACCTTGACGGACCTGGAACGCTTAGCAGAGGATTTGCAGCAGTTTTTGGGCGAGGTCGGCGCCCGCCAGCGCACCGCCCGCGTTGCCGTGGAGATTTTCGAGGAGGTGGAGCGGGAAGAACGGCAAAAAGTGTCGGTGCTGTTCGGGGAGAAGAGCAACGTTTCGCGCATGTTCAAAGAGATTACCGAAGGGCTTTACCCCGCGGTTTCCTACGAATCCCACACCGCCGGCATCCGCATCAAGCGGCGCGACGGCAGGGTTCTCCCGGCCGCCTGGCTTTCCAGCGGGGCTTATGACCAGCTCTATTTCGTGATTCGTCTGGCCCTGGCGGAGAAACTGCTGCGCAACGAAAAAGGATTTTTCATTCTCGACGATCCGTTTTTGAAATCCGACCGTCAGCGGTTGAAGCGGCAGTTGGAGGTTTTGTTGGAGTTTGCCCGGCGCGGCTGGCAGGTCATCTATTTCTCCGCCAAGGAAGAAGTGCAGACCGCGCTGCAGAAATACATCAATATGAACCAGGTGAACGTGCAGACCGTACCGGCGGTGGATTTCAAGGCGCGGTGAAGGGGCGTAATGCCCCGGATAGCCGGGGTGATAAGTGTTGCGTATTCCGTAATGGGGTAAGTGCCAGCACCTCCCGGTCAATTTTGTTTTCTGAATTAGGATTATTTATATTGTTCATAAAGACCATCAGGAGGTATTGATTATGAACAAAAAAGAGCTTCTAAAGGTGATAAGCGACGGTCCATGGTAGCATCGGTTCGCGGTGGAGAAAAGATGCGTTCGGTGGCTCGTCGTGTCCATCGCAGTTTGAGTACGGTACAGCTTTGGGTAGAACGTGCAAAAGGTAAGGAACTGGATAGTGTTGATTGGGCTGCTCGGTCTAGCGCCCCCCATTGCCAGCCCAATCGTACTGATTGCCGAATGGAGGCGATGATCATCGAAACGCGTCATCATCTTCGTGTGCATAGTGATTTGGGGGAATATGGAGCGGAAGCCGTCAGAAGAGGGTTGTTGGAGAAGGGTCTTGAAAAGATACCCAGCGTTCGCACCATCAACCGGATTTTTGAGCGCTGGGGGCAGTTGGATCATCACCGAACCCAACGCCGCAAAGCGCCGCCCAAAGGATGGTATCTGCCGGAGGTAGCCGAGCAGCGCTGTAAATTGGATGAATTTGACCTGGTTGAAGGCCTGAAGATTAAAGACGGCCCGCTGGTAGAAGTCTTGAATGTTGTCTCGTTGCATGGTGGACTGGCAGGCTCCTGGCCTCAAGCCGCCAGCATCAAAGCCACCGATGTTGTTCAGGCGCTTAGCCGTCATTGGCAAAGCTGGGGCTTGCCTGGCTGCGCCCAATTTGATAATGATGCACTTTTTCAAGGAGCGCATCAGCGCCGCGACACCATTAGCCAGGTGATGCGCTTGTGTTTGTCGTTGGGGGTGACGCCGGTATTTGTTCCTCCGGCTGAAAAAGGCTTCCAGGCTGCTATCGAAGGTTATAACGGAAAGTGGCAAGCCAAAGTGTGGGCACGCTTTACCCATGAATCGCTGGGCAGCCTTCAACGCACTTCGGCTCGCTATATTAAGACCTATTGCCAGCGAACCAGACAACGACAGGATAGCGCTCCCCAGCGTGGTCTTTTTCCGAAGCAATGGCAGTTGGATCTCCAAGTTCATCCCGCTGATTATCCCGCAGCTCGAATGGTGTATATCCGACGAACCAATCAGCAAGGGATGGTAACTATGTTGGGTCGCTCTTTTCCGGTTGATCGCAACTGGACCGGACGGTTGGTACGATGTGAAGTGTTGCTCACGGAAGCGCGAATATGCTTTTACCAGTTGCGCCGACGCGCTCCTAAAGAACAACCTATGTTGAATGAAATTCATTATGAAATACCTCGAAGACCATTCCGAAACTGACCGGGAGGTGCTGGCACTTCATCCCAAAAAACTGACCGGGAGGTGGTGGCACTTACCCAGTTACGCATTACGTTTCCCTCAACCCGCACTCCTTTAAAAAAGCATTTCGATTTTAAACGCCAATTGCCTTATATTCCCAACCGGGAACCCGGCAGTTTGCCGGTTGCTGAGGCTAAAAATGCTGGGTTCGCCGGGCCTCATAGTAAACGACAGGTGGGGGCATGAAACCGATATCTCAGGAGATTGTAGAGAAAACCTGGCAAGAGATGTCCAATTTGCAGGATATGGAAGCGGTCTTGCTCATGAGCAAAATGGATCGGGATCAGCCGGGTGTTCTGGCCTACTTGATGGCCGCAGGAGATGATTTGCTCAACCAGGATGAGCGGGAGTTGCTGCTCTACTTAGGAACCGTTGTCTGGCAGATTATGTTACAGGGAACTCGCTCCCTGCGCCGGGTTACCATACCGCAACTGGAATCCGCCGAAAACGCCAACTTTTCCACTTTAGACGACCTCTCCGGGGAGTCGCCCGGGGACCTGATTGCCGCCGTTGAAGAGATGATTTCCAGCTACAACCAGCCGGAAGTGCTGAAATACGTGGTAGAAGCCTTGATGGAAGAGGATGACGAAGAGATCGACATCACCGAGGACAGCAAAGGGTTGATGCTGATCTATTTGAAAACCGTGATCGACTGCTTCGACGCCGCGTGACGGCGAAAAAGATTAGGCATTTGCCGCAATGAAAATTCTGTTGAATATCAAAGGAAAAAAATATGAAGAAAGTATCATTCCCGGCGCGTGCGGGCTTCTATCCGGAGGTCAAAAAGCGCGTAAACCACTATTTTGAAACAAACGGCATTTCCCCCAACGCCGACTGGCGCATGGTTTTGAAAACTGTCATCATCTTGATGTGGCTGGCCAGCGCATACGTTTTGCTCTTATTTTCCGCCTCCTCGCTGATATTGGCGATTATTTCCGCCGTCGCGGTCGCCCAGGGGTTCGTGCTGGTGGGGTTCAACATCATGCACGACGGCGCTCACGGCAGTTATTCCAAAAACAAACGTCTGAATTGGATCATGGGCTTCACCCTCGATCTCATCGGCGGCAGCAACATGTTTTGGCGGCATAAACACAACATCCTGCACCACACCTATACCAACATCAGCGAGCTTGATGATGATATTCAGGTTTTCGGGGTGCTGCGTTTAAGCCCCCAGCAACCGCGGCGGCCCTGGCACCGGTTTCAGCACTGGTACGCCTTTCCGGCCTACAGCCTGATGACCTTGTTATGGGTAACCATCGGGGATTTTCGAAAATTTTTTACGGGAAAAATCGGCGACTATGATTTGCCTAAGCCCGCCGTGGGAGAGTCGTTTCTTTTCTTCCTTACCAAGATTTTTTATTTCGGCTATATGTTAGTGCTGCCGATGTTCTTTCACCCGGTTCTGCACGTTCTGGCCTTTTTCCTGATCGTACACCTGGTCCTCGGCTTTACCATGGCCACGATCTTCCAATTGGCGCACGTTCTGGAAGACAACGCCTTTCCCCGCCCGGACCCCGATACCGGCGAAATCGACAACGAATGGGCCATCCACCAGGTGGAGACCACGGCGAATTTCGCTCCTGAAAGTCGGCTGGCGGCCTGGTATTGCGGGGGGTTGAATTTTCAGATCGAGCACCACCTTTTTCCGCGAATTTGCCACGTCCATTACCCTGCCCTCAGCAAAATTGTCCAACGCGCCTGCCAGGAGTTTCGGATCACCTATGTTTCATACCCGACATTACCACGGGCGGTGGCGGCGCATTACCGTTTTCTGAAAGAACTGGGCCGGGAGGATGCAGTGGGGATGGCGGGAGCCGCCGGGGTTGCCGGATAGGCTCGCATCGCCATGCGGAACCACAATTTTGGGTATCCTCTATTCCCCGACGATCTCTTGCAGAATTTCTACCGCCCGGGGGTCTTTGCTCTTGCCCAACAGGCGCACCGCCTTTTTGCGCACCGCTAAGTTTTGGTCGTTTTTAGCCGTTTCACCTAACAGCGGCGTTACCCGCGGATCTTTCAGAAAACCGCCTAACTGGCGTACTGCCTCGTAGCGCAGCGCCGGGCTGGCGTCTTCCCGCAGGGTTTTTTCCAGCGCGGGAATGGCTTCATCGGCCTCTCGGCGGGCCAGGGAGCGCAGCGCCTGGAGGCGAAGCTGCTCTTCTTCGCTCAAATCCCGGAATAACTTCAGGGCGTCGGAATCCCAATCAAAGCCGGATACCATGCCGTCGAGCCGGAGGTGCGGAATGTGAATGTCGATAGGCGGAATGGGTGGAATGACCAGATCCACCTCCGGCACCACGATATGGAGGTCTTCCAGGTCGCGTAATTTGTCGAAGTGCAGATCGTCCAAATGCCGCAGGCGAATATCCATTTCCCCAAGCTGCCCCTCCAACCCCTCCAGCATCTCTTCATAATCTTTTAGCTCCCACTCCACGTCCGGGATCTCAATATCGAAATCGAAATCCGAATCGGGAACAATTACGATCCGCTGGCGGGATTTTTTCTTCTCTTTGTCGCCGTCGGCGGCGTCGCCGGGAAGGCTGAACATGGTTAAAAGGCACAATCCTAAGATTATAATTAACGAACGTTTCATCAGCTTACCTCCGGGTTTAACATTTGGCTACGATAATATGGATCATTGGTTGCCGGGTTAAGCGCCTGAAATGCCCCCTCTCTCCGCTTCTCCCCCTTCCGGTTCGGGGAATATATTTCAGGCGCTTCGCTCACTTCCCCCCGGCAAGCTCGATAATGGCATCTACCGCGCGCTCATCCTCGCTCTGGCTCAGCCAGAAGATCGCTTTTTTGCGAATCGCCGGGTTGTGATGGGTTTTGGCGATGGCGATCAACCGGGGAATGCCGGCGCCGTCGGGAAGCTCCGCCAGGGCAAACACCGCTCTTTCCTGCAACTCCTCCTCATCGCCGTGCGCGATCTCATCCAGCGCCGCCGCGGCCTCCCGGGAAGCCTTTTGCCCCAGCCAGAATACCGCCTCCTCGCGAACCTCCGGCCGGTTTGATTGGCGGGCAAGCTCCACCAGGGCGGCGGTCGCTTCCGGCAACTCCATCCGGCTGACGGCAAAGACCGCTTCCTCGCAAATTTCCTCGGAACCATCATCCCGCAGGGTTTTCAGCAGAATCTCCAGCGCTTGCGGGTGATCCTGCTGCCCCAGCCAGAATAGCGCATCTTCGCGAATTTCCCGGCCATTCTTTTCGTTGAGCATCTGCTGCAAAACCGGAATTACCAGCACAGGATCATCGTGAAGGCCGGCGGCGGCGACCAGTTCATCACGGTCCGGCGCGGAGGATTCTTTTTCAAAAAGATTTTGCAGCAAAGTTAGGCTTTGCCCGTTTTCTGCCCCGTTCAGCCAGTACAGCGGCAGGGAATTCAAATCCACCGCTAAACTCAGGTTGCTGACATGCACTTCCCGCAGGATGGAGGCGGGGCGCGCCCCGGCATGTATTCGAAACAGGAACGCCACTTCTTTGAGCACTTTGTTCTCCGGGGCCTTTTGTTTTTTGGCTTCTCCCAGGGCGCGCTCGGCCGCCCGGCGAAGCTCTTCTTCCTCGCTGAGTTGGGGCTGGCCGGGGGGAGTTTCCGATCCGTAAATCAATTCCTGCAACACCATATCCCCTTCCCGGGGTGGGTAGTGAAAGCTGCCGATGTGGGAATCTTCCCCCATCACCCGCCGGATGCTGTAGCCGATCCAGAAATCGGTTTTTTGCCCGGCCGTTTGCATCGCCCACTCCCAGCGTTGCGCCAGCGGCTCCCCGGGATCGGGATGCCGGATAATTTTCTCCTCTCCTGCCAGCGCCGCAGCGACGCCGATTCCTGCAAATACCATCCAAAACCATTTGCGCATTGGCGTTATTTTCATATCAGGTTCCTTTTTGATGATCATGGAATTAAACCTTCCGGGGGTATCCCGACAAAAACCTTCGCATCCCTGCGAACATGTCGGGATTAAACCTTCCGGGTTTAACTGCCTACTTGCCTACTGCCTACTGTTCTCCTGCTGCGGTTTGCCTTCCAGAACTTCCATCAGCGCCTTCTGCGCCTCCGGGGTGCCGATCCGCCCCAGGGCGTCAATGGCGGCTTTGCGCACGTTCAGGTTAGGATCGTTTTTTACCACCTCGGCCAGGATCGCCACCGCTTCTTTGCTATCCTGGTCTCCCAGGGCATATACCGCCGCCCTGCGCACCTCGGGGTCCTTTTCCTGCTTCAAAATGTTGGAAAGCGCGGGAATGGCGCGGGCGCCCCCGGCGTCGCCGATCTGGTGGAGCGCCGCCTTGCGCACCCGGGCGGATTTGGTGCTGCCCATAATGTCGATCAGCAGATCAATATTATCGTCTCCCAGCATTTCGGAGAGGGAGTAGAGGGCGGTTTCGGCTAATTTTTCATCCGGGTTGGAGACGGCGATGGTGTATAGAAAATCCTGCGCGGCGCGGTTTTCTTCCTCCGCGATGGCATAGAGAACCGCTTTTTGCACTTCCGGGTCGCTGCTGACCTTGAATATTTCCGGCAAAATATCGCCCGGGCGGTTTTCTTCCGCGCTCACGATGGCATACACCGCCGCCTTGCGCAGCGAGGGGTCGTTGTCTTTCAGGGCCACCTCCCGCAAGGCGGATAGCGCGGACGCGCTCTTCTGCTCACCCAGGGCGTAGAGAGCGGCTTTGCGCACCTCCGGCGAGGGCGCGTTCTTCAAAATGTATTGTAATGCTTTCTCCGCCTCGCTGTTTTCGATTTCCGCAAGGGAGTGGGCGGCGGCTTTGGCCAGGGAAGGCTCCGGCGAGGTTATGGCGATCTCCCGCAAAAAGCCGATCAGCGCGGGGTCGCTGCTCTCTCCCAGGGCATAGAGGGCGGTTTTACGGATTTCCGGGTCGGCGTCCGAGGCGACGATCTTTTTCAGCGCCTCCACGGCCTCTTTGCTGTCCTGGTTTTCCAGGGCATACACCGCTTTTTTACGCACCGCGGGATCGGCATCTTGAGCGGCGATCTCCGCCAGCCGGGGCGCCACCCGGGGAGATTCAAAATCGCCCAGTACATAGACGATTTTACCGCGCACCGCGGGGTTGCTGCTGCGGTCGTACAGATCCAGCACCGCTTGCAGGGCGCGCTCATCGCCGATCTCCTGCAGGGCGTAGAGCGCCGCCAGGGCGATTTCTTCGTTATCGCTCTGGCGCACGGAGTTGATGATCGCCTGGTACTCTTTTTTCCCGGACTTCACTAATTGCAGCCCGATGCGAATCATATTGGATTTGGCGTCATCCACCCATTTGCTGGAAGGGTAGGATTTGATGAAATCGTAGTAACAATCGAAGACTTTTTCCGGGGGTTCGTTGAGTTTTTCCCGGGCGTAGCACTGCCAGAAGCGCGCCCCGTCGCGCCAGGCGCTGCGGGGGTACTGGCTCAACACCTGCTCGAACGCAGCGACGGCCTCCTTCCATTTTTCATCGAGAATCAGACTGTAAGCCTCCTGGTAAGCTTGCGATGCTTTATCCTGCGGGGCCGGTTCTCCCCAGCCCGCGGAAAAAGCGGCATTGCCGAACAGCAGGAGGAACCCAATCAAACAGGCGATATGTTTGAACATGACGACTCCTTTAAATACGGTTGATGAGTGTTTAAGTGTTAAAGTGTTCATGTTACTCGAACACATGAACACTAAAACACCCGAACACTTGAACACCTCTAAATCGATGGCTTTCCGGAAGTCTGGCCGGGCCGCGGCAGGGATTGCGCCCGGCGGATCTCTTCCAGGTTGATTTTTAGTAAAATTCCCCGGCGGTCCACCCCGGTTTTGACCATCTCGATAGCGGAAAGGTCGTTTTCCGCTTCCAGGTTGGCGATCTGCAGCAGCACCACCTCCAGATCTGCTACCAGCGCGCGCAGGCGGCGCTGGCGGGAATCTTCCAGGGCGGTTTTCAGGTAACCGGCTTCCTGCAGCAGGTCGCGGGAAGCGCGCTGGTAGCGGGGAAAATCCAGGGCAACGGCCTCCGGCGTTTCCGCTTCCCAGTTTACCAGTCCCAATAACAGCACTTTTGATTTTTCCAGATAATCCCCGGCGCGCACCTCCAGGGCGGTCGGTTGCAGCAAGGTTTCCCGGGAGCCGGCCAGCGGTATTTCTTCCCCGCCCCTGCTGAAAAAATACCTCCCGATCAGGACGCCGATTACCAGCACCGCGGCGGCCGCGGCGATGCGCGAGGCCCGGGGCCAGTCAAACATTCGCAATACCCTGGCGGGCGTTTCCCGCTGCGGCGGCCGGGGCGCTGGCGGGGCGTCTTCAGCATCCAGTTTTGCAGCGAGTTTATCCCAAAAAGCATCCCCAAAATCGCTTTCCAGGCGCGGTTGCTCCCGCTGATCCATAATTCGCAAGGTTTGCTGGAGCCGGCGATATTCCGCGGCGCAGGCAGCGCAGCCTTGCAAATGCGCCTCGAATTCGGCGCGCTGGCCGGCGTTCAACTCCCCGTACCGCGCTTCCACAAACCGTTTTCTACATTCCTTACAGGTCATTGGTTAAACCCCCGCCTGGTTGATTTTCGATTTTTGATTGAAGATAGAAAACTTTTCATTTTTCACCCTTCGACTCTTCGACCCCTTCGACTCTTCGACCCCTTCGACTCTTCGACCCCTTGACTCTTCGACCCCTTCGACTCTTCGACCCCCTTCGACTCTTCGGCCCTTCACGATCTCAGGATAAACTAAGCCCAGGGCAGGCTTTTGCACTTTCAAACCTCCGCCTGGTAAATCGCCAATTCCTTCTGCAAGCGCTTGATTGCCCGGAAAAGCAGCGCCTTGACGGTTCCTTCGGCAATTTCTAACATTTCCCCGATCTCCTTCAGGGGCAGTTCCTGATAATGGCGCAGAACAAAGACCGACCGTTCCCGGGGGGAGAGGCGACCCAGGGCGCGGCGGATAAGTTGCTGCAGTTCATGGGAGCGGGCGGGGGCGCTGGGGTCCGCCCCGGGATCGGGCAGCGAAAGCTCCGGCGGATGGTTTTCCCCCGGGGCGTCGTTATGAAGCGAGAGCGTTTGCAACTGTGTTTTCCTCCGGGTGTCCATAAAGCAGTTCACGGTAATGCGATACAGCCAGGAACTCAACCGCGCTTCCCCACGGAAATTCGGCAAAAAGCGGTACGCTTTCAAAAAAACTTCCTGGGATATATCTTCCGCGTCCTGGCGGCAGCCGCACAAATCCAGGGCCAGGAAATAAACGGTTTTCTGATACCGTTCCACCAGTTCCCGGAAAGCGCCCATCTCTCCCCGCTGCGCCCGTTCAATCAGCTCTTTTTCGTCCTTCACGATCCTTTCCTGCCGCGGCTGTCGCACTGTATCATTTCGGTTTCGTTGATTGAGACGGGAAATGATTGCCGAAGGTTTACAAAGGCAAACTTAAACCTTGACAATTGGGGGGGCGTTTCGTAAGCTTTTTGAACTTATCGCCTGGTTTCGCAAAAAGGAGTGATTCAGCCGCCAGGATAAAGGTAGGAAAATCAGGAGTGCACCATGCCGTCCGCCCGGAATAAATCCCTCTGGCCGATTGCCTTTGCGGCCGTCGCCGTTACGCTGATCATCGTGTTGGGCATCTTAGCGCACCGGTTGATCACCGAGCCGGTGCGCCTGATCGAAGACGGAATTCGTTATGTCGGCAGCGGGATCGTGGAGGTGTATCAGGACGGTAAGAGGCTGGTTAAAAAACTCTCCGCCCCGGAAATGAGCCGGCGTTTTGAATCCTACCTGTCCCGCGGCCAGCAGGTGCAGGAAATGGTAGTTTATCGCAGTGAGCGGTTGGAATATGACGAGTTGAATCTGGTCCGCGGTGTCAGCACCGCCCGGGTGGCCTTTCTGGCGCCCGTGGAATACACTTATTACGTGGATATGAGCAAAAAATGGAACATCAGCTTTGAGAACGGCCTGCTGAAAGCAGTGGCGCCCCCGCTGCAATGCCAGCACCCGAATATTCGCTGGGAGCGGCGCAAAGAGTTCATCGACTCCGGCTATCTTATATTTGATGAAGAAGGATATTTGCAGCAATTGAAAGACCGCTTCCCGGCCATCACCGATTCCCTGGCAACAAGCCCTTCCTATTACGCCGAAGCGCGAAAACAATCGCGCGAGAGCATCGCCCATTTTTTAGATAACTGGATATCCAGCGAATTGAAGGATGAATTCGAAGTGTTGGGCATTGCCATCCGTTTCGAGGACGAAGCGGAATTCAGCGACATTTATCCCTCCCAATCGAACAGCTATATCGGCTTCATCCGGGAGAAAAGATAGCCCTTTCGATAAACTGGCTCAACGAGCCTGTTCGATCTCCGAAATTCCTTCCTTAGAACCATTCCTAAAAAAATAAAATCGAAACATTCCCTTTGGTCGTTCGTTACAACCGCCTTAAATTAGACGTTTGACTATTTACGGAATCGGTCGAACGCATAATTGAATCAGGAGGAAAACGATACATGTCCGGCACTAATGACCTTGCAAAAAGGAGTTTGATCAAACAATCTGCCCGGAATTTGTTCTTCCATTTCGGGTTTACCAAAACCTCCATGGATGACATTGCCCGGCAGAGCGGCATGGCTAAACCGACGCTATACTATTATTACACCAACAAAGAGAGCATTTTCAACGAGATCGTGATCGAGGAAGCGCGGGCGTTCATGGACAGCGTGGAACAAAAGCTGCCGGAAAACGCCGCGGCGGATGAAAAATTAGCCATTTTTTTTCGCACCACTTATTGGGATTTAAAGCAATATGCCGAAGAGATGGAGGAAGTGCCGTCCTATCTCTGCGACCACTCTCCCCACGGGCGCCCGATTGTGGAGAAAATCAACGCCCTGTTTCGCGAAAAAATGCTGCCGATGTTGAAAGCCGGTAAAGAGCAGGGGGTGTTCGATTTCGAGGATGAAGAAACCACCTCCGCGGCGCTGGTATTTATGACCGATTTTTTGAACCTGGACTGGATGCACCGCCACCCGGAAAAGTTGCGCGACCGGGTCGCGGAACGAGTGATCGAGATTATTCTGAACGGACTGAAAAGGAGAGCCTGATGCCCGGGAAAATTCTATTCATTATCCTGTTGTTCCTGATTGCCCAGCTTTGGGCGAAAGAGTACGACCTGCAAGCGGTGTTGAAAATGGCTGATGAAAATAATAAACAGATTCAGTTAGCCCAGGCGGATTTAAAGACCGCGGCCGCGGAAAAAACCAATGCCTATTCCGCCGCCTATCCTCAAATTGACGTGAACGCCGGGTATAACCGCAATCTTAAAGAAAATATCTTCTATTTTGTCGCCCCGGATTCAGCCGGCAATTTGGTAACCCAAAGCTTTAAAACCTCCTTTGCCAATGAATTCCGGGTAAATGCGGTTTTACAGCAAACCCTCCTCAGCTTCCAGGTGGGCTACGCCATCCAGGCCGCAAAATACTTTGATAGATTTATCGGCTATAATTACGATAATACCCGCCAGAGAATTTTGACCCGGGTGAAAACCGCTTTTTACGGCTGCATTCTGCTCAATGAGGCCCTGAAGGTGGCGGAAGATTCCGAAGTCAGCGCCCAAGAGAATTACGAGAATATCAAGATCAAATATGAAGGCGGCATCGCCTCGGAATTCGAGCTGCTCCAGGCGGAAGTGCGCTGGCAAAACAGCATTCCCCGCAGCATCGCCGCGCGCCGGGATTACGAAACCGCTCTAAACAATCTGAAGGTGCTCATCGGCGTCCCGGTTGAAGAACCCATTACTCTCAAAGGCGATATTTTAACCTACCCGGAGCTCCCGGAAATGCCTGCTTTTGCCCAGGTGATGGAAAAACGCGCCGATTATAACGCCCTGATATGGGAGCAAAAACTCTATCAAAAAAACGTGGGCATCCAGAAAGCGCGCTACTATCCCACCCTGGAAGGCACTTTTGCCTACTCTTACGCGGCGGTTTCCGACCAGTTCAAGCTGGAACAGGACAACGACAATTACACCGTGGGGCTTTCGCTGCAAATTCCCGTCTTCTCCGGGGGCAGCCGCCTGGCGCAGGTACGCAAAGCCAGCGCAGACGTGGACCGGGTAACCACCCGGATTGCCGAAGCCAATGAGAACATCAGGAAGGAATTGGAAAACCTTCAGTTGAGCTTAAAAGAGGCCATGCAGCGCATTCAGGCCACCCAAAAAGCGGTGCAGACCGCCCGCCGGGCCTTCGAGATCGCCGAGACGCGGGTCGAGAACGGATTGTCAACCCAGGTGGAGTTGAAAGACAGCCGGGTGGCTTTAGACGTGGCGCAAATAGAATACCTCACCGCCATATACGACTACCTGAGTGCATATTTCGAGTGGCAACTGGCCACGGGGACGTTTTCGGAAGCGGGATTTTAACCAATGATAATCAATATACTTTTTTGAGTAAGGAGAACCCATGCAGAAGATCACATTAGTCGTAGTAATAATCCTCGCCTCGTTGCTTTTCATGCAGTGCAGCAACAAAGGAAACGCGGAAGCCTCGGCGGCGAAAATCGCAAGAGTCATCCCGGTAAAAACCGTAGCCTTGCAAGCGCAATCTTTCGAGGATTATTTGCAGGTTACCGGCACGGTAAACGCCCGCAACCACGTCAATATTATCGTGGAGGAAGGCGGCATTCTGAAAAAAGTAATGATCGATAAAGGCCGGCGGGCCAGCGCAGGGGATACCCTGGCGATTTTAGAAAACAAAGTTCTGGAAGCCGGGTACCACCAGGCCCGCGCCGCGTTTCAGCAAGCGGAATTGGACTACCGCAGCAGGAAAGTGCTGTTCGAGAAACGCGCCATTTCGGAAAATGAATACCTGAACGCCAAATACGCCCTCGACGCCGCCAATGCCGCCTACGAGATGGCCAGCGTGCGGTATAGCAAATTGTTCATTACCGCCCCGTTGAAGGGATTGGTGAACAACCGTTACTACGATTTGGGCGCTTATGCCAATCCCATGACCCCGATTTTCGAGTTCATCGACAATGATTATATGAAAATCCGCGCCGGCGTTGCGGAACGGTTCCTGGGGGATATTAATATCGGTACCCCGGTGGAAATTACCTTCGACGCTTACCCGGAATTGAAGATCAACGCCGCGATCAGCTTCATCTCCCGCAGCGTAAATCCCCAAAACCGCACTGTGGAGGTTGAAATTCAAGTGCCCAACCAGGGCGGCAAACTGGCCCCCAATATGATCGCCAACGTGCGGGTGCTGCGCCAGAGCTACCGCGACCGCGTGGTGATCCCCCTGGATGCTCTGATCCAGTCCGAAGAAGGGTGGTACGTGTTCGTATCGAATAGCCATCATGCGAAGAGAATCTATGTAAAGAAGGAAGCGGTTTACGAAAACCGGGTTCTGGTCAGCGGTCTGGAGCCGGGCCAGGAACTGGTGGTGGTGGGGCATCATGATTTGAGCGACGGGGATTCGGTGCAGATTGTGAATAATTGAGCTCGATGCTCGATTATCTCACCTACGCAATCGCCTCGAACGATGAAACAATCGACCACCTGGAAAATGTATATGAAACGGGTTCGCTTCAGGATAAAGAACTTTACGAGAGCCTGCATGAACGATTAGACAAATTAGGTCGAAAACTCAACAACTTCCTCCAATCGGTCGAGAGCAGCCACCTGAGCGACAAATAACATCGAAAATCGAGCATCCAGCATCGAGAATCAGCCTCCACATGTAAAATAACGAGGATAATTAATAATGAAGATAACCAATCTTGCCCTGTCATTAAAAACCAGCGTGTTCGTCTCCCTGGTGATCGTGACTATCCTGGGATTAACCTCTTACGTGAATTTGCCGGTAGAATCTTTCCCGGATATAAAACAACCGGTGGTGTTCGTGGCGGTGCCTTACGTGGGGGTTGCCCCGGCGGATATGGAAACCCTGATCGCCCAGCCGATTGAAGATAAACTGAAAGAGATCGCCAAGATCAAAAAACTCACCTCCAGCAGCAATGAAGGCTATACCAGCATCGTGGCGGAGTTCGAGCCGGACATGGATATCGACGAAGCGGTGCGCAAGGTGCGCGAAAAGGTGGACCAGGCCAAACCGGATCTTCCCGACGACCTGGAGGAGCCGCTGATCCAGGAAATCAATTTTGAAAATATCCCTATCATGGTGGTAAGCATTACCGGGGAGCAGTCCCTGGTGCGCTTGAAAAAAATCGCCGAGGATTTACAGGACAAGTTCGAAGAAGTGCCCGGGGTGTTGGAAGTCAAGCTATCCGGGGGGTTGGAGCGGGAAGTGAAAGTGAACGTCAATCCCGCCCGGCTGGAATATTACAACTTAGGGGTTGATGACGTTATCAACGCCATCCGGGATGAAAATCTCACCATTCCGGGCGGTTCCATGGAGAGCACGGCGTTGAAATGGACCGTGCGGGTGCCCGGGGAATTCCAATCCGTGGAAGAGATCAACGATATCGTGGTGAAAACCAAAGACGGATCCCCGGTCTATCTTCGCGATCTGGCCGAGGTCTATTTCGGATTCAAGGACCAGGAAACCTATTCCCGCCTGAACGGCAACCCCAGCGTTACCCTCTCGGTGCAAAAACGCAGCGGGGAAAATATCATCCGCATCATCGACGATCTCAAAAAAATTCTGGAAGAAGAGAGCAAAAATTTCCCCGCCAGCACCCGCTACGTGGTGGTCACCGATTTTTCGGAAGATATTCGCAGCATTGTCAGCGACCTGGAAAACAACATCATCGCCGGCTTGCTGTTAGTGATGTGGGTGCTCTACTTCTTCATGGGCTGGCGCAACGGGCTGCTGGTGAGTATCGCCATTCCCTTCTCCATGCTGATATCTTTTATCGTGATCAGCATGCTCGGCTATACTTTGAACATGGTGGTGCTCTTCAGCCTGATCCTGGCCCTGGGGATGTTAGTGGACAATGCGATTGTCATTGTCGAAAATATTTACCGCCACCACCAGGAGGGCAAAAGTTTGATGAAAGCCGCGGCGGAGGGAACCGGCGAAGTCGCGGTGGCGGTGACCACCTCCACTATTACCACCGTGCTGGCCTTTTTGCCGATGCTGTTCTGGGAAGGCATCGTGGGCGAATTTATGAAATTTTTGCCCATTACGGTGATCATCACTCTTTCCTGCTCCCTGTTAGTCGGCCTGGTGTTCAACCCGGTGATCGCTTCCAGTTTTTTGAAGTTGGATGAAAGTATGAGCCGCCTGCCGGGGGACCGCCTGCTGCGCTGGCTGACTGCCCGTTATGAGCCGTCTCTGAACTGGGCGCTGCGGCATCGAAAATTATCCTTCGGCTTTATGCTGATAGGATTTTTCGGGATGTTGATTTTTTACGGGATCGCCAACCACGGGGTGGAATTTTTCCCGACCGGCCAACCCAACCAGATCTACGTGGAAGTGGAAGCGCCCTTAGGAACCCGCCTGGAGGCCTCCGACCAGATCGTGAAAGAAGTGGAGAAGCGAATCCAGGATACCCCGGATTTGAAAAACTACGTGGCCAACGTGGGAAGCTCTTCCAATATGTTCGATTTCGGCGCCGGCGGCGGCTCCTCCCACAAATCCATGGTCACTATCGATCTGAAGAAGAAATATGAACGGGAGCAAAACTCCTATCTCACCCTGGACCAGGTGGAACAAAAACTCCAGGGCATTCCCGGGGCGCGGATCGACCTGAGCAAGCCCGAGGAAGGACCGCCTACCGGGAAAGCGGTAGAAATCCAGATCAAAGGGGAAAACTTTGCCATTTTATCGGAAGTTTCCGACCGGATCATCAAACAGATCGAAGACGTTCCCGGCATCGCCAAGCTGAAAAGCGATTATGAAAAAGGAAAGCCGGAAGTGCGCATTCGCATCGACCGCGAGAAAGCGGCCCTGTTCGGCCTCAACACCGCCATGGTTGCCAGCACCATTCGCACCGCGATAAACGGCACCGAGGCCTCCGAATACCGGGTGGGAACCGATGAGTATGACATTACGGTGCGATTTAGCAAGGATTATCGCAAGAGTTATAACGATTTGCTGAACCTGACCGTCTTTCACGAAGGGGTGCACTATCCCCTGGCCAATTTCGCGGCGGTGGATTTTACCGCCGGCCTTAGCAACATCAACCACGTGGAGGGAGACCGGGTGGTAACCATTACCGCGGACGCCATCGGGCGCACCTCTGCGGAAGTGCTGGCGGATTGTAAGGAGCGGTTGGAAGATTTTTCCCTGCCCCTGGGATACAGCATCAGTTTTGCCGGCCAGGACCAGGAGCAGCAGAAGGCGGCTGACTTCTTGATGCGCGCGTTTATGGTAGCCATTCTGCTGATCTTCTTCGTGCTGGTAATGCAATTCAATTCCATCACCCTGCCCTTCGTGATCATGTTTACGGTGATTCTCTCCCTGTTCGGGGCTTTCTTCGGGCTGCTGGTGAGCTTCAAACCCTTTGGAATCATCATGACCGGGATCGGGGTGATCTCCTTAGCGGGGGTAGTGGTGAACAACGCGATTGTGTTGATCGACTACATCCAGAAGCTGCGCTCCCGGGGACTGCCCAAACGCGACGCCATCATCGAAGCCGGGAAAACCCGTATGCGCCCGGTACTGCTCACCGCTATAACGACTATCTTAGGGCTGGTTCCCCTCACCGTGGGCATCAACATCGACTTCATCGGCTTGTTCAGTGGAGATTTCAGCAAATTCATCCAGTTTGGGGCGGAAAGCTCCCAGTGGTGGAGCGGCATGGGCGTGGTGGTGATTTTCGGACTCCTGTTTGCCACCGCCCTCACCCTGATCGCGGTTCCGTTGATGTACGACATGACCAGCGACCTGCTGCCCAACCTGGCGAAGAAATTTTCCCGCCGCAAAGCGGGCACAGACGAACCGGGGTTTGCAGGAGAACCGCAGGTTTCGTGAGTGTTCAGGTGTTCGAGTGCAAGGATTCCGAAACATTATAGCACGAAAACATTGGTGCATTGTATCCATACATTGTCTCCACAAGCACAAAAGGCAGGCCGAACGGCCTGCCTTTTGTGCTTGAGAGAAGAAAACCTTAACGTTTGCGGAAATCACTTTTTATCCGGGTAGGGCGGAATCGTCGGAAGGGTTTTTTCCTTAGTCTTCAGGTCTTCCAGGATCACTTCAATCGCTTTGTTGAGCTGCTGGTCTTCCCCGGCGAACTCTTTGGCGGGATCGTTATCCACCCAAATGTCCGGATCCACCCCGTGGCCTTCGATCACCCACTGCTTTCCGGCGACATCATAAGAAGCAAACTCCGGCCGGTTCAGAAATCCGCCGTCTAACAACGGCAGGCTGCCGCGAATACCCACGGTGCCGCCCCAACTGCGCTTGCCGATCAGCTTGCCCATATTGTATTTTTTGAAGCGGTAGGGGAAGATATCCCCGTCGGAAGCGGAAAATTCATTCAACAGGCAGACCATGGGGCCCAGGAAAGCCGCGCCGGGGTCCGGCGAGGGCGCCGCGTTCCGCGCCATGTCCACCATCACGATTTCCCGCCGCAGCCGCTCGATGATCTGCGGAGAAACGTTGCCGCCTCCGTTGCCGCGCACGTCAATGATCAGCGCCTTTTTGCGCAACTGGGGATAAAAGTGCTTGATGAACTCGTTCAGCCCGTCCACCCCCATGTTGGGAATGTGAACGTAACCGGCCTTTCCGTTCGTCGCCTTGTTGACCTTCTCGATATTCTCTTGCACCCACTGGTAGTAATAGATATCTAATTCATCTTTGGTTGGGATAACGGTTACTTCCCGGCTGCCGGTTTCCGAGGGCTGGGCGTTGATTTTCAACGCCACCTGCTTATCCGCGGTGTTGATCAGCGCTTCGTAGATGTTGGCCATCTGGTTGGTGGGGCGGCCGTTTACCGCTAAAATATAATCGCCCTCTTTTACGTTCACGCCCACCTCGGTAAGGGGAGAGCGGCGGCTTTTATCCCAGTTTTCCCCTTTCAGGATTTTCTTGATGCGATAGTATTTCGAGGCGGCGTCGCGCTCCAGTTCCGCGCCTAACAAGCCCATTTGAATGCGCTTCGCTTCCGGGCGCTCGCCCCCGCCCACGTAGGCGTGCCCGACGTTTATCTCCCCGATCATCTCGCCGATGATGTAGGTCAGATCGTTGCGGTGGTTCACGTGTTTCACCAGCGGCTCATACTGCTTGCGCACCGCCGCCCAATCCAGCCCGTGCATGTTGGGAGCGTAGAAAAAGTCGCGCATCTGCCGCCAGGTCTCGTTGAAGATCTGGTTCCACTCCGCGTGGCGGTCTAAGCGCATTTCCATGCCGGAGAGGTTGAGCTTGTCCTTCATTTCGATCTTGCCTTTGGGCAGGTCGATGATGGCATAGGAACCGCCCTGGCCCACCAGCATCTTCTTCCCGTTTGCGGAAATCTCGTAGCCGTCGATCTGCCCTAACTCGGTCTCTTTTTGCTTCTTCAAATCGTAAAGGAACAGCAGCGGTTTTTCATCCTTGCTGCCCTGGCGGATGTAATACACGTTATCTTCTAAGCAGGAAATATTGCGGTAGTTGGACGCGGAAATGGGCAGGGCAATGATGCGGTCTTTCAGGCCGTCGGTATCCACTTTCACCGCCACGGCTTTCTTTTCTGCTTCCGCTTCTTTCCCCTTTTTCTCCTTTTCTTTATCCTTTACCCCTTCTCCTTCATCCTTCTTGATTTCCACTTCATCGCTTTTCGGTTTGAAGGGGGATTCTACGTCCTTGGCCAGGGTGACCAGGTACACCCGCTCCATGTCCTGGTAGATGTGATTCCATTCCGTCCAGCCGTAAATGGGGGTGAAGTCGCGGTTGGAGGCAAACAGGAGATATTTGCCGTCCGCGCTGAATGCCGGTTCGCCGGAATCATACCATCCGTCGGTGACCTCCACGGTCTGTTTTTGATCAACCGAGTAGAGGTAAATCTTCTGCATGGTTTCTTCTTCATATTTCGCGTAGGCGATCCATTTGCTGTCCGGCGACCAGGCGTAGTCGTCGAATTCCCAGGCCGTGGCTTTCGCTACTTCGGTAATCTGTTTGGTATCGATATCCACGTAGCGCAGGCGCAGCTTTTTGTCGCTCCAGAGCAACTTTTTGCTGTCCGGCGACCAGTAGGGCTGGTAATAATAGGTATCCGCGCCTTTGGTGATCTGCACCGGCTCGCTGCGGCCGTCCTGCGCGACGATGTAGATTTCGTTTTCCCCGGATTTGTCGGACAGGAACGCGACCCACCTGCCGTCCGGCGACCATTTGGAGTTGCGCTCGTGCACCCCGGAAGTATTGGTCAAATTGCGGGTAGGCCCGTTCTCCGCGGGCACGGTGAAGACCTCCCCGCGGGCGCCGAACAGGGCGCGCTTGCCGTCCGGGGAGATTTCATAGTTGCTGACGTTCTTGCTCACGTTTTCCAGTCCCCCGCGCCCGATGCTGAAATCCTCTTTGATCGAGATGGGTACTTTAGCGGCGGTTTCCGCGGCCAGGTCGAAGCGGTAAATGTAACCGGCGTTTTCGAACACAATCGCCCCTTTTCCCAGGGAGGGAAATTTGATGTCGAAATCAGTGAAATTGGTGTGCTGTTTGGTTTCTTTGCTGGTCAGGTCGTAGGAGTAGAGATTCATGCGTTTGTCGCGGTCGGAGAGGAAGTAAATTTTATTCCCCGCCCACATGGGAATGATGTCCTGCGCCGGGTTGTCGGTAATATTTTCCAACAGCCCGGTCTTGAAATCGAACACCCAGACGTCATCGGCCATGCCGCCGCGGTAGCGTTTCCAGGTGCGGAATTCCCGGAACACCCGGTTGTAGGCCATTTTGCCGTCGTCCGGGGAAAAAGAGCAGAAGCCGCCCCGGGGCAGCGGCAGTTGTTGGGGCAGGCCGCCGTCAACGGAGACGGAATAGAGCTGCCCGATGAAATCGTTGAAGGATTTCATGCGCGAGCGGAACACGATCTCGTTGCCCTGGTTTTTCCAGGCCATCACGATGTTGTTGGGACCCATGCGGTCGGAGACGTCGTCGCGGCCCAGGGTAGCGGTAAAGGTGAGGCGTTTAGGTATCCCGCCATCCGCGGGCATGAGGTACACTTCGGTGTTGCCGTCATACTGCCCGGTAAAGGCCAGCCATTTGCCGTCCGGGGAGAAACGCGGGAACATTTCGTAGCCAGTATCGCCGGTCAGCCGCCGGGCGACTCCCCCGGCCAGGGGCACGGAATAAAGATCCCCGGCATAGGAGAACACAATCTGCTCCCCATTCGTGGCGGGAAAGCGCAGCAGCCGCGCTTCCTCTTCCTGCGCAAAAAGCAAGCCGGCCAAAAACAACATGAGCATGGAAATTATTGCGCTGTGAAATTTCATAAGACCTCCTGGATTTGATGGTAAAGGAGTGCTCCGAAGGAGTGGCTTTGCCACAAACTTCATTTTGCACGTGAATGGTTGTTTGGGTAAACATTGAGAAGGTATGAAAAAGAGATTTGCGATGATGAGAATTCCGCTATAGAATCCGGGAATTACCAGACCCGGGCAGCATTCAGAAGGGTTCAATAGCCTGTCTCCGCTGGCGCCGCTCGACCTGCGGCGCTCGATGTGGTTTCGATTTGGGCATCTAAAGTACAATCACTTGCGCATAAAGTTGCATGATAAAAAAAATTTTTCACGAAATCGGGGGGGGGAAATAAATTGCACTAACCTCAACGATATTAAACGAGAGTCAACAAATTACCCGGTTTTGAGAAATTCCCCGGCTGCCTCGTCATGCAAAATTTTTTTCCTCCCTCAAATCTTTGTCCCGGTCGCATCGTATAAAACCGTGTTTAAGATAATTCGTTTGCCCGGAGAAGATATGAACTATCGAATACTTTTCATTACAACGTTGGCGGCAGCCCTGCTCTTGCTCTGCGGCTCGCCCCTCCTCGCCCAGGAGGATAAAGAAGAAGGCAAGATCGGCTCCCTGGAAAAGGAAGTGAGCAAGGATAAAGATGCCGATGAGGAAGAGAATGATGATAGCTCGGACGACGGCGATTCGGACGGCAATTTCTTCGCCAACCTCGCCCTGGAGTTAACCGGTCGCGCCGCCCTGGGAGTATTCATCATTTTCCCAAACGAGGACAGCCTGCTCTACGGAGGCTCATACCGGAACTGCTATTTTTCTGATTATCCCTACGCCGATCCCGAAGAGGGTTTGTTTTCCCAAACGGTCGGGAAAAAGTTCTCCGTGAATATTTCCGGCCATTATTTTTATGATGAGGAAAATTTGACCGGTTACGCGGTGCGGGCGCGATTTTCTCCCCTTACCTTTGCCAGCGCGGAAGTGCACTTTACCGATTTGACTGAAAAACTCTCCACCCGGGAAGACCACTTGAAGATATACAACATATTCATCAACTATAATCGCCTGCGGTTAGAGCGCTGGGCTTTCTGGTGGGGATTAGGATTGAAAGGATTGCAGGGGGACGAAACCTACAACGGGTTTGCCTTCAACCTGGGAACCGAGGTCTATCCCGCCCGGCCGGTGAGCGTTACGCTGAACTACAGCGGCGGGTTCATCAACGGAACTTACCTGCCGGAATTTTTCGGCTCCCTCAACCTTCACCTCTATCGTTTTGCGATATTCGCCGGTTATCAGTACTGGTCCGCGGGAGGGGCCAAAATCGACGGCCTGGTGGGCGGGGTGAGACTGTTTTTCTAAAATTTTGCCGGACACCCCCAAGGAAGAGCAGTATCATCGTTCACGAAACGCGCCGGCTCAGTCCATGAGCAACAACGGACAACTGCCAACGGACAATCGGCCTGTCTTACTTTTTCGGTTTTTCTTTCTCTTTCGGCTTTTCTTCCGTTTTTTCCTTTTCGGGAACGGTACCCAGCGCCCGCACCGACTTCACAATGGTATTTAGCACCCCGTTGTTTTCTTTAAAAAACTTCTCCTTTTCCGCATCGGTGCAGAAAAAGGTATAGCGCAGGTGCAGGCATACCTCCGAATCCAGTATCTGGTAGGAGTAAATCTGTTTGAATTTATACCCATGCCCCATCACGTCCAGGGAACCGTTCATCTCATAGCTTTCCATGGCGTTCAATTCCACCTTCGCGGCGGCGGCATTGACGCGAGCTTTGTATTTTTCGGTCTCCTTGTCCAATTCGGAAAGGTTGTCGAATTCGCAGATCATGATGGTCTTCCGCAGGGTTTTCATAAAGCGATCCCGGTCTTTTATAAAGGCATTCAGGTCCACTTTCTCCCGGTTGCGAAAACGGGATACTCCCCCATACGGTAATTCCGGGCGCAACGCGCTTTCGATCAAAATGGTAAGATAGTGAAGCCGACCATAATCGGAGAGCATCTCCTGGTAAATTCGTTTGGTCAGGATGAGGGTGTTCCATTCCCCGCCCAACTTGACGGTTTTGAGCAGGCGGTCCTCCCCGATCAGCTCCGCGCAGATGACCGAAAAGAACAGGTTATCCCGGTGTTCCTTGTCGATCATAAGACTGAAGGCGCTCCAATCGTTGGGCAGGGTGATGCGGAATTTCATGGTTTCATTTTCAAACGTGCTGGGCTCGCGCTGGCGTTTCTTCCAGGTCTGCAGCGCCTCAAAAGCGCCTTTAACGTCTTCGGTGTTGATAAATCCCTGCCAGATAAGGGGAGTGCGGTCGCCCCCGCCTTCCAATTTTCCCATTTCCTGCGCTTCTTCCACAAACCAGATATCTCCGCTGGATTCGCCCCGTTTTCGCATGCTCACTTTCTGGATATCCCCGGCGCCCCATTCCTTGGTCACTTTTTTACTGGCATGATCGACGATGAAAGCGCGGCGAGTGGTGACGGCGTAATAAACTTGTTCCGTTCTTTCATCCTTCATGGTGCGGGCAAGCACCGCTCGGAAAGCCAGAAAGAACACCCCGCCCCCGATGCCGAAAATGATCCGGTTGCGATTCTCCGCAATTTTTTCGGCCAGGAGGTCTTGCCCGCCGAGGTAAATCTCGAAAATAACCGCGTAAACGGCATACAGAAAAAAAGCCGCCGCAACCATCAGCAATAACAGCAGGATGGGCGTGATGGTTCTTACCGGTTTGGAGGTAACCGGGTGGCCGCACCAGAGCACCTCTTCTTTGGAGTGCGTGTATTCCTCGATGATGGATTCGATACTATTGAACATGGCGTTATCCCGTCATTCCCCGGCGAAATTTGTAACTGTACTCAGAGTTCTTGATAAATCTTTGCGTTTTTCACACCCCCGGCGGCGAACCTGAATAGTTGCCAAAAACCTTTTATTTGACGCTCGCATAAGCCAAATTTATCACCGGTTTGAAAATATGAAAAGGAATATTTACCAGGATGAAAGGCCTCGAAGGCTTTAGAACCTTTGCGGTCGTTAACCAGCTATGGAGGTATTTTACTGATGAACACGCGCCAATTAGGAAAAGACGGCCCCCACCTTACCGAGATCGGGCTGGGCGCCTGGGCCATCGGCGGGCCGTGGACCTGGGGCTGGGGAGAGCAAGACGATGTTATCTCGATCAAAACCATTCAACTTTCGCTGGCACTGGGGATCAACTGGATCGACACCGCGGCGGTTTACGGTCTGGGACATGGGGAAGAGGTAGTTGCCAAAGCCGTAAACGGCAGGCGGAAAGAAGTTTTCATTGCCAGCAAGTGCGGGCTGGTGTGGGATGAGCGGCGGCGGGTGCGCAACAATAACCGCCCCGAGAGCATCCGCAAAGAGTGCGAAAACAGCCTGCGCCGCCTGCGCACCGATTACCTTGATCTTTACCAGATCCACTGGCCGGATAAGAATGTGCCGGTAGAAGAAAGCTGGGGAGAAATGGTGCGTCTGAAAGAAGCCGGCAAAGTGCGCTATATCGGGGTGAGCAATTTCGGGATGGATTTGCTGCAAAGATGCCAGGCGGTTCATCCCGTTGCTTCCTTGCAGCCTCCTTATAACATGGTTCAGCGGGAGGTGGAAAAAGAGATTCTGCCCTGGTGCAGGGAGCATGGCGTGGGAGTGGTAGCGTACAGCCCCCTGCTGAACGGGCTGCTGACCGGAAAATTTTCCCGGGAATTTCTTGCTACCCTGGCGGATGACGACTGGCGAAAAGCCCGAAAGCAGCCCTTTTTCACCGAACCGCTGTTTTCCCGCGTGCTGGCATTCGTGGAGCAAATCCGCCTCATTGCCGATAAATACCAAAAAACACCGGCGCAGTTAGCGATTGCCTGGGTATTGATGCACCCCGCGGTCACCTCGGCCATTGTGGGGGCCCGCAGCGTTTCCCAGGCAGAGCAGAATATCGGTGGAGCGGGCTGGCAAATGCTCAACGAAGATATGGAACGGATCGACGAACTCTACCGGGAAACTCTGGGAGAGTGAAGGTGCGTTTGGGAAATTATCCGCGGGGCAGAGAAAATGCGAATTAAGGGTTGGAGTAAATATACGGGATTCGGAAGCAGATCGGTGCTTAACACCCCCTTCAAAGGGGGGAATTACCCATTCCCCCTTGATTTCCCCCCTTTGAAGGGGGGACAGGGGGGATGTCATAAGCCGTTTTAAGCTAAATCCGATGCGCTACCTCAAATTCTTAATTAGCACAGGAAATAGTAGAAAACTCTGTTTATACTGAACTTAATCGCTCTTTGCGCTGCCCCCTGTCTTATCATGTGACCTTTGTGGAAAGAATTCCTGAAAAAGCCGATCCCGCCTGCGCACCGCATGCCCCCCGGCCTCCCGGCCGCTCGGGAAGGGGAGTTTCGGAAACAAGCCCTGCAAACACCCATAAGCCGGCAACCCTTAAATTGTCAAAAACTACGTAATAAGACAGACCAAGACCGCTGATTTATCGCGCCAAACTTGCAAATTATCATTTTATCCTTATCTTAATCGCCAGACCTTTTTTCTCTCTGACGCATCCGACGAACGAATCCGAATTGCGCTATCGCCTACGGTTCCTTCTCTCCTGAAGAGATCGGTTAACAAACGCTGAAAGATTCTACCTTTCTCTAAGGAATTCTCTCTGCAAGGAAGCTCCCCAAGTGTAGCTGCTTTCGTTTGGTCATTCACCCATTTTCCGGCAAGAATTCACCGGGTGAACCATTTACCGTTACGGTCGCACGGGTTTGAGTTCAAGCGAGTCAGGAGAGAAGAGATGGCAGCCCTCAACCATACTACCCCTGCAATTTTGATTTTGGGACGAATCACGGGGATATTGCTTTCCCTGGGAACGGCGCTTCTTTATTCCCAGGAAGAAGCCCCGGAAGAAAGCCCGGAAGAAATCGTCTATGAGCGCATTCTGGAGGAATATGAGAGCGAAGAGATCGGGCAGACCGATTTTCTGCAGGTGTTGAAAGATCTGGAGGATGATCCCGTCGATATCAACGCCGCCAGCATTCGGGATCTGCTCCGGATTCCTTTCCTGGACCAGGAGACGGCTCGCCAGATCGTTCGCTTCCGCAATCGCAATGGGCGTTATCAAAACCAAAGCGATTTGCTTGAGGTTCCGGGAATGACGGAAGAGTTGTTGTTGGCAATCTTGCCCCTGGTACGCTTACGCAGCGCCCCCGCCTCCCGCCCGTTGGTCGATTATCGCGTTCAATTGGGGCGCCCGCTTCATGCCGTTCGAGGGTATGGAGAGGCATCCGGGGTGAATTCCTACCAAAACCCGTTTTATTTGTATCATCGCCTGCGCTGGAGGCCCAGCCCGGTTTTTCAGGCCGGCCTGACCTGGGAGAAAGATTCCGGTGAATCAAACTGGTTTGATTATGGAGCTTTTCATATTGCGTACCATTGGATAAAAGCAAAATCGCATATTTTAGTAGGAGATTTCAACCTGGAAAGCGGACAGAGGCTGGTTTTCAGTAGTCCTTACGGATCGCCGGCAGCGTTGGGAAACACCCAGCCCTTTGCAGTCAGCCCCTTGCGTTGGGCTCCCCATCTTGCGGCGGACGAGAACGCTTTTCTTCGCGGAGTGATGTGGCATTGGGCTTTCTCCGGAAGACTCTCCCTGAACCTGCTTTATTCAAACCATGCTATAGATGCGACGCTTTCTCCGGATTCTTTGACCGTGCGCTCTTTTTACACCGCCGGGTATCACCGCACCCGCACAGAAATAGATAAACGTAATCTTGTCCGGGAGCGCATTTTGGGCGGGGGAATAGTGGCAGATTTTGCCGGCGGGCAGGCAGGGGTGCAGGCGGTACAAAGCCGGTTTTCCCTGCCCATCCTCTCCGCCGCCGGGAGCTATCGAGATGGGTTCGTTTATCTGTCGGGATTTTATTCTATGAGGAAAGAGGCGCTGCGACTCGGAGGCGAAGCAGTCTTGTTAGATGAGAAATTCCCCGCCATTCAACAAACCCTGCTGATCAACGCCCCCCGTTCCGGGCTTAGCTATGGGGCATTGGTATATTATTACCACCCGGAGTATTGGGCTTTGCATGGCCGGGGATTTGGCGGTATTTCCGACCAGCCAGCCAATGAGTTGGGATATTTTATGACCCTGTACGCCCGGATTTCCCCAAGAACCGAATTGGCAGGCTATTTCCATGCCTCCCGCCCGGCCCGCGCCATCGACGAGTTTGCATTTTTGAAGCGCTCCCAGCAATTCCAGGTGAGGCAAAAAATCAATCGCTCCTGGATAACTGGAAGATTTACCAGCCGCGTGCGCCGCGGCGCCGCCACAACCCCTTCCCGGAAATTTGCCAACCTGGAGCAGGTTACCCGGGCCGCCCGTTTCCAGGTGGAGACGGATTTTTCCAAAAACCTGCGCATCAGCCACCGGATAGAACTCACCTGGGTATCTCCCCCTTTGCACAATGCCGGGAAGAAACACGGGGTGTCATTCTACCAGGATATTCGCTTTCGCGTGAGAAGGAACCTGTTGTTACAGGCTCGCTGGAGCCAGTTCGATATACCGGCATATGATTATCGCATCTATGAATACGAGACGGATCTTCCGGGAAATTTTCGGAATGTGCTGCTAAACGAACGGGGTCTCAAGTGGTTCTTGCTGCTGCGGTATCACCTTTCCAACCGCTGGCGCTTTGCCGTGAAGTACCGGGAAATCTATTATCCGGATGAGGAGACCCTCGGAAGCGGCTTGGATATGGTACTGGGAAATCGCCGGAAAGAGATTCGCATGCAGATGCAGGTTCTGTTTTGAAGCATTTCAAACGCGAGGTTAAACCAGGCTCCTCATTTTTGACAGCACCGGATAGCGACAGCCCATCCGGCATCTGATACCGGCTAACTCGCGCAACTGTTTCACGTGAAACGCTTCTGCACCCTTCACGCCTTCTCAGGCGACCGTTTCACGTGAAACGGTCGCCTGCCGGTAGCGCCCCTTTTCGATATAGACCATCAGGATGGTGAGATCGCTATTCCGCACCCCGGAAATGCGCGCCGCCTGCCCCAGCGAGCGCGGCCGCACTTTTTTCAACATGCCCCGGCTTTCTGCTGAGAGAGAGGGAATGGCGTCGTAGTCGATCCATTCCGGAATCGCCGTGTTCTCCATGCGCTTGAACTTGTCCACCAGATCCTGTTGGCGCTTTAAAAATCCTTCATATTTGCTGGCAAATTCCACTTCTGCAACCGTCGCCGGGGAATAATCCCCATTCGATTCTGCCGGGATCATGGTCAGCAATTCCCCCAGGGATATTTCGGGACGGCGAACCAGTTGCAGCATGGGGGTGGGAATTTCGATCGGGGCGCTGCCGGCGTTTTCCGCATAGGGATTGAAGGCTTCGGGAGAGATCGAAGTGCTGCGAACTTTCCCGGTCAACGCCTCGATCTCCTCTTTCCGGCGCAGCATTTTCTCATAAGCACGCTCTCCCACCAGACCGCTATCGCGCCCGATCTCCATCAAGCGCAAATCGGCATTATCGTGACGCAACAGCAGCCGAAATTCCGCCCGGGAAGTGAACATCCGGTAAGGCTCCAGGATGGTTTTGTTGATCAGGTCGTCGATCAAAACTCCAATATATGCCTCGGAGCGGTCCAGGATTACCGGGGGGCGTCCCAATAATTTTTGGGCGGCATTGATCCCCGCCATGATTCCCTGGGCGGCAGCCTCTTCGTACCCCGAAGTGCCGTTAATTTGCCCGGCAAAAAACAGGTTCTCCACCAGTTGGGTTTCCAGGGTGGGATGAAGCTGGTAGGAGGGAAAGAAATCATATTCTACCGCGTACCCCAGCCGAATGAGGTGGGCGCTTTCCAGGCCCGGCACGGTGCGAATCGCCTTTTCCTGAACGTCCGCCGGGAGACTGGTGGAAAATCCGTTCACATAAACTTCCGGGTTGTCGAAACCTTCCGGCTCCAGGAATATCTGGTGCCGTTCCTTATCGGCAAAGCGCACGATCTTGTCTTCAATCGACGGGCAGTAGCGCGGCCCCACCGCTTTGATGACCCCGGTAAACATGGGTGAGCGATCCAGGCCGGTGCGGAGCAGATCATGAGTGTTCCGATTGGTATAAGTGATATAACAACTGAGCTGCCGGCGTTCGATTTTTTCAGTGTCGAAGGAGAAGGGAACCGGGGGATTGTCCGGAAGCTGTTCCTCTACCTTGCTGAAATCGATGCTGTTGATGTGTACCCGGGGCGGGGTGCCGGTCTTCAGCCGCCCGGAGATAAATCCCAGGTCCGTGAGAGTTTCGGTCAGCCCTTTCACCGCCTGCTCTCCGGCCCGGCCGCTCTCGAAGTTGGTCAATCCCATGTGGATGCGGCCATTGAGAAAAGTGCCGCAGGTGAGCACCAGCGCGCGGCAGGGGATAGTGCTCCCATCTTCCAGAACCGCGCCGGCCACCTTCCCGTTTTTGACCGCCAGGCCGCTCACCGAACTGGCGATGGTGTATAAATTTTCCTGCCCCAACACACGCCGTTGGGCGTCCTTCATGTAAGCGATGCGATCCGCCTGGGCGCGGGGCGACCACACCGCCGGTCCTTTGGAGAGGTTCAGCATTTTGAAATGGATGCCGGTCGCGTCGATAATTTTGGCCATTTCCCCGCCCAGGGCGTCTATCTCCCGCACCAGGTGCCCCTTGGCCAACCCGCCGATGGCCGGGTTGCAGGACATCTTTCCAATCGTCTCTATTTTCAAGGTTACCAGGGCGGTTTTCAGGCCGAGCCGTGCGGCGGTTAGCGCCGCTTCGATGCCGGCGTGACCGCCCCCGGCAACCACCACGTCAAATCTATCCATAGGGCTTTCGCCTCGTTTTGTGTTATCAGGTTTTGGTGAACCCATGAACCTGGTAAATGTGGCATTCCAAAAAGGATCCGTTTCACGTGAAACGCTATTTGCCGATGCAAAAGTTAGCAAATATGTGGTTTAACACGTCTTCGGAGGTTGTCTCCCCGGTAATTTCTCCCAGCCGATCCAGCGCCAGGCGGATGTCCACCGCGATGATCTCTTCCGTGGATCGCTGCTCCACCGCCCCCAGGGCATTCAACAACGCTTCCCGGGTACGCTCCAGGGCGGCTTTGTGGCGGGCGCCGGTCACCACGATCTCTTCCGACTCCAGGCTTTCCTCTTCGAACAATTGTTTCTTGATCGCCTTTTTGAGATCATCGACCCCCCGGCGAGTGCGGGCAGAGATATGAACCAGCGGGAGCGCCAATGGTTCCAGCGCCTTTTCCGCTGCCGGGTCAACGCCTAAGTCGGCTTTGTTTAACACCAATACAAACTTAACCTCTTCCCGGTGTTCGCGCACGATCTCAACCAATACTTCATCATCCGGGCCGGGAGGGCGGTGGCTCTCGAACAGACACAGGGCGATGTCCGCGGAGGGCAGCAGCGCCAGGGCGCGTTCTACCCCAATCGCCTCGACAGCGTCCCCGGTCTGGCGAATGCCCGCGGTATCGACCGCCTGCACTGCCAGGCCGTCTATCTCTAAGCTGGCTTCGATATAGTCCCGGGTGGTGCCGGGAATCTCGCTGACAATCGCCCGTTCTCTCTCCACCAGCACGTTAAGCAGGCTGGATTTCCCCACGTTGGGTTTACCCAGGATCACCAGCTTGATCCCTTCCTGGAGCAGCCGCCCGTAATCGTAACTATGGAGCAACTGCTCCACCCGCCGAACGGTTTGTGTAATTCGTTCCCGTAAAACCTCCGGAGGCAAAACCTCGATACCCTCATCCGAAAAATCCAGGTTGATCTCTAACAGGGAAAGATAGGTCAGAATGTCGTTTTTGATCTCGTGAACCCGCTCTGAAAACTTCCCTTCCAGGTGGCGAATGGATTGCGCCAGACTTTGCCGGGTGCGAGCGTTGATAATCTCCGCAACCGCTTCGGCCTGGGACAGGTCCATTTTCCCATTCATAAAAGCCCGGAAGGTGAATTCTCCCGGTTCGGCAACGCGCGCCCCGGACTGCACGAGCGCTTCGATAATGCGGTTGATGATCAACGGGTTGCAATGGCAACTGATTTCCACCAGGTCTTCGCCGGTGTAGGAGGCGGGTTCCCTGAAGTAGGTAGTAACGACCTGGTCGATAATCCGGGCGGGGGAGGAACTATAGAATTCATTAAATAAAGCCCGCCGGGCGTCAGCAGGCGCAAGTTTTTTTTTCAGCAAAGGATTAACGATCGCCAGGCACTGCCTGCCGCTGGCCCTCACCACCGCAATCGCGCCCTTTCCCAGCGGGGAAGAGAGCGCTACAATGGTATCGTTCTCCGGTAAGAATTTCATTCAAAGCTATTGCTCAACGCCGGCGGTTTATTTCTTCTTTTTGGAAACCCTGGCTGCGCGGCTCTTCGCGGGAACCGCTTTCTCCGGCTCCTGGGCAATTTTTCCGTTCTCGCCGTTGCCGGGGTGCATTTTTTTCTTGATCATATGGGTCTGCGCCATGCTGAGCAGGTTAAAAATCGCATAGTAAAGGTTCAGCCCCGAGGGGAGTGAATAAAAGATGAAGATCATGAATACCGGCATGAGATAGATCATAGCCTTCTGCTTGGGGTCGGTCATGGTCATTTTGGACTGCCAGATCATGGTCGCGCCCATCAGGAAGGGCAGCACGTGAATGCTCTGGCCGATCAACGGCAGGGTGATGCCTCCCAGGAAAAGCGCATCCGGGCGGGAGAGATCCGTAATCCAGAGCATAAAAGGCTCCCCGCGCAACTGGATGGTGGAGCGAAAAACGATAAACAGCGCAAATAATAAGGGCATTTGCAGCAGGGTTGGCAAACAGCCTCCCAGGGGATTGATGCCGTGCTCTTTATAGAGTTTCATCATTTCGCGGTTCAGCCGCTGCGGATCGCTCTTATACTTTTCCCGCAATTTGGCCATTTCCGGCTGCACGAATTGCATTTCGCTCATCGACTGATAGCTCTTCTTGGTGAGCGGATGGAGAATGATCTTGATCAGGATCGAGAAGATGATGATCACCAGGCCGTAATTGGGGATGAGGGAGTGCAGGCGCTTGAAAGCCCACAAAATGGCGATGCTGATGGGGCGCAGGTATTGCTCGTACCCCTTGCTCATTACCAGGTTTTCTAAGTTAGCGTCGTAGCGCTTTACCACTTCATAGTCTAAGGGCCCCAGGTAAACCGTAAAAGTGTCGGCGTGAAAAGCGGGCAGGGGCGAGGGAAAATTGACTCCCAGGGAGGTGGAGTAGGCTTTAATGAGATGCTCTTCGTGTTCAAATCCGTACCCGGAGAGCGCCACGTTCAATTCCTGCGGTTGGTGCGGGATGATAGCGGCCAAAAAGTATTTGTTGCGAATCGCGGTCCAATCGGTGCGGGTGCCGGAGAGGAATTTCGGCTTGTTCTCTCCTTTGGAGACGTCGTATTCATTCAATTCCCCGTTCTGGTAGGCGTAGGCGCGGGCGTAATCATAATCTTCGGCAACGTTCTCTTCCGTGGCGGGAAGGCCGTTTTCCCATTTCACGGAATACCAGCGCTGCGGCCCTACATAGTCCTGCAATCCCTCGAAGCGAATAATCATATCGAAGGAATACTTATCATTGTAGAAGATATATTTCTTCACAATTCTGCCGTTCGCGACGGGAAGATAGAATTCCACTTCCCGGGTGGGGGTGTTTTCATCCAGGATAACGGAATTCCCGGTAAAATCGCTAAAGAGGTCAAAATCGGTCAGGCGCACCGGTTTGCCGTCGCGGTCCATGAACTCTACTTCCAGGCCGTTTTTTTCGATGGTTAAAAAAGCTTCCTCGAAAACCAGATCGACCTGGCCTCCCCGGTAATAATCATATTTTTTGAGAGTCCAACCGGTAAGCCGCCCGCCGCCGCGATTGGAAATTTGCGCCAGCAGCAGGGAAGATTCGATGGAGATAACGCGCTGGGCGGAATCGGAGCGGATACCCGAAGGGGCCGGGGATGGAAGCGGAGCCGCCGGTTGAGCGCCGGGGCGCCCCGCGGACGATAAATCCGGGGCCGGCTTTTCCGGCATCCTGGCGCTATCCGGCCGGGCGGGCTGCTCGACGCCGGTGCTATCCGCCGGCGGCCGCTGGGGCATTTGGGATTGGTTGTACCAAAGCCAGACAAAGGTCAATGAAATAATCAGGAGGAAGCCAATTACTGATCTGCTATCCATTCTTGTTCCTTACTTAAATGGGTTGAAACGCACGGGAATGGCGGAAGCGGCGGCATGATGGATGATTCGGGAAATAGCGCGCGCCGGATAAAAGAATCGAAGCCCCCGGCGCTTCATCCCCGGGACAACATTTGAACAATTTGTTTTTCTATGCGATCATAGCGGCGGTTGAATCTTTTGACGAAAAAAACCACCTGTTTATTGGCAAATAAATCCGGGCGAGTGCGATATATTTCCCGAACTAACCGTTTCATCCGGTTGCGCCTGACGGCGTTGCCCACTCTTTTCGGAACTACAACCGCAAACCGCCCCCGCTCCGCCGGCATGAAAAAGAGGTTGATCGAACTTCCGGTGAGCTTGGCGCCATTTTGTAAGACTTTCCGAATTTCCGCGGAGCGATTTAACCGCGCCGAGCGGGGAAGGCCGAAGCGCAACTTCCGGGGGGAGTTATCCACTAACGGTTAAACGTTTTCTGCCTTTCGTGCGTCTGCGGGATAGAACTTTTCTTCCGTTCTTGGAAGCCATTCTTTCCCGAAACCCATGCTTGTTCTTGCGTTTCCGGTTATGGGGCTGATAAGTTCTTTTCATACATTCTCCTGCATCAGTTTATGAATTTCGAGCCGATAAATAAAACAAAAAAATAAATTCATGTCAATCATTTAATCAGCAATTTTTGCATTCGCAGAAATTCCCCATGCTACTAGGCACTTTAAAATGAGACCTCCTTTTGTTAAATTCAACTCAATTTAACAGAAAGGAGGTCAAGATTCCGGGTTATCTA